>JAFSAU010000015.1 GCA_017442155.1 Clostridia bacterium | reverse complement strand
CACTTCAGGTACCTGAAGTGCCCCTTCTGTACAAGGAGATTACCTATGAGCAATTTATGGAAGCATTTTTCCACAGTGACCCGGCATCGCCACGCTGTAATTCGTCACTGCTTTCACGCCGGGATTCTCTGGCGTGGGCTTTTGCACGACCTTTCCAAATACAGCCCCACGGAATTTTGTGCCGGGGTAAAGTATTACAAAGGAAACAAAAGTCCCAACGAAGGAGAACGGGAGGCCTACGGCTTTTCCAGGGCCTGGATTCACCACAAGGGCCGTAACCGTCATCACTTTGAATACTGGACGGATTATGACCGGGTAACGCGGCTGATGTCTCCGGTGAAAATGCCGCTGATTTTTGTTAAAGAAATGTTCTGTGACCGCGTGGCCGCCAGCAAGATTTATCAGGGTGCAAACTACACGTCTGCCCATCCCCTTGATTATTTTATCCGCGGCAAAGCTAACCGGGCGATTCATCCGGAAACAGCAAAGCTTCTGGAGGAGTGGCTGATTCTTCTGGCGGAAGACGGTGAAGAAACTGCCTTTCGTGCTATACGAAACTGCAAAACGTATTAATCTATACTACAATGGAGGTACTTTTTTTATGCGCACGCTTTTCCCCAAAACCACCCCGGAGGAAGTGGGCATTTCCTCTGAAAACATCAGTGCCCTGATTCAGGACTTTGCGAACGACGGGCTGTATATGCACAGTCTCCTGGTCATCCGGCACGGCAAGCTGGCCGCTGAGGGCTACTATGCCCCCTTTACCCGCGACACAAAACATCGGTTGTATTCCTCCAGCAAAACCTTTGCTGCCGGTGCCATTGGCCTTCTGTATGACGAGGGCAAGCTTTCCCTTGACGACAAGGTGCATACCTTTTTCCCCGAATTTCCGGCTGATGAGCTGCACCCGTACATAAAGGACGCTACAATACGCGACCTTTTAACCATGTCCTCTC
The DNA here is from genome assembly GCA_017442155.1 of Clostridia bacterium. GTDB lineage: Bacteria > Bacillota > Clostridia > UMGS1883 > UMGS1540 > SIG447. Next base: position 83,350 of record JAFSAU010000015.1, on the reverse strand, counting down.
CGCATGTCACCACCTACTCCCTTTCCGGAGACAGCCGGAATGCAACGCACTGGGTGGAATCCTTTTTCCGCACGGAGCCAAACCGTCCTGCCGGCACCACATTTCAATATGACACTTCTTCTTCCTATATCCTGAATGTTATTGCAGAACGGCTTGCAGGCAAGCCGATGCTGGAATATATGAAGGACAAAATGCTCCGTGAGCTTGGTTTTTCTGAGGATGCCTGGTGTGTCAAATCACCGGACGGGTATTCCTGGGCCGGAAGCGGTGTCATCTGTACACCACTGGATTTCGCCACCTATGCATTTATTCTCCTTCGCGGAGGCAACGTGAACGGAAAACAGTATATGTCCGAAGAATATGTAAAAGCCGCCACCTCCCGCCAGGTAGAAACCGACATGTTCGGCTGCGGCGGGGAGTACCGGATGAGTGGTTACGGCTATCAAGTCTGGCGTACAATCGGAAACGGGTTCCTTTTTTCCGGCATGGGCTCACAGCTCGCCTACTGCCTGCCTGAGAAAGACCTGCTGATTGTATGTACCGCAGATACACAAGGTGTGGCCCATGCAGGATACAGCATCGTTTCTTCTATGTATAACCGGATTGCCGCTACTGCTTCCGACGTGTCTCTGCCTGCAAATCCCGCAGCACACGCTGCACTTGAGGAAACGCTTTCCACCCTTACACTTTACAAACCGGAGGGTGATACCCACAGTCCCATGCAGGAAAAAATAAACGGTGTCACCTATACATTACAGGATAATCCGATGGGATTCAAGACTGTTTGCTTTACGTTTGAAGGTAATCGTGGTACTCTTCACTACGAAAATGAACGAGGCAAAAAGGAAATACACTTCGGTCTCGGCGAATATGTGGAGGGTGTTTTCCCGGAATCCCATTACAGCGGCGACACCATCGGCACTCCCCGCGGCTCCGGATACCGATGTCTGTCCGTCGCCACATGGCCGACAGCACATCAGCTCCGGCTTCGGGTCAACATCGTGGATGACTACTTTGGAAATCTCGGCATGACCTTTGGCTTTAAAGGGAATCAGATTGGTATCATTTCCATGAAAGTAGCCGAAGGCTTTTTGCAGGATTATATTGGCCGAGCCGGTGGCGAGACCACAGAATTATCCGCTGTATGAGACAGGTGTAAAAATGCTTTCCTGAAAAATATATGCATCTACAACGTGTTAATACTTTTTTGCGTAAAAAAACCACCCTGAAGGAATTCCTTCAGGGTGGTTTCATAAGACGTAATTTATACGAGTTCGATAATCGCCATAGGTGCAGCATCACCGCGTCTTACACCGGCCTTGATAATTCTGGTGTAGCCGCCGTTTCTTTCTGCATATTTCGGTGCGATTTCCGCAAATACTTTATAGGATACGTCCTTCTTTGTAACGTAGCTCATGACCTGCCGTCTTGCATGCAGTGTGTTCTGCTTGCCGAGCGTAATCATTTTTTCAACGAGGGGGCGGATTTCCTTTGCCCGTGTCTCTGTTGTCATCAGCTTACCGTTTTCCAGAAAAGCCGTTACCATGCCTCTCAGCATTGCCCGACGGTGATCAGTCGGTCTTCCTAACTTTCTCATACTGAAACTCTCCTTTCGCAAAACTTGGTTGCTTTTGCCGTTTAATCCTCAACCGGTGCCAGAGTCAGGCCCAGGCTCAGTAGCTTATTGATAACCTCTTCCAAAGACTTGCGGCCGAGGTTTCTGACATTCATCATATCCTCTTCCGTCTTCTGAATCAGGTCTTCTACATTGTTGATACCTGCGCGCTTCAGGCAATTGTAGGAACGGACCGACAGATCCAGTTCTTCAATTGTCATTTCAAGCACTTTTTCTTTCTTCTTTTCTTCCTTTTCCACCATAATGGAAACATCGTGCATACCGTCTGCCAGGTCAATCAGAAGATTCAGATGCTCATTGAAAATCTTGGCACCTAAGGAAACTGCTTCATTCGGCGTCAGCGTTCCGTTTGTCCAAATTTCAAGCGTAAGCTTATCGTAGTCCGTCACCTGTCCTACGCGGGTGTTTTCCACCGTGAAATTCACCTTGGGTACAGGCGTATAAATCGAGTCCACCGGAATAAGTCCAATCACCGGCTGACTGATTTGCTTGTTGCGCTCAGCAGATACGTAGCCTCTTCCCTTGTTGATTGTAATTTCCATGTACAGTTTTGCATCTTCGTTCAGGGTTGCAATATGCAGGTCGGGATTAAATATTTCCACATTCGCATCCGCCTTAATATCGCCTGCCGTAACTTCGCAGGGCCCCTTAGCATCAATGTAAACCGTTTCCGGTCCATCGGAGTGAAGCTTCACAATCAGCTGTTTAATGTTCAGTACAATCTCTGTCACATCTTCCTTTACGCCCGTAATGCTGGAAAATTCATGCAGCACACCGTCAATTTTGATAGATGTAACAGCTGCGCCGGGCAGAGAGGACAGCATAATCCTGCGCAGAGAGTTTCCGAGGGTTGTACCGTAGCCTCTTTCCAGCGGTTCCAGAACATACTTGCCGTAATATTTGTCTTCCGCAGAGCCAATACAGTCCACTCTCGGCTTCTCGATTTCTATCATTATAAAGTACCCCCTTCTGAATTTGTTTTAAATTGCGAGGGCTACGCTTATTTCGAGTACAACTCGACGATAAGCGTTTCCTGGACTTCGAAGTCAATATCGTCGCGCTTAGCAAGGGTAATAACCTTGCCGGTGGCATTCTCACGGTCAAGCTCCAGCCACTTCGGTGTTACGCGGCCTTCCGTCTTCTCCAGAATATTTTTGATACCTGCCATACCTTTGCTCTTTTCAGCGATGGAAATGACATCGCCTTCCTTTACTCTGTAAGAAGGAATGTCTACCCGCTTGCCGTTTACAAGAATGTGACCATGGTTTACCATCTGGCGGGATTCTCTTCTTGTGTTGGCAAAGCAAAGTCTGAACACTACGTTATCCAGTCTGGACTCCAGAAGTGTCAGCAGGTTTTCACCGGTAATGCCGGGCATTTTAACTGCAATTTCATAATACTTTCTGAACTGCTTTTCCAGCATACCGTAAATGAATTTTACCTTCTGCTTTTCTGTCAGCTGGCGACCATATTCACTCTGCTTTCTCTTCATGGGCTTCGGATTTCTGTTTGAAGTCTTATGGATACCCATTACAGAAGGCTCAATGCCTAACGTTCTGCATCTTTTCAGTATAGGCTGCATATTTCTTGCCATTTGTTTCTCCTCCTATCTTTCAAAAATTTGAATCAAACTCTTCTACGCTTAGGCGGACGGCATCCGTTGTGGGGAATGGGTGTGACGTCCTTAATCATGCTGACCTCAAGCCCTGCCGCCTGCAGCGCACGAATAGCAGCCTCACGTCCCGCGCCGGGGCCTTTTACATAGACCTCGACGGTTTTAAGACCGTGCTCCATAGCAGCCTTTGCGGCTGTCTCCGCAGCTGTCTGTGCAGCGAAGGGAGTGCTCTTTCTGGAGCCACGGAATCCGAGACCACCGGCACTTGCCCAGGAAAGAGCATTGCCTGCTGTATCCGTGATGGTTACAATCGTATTATTGAAAGTGGAACGGATATGTGCGGCACCGCGTTCAATATTTTTACGTTCACGCCGTTTTCTGGTCGTTCTCTTTACAGCTGTTTTCGCCATTTGACCTTACCTCCTACTTCTTCTTGTTTGCGATTGTGCGCTTGGGTCCTTTGCGTGTGCGCGCGTTTGTCTTTGTTCTCTGTCCGCGAACGGGCAGACCTTTTCTGTGTCTTGTTCCCCGATAGCATCCGATTTCTACCAAACGCTTAATGTCAAGCGCGACGCTGCGGCGGAGGTCACCCTCAACCTTATAGTTTTTATCTATAATGTCTCTGAGTTTAATGACCTCTTCTTCGGTCAGGTCTTTGACGCGTGTATCAGGATTGATGCCTGTTTCCTCCAGGATTTTCACTGCACTTGTTCTGCCGATACCGAAAATGTAGGTGAGTCCTATCTCCACTCTCTTTTCTCTCGGCAAGTCAACACCGGCAATTCTGGCCATGCTTACACCTCCTATTTTTTAACCTTGTTTCTGTTTGTGCTTCGGATTTTCGCAGATTACCATTACCTTGCCTTTTCTCTTGATAATCTTGCACTTTTCACAAATCTGTTTTACCGAGGGTCTGACTTTCATATCGCTACCTCCTCTATTACTTTGCTCTCCATATTATCCGTCCCTTTGTCAAATCGTAGGGGGATAATTCCACCGTCACCTTGTCGCCGGGAAGAATTCTGATGAAATTCATCCGCAGCTTTCCCGATATGTGTGCGAGTATTTGATGGCCGTTCTGTAACTCCACCTGAAACATCGCGTTAGGCAGGGATTCTAACACCGTGCCTTCCATTTCCAGTACATCGTCCTTTGCCAAGGTAGTTACCTCCTTCTCAGCTCGACTGATTGTTCTCCTCGTGATACGCCGCTATCGCCCTTCGGATCTCCGAATTGGTGGGGCGTTCCCCGAGTGCAATTTTGTTCTGCAGGGCACTTGCAGTATATCCTATGGATTTCATATGCTTCAGCTTCTTTTTCTTCGGGGTATCCGCTTTGCGTGTTTTCCCGTCAGCCAGATAGCCATATATGCCCTCCAGATGCATAACCACAAACACTCCGCCTTTATCTCGGCCGGCAATTGAATAGACTAAACTGCCCGCGTCAATATCCAAAACAAATCACCTCTTGCGTTTTCTGGGGCTGATTGTCAAAATCTCAGCCTCGTCATCGGTTATGGCCACAGTGTTCTCGTAATGTGCGGCAAGGGAGCCGTCACATGTTTGAATAGTCCAGCCGTCGTCCAGGACCTCTACCCTTCGGGAACCGGCGCATATCATGGGTTCAATGGCCAGTGTCATGCCTTTGCGCAATCGGACGCCGCGACCGGCTGTCCCGAAATTCGGAACGTCCGGATCCTCATGCAGTTCCCGGCCGACACCGTGCCCCACAAGTTCCCGCACCACGCCGTAATTCTCTGCTTCAGCCACGCTTTGAACGGCGGCGGAAATGTCACCTATACGATTTCCGTCTAAAGCTTTGCTGAGTCCTGCAAAGAAGCACGCCTCGGCCGTATCAATCAGCTTTTGCGCGGTCTCGCTGATTTTCCCGACCGGGAAGGTACGGGCAGCATCGCTGTAGTATCCGTCAAGACAAATACCGACATCAATGCTGATAATATCCCCCTCGTACAAAACCCTGTTCCCGGGTATGCCATGTACGACGACAGAATTCACAGAAGTACAAATGGATTTGGGGAATCCCCTGTAGTTTTTAAAGGCAGCCCTCCCGCCGTTTTTGTTGATATAGCGTTCAGCCATCTCATCCAGCTCCAGCGTGGAAATGCCCGGCTCAATCTGCCTTTCAAGATACGACAAAAGCGCGTCTGTCAGGCGGCCGCTTTGACGCATAGCGTCAATCTCATGACTGTCCTTTACCCAAATCATTATTTCACCTCAAGTGCTGTCTGTATCGCTGCTGTTGTCTCTTCGACGCTGCCTTCGCTTAAAATATTGATAAGCTTTCCGGCCTTTTCGTAATAAGACACCAGCGGCTCAGTCTGTGCGTGATAGACCTCGAGTCGTTTCTGAATTGTTTCCTTCGCGTCGTCCGGACGGATAATCAGTGCATCACCACAGGTGTTGCACACTCCCTCCGTCTTCGGCGGGTTGAAAGTGACATGGTACGTTGCGCCACATTTACCGCAAACTCTTCTGCCACCCAAGCGATTCAGAATTTCCTCATCGGCTACCGAAATATTCAAAACAACATAGTCGCCCAAGTCCATTTCGTCCAGGGCCTGTGCCTGGGGAATTGTCCGCGGGATCCCGTCTAAAATAAAGCCGCCTTCACAGTCCGGCTTCGCCAGTCTGCTCTCGACAATCGCCATAATAATTTCATCCGGCACCAGCTGTCCTTCGTCGATATACTGTTTTGTCTTCTGTCCCAGCGGGGTGCCCTCCCGCACCTCTGCACGAATCATATTACCCGTGGAGATGGTGGGAATGCCGTACCGCTCTGCCAGAAGCTCCGCCTGTGTACCCTTACCGGCTCCCGGCGGACCTAATAAAATGATTTTCATTGTATTCACTTCCTATTACTCTAAGAAACCTTTGTAATGCCGCATCAGCATCTGAGATTCAATCTGTTTTACTGTTTCCAGTGCAACACCAACAACGATCAGAAGGGATGTACCGCCGATGCTGATGGTGGACAGCCGGGAATCAATAAGTGCCAGAATGATGGGCAGAATTGCAATAAAACCCAGGAAGAACGCTCCAACGAGCGTAATGCGGGAAAGTACCTTTGCAATGAAATCGCTGGTCGACTTGCCCGGACGGATGCCGGGGATAAAGCCGCCGTTTTTCTTCATGTTGTTTGCCACCTCGATGGGGCTGAAGCTAATGGACGTATAGAAGTAGGTAAAGCCTACAATCAATACGAAATAGATCACCGCATACCAAGGATTGGACTGGTTGAAGAATTTCAGAATCCAGCCGGCAAATCCACCTGTTGCATTCGGCGCAACCAGAGACACAACCGTGCTCGGGAACGCCAGAAGGCTCATGGCGAAGATGATTGGCATAACACCGGCCATCGTGACCTTAATCGGAATATGCGTGCTCTGTCCGCCGTACATTTTTCTGCCGACGACGCGCTTTGCATACTGTACCGGAATTCTGCGCTCACCATTATTAAACAGAACAACAAGTCCTATAATCAGCACTGCACATACCAGGATGATGGCTACAGCCAGATAGTTGTTTCCACCGCCCACAAATGTCTGCCATACCGATTTCGCCATAGTAGGAATTCCTGCAACGATACCGGCGAAAATAATCATGGAGATACCGTTGCCGATACCCTTTTCCGTGATTTCTTCACCCAGCCACATCAGGAATGCCGTACCGGCTGTGAAGCTCAGTGCAATTACAAAGAATGTAAGTGCACCGGGGTTGGAAACTGCATTTGCGCTGTTCAGACCGATGTAGAGACCTGCTGCCTGTACAAAGGCCAGTACAACGGTGACGTATCTTGTAATTTTGCTGATTTTCTTGCGGCCCTCTTCCCCTTCCTTGCTCAGTCTTTCCAGAGCCGGGATGGCAACGGTCAGAAGCTGAATGATAATGGAAGAGTTAATGTAGGGCGAAACACCCATCGCAAAGATAGTTGCCTGACTGAATGCACCGCCGGAAAACATATCCATAATACTGAAAAGTGTATTTCCGCCCTGGTCCACCCAGGAAGCCAAAGTTGCACTGTCCAGCCACGGCACCGTAATAACGGAACCGAAGCGGAACACGACCAGAAGCAATAACGTGTAAAGTATTTTCTTGCGGAGCTCAGGGATTGCCCAAGCATTCTTCAGAATCTTAAACACTTAAATCACCTCTGCCTTTCCGCCTGCTGCCTCAATCTTTTCTGCAGCAGACTTGGAGAACCGGGCTGCCTTTACTGTCAGCTTCTTTGTGAGTTCTCCACGGCCCAGAATGACAACGCCATCCTTTGCCTTGCTGATAATTTTCTTTTCGCACAGTGCTGCAGCTGTTACCTCAGCACCGTCCTCAAACTTATTCAGTTCAGCAACATTTATCGAAACATACTGCTTTGCAAATATGTTTGTAAAGCCTCTTTTCGGTAAACGTCTGTACAGAGGCATCTGACCGCCTTCAAAGCCGGGACGTACGCCGCCGCCGCTTCTGGCATTCTGGCCCTTATGACCTCTGCCCGCTGTTTTACCGTTACCAGTTCCTGCACCTCTGCCTTTACGCTTACCTTCCGTTTTGCTTCCCGGTGCGGGACTCAGTTCGTACAGCTTCATATCACAACACCTCCTTCTCCTTATGCTTCTTCAACCGTCAATAAATGAGATACTTTATTGATCATTCCTCGAATCTGAGGCGTATCCGCATGTTCCTTAACGTCGCGGATTTTTTTAAGTCCGAGTGCCTCTACTGTTGCAATCTGATCCTTTTTGCAGCCGATAACACTCTTCTTCAGGGTAACCTTGAGTTTAGCCAATTGAGACCCTCCTTTACTTACAGTTCTTCCACTGTCTTGCCACGCAGACGTGCCACTTCAGCGGCAAATTTTAAGTTCTTAAGTCCCGCAATTGTTGCGTCCACAACGTTTTTTGCGTTGTTGCTGCGAAGGGACTTGGTACGAACGTTTTTCACGCCCGCCAGCTCCATAACCGCACGGACAGCACCACCTGCGATAACACCGGTACCTTCTGCAGCCGGCTTAATCAGCACACGGCCGGCACCGAATTCGCCAATGATTTCATGGGGAACTGTACCGTCTACCAGCGGAACTGTAATCATGTTCTTCTTCGCATCTTCAATACCCTTGCGGATTGCATCCGGGATTTCTGCTGCCTTGCCGAGACCGCTGCCGACGTGACCGTTTTCATCACCGACAACAACTAAAGCTGTGAAGCGGAAGTTTCTGCCGCCCTTTACAACCTTTGCAACACGGTTGAGGCAAACCACTTTCTCTTTAATCTCTACTTCTGTGGGATCGATTCTGTCTGCCATAATGTCCCTCCTTCTTAAAATTCCAGACCGCCCTCGCGAGCACCTTCTGCCAGTGCTGCGACACGTCCATGGTAAATGTAACCGCCACGGTCAAATACAACCGCCTTAATGCCCTTATCCAGTGCTGCCTTTGCAATCAGCTTGCCAACCTCGCGGGCAGCTTCGGCGTTACCGCCGTACCCCTGGAATTCCTTGCTCTGTGAGGAGGCCGCGGCCAGCGTTACGCCCTTCTCATCGTCGATGATCTGTGCGTAGATATGATTCGAGCTACGAAAAACGTTCAAACGCGGACGTTCCGGTGTGCCGACAATGTTGCGGCGCATACGTCCATGGCGCTTGAGTCTCGCCTTATTGCTGGATGCTTTATTTATCATCTCTTACTGCTCCTCTCTTAACCCTTGGCTTTACCGGCCTTACCCTCCTTGCGGCGGATATGTTCGGTTGCGTACTTAATACCCTTGCCCTTGTAGGGTTCCGGTAATCTCTTCTCGCGGATGTTTGCCGCGACGTGACCTACCAGCTGCTTGTCAGCACCGCGAACGATAATTTTGTTCGGTGCCGGCACTTCAATTTCAATACCCGGAACCTCGTCCATCTCCACAGGATGGGAGTAACCAAGGTTCAAAACGAGCTTTTTACCCTGCATCTGCGCTCTGTAACCTACGCCGTTGATTTCCAGTTCCTTCTGGAAGCCTTCGGTGACGCCCGTTACCATGTTTGCAAGAAGCGAACGTGTGAGGCCGTGCAGTGCTTTATGTTTCTTTTGCTCCGAAGGACGGACAATGTTGATTTCGCCGGCGTTCATCTCAATTTTCATTTCGGGATGGAGCTGCTGCGAAAGCGTGCCCTTCGGGCCCTTTACTGTAACGGCATTGCCTTCGCCGATTTTTACATCAACGCCGGCCGGTACAGTAATAGGCATTCTTCCTATTCTTGACATTGCGTCTCACCACCATTTCTTAAAATTACCAAATAAATGCCAGAACTTCGCCGCCAACGTGCATTGCGCGTGCCTTCTTATCGGTCATAACACCCTTTGAAGTGGAAACAATCGCAATACCGAGCCCCTTCAGAACGCGGGGAATCTCGTCATGTCCTGCGTAAACACGCAGACCGGGTTTAGAAATTCTGATAAGTCCCGACAGGACGCGCTCCTTGTTTGCACCGTACTTCAGCGCGATGCGGATAATGCCCTGCTTTTCATCATCTATAATCTGATATCCTTTGATATACCCTTCCTCATTCAGAATTGCCGCAATCGCCTTCTTCATATTGGAAGCGGGAATATCGACAGTTTCATGCCGTGCGGAATTTGCATTTCTGATACGGGTCAGCATATCAGCAATGGGATCTGTCAACTGCATGGTACTACCTCCTTTTCCGTAGCTTTAAATTACCAACTTGCTTTTTTTACACCGGGAATCTGCCCTTTGTATGCCAATTCCCTGAAGCAAATACGGCAAATGCCGAACTTTCTCAGGTACGCGTGGGGTCTGCCGCAGAGCTTGCACCGGGTATAGGCTCTTGAGCTGTACTTAGGTGTACGCTGCTGCTTTAAAATCATGGATTTCTTCGCCATTTTTCAGTTCCCTCCCCTCAATTTCTGGCAAACGGAGCGCCCATAAGTGTTAAAAACTCACGTGCTTCTTCGTCGGTTTTGGCAGTGGTAACAAAAATGATATCCATGCCTCTTACCTTATCTATCTTATCATATTCAATTTCCGGGAAAATCAACTGTTCCTTAACACCCATGGTGTAATTGCCTCGGCCGTCGAAGGAATTGGGGTTGATGCCACGGAAGTCGCGAACGCGGGGAAGTGCTACGTTGAAGAGTCTGTCTACAAACTCGTACATCTTTTCACTTCTGAGCGTTACTTTGCAACCGATATTCATGCCCTGTCTGAGCTTGAAGTTTGCAACAGACTTCTTTGCCTTTGTAACCACGGGCTTCTGACCCGTAATCTTCGCAAGGTCGCCGCATGCTGCTTCGATTGCCTTCGGATTTTCCTTTGCCTCACCAAGACCTATATTAATAACGACTTTTTCAAGGCGCGGGATCTGCATCGGGCTCTTATATGAGAACTTGCTCATCAGTGCCGGTGCCACTTCTTCTTTGTATTTAACCTGCATTCTGGACATTTGCATTTCCTCCTTTCACTTAGTCGTTAAAGGTCTCATTGCAGTGCTTGCAAATTCTTACCTTCTTGCCGTCCTCTAATACTTTTCTGCCGATTCTGGTCGGCTTCTTGCATTTTGAGCAAATGTGCATAACCTTCGAAGCGTCGATTGCAGCCTCTTTCTTGATAAGACCGCCGACTTCACCCTGCTTGCGGGGCTTTGTATGCTTTGTAACCATACCTACGCCTTCCACAATTACCTTACCTTCAGAAGGAAGCACTTCTAAAACCTTACCGGTCTTATTTTTGTCGACACCGGCAATAACCTTGACTGTATCGTCTTTCTTAATGTGCATTTTACGCATAATTGCCACCTCCTTAAAGTACTTCCGGCGCCAAGGAAATAATCTTCATATAATCCTTGTCGCGGAGCTCACGGGCAACCGGGCCAAAAATACGGGTACCTCTGGGGTTTTTATCCTCTTTAATAATAACGGCCGCATTTTCGTCAAACCGGATATAACTGCCATCAGGTCTGCGCAGACCTTTTACTGTGCGAACAACAACGGCTTTTACAACTTCACCCTTCTTTACAACTCCGCCGGGCGTTGCTTTTTTAACCGAAGCTACGATAACGTCACCAACATTTGCATATCTTTTCAGTGAGCCGCCCAAACAACGGATGCACATCAGTTCCTTTGCGCCCGTATTGTCGGCTACCTTGAGCAGCGTTTGCTGTTGAATCATTTGCGCTCACTCCTTCCGTGCGATTATCTCGCCTTTTCTACAATCTCAACTAATCTCCAACGTTTATCACGGCTTAAGGGTCTGGTTTCCATAACCTTCACCTTATCCCCTACGCCACATATATTCCCCTCGTCATGTGCCTTGAGTTTATATGTTCTCTTTACGATTTTCCCATAAAGCGGATGTTTTACATGGTTTTCGATTGCCACAACAATCGTCTTGTCCATTTTGTTGCTGACAACCATACCAATTCTGACCTTACGTGCATTTCTTTCAGCCATTTCGCTTCCTCCTTTCATTAAACGGTTTCGCTTTTAAGCTCTTGCTCTTTGATGACCGTCTTAATCCGTGCAATTGTCTTCTTTACTTCAACAATGCGCATCGGATTGTCCAGTTGGTTGGTAGCGTGCTGAAAACGTAAGTTAAAAAGCTCCTTTTTGAGGTCCTGCAGCTTTGCCTGCAGCTCTTCAATCTTCAAATCACGGATTTCATTAACTTTCACTGGAATCACCCTCCGTTTCCTGGGACTCACGGGTAATGAATTTGCACTTGATGGGGAGCTTATGCATTGCAAGACGCATAGCCTCTCTGGCTGTTTCTTCATTAACACCGCCGATTTCAAACAAAACTCTGCCGGGCTTTACAACTGCAACCCAGTATTCCGGCGAACCTTTACCACTACCCATACGGGTTTCAGCAGGTTTTTCTGTTACCGGCTTATCCGGGAAAATCTTAATCCAAACCTGACCGCCACGCTTGATGTAACGCGTCATCGCGATACGGGCTGCTTCAATCTGGTTAGACGTAATCCAGGCCGGCTCCAGTGCCTGCAGGGCAAAATCGCCGTAGGCAATCTTGTTACCGCGTGTGGCAGCACCTTTCAGTCTGCCGCGCATAACTCTTCTGTACTTTACTCTTTTAGGCATTAACATTTTTCTTGCCTCCCTCCGTTTTGGGCGCTTTCTTGGCTTCGGGAAGGACTTCACCTTTGTAAATCCAGACCTTTACACCAATCTTACCGTAGGTCGTGTCTGCCTCGTAGAAGCCGTAGTCAATGTCTGCACGCAGTGTCTGCAGCGGAATTGTACCTTCATGATAGTGCTCTGTACGGGCAATTTCTGCGCCGCCCAGACGACCGGAGCAGGAGGTTTTGATACCCTTTACACCAAGACGCATTGCGCGCTGCATGCAGGACTTCATTGCTCTTCTGAAGGAAGTTCTCTTTTCCAGCTGTGCTGCAATATTTTCTGCAACCAGCTGTGCATTCGCGTCTGCGTTCTTTACTTCCACGATGTTAATGTTTACGGTCTTGCCCGTCATTGCTTCCAGCTGGCCCTTCAGCTTATCAATGTCTGCACCGTTCTTACCGATAACGATACCCGGCTTAGCAGCATGAATAAACACTCTGATTTTGTTGGCATCCTTTTCGATTTCGATGCGCGGGATACCGGCTGCAAACAGCTTTTTCTTAATAAATTTTCTGATTTCCTGGTCCTCAATCAGATAATCGGCAAAGGAGCGGTCATCCGCGAACCAGCGCGAATCCCAATCCTTGATAACGCCAACTCTAAGACCATGGGGATTTACCTTCTGACCCATGCGCTCTCCTCCTTACTCTTTCTCCGAGACCACCAATGTGATGTGGCTCGTTCTCTTATTGATTCTGAACGCTCTACCCTGTGCTCTCGGCTGAATACGCTTTAAGGTCGGACCTTCGTTGGCATATCCTTCCGTTACATACAGCTTGTCGGCACTGAGGCCAAAGTTGTTTTCGGCATTGGCTACAGCGGAATTCAGCAGCTTAATCAGAATTTCGCTGGCCGCTTTGGGTGTATTGTTCAGAATTCCTATTGCTGTACCAACAGGCTTATTTCTGATAAGATCAATAACAAGCTTTACCTTGCGCGGTGCAATTCTTGCATGCCGCAGCGTGGCGCTTGCAGATGTTCTTGCATCCATAGATACCCTTTCCTTTCGCTTCTTTATTTGCCGGTTGTTTTAGAACCTGCATGACCTCTATACGTTCTCGTCGGCGCAAACTCACCGAGCTTGTGGCCAACCATATCCTCTGTAACATAAACGGGTACGTGCTTGCGACCGTCATGTACAGCAATTGTATGGCCTACCATTTCCGGGAATATCGTTGAGCTTCTCGACCAGGTCTTCAGAACTTTCTTGTCGCCGCTCTCGTTCATTTCAACAATGCGGGCCAAAAGACGTTCCTGTACAAAAGGTCCTTTTTTTACCGATCTACCCATGTGTTAATCCTCCTCTCAATCAGACTATCTCTGATTCCGGCGTTTTACAATAAACTTGTTCGATTCCTTGTTCTTCTTTCTGGTCTTCAGACCCAGCGCCGGCTTGCCCCAAGGCGTTACCGGACTCGGCATACCGATAGGAGACTTACCTTCACCACCACCGTGGGGATGGTCATTCGGGTTCATAACAACACCGCGGACGGTGGGACGAATACCCATATGACGCTTACGGCCTGCCTTACCGATGGAAATGTTCTCATGGTCAATATTACCAACCTGGCCGATGGTTGCCATGCAGTTAATACGAACCATTCTCACTTCGCCCGAAGGGAGACGTACCTGTGCGTACTTGCCTTCCTTCGCCATCAGCTGTGCGCTGTTACCGGCACTTCTTACCAACTGACCGCCCTTGCCGGGAGAAAGCTCGATGTTGTGAATCAGTGTACCCACCGGGATGGAGCTTATCGGAAGTGCATTACCGGGCTTAATATCCGCGGTTGCGCTGGAGATAACCACATCACCGTCGGTCAGACCGTAGGGTGCGATGATGTAACGCTTTTCGCCGTCCTCATACTGGAGAAGAGCGATATTTGCGCTTCTGTTCGGATCGTATTCAATACCGATAACCGTTGCCGGCATATCCATCTTATTGCGCTTGAAATCGATCACTCTGTATTTCTGTCTGTTTCCGCCGCCGCGATGACGAACGGTAATTCTGCCGTAAGAGTTTCTGCCGGCGTGTTTCTTCAAAGGTTCCAGCAGAGAACGCTCCGGCTCCTTCTTTGTGATTTCCTCAAAGGCGGATACCGTCATAAATCTGCGCGCCGGAGAAGTTGGTTTAAATTTCTTAACTGCCATTTCAATCCCTCCTTAGCTTATACAAGACCTTCAAAGAATTCAATGGTCTTACTGCTTTCCGTGAGCTTTACGATGGCTTTCTTCCAGTTGGCTCTTCTGCCTTCGCTACGGCCCATACGCTTTACTTTGCCGAGCATGTTCATGGTTGTAACCTTGTCAACCTTAACGCCCGGGAAAATTTCTTCGATCGCCTGCTTGATTTCTACCTTGTTTGCACTCTTTGCAACTTCGAAGGTGTACTTTTTATCCTGCAGCTGATCCATGCTGTTTTCCGTAATAATCGGACGAATGATAATATCATGTACGTTTTTCATATTATGCGTAAACCTCCTCCAGTTTTTCTACGGCGTTTTTCGCAATAATAAGCTTTCCGTGATTGAGAATATCATACACATTCAGCATACCTACATACGAAACGTCCACACCGTAAATGTTTCTCGCCGATAAATAGAGGTTATCATTTTTGTCGCATGTTACTATGAGTGCCTTGCCCTCTACGCCGAGTGCCTTCATCATTTCTGTAACCTGCTTTGTCTTAATGGCCTCCAGCTCCAGCGATTCCATAACCATAATTTCATTTTCCAGAACCTTCGAGCTGAGAGCGGAACGCATTGCAACGTCCTTCACCTTTTTATTAACAGAGAATCTGTATTCTCTGGGCTTCGGCGCAAAAATAATACCGCCTTTAATCCACTGTGCCGCTCTGGTGCTGCCCTGTCTTGCACGGCCGGTACCCTTCTGTCTGAAAGGCTTTGCGCCGCCACCGGAAACTTCAGAACGTGTTTTTGCACTCTGTGTGCCCTGTCTCTGGTTTGCCAGATAGTTCACAACCACGCTGTGCAGAACAGTTTTATTTACTTCCTGGCCGAATACGGCATCGGACAATGTGATTTCGCCTGCGCGGCTTCCGTCCATCTTATATACATCTGTTTTAGGCATGTCAAATCCTCCTTCCCTGGTAATTCATTATTTTTTAACTGTGTCTTTAACCGTTACAACGCCGCCGCGGGGACCGGGCACTGCACCCTTGACAAGCAGAAGGTTTCTTTCGGTATCTACCTTCACAATGTCAAGATTCTGTACCGTTACGCGGTCAACACCCATGTGGCCGGGGAGCTTCTTGCCCTTCATAACCTTACTCGGTGTGGAGCAAGCACCCATAGAACCAGGGCCGCGATGATACTTGGAACCGTGAGCCATCGGGCCACGATGTGTGCCGAAGCGTTTTACTGTACCGGCATATCCTTTACCCTTGGAAATACCTGTTACGTCAACCTTTTCGCCCTCTGCGAAAACTTCAACGGTAACCGTATCGCCAGGATTCATGTCTGCCGCGCCTTCCAGACGGAACTCGCGCAGCACACGCTTTGCAGAAACGCCTGCTTTTTCGAAGTGACCTTTTTCAGGTTTGGTAACCTTTTTTTCTTTCTTTTCTCCGAAGCCCAGCTGTACGGCCGAATAGCCATCCGTTTCCACCGTCTTCTTCTGCACGACTGCGCAGGGACCTGCTTCGATAACCGTTACCGGTACCAGGCGGCCTTCCGGTGTAAAGAACTGTGTCATACCAAGCTTCTTACCAATAATTGCCTTGTTCATGTTTTTTCCTCCTTATGGTTATTGGTTGACAAACTCTGCCAACATTTACCTTGCGTCCTTGCCGACAAGCTTGATTTCAATGCTTACGCCGGCGGGCACTTCCAGACGTCCCAGTGCTTCCACAGTTTTGTTTGTGGGATGCAGGATGTCAATCAGTCTCTTATGCGTACGCATTTCGAACTGTTCGCGGGAATCCTTGTACTTATGCACCGCGCGAAGAATTGTAATGATTTCCTTCTCCGTGGGGAGCGGTACCGGACCGGAAACTGTAGATCCTGTGCGCTTTGCGGTTTCTACAATCTTCTCCGCTGCCTGATCGATGAGCGCGTGCTCATACGCTTTCAGACGAATCCTGATTTTCTGTTTTGCTGCCATAATCTCGCCTCCTAATTTTTTTATCGCTGCCGGTATAACCCGGGCGGCCTTTTGCCGCAATTCCATGCCGACGAGAAGAACCGTACACTTAGCCGTGCGTGTCATGTCTTTACAAACATAAACCCGGACTTCTATCCGGGCACAAATAAGCACAGAAGGACCGTAAGGGTATCCTCCGTATACTTAGTGTACAGTGACTGTCGCCCAATTTCAAGAATCGGACATTCTCCACGGAAAAACCCGGGGCTTCTGCCCGGCAACCTCCCGTTTCATCGTATGCCATGTCACAGCACGTGATACTATATCACATTTTTTTTCAAATTGCAAGCTTTTTTTGAAAATTTTTTAAATTTTTTTCTATAAACAGTAACAAGTTCCAAAAAAACACGCTTTTTCACATTTTTTGCTCATTAAAATGCACCGTTTTCCAGGTCGGCCGCCCTGCCGGACTGCGTGGAGTATCTGCACAGCGTTCCCCGCCGAAACGAAAAGCTGAGATGAACCGTTTCCCGTTCATCCCAGCTTACGTTTTTGTTTCCTTCTTTATTCTACATGCACTGTGTCAGCATCTTACCGACCTTTTTAATTACAGTACATATACGTTCACTGTTCTCCGGCCGAAATTCCGTACTTCCTGCCTTGTATTGAAGAACAAATCCACCCGGTTGCCGTAAATACCGCTGCCGGTATCGCCGGCCACGCAGTATCCATAAGCCCAGGATCCGTCTGCTGCCTCTACATACAGGCGTGTCCCCAGCGGAATCACTGACGGGTCCACCGCTATTACGCCCGGGCCGGCCTTCATACCGCTGGCCGTAATGCCATAGTACGGATCACCGGGATTCTTACCGCAGCTCTCATACGACAAATCGTAGGCTGTTGCTGTGCAAACCAGTTTCTTCTTATAAGAAAAGTTTTCACCCTTGGCCGTCGTAACAGTCCCGCTACCGGAAGAATATCCGGAAGAAGTAGCAGACGAGCTTTTATTGGACGACGCCTTCTTTGCCGCTGTTCCCTTCTCCACAATCTTATTTACCGGTTTCCTTGTCACTTCCGAGGAAACCTTTTCCTTGGATACCTCCACACCGTCGTGGAAAACAACCGTATAGGTATCCGTCTGTACGCCATTTTTCCCTTCCTGTGCCACACGGGTGGTACCTTTAGTCAGAGAGGAAGTCGATTTCTCTTCAATATCATAACCAATGCTCACACTTTCTGTAACCGTCTTTGTTGTTACACGGACAAGGCGCACAGTCATGCCGTTTTCAATCACGGTATCCATTGCCGGCTCGGTGAAATCCGAATCCCCTACCGTAACGCCAAGGCCCTCCAGCATCTCCCGTACCGTTCCCGCCTGGGTGTTTACAGTAAGATTTCCGCCGTCGCCGAAATATTCCAGCTGTTTGTTACGCCTTACTTCAATTTCCATACCACGGGTCACTGCCGTTTCCGGTGCAGGGACTACACCATCATACGCACCGCAGGTAATCCCCTGTTCAGAAAGCACCTCTCCTACAGTCCCGGACAGCGTATAGACTTCGCGCACCGTTTCTCCTTCTATTAAAGAAACCGGTATGGCGCGGGTGATGCGGATTTCCATCTCCGCTTCTATCGGCGTATCTGCCGATGGATGCACTGCATCAAATTCTCCGGTGATGATTTCCGCTTCCTCCAGTGCTTCACCCACTGTCAGTTTACTTGTTTTCAGAGTTGTTACAAAATTGTCATCGTAAACATAAACAGTTTCTCCTGAAACCGCGGCGCAAAATACAATTGTAACCGCCGCAAGAACTACTACCGCGACCGCCGGCACAGCGTAGCGCCGTATTTTTCGCTTCAGTAATTCTCCCTTCTTAAACATCAGAATCACTCCTTCGTTTTTTATTTTACTATACTTTTTGCCCTTTGTCAAACCATTTTATGTATTTATTTCAAATTTATTACAGTTTTAACAATAAACTGGTAATTTCTATTTTTTAACAGAAACGCTCCCGACCCTTATTTTTCCTGGCTTTTCAAATGTTTAATAAGTTTTAAAAAAATATTACATATTTTTGAAAAATTTTTTTAAAAATATCAAAAAAAGTGACTTTTCCAAGTGAAAAGTCACTTTAAATCTTAAAAAAGCACAAAATCATCGGGCATTTCCCGTTGGCTTTCGCTCCCGGTTCCGGGCACGTACTCCGGACCCATGATTTGCCGGGTTGCCCTATCCTGTCAGGCTACACACGTAAAAGCTTCAGTTTGGTCAGAATTTTTTCCTCCATAGCCCGCATCTCTGCACGGTCTTCTTCCTCAATATGGTCATATCCATACAGATGCAGCATGGAATGGACAGTCAGAAATCCAATTTCCCGCGCCGGGCTGTGGCCATACTCTTCTGCCTGCTCGTAGGCCTTTTCCAACGAAAGTACAATGTCACCGAGCATTTCATCTCCATCCTCCATAGGAAAGGAAAGAACGTCGGTTGCCTTGTCAATGCCACGCCACTGGGCATTCAGTTCTTTAATAGCAGCATTGTCGCATACTAACACCGAAACAGCATTCCGTCCCCCCTGTCCCAGCATTTTAAAGGCCCCCCGTGCGCTCCGGCGAATTGTGCGCCGCACAGCATGGGTCAGAGGGAATACCGTCTGTTCATTTCGCAACCAGATTGTAAGCATATCAGATCTCCTTTGCAGTATCGCCGTCCGGGTACTGGATGCGGCTGTGGAAGTACCCACAGAACACATGCACGAACGCCGACTCAATCGTTTCAATATCCCGGAGCGTCAGCCCGCTTTCCCCAAGCTGGCCCTCGCTCATCTTACCCCGCAGAATTTTCTGCACCATCTGGCGGATAGAAGTTTCCTCCTTTTCCTCCAGCGACCGCACCGCCGCCTCCACAGAATCCGCCAGCATTACGATGGCTTCCTCACACGTTCTCGGCCGGGGACCGCTGTACCGGAATTTTGCCTCATCCGCTATACCGTCATTTTCAATCTTTTCTTTATGATAAAAGAAGGAAACAAGAGAATTCCCGTGATGAGACGCAATAATACTACGGATTGCACCGGGCAGACGGTACTGCCGGGCCAGGTCGCTGCCGTCTTTCACATGCGAAAGAATGATGGATGCACTCAACTGCGGACTCATTTTTTCATGGGGATTCTCTGCGTACTGGTTCTCCTTAAAATACTGGGGACGGCGCAATTTCCCCACATCGTGGTAATAGGCACCCGTCCGGGCCAGAAGCGCATTTCCGCCCACAGCTTCGCAGGCTACCTCGGCAAGATTTCCCACCATCAGGCTGTGGTGGTAGGTACCGGGGGCTTCCGTCAGAAGACGTTTGAGCAACGGCTGGTCAGGGTTTGCCAGCTCCAGAAGCTTAAAGGGCGTCGTCACGTCAAAGGCATACTCCCAGAATGGCAGCGTACCGATAATAATTACAGAGGTTATCATCCCGGCGCCGAGACCGTACAGACCTCGTACCAGCGCATTTTGCAACTCCAAGCCCTCCAGAACCCCAACGGCAAAATACAGTCCGAACTGATACAGCATCTGTATTGCCGCTGAAAAAACCAATTTGTGACGCAGGCCGGGGCGTGTGAATATAAAGGTGGACAACGTTCCGGATAAAAGGAGACAGGCCAGACAGTACACGTCCCCCTCAAATATCAACACGGCCAGAAAGGAAATCACCGCATTATATGTAATCGCAAAACGAATGTCCAGCAAAATTGCCAAAAGTGCCGTCCCTGCAACAATAGGCAAAAGGTACGGGCTGAGTGTCCCTGCTCCGACGGTGCAGAGCAGTACCGTAAGGGCGAAAATAACAGCAATCATGAGGAGCAACCCGTCGCTCTTCAGATATTCGTGGGCGTACCGCCGCAGATACATGTATAAAATTCCGTAGCAAAACAGAAGCAGAACTGCCGTTCCCACACCGCCCAGCACATCGGTGGAGGCTTCTCCCGAAGCTACCATTCCGAGGTCCGAAAGCACCTCATACTGTGCCTGAGTCACCACATCGCCCTTTCGCACAATCACCTGATTCGGTTTATACGTAACCTCTTCCACACTCTCCCGTAATGCCTGACGGGACTCTTCTGTTTTTTCCGGACTGAACACCATATTTTCCCGCAGTGTCACATCCAAAGCAGCAATGCCCGCATTCACATTTTCCGTTTTTTCTGCCAGAAGAGCACGGGCTTCCTCCAGTGCCGCGGTTTTATCGGAGATTCCGTTTCCCAAAAGTTCTGCCTGTACCTTTGAAAGCGCATCTGTCAGCGTGTTCCATTCCTCGTCACGCATTTCAAGCAGCATCGAAATATCCACGCCTTCGTATCGCGTCTGCCGGAACACGCTGTTGTTAGTCCGCTGTTCCCCGACAAAGGCAATCAACCCCGACAGTGCCTCTTCCGAGGCCTGGCTCAGATCAGCCGAAATCTCAAACTTGTCCTGGAAACCTGCCTCTGCCTCTGCCCGACGCTTTTCTGTCGTCACTTTGTCCACAATTTCCCGCGGGGCATAGATATCTGCCGGCGCTGTCCGTCCGGCCTCGATATCATACTGGGTGAGACGCTGACCGGATAGCATCAGCAAAAACGTAACAATGAATGAGACCGTTACGATAA
Source organism: Clostridia bacterium (assembly GCA_017442155.1). Classification (GTDB taxonomy): domain Bacteria; phylum Bacillota; class Clostridia; order UMGS1883; family UMGS1540; genus SIG447. The sequence goes on along the minus strand of JAFSAU010000015.1, from coordinate 62,217 downwards.
TACTCTTTTTCATTTGCGTGTACCTCTATTTCCGTTTGGTATTTCTCTCATAGGCATCAATAATTTTCTGCACCAGCGGATGCCGTACCACATCCTTTGCCGTCAGATATACAAAGGAAATTCCTTCAATATTTTTCAGAATGTGTATTACGTCTCTAAGACCAGACCGCTTGCCATCCGGCAAATCAATCTGGGTAATGTCACCGGTAATAATCGCTTTGGAGCCAAACCCGATACGGGTCAGAAACATTTTCATTTGCTCCGGCGTAGTGTTCTGGGCCTCATCCAGAATGATAAAAGCATCATCCAGCGTCCTGCCCCGCATATAAGCCAGGGGTGCCACTTCAATAAGTCCCCGCTCAAAATATTTCTGATAGCTCTCTGCTCCCAGCATGTCACTCAGCGCATCGTACAGAGGACGAAGATATGGGTCTACCTTGTTCTGCAGGTCACCGGGCAGAAATCCCAGCTTTTCCCCGGCTTCCACAGCAGGCCGGGTCAGAATAATGCGGCTGGCCTGTTTTTTTCGGAAAGCATCTACCGCCAGTGCCACGGCCAGATATGTTTTGCCTGTCCCCGCCGGGCCGATGCCGAAGGTTACGGTACTGCTTTTGATGCTGTCCACATACGCCTTCTGTCCCAGTGTTTTCGCTTTCACCGGCTTTCCTTTGGAGGTGATACATACATAATTTTCACCGAGGCTGGCCGCAGAAAAGAGAATTCCGTCCTCTGCCATTGTGATGGCATAGCGGACATCCTGCTCCGTAAGGCCCTCGCCCTTTTCCAGAATTCCACGCAGATTTTCAAATACATAAATGGCTTTCTGGGTGTTCGTGTCCTCCCCCAGCACCTTGATAACCCCTTCCCGGGTAATCAGCTGCACATCCAGCTCTTTTTCAATGAGCAGCAGATTTTTGTCGAACGCGCCGAACAGCTCCGACTGGTTTTTGATGCCGTTAATATCAAAATATCGTTCCGTCATCCTCTGTTTCCTCCAGTATCTCCCGGGTTTCCCCGATTTCCTCTATACATTCGACGGTACAAGTCACTGTAATTGTTCCGTCTTTATTTAGTATGTGCGTATATTCTGTATTTATAATTTCCCCGTTATCCGGAATTTCGATTTCGGCGAGAAGTGTCTTGCCATAATACATTTCCGCCTCTGCCGGTGAAAGCGTAACACTGCCCACATCTGTACTGTAAAGCCTTTGTTTTTCAAAAGTGACCGGCAAATACAGGTCTCCCCAGAGCTTCACAGCAGTTGTCTCTGTTTCCACCCGATATGTTTCAAAAGGGTCTCGGCCGGTATGCAGTGGAAGCCGCCATGTGCCGAAATAAAGATTGTATCGGGTTTTCACCTGGCCTCTGTCCGTCTCCGTCTGCTTCTCAAGGGGAAAGGTGCCGCTTCTCGTGCGCCACGTTTTCGCCTTTACAGACCCTTCCGCATGCACCAGCAGTGTGCTTCCATGCTTTGTTTCCACTGTACCGCTTATCAGGAGCGTCCCTTTTTGCACCGTATCGCCCTCCCGGACCATAGCAGTGCCCCGCGTGGCTGTGCATTCGGTAATCACCCCGTCACAGTCCGCTGTAATATTAGCCGGGCGGCCTACAGGAACAATATCGGGCACCGGCGTTTTTTCGCGCACATGCACAAAAGCCCGCGTCCCCTTAACCTCCACCCACAGCCAGGACAGCTCCGGCATCTCCCGCAGCATATCCGCCTGAATATCGGAAGCCTTCAAGGTATATTTTAACACACCCACGTCCAAACCGCAAGACCTAAGCGTATTTCTTATCATATTTTTATCCATTTTTTCTGTTCCGTCAATCTCTATCGCCCATACAAAGGAGGTCAGAAGTGCCAGTACTATGGTAAAAAGGAGCATTCCGGCCACAAAGGCACCTCGTCTCCTGTGGCGATGCAAGAAAAGCGGCAGACCTCTTTTCCGCAAAATTTTTACTTTTGTTTTGGTTTTCCGTGCCGCTTCCGGAATACGAAAAAACCCCGGGATGCTCACATGTACTGTTGCCCGGCCGCACGCTTCCTTCCGGATGTTCCATAAATATATGCCGTGCCTCACGCATAGGTTAATAAATCGTTCAATGTACATTCCCTGAAGCTGCAGAACAAGAAAGCCCCGCAAATACTGTAAAATAGAAAAAATCATGACTACGCCCTCTATTCAAATTCAATTTTACCAATTGCACCCTCAATGGCAATATCCTCGTCCGTAATCGCCGCAATATCCAGGTTTTCTCCCCGCAAACATAAAATCCCCGCCCCGGTGTACAGGCGAATACACTCTCTGGAAAGCTCTATAATGCCTTTATAATTCTCCACAGTGGCTTCCTTGCCTGCCAGCACCGTTATTTTCGGCATAGAAAGCATAATCTCCTTCGGCAGTTCCACAGCTTCTGCCACCTTTTCTCGGAGGGGCGTCCGGTTTCGTTTTCGCATGAAATCAGTCCTTTCGCCATATGTATATGAGGACCCAGCACCGAAAAAAACCATATTTTAGGAGGACACGCCATGAAAAAAGCTGTCGGTATCTGTGCGGCACTTACTGCACTGGCCCTTTCTCTGTTCCCCGCCGTTGCTATAAGCGCGGCCGGAAAAGCACTCTCTCTTTGCGCTTCTACGCTCATTCCTTCGCTTTTCCCCTTTTTTGTCTGTGCCAACACCCTGATAGCCAGCGGAATCACATCGTCTGCCGGCCGAATTTTTGAAAGACCCTCCCGCTTCCTTTTTCGCGTAGGTGGTGAAGGTGCATCCGCTGTACTTTTAGGGCTTGTCAGCGGCTACCCTGCCGGTGCCGCCGTCACCTGTAAGCTATATTCCTCCGGCAGTATTTCTCGCCCGGAAGCCCAGCGGCTTCTGGCCTTCACAAATAACGCCGGTCCCCTGTTCGTCATTGGTGCTGTAGGTACGGCCGCATGCAAAAGCCCTGCCGCAGGGTACATTCTCCTGGCCGCCCAGACCCTTGCTTCATTTTCCACCGGCTTTTGTATGCGCTTTTACGGCACTGACACCCCACGCGTGCGTACCACGCTCCGAAAGACTGCCGCCGACCCGATGGGTGATGCAGTGCACACCGTTCTCTCACTCTGCGGTTTTGTAGTCTTTTTCTCCGTTATCACCGCATTTCTGGAGCATCTGGGCATTCTTGGCATTGCCCGCCGTTTTCTGACAGCTTCCGGACTTGGCGAAAAGACGGCGGCACTTCTGTGCGCAGGCTTTCTCGAAGTCAGCGCGGTAGCCGGCACAGACGGCGGTGCCCTCCCCGCCATGGCCGGGCTTTTGTCCTTTGGCGGCCTGTCCGTTTTTCTCCAGACAGCGGCCCTTGTGCGAAGAAACGGTCTTTCCATGAATAGTTATATAATAGGAAAGCTTTTATCCTCCGGGCTGTCTGCCTTCTACTGTCGTCTCCTGCTGATGGTGTTTCCGCAGGCTGTCCCCGCCAACGCTCCTCTTTTGCAGGAAAAGGCTGTCGCTTACGGCGGTTATCTGGCCGCGGCCGTGCTTCTCACCTTCTCTGTCTGGTTTTTCTTCCGGCTGATGGATTCTTTGAATAAAAGGTTGCATCGCACTTCCGGCTATGATACAATAAAGAAAAAAACAGAAAAGGAGCAGGCATGATTACATTTTATAGCGATTGTTACCGTACGCTGGAGATTTTTCCGCGGGTATCCGGCTCATCCGCTCTCCTCACTTTGTCTGACGGCATCAATTTTTTGCGAAGGCGTGCCCGGAATCTGGACCGGGTTGTCTTTCCACTACAAAAATATACGGTGTATACCCTCTCCCTCACCGATGCCACGCTTTCCCTCGCGTATCTTTCCGACTGCGACAGACTGTTTGACAGAGGTGTGCGCTTTCTCCAGGCAGATGGTGCTCTTTTGAAAACAGAAACTCCGTCCGCCACAAGATATCATTTCACGCCCTTTTGTGGCCCGATGTACGCGCCCGGCGCGCTCTGCTTTTACCGGGACACATGCCATCTCTTTTATCCGTGTGCACCCTTTTCCGTTTCTCCGGATGTTTTCTGCCTGGGCCATGCTGTCAGCCGCGACATGCTCCACTGGCGTCATCTGCCCCTCTGCTTTTTACCGCCTGCTGAAATCCGTCAGGGGCGTCATACTACCGGCGGCATCCTCGGCGGCTGTGCCGTAGCCGGGGAGGACCGGGTACGCCTGTATCTTTCCTACTCCTTATCCCGGCCGGACGACGGACTTCTGCGGGAATACATCCTCAGCGCAGAAAGCAGGGATATGCTCCACTTTTCAGGAGAAACGATCATACCCGGCATCCGGCCACCGGCAGGGTTTGGCCCGGTTTTTCGCAATCCGGATTTTACAGAAACCGCGGACGGCACGTATATACTCACAGCCAGTATGCGGGAGGACCGCGGTGTCTTTCTGCTCTTTCAACAGTCCGGCGGCCAGTGGCAGTATGTGCACCCGCTTCTGCGGAATGCGGATTTTCCCTTGGATTATCCTAATCTTTTTGCCATCGGACGCACCCACGCCCTTCTCGCTACCTGGCCCGATGCGGCACGCTGGTACACCGGCACCTTTCAAAATACACGTTTTCGCATCCGACAGCAAGGAACACTGGATTTCGGCAAAGACATTCATGCCCCGACATCTGTTTCGCACAAGGGGCGGCGGTTTTTATTCGGCGCGGCCCGTCACGCCCGCTGCATGACCATGCCGCGGGAGCTTTTCACCCGCGCCGGCAGGCTTCTGACCCGCCCCACGGCAGAGATGTGTTCTGTTTTTGATACCGTGATATATGACAGCCACATTCCCGGCACATTTTTGCTTCCCGCCACTTCACGGGTGCGCCTTTGCGGGCCTACAAATTTCTCACTCCGCTTTGGCACTTTTGTTTTACGTCTGACGGACGGGAAGCTTTGTATGGAAACACGGGACTCTTGCCGCTGTATTGCAGCCGCGCCCCTATATATGCTGGAGCTTTTCGCTGACGGTCCCATCCTGGAAGTCTTTGTAAATGACGGAGAATCCTCCGGTACCTTTCATATTCCGGACGGCCAAAGTGTCTCTCTGTCCTGTGCCGGCCACAGCCGTCTGCAGATTTTTCAGGCTTCTGCCCACGCCGAGGAAGATGTTTTTCCCGATCCCGATGCCCCCACCGATACCTTCGATTTTACAGATTATTCTTCCTATTAAAACAAAAACAAAATTCTTTCGGTTTTTGGCTTGACTTTTTCATCCCGGAGTGCTATAATAAATAGCACTGCCAGACGCACCTCGTGCGGAAAAATTTCAGGAGGATTTTGAACATGAAAGAGAAGATGAAAGGCTTTATTTTAGGACTTTGCGTAGCACTGGTTCTGACAACGGCGGTGACCGCATTTGCTGTCGGTATTGACGTACATATCGGCGGCATCCGTGTTTACTGGGATGGCGTAGAAAAAACCCTGCGCGATGCGAACGGTGAAAAAGTTGAGCCTATGATTTATAACGGTACCACCTATGTGCCGCTGCGGGCTATGGGCCAGTTGCTTGGCAAGAAAGTGGAATGGGATCAGGCTACCACAAGCGTATATGTAGGCGGCAAGCCGGTACAGTCCACATTGCACCTCGAGGACCTGGAAAGAAGCAAGATTGATTCCTATGATGTTGGCATCAGAACAGGTGCAGACGCAACATTTGAACTGAAGGATGAGAAAATCCAGTGCGATAACCTGCTGCAGGGAAGTCGCTACGACGACAACATCTATATTTTAAATGGGAAGTATGCCCGTCTGGTCGGCAAGGCTGTTGCGCCTTATACTTCTGTCGGCTCCAAAGCCACAAACACACTGACCTTCTACAGTGTGGAAAATGACGGAACAGAACATGAAATCATTTCCTACGAGCTGCAGCAGGCACAGAATCCCATTGACGTAGAAGTAAACCTTCTGGGCGTAGAAAACCTGAGAATCAAATGGGGCGAGGGTATTTCTGTTGCTCTGTATAACGTAGATTTACTTGCGTATTAAAAAATTCTTGACAAAGCAAAACCTTTATGCTATAATAGACAAAGTAGCGTAAAAGCTCGAGTGGCGGAACTGGCAGACGCCCGGGACTTAAAATCCCGTGGGAGCAATCCCGTACCGGTTCGATTCCGGTCTCGAGCACCAAAAAGGACCTGGTAAAAAAGCCAAGTCCTTTTTCTTTTGCTTCCCTGCAAGCTGCGCTTTATTTTTCCAGCAGAAACATATCGTATCCGCAGATTTCCGGCAACGTGACGCGCGTATACACCCCGTCCGTTTCAAAGGAAACGGGCGTTTTTTCCGGCAGGCGGTATACACCCGCGTATGTTCCCCGCACCATCGCCACGGCCCCTGCAGGCATTTTAGTGTGTTCCTCGATAATGCAGGCCTGTCGCCCCCGTTTTTCCGGATATGTGGTTTTCACATGCAGTAAATCGAAATCCTCTGCTTCCGTCACAGTGACGCGAGCCGTACTGGGTACGTCTTCTGTTTTCAGCCGGGGTACCGGCAGAAGCCGCTTCAATATCCCGCTTACCAGCTCCTTATGGGCCGCATAAGCCTGATCAAAGTAACTTTCAAAAATACAGAAGCAAATATAGCAGATGCCGTCCTTCTCTGCCACGGCCGCTTCGCCCGTCGCCTTCTCCGGCGGTGTGTAAAAATAGCCGTGCAAGCCATCCCAGTGCCGGTTAAAGTAAGGCTTTATATAGTCTGCTGTTTTATACGACGATTCCATGGTAATGCCATGGCGGTACATGGCCAGTGGTGCGCTTTTATCCACTGTGTAATAAGAAGAATTGCTGTCATCCAGCCCCGTAAACCGCAGGAAGTCCAGTGCCGGAATCGCAAAACCGGTCTGTGTTCTATTCAGCCCCGCCGTTCCGGAGCATAGCAGTTTTCCGCCCCGTTCCGTATACCCCGTCAGCTTGTCGGCCAGTTTATCAGACATGTAGATCCGGTCCGGCAGAATGATCACCTTATATTCGTCAAAGGACATATCCTCGTTAATAATATCAAATCCATATTTCAGCTCTGCCAGAAGTCTTGCCGCACCGGTTACCGACGTATTCCGTCCCAGACCGCCCCGCATTTCTTCCTTCGTGATGCAGGTTTTATCGTTCAAAACCGCAATTTCAGCCCGGGGTACCGCCAGGTCTGTCCACGGTTCGTACGCTTTTACCTTGGCAAACGCCCTGCCAATGCTCTCATACAGTGCTTCATCCAGATTTCCTGCCGGGTGCATATGGTCTCCCACAGAAACCTGCACGCCCTGACAAAGCGCATCATAGCAGTCATTTTCAATCGCAGCTTCCGTCTTATATCCGCCAAAATCACCCCAGGAGGCCTGAAACCGGCCGGTCATATACAGAATTTCCTTTCGGAACTGCCGCATATACGCCACCTGCGGTCCGAAGAAATCGTATCCCCAGCCGCCTGTAGGCAGGCATTCCAGCTCGCCATGGGTGCTGACAGCGTGCATTCCATCCCAGTCGAAGGGTACGCCTGTCTGCTGCACGAGCTTTCCCTCCGGAACGCTGTTCCGTATCATAAGGGCAAATTCCCGGAACTTTTCATAGGCAAAATAGCGGACATGCGCCTTATTGGTAATATCCAGCCCCGCCTCTTTCATATCCCGTGTGCACTTGGGGCAGTGACAGTACGGTGACGGATTCATACAGTCAGCAAAGATGCCGTCAATGTCATACCGCTCCACCACTTCACGAATGAGGGAAGAAAGATACCTCCGGTATTCTTCATTATTAAAGCACATCGGCCGGCAGAAATTGTTGTTTGCGGGGTCATCGCCCAGCACCCGTCCCTTTGCATCCACCCGTTGCCATTCCGGATGCAGAAGTGCCTGCACATGGTTAATAGCCGTATTGGTGTACCCCACCACACGAATGCCGCGTTTTCGGCACTCCCGCACAATATCGCCGAACATATCCCCCTTCATATCCGGATACGGCACGCCGATTTTCGTGGGATAATATACATGTCCTATATTACACTGAAAAAACATATTGATCATTTCCACGTGGGCACTTTGCAGCCGCTCCGCAAAAACTGTGGCATCAAATCCCTTACCGAAGTTATAAATCCCCGGCATTGTATGAAAATCAATATGTACCGCCCGTTTCAGCTTAGCCATTCATTGCATCTCCTTTCAGGATTACCATCTTTCTCCATTTTCCTGTCTTATAGAAAATAAACGCCATGCATACCGAAACGAGTGAGGAAGCCGGGGCGGCGAGACCGACACCAAACATCCCCCAACTCAGTACTATGCCCCCGAGATACGCCATCGGCACACGAATGAGTACCGAGGAAAGCACGCTGTTAAACAGCGTGAAGGTTGTGTGTCCGCTGCCGATAAAAAGTCCGTTTAGGCCAAACAAAACGGATGCCAGAAGATAGTCAAAGTTGAACGCACTCATGTATTCCTTACCCGCCGCGATTACGGCCGGGTCATCGTTGAAAATTTTAAGCACAAACTCCGGAAAAAGCTGGGCCACAGCAAATATAACAGCACTCATGGCAAAGCCGATAAGCGTTCCCAGCTTCATGGTCTGCACTGCCCTCTCCGGCTTTCCGGCCCCCAGATTCTGGCCACTCATGGCTGCAATAGACGCGCTCATGGCAAGTGCCGGTAAAATAGCAAAGGAATTGAACTTTGCTACGGCACCCAGGGCTGCAGATTCTTTTACGCCCATCATATTTACCAGCGTAGTCAGAAACAGGAACGACATACCCACAATCACATTCTGCACCGAGGTGGGTATCCCGACCTTTAAAAGCATCCTAAGCCGTTCCCGGTGAAACCCGAAGGAGCTGCGGCTGAAATCAAAAATAAAATCGTTTCGCTTGAGGTAAAAAATACACAGAATCATGCTCACCGCCTGGGACACCACCGTTGCAACAGCCGCACCACGGGCCGCCATACCGGATATCGCCACCAGAACATAATCAAGCATAATGTTAATCACGCAGGCAATTCCAACAAACAAAAGAGGATTTTTACTGTCACCCATCCCGCGCATGATGGCACTGAGTGCATTATATCCAAATATAAACAGGGTGCCGAGGGCCGTAATCAGCAGGTATTCCTGCGCCTCTCCCATTGCCTCCGTTGGCGTCTGCACAATCTGCAGTAAAGAATTTTTGAAAAGCACCATCACGACAGTAAGGGCTATTCCCAGCACAATCAGTGTAGTAAGCAGCGTTCCGATAGTCTCTTTCAGTGCCTTTCGTGCACCATTACCCATATACTGGGCAATCAAAGTGGTGCCGCCGGCGCACAGGCCGATAACAAGGTTTGTAACCAGCAGCGTAATCTGGCTGCCGATATTCACACCGGCCATGCTCTCTGCACCGCTGTACCGCCCCACAATAATCATGTCCACCACACCGTACAGTGACTGAATCAGATTTGAAATGATAAAGGGCAATGCAAAAGCCCACAGCTGTTTCCCAACGCTTCCCTTTGATAAGTCTTTCTCAAATGCTCCCATATTTTTTCCTTTCTTTGTGTAAATCAGATTTGTATCGTTTCCCCGGAACGGACCGTATACATTTCCCCATCTGTTTCAAACCAGATGTCCATACGTGTGGGATTGTGAACCATATGCCCGTCTGCGCTGTGCACCAGACTGCGGTACGCTTCCGTGTATTCGTAAATTTCCATATTTGTTGCGTACCAGGTATCTTCCCTACCTGCCAGTCTTTTACAAAATTCCTCCAGGCGGTCCCAGTTTTTGTCTCTGGCAAACTCTGCGCTGTGCCCCCATAGGAAGAACAGACGCGGTGCCCGGCTTGCACGGTAGAGTTTCTCTACCGACAAGGCAGTGAATTTTTCAATAAATTCTGTAATTTTCGGGTTAGTATGATGGGCCGTCGGCATCCAGCTATACCAGTCCTCCGGCATAGCAAAGGTGTCATTATCGCCCCCAACCGTGCGAACGTAGGCGATATCCAGTGCCCGGAGATACTCCCGTATTCCCGCATATTGGGGGTCCGTGCTTTTCAATCCCCTGTCAGGAAAGGCCATGCCGCGCACAATGATACCGAACGTATTTTCCAGTGTCAAGCGCGAGTCCAGCGTGTCCCGTATCCCTTCCACCGGCCGGATACTGTCGAGTGCCCGATGATAAAAGCCGTGGTTGGCAATTTCATGGCCGCAGTCGAGAACATATTTCTGAATTTCGTCCTTTTTCAGGCCCGACCCCTGCATCACCGTGTTACCCACCAGATTCAGTGTGCATTTTAGACCGTATTTTTCTGCTGTTTCCAGAAGCTGCAGGTCATAAACTGACCCGTCATCATAGCTCAGCGTTACCGCCTTTGTTTTCCCACCGGGGAATCGCATAAAACTGTATAGCATTTTTCCACCCTTCTCTACTGCAAAGATTTTCCTTTCACCGTTTTTCCACGGCATTTTGCAACACTTGCGCATTTTCACTTTTCCAGAAGCTCTGAAAAATCGTATATATATGTATCTGCAACCGTCCGGATTTCTGCCTCATATTCCTTGGAGGATGCGTCGTACACGCCACACACCTGCATTCCGGCCTCCTTCGCCGTCTTGTCCGCATTGTAGTTGTCGTCCAGGAAGAGGATTTCACATGCCGGTCTCCCGATTTTCTCTGCCGCCATCTTATAAATTGCAGGGTCAGCCTTTGTGGTACCGAAATCATCGCAGGACCACACATTTTCAAAAAGGTCATACATTCCCAGACGCCTGAGACACGGATCCAGCATATCGTGGGGGCTTGCTGTGAGAACGTGTAATCCGGCTCCCTGTGCTTTCAGAGCTTCCAGCGTAGGAATCACATTGTTTTTTGCCGGGATGCGATAAAGATATTCTGCGGCAGCATATTCATGCATCCGGCGAAGAATTTCTTCTTCCGGCAGGGAAAGTCCTATGGTCTTAAAATATTTCGCCGTTCCCGCATACCCGAGGGGAGTAATGATTTTCACAATGTCGCTTCCATACGAAACATCGTTTTCGTCTAAAACACGTAGCATAACGCTACTATATGCGGGCATAGAATCCACCAGCGTACCATCAAAATCAAATAAGTATTCTGTTTTTTTCACTGCTTACTCCTCCAGCCCAAAACATTTACAGCGAATGATGCTTGCTTTATATTTTTATCATCGTATGGGTCCATATCCCATATTTGTTTTCAAAATAAACCTTGAAATTTGCGGCATCCTCCGGAATTTTTCTTGTGAAAACACCACTCTCTTTTTCTTCTTCCGTCAGCTCCTCAACTTTTGCAAGGCTCGCACACTGATCGCTGTAAAAGAACACTGCCGAGTTTTCATCGTCTTTTCCGGTTTCCTGTATCTCCTCTGCTTTCCCCTTCTCCCGGAACTCCATATACAAAATCCGGCTTTCGGAGTCACAGGCATCCGCCTTTATAGTAATTTCATCTTTTTGTACACTATGGCTGATTTCCGGCTCCGTAACGCAAAAACAGACAGTTTCGTCCGTCTTTACGTGTCTCACCGTATAATATCCGCGCGGAAAACTTCGCTGTACCTTCCCCACACCCGAAATCAAAAATTTTTCTATTTGCTTTCCCTCACAGCAGATTTCTATTTCATTTTCACCCTCGCAAAATGTTGATATGACAACATCCTCATGGGTACGGTAATTTGTTTTATCTCCGTAATCCACCGCAATAGCGGGAAGGCCTGACAAACGATCTGTAAAAAATGTTTTGGCATCCTGAAGCACCGGCCGCGGCACTGTATCTATAAAATCATATCTCCAGAGTGCAAAAAGTTTATATTCTTCATAAAACGCTTCCGGCGCAAACTGTCTCCGAACACATACCGGACGGATGGCCTCTGAAACCTCCACCTGCTGCACCATGCCGTTTTCATCCCGGAGAATATCCGTAACAAATGCTACATGGTTGCGCCCCTTACCGAAGGCATACAGTACATCACACAGCCTGATTTCCTCTACCGCATATTTTTCTTCGTCCGCAACCTTGCGCATTCCGGGAATTGTCGGCCATCGCTTGGTGGAATATCTGCGTCTGATGTTAAGCGCATACCGGACCAGACCGTTACATACAATTCCGAAATATGCCCAGGAATTATTATGGCCGCCTATATCTTTTGTGTAGAGGGCACTGTCGGGATTTGCTATAATCGTCCGGAACGTTTCAAAAGAGATGTTTTCTGTAATAAATTTATCCGTTGGTTCCGTGGAGGAATAGAGCATCCCCTGCTTTTCTTCCCCCGCGGGAAGTACCGTTTTCCCGGCAGCCTTGGCGTACACCGGAACATCCCGTACCGGAGTCCACCGGAATTCCGTTAACTGACGTGCACGTTCGAGAGCCGCCGCCTTCCCCTTTGAGTCCGGTTGGGTGCTTATAAGCATTTCTCTTCTCCTTTTATTTCAAATATAATTTCTCATCCACAGGCAGGTCATCTGCCAAAAGCTCTCCGCCTTTGTTGTTGGTATATATCAGCTCCAGAACCTCTTTCATTTTCCTCGCACTGCACATCTGCACAGGCGCATTGCCCAGAATTCCATCCTGAATACATCCAAAATGGCGAAACGGAGCCTCAAACTTCTGGAATTTCTCTGATACATCGGGAAGCGTATCCGCAAACCAATACAGCGACCGTTTTTCTTCGGTGCCGTCCTTATGCATAATGGTTTTTTCCACCTTCTGTTCTGTAAGACGATCCGCAACCCCCAGCATTTCCTCAATGCAATGGATAAACGTATTTTTTTCCTGGCCAACACCGATTAAAAGTACATACCCATCCTGTTCATACAGCTTGCCATAGCATCCGGCAGGATCCGCCGGGCTGTTTGCAAACTCGTCATTTTTGGCAAATTCCTGTGCCCCTTCTGTATCACCGAACACCGCCATTGAATGCGTAGGGTGCATGGTCCGCAAAGCATCCGGATGTGCCGCCGCAAGGCACGGCAGTACGCCCAGGCAGCTTTCTGCCTTTCGCAAATCATAGATATCGGATTCCCATGTATGCGTAGGTATGCATAAAAGTCCTCCGTCCGCCGTAAAATATTCAATCAAAGCACTGAGAAGCGTTTCACCGCCGCCCTCAATGGCTCCTACTGCTTTCAGGGATGTGTGTACCGTAACAACCTTTCCTCTGGCCTTACTGAATTGTGCAAGCTGTTTTAAAACTTCAGCCTTTTTTAACATGACGTACCTCTTGAATTGAAATCTTTCCTTTCAATTTGTTATACTGTAACAATTTTTTCCGCATCGAAAACAGAAAACAGATAAATTAAAATTACAATTCACAAATCAGTTTAACCTTTAACGGTCTTTTGGTTAGAAACTCAACATTCTTATCCATACTCGTTTTCGGATGCCGGATTATATCTTCGCCCACAACAATATGCTCATCTATACAATACAGGTATCCTTTTTCTGTACCATTATGTTCGATTACACCGGCATCATCATACGTAAGCCGGCTGGGTTGATGCGAAAAAGCCCGGGCAAGTTCCTCCCACTGTGTAATCGTACTATCAGGACGAAGAACGGTAAATACTTTATTTGAACCGTGATACCATGTTCCGTCTGGTTTTAATTCAATCTTCAAAAAAATTAACCTCTCTTAACAACTTCAAGTTTCACACGAACTCATTATATCACTGTTCCCTTTAAAACGCAACCGAAAACCAGAAAAAACCGGTTTTGCAAAAAAAGAGTATACAAACAGCAAAACCCTTATTCCACGGTGGGATCTATGCGGGTTTCATCGGTTTTGGAATACACCATTTTCTGCGCTTTATAGAGGCTGCTTCTGCCGGACATCATAAAGCTTACAGCGCAGGCCACCGCAAAAAACAGCATCCCTTCTGCGCCAAACACCTCCAGGGCCAAAAACATGGATGCCACGGGGCAATTCACCACACTGCAGAATACCGCCACAAACCCCACCGCCGCCGCAAAGCCGGGGTCGAGGCCAAGTAGCGGTGCTGCTACGCAGCCGAAGGTAGAGCCGATAAAGAACGCCGGTACAATCTCGCCGCCCTTAAATCCCGCCGCAATCGTTACGGCAGTAAACAGAATTTTCAGCAAGAACGCCTCATAACGGGCTTCGCCGCCAATGGCGCGGGTAATGATATCCATGCCGGCCCCATTATAATCCCGTGTACCTACAAGCAGTGTAAGCACAACCACAATTGCACCGCCCACTGCCGCACGGAGAAACTTATTCGGCAGATACCGTTCGCCCAGGTGCTCCGCCGCATGAATCGTTTCATAAAATAACATTCCCACAAGTGCGCAGAGAAGAGCCAGTATGGCCACTTGCCCCGCCGCACCCACGGTCAGTGCCGGAAACACCACGCCCCCAAAATGCACCGGCGCAAGGCCAAAACACTGTGCCATCCCGAAGCCTGCCAATGCCCCGGTAAGGCAGGGTACCAGTGCCGCATAATGCCACACACCCACGCAGACTACCTCGATGGCAAACACAGCTGCCGTCAGCGGTGTGCCGAAAAGGGCTGAAAACACAGCACTCATGCCCGCCATCACAATAAGATGCATGTCTCCCGGTTTCAGCCGGAAGGTTTTTCCAATCCGGTATCCGATACTGCCGCCCAGTTGCAGTGCCGCCCCCTCCCGTCCGGCTGAGCCGCCGAGAAGATGTGTCATCACCGTACTGATAAAAATCAGCGGTGCCATTACAAACGGTACTTTTTCACTCGAATATACGGCCTCCAGCACCCGGTTGGTATCAATCCGCCCATAGTTTTTCCCCAGTGCATACAGCCCGGCAATGACAAGTCCCCCTATTGGCAGAAGGTACAGAATCCAGCTATGCTCCATCCGGAGTTCCGTTGCCAGGTCAATGCAGATATGGAATACGCTGCCCACTGCACCGCCAATACAGCCGACTATGCCGGCTAAAATAATCCACTTTACAAAAGCTTTTATGTACTCCGGCACTGCCCTCATTTTGTGCATGTTCATTCTCCTTTTTCCAGTAAAAATCCGAACGCCGCCGGCATTCGGATTTTTGTTTTTTTATTTCTCGGAAGTTTTCTGCGCTGCCGCAAGCTTCGTCTGCCGGCGCATTCTGACCTCTTCGCTCATAGGCTTGATATCGCCCGCCTTCGTCAGTGCCCAGCGGGTAAACACAGGACCGAACAGTTCATAAATCAGCACAGCAAACAGTGTGATATTCCGAATAAGATTTCCCTGGCCGGGAAGCTGTTCCGCCGCAATGGCGCACATCCCCAGCGCGACCCCCGCCTGCGGCAGGAGCGTAATACCCAGGTATTTACAAATTTCAGGACTGCACTTCGTCATTTTTGCACTGGCGAGGGACCCGGTATATTTGCCGAGAGAACGGAAAATGATGTAGACAAGTCCAACCCCTACAATAGCCCAGTCCAAAAACACATTCAGCTCCAGCTCTGCACCACTGATGACGAAAAAGAGCGCGAACAGCGGCGACGTCCACTTATCTGTCGCCCCCATCAGGTCCTCGGAAAGGGGACAGATATTACAGAATATCGTACCCAGCATCATGCAGACCAGAAGGGAAGAAAAGCTGATATGTACCGGACCTACGTGAAAGTCCATCATGGAGAGTGCCACAGTAACAAACACAAAGGCAATCGTCATATTCAGGCGGTTTGTATTGGAATTAAACATTTTTTCAAGCTGGGTCAAAAGCCAACCCATCACAGCACCAAGCCCCAAAGAACAGACAATTTCCACCAGCGGGTTTACAAGGATAGAAACCATATCCACTGCACCTTCCAGAAGTGAACGGGCAATACCGAAGGATACGGCAAATACAATAAGACCTACCGCATCGTCCAGTGCTACAATAGGAAGCAGCAAATCCGTCAGCGGTCCTTTGGCCTTATACTGCCGCACAACCATCAGTGTTGCTGCCGGTGCCGTTGCGGTAGCAATTGCACCCAGCGTAAGCACCTGCGACACTGTAAGTTTATCAGGCATAAGAAAATGTACCACAAGGAGGGCCAGGTCTACAAGAAGGGTTGCCACCAGTGCCTGCACAATCCCGATAACCGTTGCCTGCTTTCCGGTTTTTCTCAAATCCGACAAACGAAATTCGTTACCGATGGAAAAAGCAATAAAGCCGAGAGCTACCTCCGAAATCAGCGACAGTGCGCCCACTGCCTCCGAGGTTTTAAAGCCCAGTCCGTCAATTCCAAGTGCACCGAGACAGTACGGACCAATCAGCACACCCGCAATGAGGTACGCCGTCACCGCCGGCAATTTCAGGGGTTTGAATGCCCTTGTCATTAAAAGCCCCGCAAGAAGGGCGATGGATACCGATAATAGAATGCTCATTTTTTCGCTTCCTTTATATAGTTTACTTTGTCAGCTTCAAACCGACTTTTCTATTATAAATACTTTTTCACGGTTTGTCAAGCATTTTTTCTTCTTTTTCGACACATTTCCTCTCAGCCGCTTTTTCCAGTTTTTCGATGCGAATCAGCAAGCGGCAAAGCTCCTGCGAAACCGGGTCAGGCAAATGAATCTGGTCAAAGTTATTCACCCGCTCGTTGTCCCGTTTCACAATTCTGGCCGGAGCACCAACGCAGGTGCAATTCGGCGGTACTTCGCTGAGAACAACAGAATTGGCGGCAATTTTGGAATTCTCCCCTACGGTAAAAGGGCCGAGCACCTTGGCACCGGCACCAATCAGTACATTATTTCCGATGGTCGGATGACGCTTCCCCACATCTTTGCCGGTACCGCCCAGGGTCACGCCCTGATAAATTGTCACATTGTCACCGATTTCCGCTGTCTCCCCAATGACCACACCCATGCCATGGTCTATAAGAAGCCCGCGTCCTATCGTTGCACCGGGATGAATTTCAATTCCGGTAGCACTTCTGGCAATATTGGAAACCATGCGGGCCAGGAAAGTCCGTCCGTGTCTGTGAAGCCAGTGAGCAATCCGATGGTAAATCACCGCCCAGAGTCCAGGATACAGAAAAAACACCTGTGCCGCGCTTTTTGCCGCCGGGTCCCGCTCCATGATTGTCTTTATATCATACCGAAGTTTTCCAAACATAATTTACCTCCTTCCAACGGTAAGAGTATATCACAGCCTATGCTGTATTGTCAAGCTTTGCCACCGTTTTTTCAGCCGTGCTGTCCCTCTTCTTTTCTGCAATCTGTACTGTCCCGAAAAACCGGATTTACATACTAAAGAAAAAATGATTAGAAGTCATCATTTTGGGCCGTTTGGGGTAAAGGGGAATGCAAGCCACCCAAAATGTGCTCCTTTTTTGTCCGCGATTTAATTTGTGGATTTATTTCTGTATTCCAGCGGCGTAATGCCGGTATATTTTCTGAACATTTTATTAAAATACGTAACGTTATTAAATCCTACGCTCATGGATATGATAATGACTGAATCAGCAGTTTCTTTCAGGAGTATTTTTGCATGTCTGATTCTTTGCATGTTTACATATTCTGAAAAGTTCATGTGCGTTTCCTTTTTAAACAGACGTCCGATATATTGTTTGTTATACCCGAAGGTATTTGCTAAATCAGAAAGCTTTATATCATATTCGTGGTTTGCTTCAATATAGCTTTTAATGTTTTCGATAAGAGGTTTGAAAACGAGTGCAGATGACGGCGGAGCATCTTTTAGTAATATGCGGATATGGTTTTCGATTAATGCCCCGAAGGTTTCGCACATTTCAAATGAAAAATTTTTTTCGAGTGTGTTCAGAAGCTCTTCCTTTCCGCTTATTTTTTTTCTAAGCTTTTCAAGACCTTTTGTTTCTTCCAGAATATTTCCTATGTAGATGATACAGGCTATGTTATTATCTATCACAACGGGCCTTGTATATTCGTAAATTCCATTGATGCAAAGTCCGTCAAAAGCCTTTTTGGTTTGCATCGCTTTTTGAATTGCGGCACATCGACAGGCATAGCACCTTTTGTATCCGTGCTTATGCATTTTAAGTTCTGTGCAGATTTTTCCGGCGTGGATTTGCTGTGCGTGCGGTAAAATGCATTTTTCATTTCCGTAGTCTCCGAAAAACAGGACACCGATATGAAGCCGGGTTCCGTACTGCAAGCAATTAATAAAATTATGAAGGCTTATGTATTCCATATAAAACTCCTACTAACAATTTTGATAAAATTATATCATAAAAGTATTATTTGTTCAAGGTGTTTGTATTAAAATAGCAAGAATTTTATTTTTTTCTGTGATAGAATGTACTTGAGGTGATTTATTATTATGAAAAGATATGATCTGATTATAGCCGGTGGCGGTCTTACGGGCGTTGCCGCAGGGATTGCGGCAGCACGGTATGGGCTGGATGTACTTCTGATTGAAAAAAACGGTTCACTCGGCGGTGCAATGTCGAATTCACTTGTATATCCTTTTATGCCGTATTGGACAACAAGCAAAGAAAAGAACGAGAAAGTATATCTTTCGGGCGGTATTTTCAGAGAAATGCTTGCAGTGCAAAAAGAAATGTTTTCAAACTGTGACGACCGCTTCTTCTCGCCCGAACAATTCAAACTGCTGCTTGACTCCATGCTTGAAAATGCAGGGGCAGATGTTTTGTTCCATGCCAAGATTTACGATGTTGAAAAATCAGGCAGGAAACTCGAAACGGTTAAAGTTTTTGCCGGATGTGAAAAACTTGATTTTAAGTCTGATTTTTTCATTGATGCAACGGGAGACGGAAATTTGTTCTATTTGGCGGGGTGCGCGTTTGCACTCGGTCGTGAAAGAGACGGCTATTGTCAGCCTATGACAACATGTTTCAGAATGAGCGGTGTGGACATAGAACTTTTTATCAAAGACATGGAATATATTCAGAAATTATATAAAGAGAAGCAAAAGACCGGTGAGATTACAAATCCGAGAGAAAATATCCTCTATTTTTTTGGCATCGGTGAAGGCATTTTACATTTGAATACAACAAGGGTCATAAAGCTGAATCCGTGCAATCCTTTTGATGTAAGTGAAGCGGAAAAAATAGCAAGAAAACAGATTTTTGAACTGGTGGAATTTCTTAAAAAAGCATCGGATGCCTTCAAAAACAGCACAATCATCTCCATTGCATCCGATATAGGTGTGCGGGAGAGCCGAAGACTGATCGGCAAACACGTTCTTACAGCGGAAGAGCTTAAAAATTGTACAAAATTTGAAGATGCCATAGCGCTTGGTAATTATGATATTGATATACATAACCCTTCCGGGGCGGGAACGAGTCATTATTATTTTCCGCCGGGTGCGTATTATACGATTCCGTACAGAAGCCTTCTTCCGAAGGAATATGATAATCTGCTTGTTGCCGGCAGATGTATTTCTGCAACACACAAAGCACAAGCTTCGGTGAGAATTATGCCTATCTGTACTTGCATGGGGGAAGCGGCAGGCACTGCGGTAGCACTAGCGCGAGCATCGGATTCTGACTTGCAATGTCTTGATATTGAACAGTTAAGAAAAAATCTGAAAAATAATGGTGCAATCATAGAAGCTTGAGGAGGATATAAATGAATGTTTTTTCAAGACAGTCTGATGTACTTTTTTAGGAGAATGGGCATTTTCTCGAACCCTTTTTCTTGGATCCCAAAAAACCGGATTTTCATACTTTGTGCTTGACAAATATATGCAAATGTGATATTCTAACCAAAAAAAGGAGGCGATTTTATGTACGACGTTTTTTCTCTGCCTGACACCCTCTTTCCCAAGGGCTTTCTCTGGGGCTCTGCCACTGCCGGTCATCAGATTGAGGGGGATAATATACATAGTTCCAACTGGGCGGAGGAACAGAAGCCGGAATTTTATTTCGACGAATTCCGTGCACCGTCCGGCAAGGCCTGCAATCACTATGAGATGGTAGAAGAGGATACCGCCCTGCTTACAGCACTGGGGCACCGTGCTTACCGTATGAGTCTGGAATGGAGCCGTATCGAGCCGGAAGAGGGGCAGTTCAGCCGGGAAGCCACGGAGCATTATATCAAGGAGCTTTCTCTCTTAAAGGAGAACGGCATCACCGTATTTCTGACGCTGATTCATTTCACGACACCGGCCTGGTTCATTGAAAAAGGCGGCTTTCAGAACATTGAAAACCTCCGCTATTTTGAACGGTTTGCTGAATATATTGTTCCGCTGACCGCTCCTTATGTAGATTCCTGGAACATCCTGAATGAATTTAATCTCGGATTCGGCCAGGAGCGGTATCTCTGGAAAATCAACTGCCTGAAGTTTCACGCCCGGGGCTACCATATTGTGAAAAAGTATTCCGACAAACCCATAAGCACCGCCCATGCCATGGTGCAATACACGCCCAAACGTCACCATGACCCCTTTGATAAAACACTTGCGGACTATCACGACTGGGCGGCCAACGGCTTCTTTCTCCATGCCATCCGCACCGGTGAAATTGTTCTCCCTTTTACCGACGGCGAGTTTTGTCCGGAAGTGAAGGACAGCCTGGATTACTGGGCTATCAATATGTATACCCGTACACTGATAGATGCCCGCCGCGAAAACGGATTTGGCACACGGTACGAACACAAAAAGCTGAAAATGATTCCCATGGACTTTTATCTGGAGGAAATGTACCCGGAAAACATGATAGGACAGCTGACAAGGCTGTACGACAAGCCCATATACATCACAGAAAACGGTTGTAGCTGTGATGATGACCGGTTTCGTATTGTGTACCTGGCACTGTACCTTAATGCCATCCGCGAAGCCATGCGCATGGGTGCGGACGTACGGGGATATCTGTACTGGTCCTTTATGGATAATTATGAGTGGACATCGTTTCTTCCCCGTTTTGGTCTTGTGGATGTGGATTTTGAAAGCTTCAAACGCACTCCGAAGCCCAGTGCTTATTTTTACAAAGAAATTATGGAAAATAATGGTTTTACGCAGGAGATTCTCCGCAAATATTTGTCCGAACTCCCCACTTTAGGGAAATAAATTCATTTTTGTCAGGAAGCATTTGACAAAATTTTATTTTTGCTATATAATCTGCTGTATAATTTTGAAAGGATGAATGCTATGTCAATTACCAAAGAACAAATGGTGCGCGACTTCCGTCTCTGCGGCATCTGCGAAGGAGACCTGATTCTTTTGCACAGCTCCCTGGCCGCTATTGGTCATGTGGAAGGCGGCGCGGATGCGGTTGTGGACGCACTATTGGAAGTTTTAGGTCCCCGGGGCACATTAGCCGTATCCTCCATGGACGGCTCCAAACCCTTTGATGCGGCCACAAGCCCAGTCGTTGTGGGTATCATTAACGAAACGGTGCGGACCCGCCCGAATGCCATCCGCTCCCTCCGTCCCTCCCACTCTATCGCGGCCATCGGCCGGCTGGCTTCTTATCTGACGGCGGGACACGATACGGCTGAAACCAACTGCGGCCACGGCACGCCCTACGAAAAGCTCTGTGAGCTGGGCGGTAAAATCGTACTGCTGGGAGTGGACATGAACAGAAACACCACGCTCCACACCTTAGAGGACTTTGTGGATGCACCGTATCTGGAGGACCACACCTTCGCCGCACCTACCTATATGAAGGATTACGAGGGCAAAACCATGACTGTGAAACGTTACCCGCCCGGACACCGGGATTTTCTCTCCTTCACCAAGGACCTCCGCCGCGCCGATGCCATGACCGAGGGGCGCGTGGGAAATGCGGTTGTGAAAGTGATTGACGTGCCGAAAATGTTTGAAATCGGACTTGCTCTTCTGCAGGATAACGTAAACTACTTCCTGTGCGATAACAAACGGTGCGTGGACTGCAAATATCATAACGGAGGTGCAGTAAAGAATGTTTAAATACAGTATCGCTCTTAAAAATTTTGAAGACGAAACCTACGGCATTGACAATCTGGAGCTTTGCGACGGTGTTTTCGGAAAGCCTTTGCATTGCCTGAGCGGCGCAGAAACCGAGGATATCCGAAACCGTCTGATTGCCCGGAGACAGCGCATCGTGCTCTACTCTGTGGATATCCCCACCGAGTGCACTGCGGACTATATTGCCTTTTTCCGCCGTGCCCATCTTCTTGGCATTGAGAATGTACTTCTTTGTGCACCGGGCAACGAAAACCTTGCTACCGTTATTGACATGGCGCGCGGTATGGGCATCCGTCTTTTATTTGAGCCAACTAAGGAAAACGGCCTGACCTTCGACGCCTACAAGGAAATCCGTACGCCCGATACGGGCCTTGTGCTCAGCTCTGTGGAATTTTCGCGCCAGGGTATCATGCCCTTCCGTTCCGCTTTTTACAAAAGCAAGGTCCACGGTGATGTGGTATTTGTCCGCATGAAAGACGGAATCATGGGCACCGACATCCCCGTACCGCTGGAGGAAGGTAACAGCGAGGTTAAGGAATGTCTTTCCATTCTTCTGGCCCGTAGCTTTACCGGCTATATCTCTGTTTCGGACTACTGCGGCAATATGGATGATACGCTCCGCCGTCTGGCAGAAATGCTGACAAACATATGAAGATAGATTTAACCGGAACGCTGTATTCCGGAATGTGGAATTATGAGCCGCCCTTCCCCGCCCTCGGCATTCGTCCTCTGCCGCCTGTGCCGTGGGTGGACGGCTATGTGGGCTGTGAGATTTTTGATGGTCTTCACTCCCAGACGGGCACCTATCTGGAAACCCCGGCCCACGTGCTGGGGGATGCCTCCTACCCGCTTATTGATGTTTCTCTGGACCGGATTTGCGATGTGCCGGCCGTGGTACTGCATCTCCCTTTTCTGGGTGAAAACATG
Organism: Clostridia bacterium; assembly: GCA_017442155.1. Classification (GTDB taxonomy): domain Bacteria; phylum Bacillota; class Clostridia; order UMGS1883; family UMGS1540; genus SIG447. The sequence goes on along the minus strand of JAFSAU010000015.1, from coordinate 39,457 downwards.
GCTGTCACACCGGCACTTTTAAAAGAATGCGATGCTTTTCACCGTATCCAGCCCGGAGAAGCTGTTCTTGTGAGCTGCGATTACGGCAGAAAGTGGTTTGACGCTGACTATCTGTCTGCCTCCCCCTACTTCACCCGGGCAGCTATGCTGCAGCTGATTGCAAAGAGGCCTTCTATTTTATCCAGTGACTTCCCCCGGTGGGATAACCTCGCCAATCCGCAAAGCTTTTTCGGGGATTTCTATGCCGCAGATATTCTGATGCTGGCTCCCGTTATAAACCTGGAAAGTTGCCCCGCGATGGGCGGACGGCTGACGGCACTGCCGCTGAAGGCAGAAAAAACCAGCTGCGCTCCCTGCCGGGCCATTCTCACTGTTTAGTGCAGTAAGACTCGGACACAATATGCCATAAACTTGCCAAATTTCAATCCTTTTGATTTTTCTGTTTTGCAGGGCGTCAGCCCTGCAAAACCTCCGCATCAAAAGAATTATAAATTTTACTGCGTTTTTGAAGGCAAAAACGCAGTAAATGCTGACGCATTTACGAGTATTTTAACGAAGTAGTGGCAAAAAAGAGAAAGTAAAAAACGAGGTTCAGATACCTTCTGTCACCCTAGGGTGTTTAAATCGTATTTCCACGGGTCAATTCTGTTATCGCCCCGTAATCAACATTTATTTTAGGAGAATAAAAAATGCGTATTATTACATTAGGCACCAGCCACGGCAACCACACCCCCGGCCGGTTTGCCACCTCGACCTTACTCGAAATCGGCGAAAGCTGTTACATGATTGACGCAGGCGAGCCAGCCAGCGGCCAAATGTTCCGCGCCGGTGTGCCCTTTAAAAATCTGCGTGCAGTTTTTCTTACCCATATGCACGACGACCATACCAGCGGCCTAACGGCCCTTGCCAAAGCTCTGCACAAATATCCGACGGACGGCCAGCATACCGACTTTTATTTCGCAGAAGAGGCGGCCATTGCGCCTTTCCGCGCCTGGCTCGGTGCTGTCCATGTAAAGAACGAGGAAGGGCTTGTGCAGTATCATACCACACATGAGGGTGCTGTTTATAAGGATGAGAACATCTCTGTCACTGCCATTCCCACCCGCCATATGTCCGGTGGAGAGCCGTCCTTTGCATATCTTATAGAAGCAGACGGAAAACGGATGCTTTTTACCGGTGATTTATCGCCCGACTTTTCTGATTTTCCGCAGAACGTCGGACATCTGGATGTCTGCGTTTGCGAAGGAACGCACTACCGGCCGGAATTTTCCATGCCAATTCTGCAGAAGGCCGACATCGGCAAGCTGATTTTCAATCACCTGCATGAGCTGTGGATTGGAGACGGCGAAGATGTTTTCCTGCAGAATTTTGTTTCTTTGCCCTATCTTGTCCTGGCGGCACATGACCTGGAAAGCTTTTCTGTGTAAAAAGGAGGATTTCTATGCTCCCCTACTGTCATAAGGTACAATATTATGAAACCGATAAAATGCAGATTACCCATCACTCCAATTATGTACGCATCATGGAGGAAGCCCGGATTGACTTTTTTGAAAAAATAGGCTTCCCCTACCATACATTCGAGGAAAAGGGTATTATCTCACCCGTGGTGCGGCTTTCCTGCGAATATAAAAAAACCACCACCTATCCCGACGAAATTACTGTTGAGGTTTCGGTGGCGGAATGTAAAAAACTGAAATTCACCCTTGCCTATACCATGAGCGTTGACGGTCAGACCGTTTTTACCGGCACCAGTACCCACTGCTTCCTCGGTGAAAACGGAAAGCCCGTTCCCTTCACGCTCTTTCCGGCATTTTATGATGCAATGCAGCAAAGGGCCGAAAAATAACGCACATATTTACAAGGGGGTGTAGCAAAACAGATTTTGCTACACCCCCATCTTATTATTCAAAATGAAATTCTGCCGAAGCGTGAGAAGGTCCAAGCTGCTCCACTCCCTCCGGATAAGAGAGATATACCTGTCCGCTTTTTGCCGGAGAGGAAGAAAAGTCCACCCACACGCTATACGCACCGCGAACGTCTTCCAGGGCTACAAGGTCAGAAAGTGCACCACGGACATCTACTGTTTCCGGATTATACACCGTCTCTTTAATTTCCACTCCCTCCGGCAGATTTGCCGCCTCCAGCTTCACATCCAGAGACCGGGTGGCAGACACTGTCACCGAATCGGACTCCATTGTTACCGAATCCGCCCAAAGAAATTTACCGGACTGGTCCGAAAGAGAAACGATATGGCTGTCAGAAATCTCTCCATCGCCAAAATCAATATGCACCTTAGCCGTCAGATGTGTCAATATACTTTCGGGGCCGGTCACACGTACGGTAGAGGGAGATGCTGTCAGGTCATGTATCCCCAGTGCTTCTGCTCCCGAAGTAGTAACCGTTACAGTCTTATCCACTGTAACCAGCGCATCCGTTTTACAAGTAACTGTACTTGCTGAAATCTTTGTCACCCGCACGTCGCTCTGGGCTATGGAAACAGAAACCGGCAGCGTATGGTTCCCTGTGCCCATGATGGCAGAGTAGTCCACCATGGCGCGGATTTCTGAATCCTGAAGCCGGGTCAGGGAAGAACGTCTCCCCGTTACTTTAACGTTTATCTGGGTGAGCTCTGTCCGTTCAACGAAAGTAAGCCCCCGCTCTGTAAGCGTTTCATTTCCCACATAGGAGACGGGAATGTTCCGCATCCACACGCTCATTTCCGGGTCCTCCGTATATATAACATACATCCATAGTGCCACAGCGCACAGAATGCACAAAACCTGCATTACATGACGTTTTATTTCTTTTTCCACCGAAAGGCCTCCTTCCATTTCCGCAGTTCTTCCACCGGCTTCGCCGCCTCTTCCTCTGCAAGGTTTTTATACAGAGCGCGGCGAAGGGAATCCTCGGTCAGGTTCCGCACCATATCCCCATCCCGGGCAATGGAAATCTTTCCGGTTTCTTCGGAAACGACCAGAACGACTGCGTCGGAAATTTCAGTCATACCAAGTGCCGCCCGGTGACGTGTGCCCAGTTCACGGCTTAAAGAATCGTTCTGCGTCAGCGGCAAAAGACATCCCGCCGCGCTGATGCGGCCTTCCTGTATCACCACGGCACCGTCATGCAGTGGCGTGTTCGGAATGAAAATATTAATCAGAAGTGCGCTGGTAAGGTCTGCCGAAAGTGCCGTACCGGTTGTGACAATTTCGCCGATTTTTGTTCCCCGCTCCAGCACAACCAGTGCTCCGATTTTATGGGCAGACAGATAGGTGGCCGCATCGGCCAGCTCATCCACCATCCGGTCAATGTTTTCCGGTGCGGAGGTGAAAATATTCCCGATTTTGCTCCGTCCCACCTTTTCGAGCATTCGCCGCAGCTCCGGCTGAAAAATAATTAAAAGTGCCAAGAAACCGACCTGCATCACATTTTCCAGAATATATGTAATGGAATGCAGCCGCAGAAGCGTGCTCCCCCAAAGAATCAGAATCAGGATAACCACGGCCTTTACAAGCTGCTGGGCACGGGTTTCCCGCACAAGCTTTACACCTTTATAAAGTGCAAAAGCCACAATTATAATATCCACAAAATCTGCCGGCCGCATGAGCGTAATAAACCGCCATACTGTTTCCCAGAAGCTCACCGAATCATCCTTTCCTTTATTTATATTCTTTTTTTAATTATATACTATAGAAGGAAATTTGTCAAGGCGAATCTGTACTTTCGCTCCGCTGTTCCGGATTTTTTTCCCTGCCGCAGAACAGAACATATATTTGTTCATAAAAACTTGACTTTTTCTGATGGATTGCATATAATATAGTCAAAGCAAAAGTTTGAGACAGAAATTGGGGTGACACGGTATGAAAACAAACGCGGAACGAAGGCTTGCAAAAGCAGAAAAAAGAAAACAGATCGAAAAGGAAATGCGGCAGATTTTGCTGGAAAGCAACCGGGAAATTCTCTTCGATAATATGCGCCGCCGGAAAAGACGGGAATTTTCCAAGGGTGATCGGGTAACCGTGGTGGAATGGCTGGCGGGACGGTACGGCAAGGATGCCGATGCTGAGCGGCTGTACCGGGTAACGGAGGGGATTGTGGTTGCAGTACTTCCGGCAGGGTACTTCGTGGAAGGCCGCACTGCCCGGGGGAAAACCGCGCGGGATTTCATTAACCGTGCTCATCTGATAAACGGAACGGTTAAAATGTTTCCCAGCGAGGAAGCATAGAGGGACCGAGCCATGAAAGTGTACGGCTTTGTCGGTCCCAGCGGCACGGGAAAAAGCTACCGTGTGACAGAACTTGCCCGAAAGCACCGCATCCCTCTGATTATTGACGACGGTCTTCTGATTCGCGGAAATACGGCCATTGCCGGCGTTTCTGCCAAAAAAGAGAAAACAAAATTTGCTTCCGTAAAACGTGCACTCTTTTTTGAGCGGGAGCACGCCGAGAATGTCCGCCGTGCGATAGCAGAAAGCGGTGCCGAAAAAATTATTCTGGTGGGTACCTCGGTGGAAATGGTACAGCGAATTGCTACCATGCTGCTTCTGCCGCCGCCGGAGAAAATCATTCATATCAACGACGTTTCCTCCGAAGAGGACATCCGTCTGGCGCGCCACATCCGCCAGACGGAAGGCAAGCACGTCATCCCAGTCCCCACCTTCCAGATTCGCAAGGATTTTTCCGGCTACTGGCTGGATCCCCTGCAGATTTTCCGCCCGGCTAACCGAAAAAAAGAAAGCGAAAAAACGCTGGTACGGCCCACCTATAGCTGTCTCGGGGAGTTCACAATTTCGCACAGTGTGGTAGTGACAATATGCATCCAGGAGACGAAGAAATTCCCTGAAGTAACGCAAATCTGGATTTGCAGCGCAGAGGAGCAGGACCGAAATCTGATTCTGCATCTTGAAATCAATCTGCGCTACGGCGAGTCTATTCCTTCTGCGACAGAAAAAATCCGGAAGCATCTCGCCGCCACAGTGACGGAATTTACGGGCATCTGGGTAGAAGATGTAAAGATTGCAGTCCGGTCTTTAGACATAAAATAGATTTTCTTGCAAAGAAATACTTGACATTTTCATTTTGCGTGGTATAATTTTCTTATGGGAAAAATTTAGGGGGAATTGCCATGCAAAAGATAGGATTTGACAACGAAGCATACATAAAGAAACAGTCGGAGCAGATTCAGCAGCGAATTTTAGAGTTTGGCGGCAAGCTGTACCTGGAATTCGGCGGCAAGCTGTTTGATGACCATCACGCCGCCCGCGTTCTGCCGGGCTTCCGGCCTGACAGTAAGGTACTGATGCTGAAAAATATTGCCAAGGACGTGGAAATTGTCATCGTCATTAACGCCGACGCAATTGAAAAAAACAAAATGCGCAGTGACCTGGGCATCACCTATGATGCAGATGTTCTGCGTCTTATCGACGCTTTCCGTTCTATCGGTCTTTATGTAGGAAGTGTTGTCATTTCTCAGTTTGACGGCCAGCCTTCTGCAGCCACCTTTAAGGATAAGCTGGAAAAGCTGGGTGTCAAAACCTATCTGCATTACCCCATTGCCGGCTATCCTACGGATATCAAGCATATTGTAAGCGAAGAGGGATTCGGCAAAAACGAGTATATTGAAACCACCTGCCCCCTGGTTGTGGTAACAGCTCCCGGTCCGGGCAGCGGGAAAATGGCCACTTGCCTTTCTCAGCTATACCATGAGCACCTGCGTGGTGTTTCAGCGGGATATGCAAAATTTGAAACCTTCCCTATCTGGAATCTCCCCTTAAAGCATCCGGTCAATCTGGCATACGAAGCCGCCACTGCAGATCTGAACGATGTGAATATGATTGACCCCTATCATCTGGAAGCATACGGCGACATTGCCGTCAACTATAACCGTGATGTTGAAGTGTTCCCGGTGCTGAACGCTATGTTCCAGCGAATTTCCGGAAAAAGCCCCTATAACTCCCCCACAGATATGGGGGTAAACATGGCCGGCTACTGCATTACGGATGACACCGTGACAGAAGAAGCCGCCCAGGCTGAAATTATCCGCCGGTACTATGACGCGCTTTGCGAAAGCCGGCTGGGCCGCTGGAGTGAAGAAGCTGCCCAGAAAATTGAAATCATAATGAACAATGCGGGCATTACTGCGGAAAACCGCCGTGTTGTCACCGCCGCCCTTACCAAAAGCTCCGAAACGGGAGACGCACCCGCCGTGGCAATCGAACTGCATGACGGCCGGATTGTCACCGGAAAAACCTCCAATCTTCTCGGTGCTTCCTCTGCCGCTCTTCTGAATGCTGTGAAGGCTGCCGGAGGGATTGACGATTCCATTCATTTGATTGAGCCATCGGTTATTGAGCCGATTCAGAGGCTGAAAACCGATATTTTAGGCAATCACAACCCACGCCTTCATTCCGACGAGGTGCTGATTGCACTGACGATGAGTGCCACACAAAGTGTCCCGGCAAAGCTGGCCACGGAACAGCTTTCTGCCCTGCGGGGTTGTGAAGCCCACTCCACGGTGCTCTTATCCCAGGTGGATAAGGATGTGTACCGCAAGCTGGGGATTCACCTGACCTGTGAGCCAAAATATCAGACAAAAAAACTCTATCACAAATAATCAGAACTTTCTTTTGAATTTTAAGGCTGTAAAAGTTTTTACGGCCTTTTTTGGGAGGCAGTTATGAAAAAATCAAACCGTATTCTTATTTTTCTTTTATCGGCACTCTTTCTCCTTTTTATCGGTTTGCATTTTGCCGCCACATATATTCCCGATGCACAGATAACAATAGAGAACCGACAAGAATCTCTGTATGATACAGCACGAATTCCACCTGTTGGGGAGGGCGGCGGTATCAATATCAACACCGCCGACGCGTCTCTCCTGTCCACTCTGCCCGGCATCGGCGAAACACTGTCCTTCCGGATTGTTGCGCACCGGGAGGAATGGGGCAAATTTCTCCACCCGGCCTCCATTACGGAAGTGGAAGGAATTGGTGAAAAAACGTATGCTAAAATAAAGGATAAGATAGGGGTAAAATAAGAAAAAACAGGGAACTGTGACAAAATGATTATCCAGGACATCCGGAAGGCCATCCCCTACTATCTTGCTGCACTATATTGACTTTGTAAGGTCCGGCGGTTTCCATCGAACCGCTTTTTTGTTTTCAAAATACTATTTCCCACCTTTCCTGCATAAATTGAAAAAAGAGAAAGGTGGGTTTTTTATGCTTATTATCTTAAAGCGGGGCGGAATTTTATTTCTTGCACTTCTGGTCATTGTAGCGTTTCTGGTCTATTCGCTTCTGCCACCGAAAGCTGAACCGGCATCCACAGCCGCAGGCGGCATCATCGTCATCGACCCGGGACACGGGGCTCCGGACGGCGGTGCCGTCGGCGATGTAACCGGCATTTTAGAGAAGGATTTAAATCTCGCCATTTCTAAAAAGCTGGCTGAAAAGCTTACGGCAGGTGGGGAAGAAATTCAGATGACAAGGGAAGAGGACCGCGCTTTATATACAAATGAGAACGCCTCCCTCCGGGCTAAAAAACAAGAGGATATGAAAGCCAGAGTTTCCATTGCCAATGCCAGCGGCACAGCCTGTCTCATCAGCATCCATATGAATCATTTTTCGGATGCCCGGTATAGCGGTCCGCAGATTTTTTATCCGTCAGGAAGCGAAGAAAGTCAGAAGCTTGCCGATACCATCCGCCTTTCCATTCTTAAAACCATCGGTCCCCACTGTACCCGCGAAACAAAGCCGACAAGCGACTTGTATCTTCTGCGGAAAGCAGAAGTGCCGGCTGTAATTGTGGAGTGTGGTTTTCTGTCGAATCCGGAGGAGGAATCACTTCTGACGAGCGAGGCATACCAGGATGCACTTGCTTCTGCCATCTGCAGCGGTGTAAAAAAATTCCTGTATCCGGTATAATTTTCCTCAAAGCAGAGTATACTTGTCCATAGAGATTCCCTGCAAGGAGGTATATAAAATGCAAATTGCAAACACCCCGCCCATTTCTTCTATTTTAGCGCGGTTTCGCCGCGAGGAACCACTCCCGGCCCGGGACGAGGAGCTCTGTACACTCATCCGGGAGGCACAAAAGGATATTGCCGACTGCCGCCGTAATCTGATGTTTGCCGACAGCGACGAGCTGACAGATATGTACATTTACGCCATCAAGGCCCATGAAATCCGGTACGCGCACCTTTTGCAAATGGCTAAAAAAAATGTTGTTTGAGAAATCTCCGTATAATTAACAGCCCCGGAAGCACTACTTTTCGGGGCTGTTATACGCATAGCCCCGATTATTTATCTATCCGGATGGTGTACTCATAATAATCTTCAAATTCTGTCTTTTTTGTTTTCGGCTTCACACCTGCCTCACGGACCATTTCAAGGGCCTTATCAATGGTATTGAGAAAGATGCGATAGTCACTTTTCTTTCGCTTCACCACAGGGGCCGGAGGCGGCGTCGGTTCCTCTTCCTTCTTTTCTCCTAAAAGCACATCTATGTACTCCTCCGCGGCCCGGACATTCATATTTTTTTCCACAATTTTCATCAGTGCCTTCCACTGCATTTCCTCATCCGGCAGTCTGAGAAGTGCCCTGCAATGCCGCTCCGTCAGCTTGTTTTCCGAAACAATTTTTTTGAGATAAGGAGAAAGCTTCAGAATCCGCAGCTTATTCGCCACCGTGGACTGCTTTTTTCCTGTTTTCGCCGCCACTTCCTCCTGAGTCATACCGTGGTCTGAAATCAGATGATAATACCCCTCTGCTTCCTCAAAAAAACCCAACTCCTTCCGCTGCAGATTTTCAATCAGCGCAATAACGGCACTATCGTTATCACTGATATTCAGAATCATCGCCGGAATGGTGGGCCGCCGCAGAGATTTTGCCGCACGAAGGCGCCGCTCGCCCGTAACCAGCTCGTACATATCCTTGGCAATCCGGCGCACCGTAATCGGCTGAATCACGCCGTATTCCCGGATGGAATTTGCCAGTTCCTCAATGGCCAGACTATCAAAGGTCTGACGTGGCTGGTAGGGATTGGGAATAATGGATTCCACCGGAATCTGAAAAATCCTGTTTTTCTCGTCCTGCAATTTAAAATTTAACATATATGCATCACCTCAGGAAAATATTACCATAATTTTCCATATTTGTAAAGAAAAAAATTCCGACTTCTTTTTTATCAAGAAATCGGAGATTTTTGCGGTTTTCCTGCCTTCCGGGGGTATTTTGTCGGAGTTTGTCCCGTTTTCTGTATAACGACGACGGTGTGCGACAAATCCTGCCACGATACGTCACGAATTTCCACAACTTCACCGCCTAAAATTTTTACGGCTTTTTCTGCATTTTGGGCTTCTACCGCTCCTTCCGTTCCCTTCATCGCCAAAAACAGGCCGCCCTTTTTTACCAGCGGCATACAATATTCGCAAAGGACGGGCAGGCCGGCCACCGCGCGGGCCGTCACTGCGTCAAAGGCCTCTCTGAGAGCACTATGTCCCGCATCTTCAGCCCGCATGTGCACAGTTTCCACATTTTCCAGTCCCAGCTCTTCTATCACGGCATCCAGGAAGGTCAGCCGTTTGGCAAGGGCATCCAGCAGCGTAACGCGAAGATCCGGCCGCACAATTTTCAGTGGTAAGCCGGGAAAACCGGCCCCGGTGCCCACATCCGCCACGCTCGCCCCGTGGGGAAGAAGTGCCTGACAACTGATACTGTCCACAAAATGTTTGTTCACCACGCCGTCGTGGTCGGTAATGGCCGTCAGATTCATTTTTCCATTCCACTCTACAAGCAGTTTTTCGTAGGCAGAAAACTGTTCGCAAATTGTTTCTGTCGGCGTAATATCAAAAGCCATAAGGCCCTTTTTTAATACATCCATTACTGTAATTTCCCCTTTTCAAGGTATACAAGCAGTACGCTGATATCCGCAGGCCGTACACCGGAAATCCGGGATGCCTGTCCCAGGTTTTTCGGCTGATGACGGGTCAGCTTCTGCCGGGCTTCCGTGCAGAGCCCTTCCAGTTCCATATAGTTCATTCCCTCCGGAAGCACTCTGTCCTCCAGTTTCCGGAACTGCGCCACCGCCTTTTTCTGCCGTTCAATATACCCGGCGTATTTAATACGGATTTCTGCCTCCCGGCACACCTCTGCCGGAAGATCCGGCCGCGCCACATCTACGGGAGCAAGTGCCGCATAGGAAATCTGCGGGCGGCGCAGAAGGTCCGCAATGCGAATCCCGGTTTCCACCGGCTCGCATCCGGCTGCAGTCATGATTTCACGTAATTGCTCCGTTGGCGGCAGGGACGTTTTTTCCAGCCGATACATTTCCTGCTCAATCTGATGCTGTTTTTCTGTAAATGCAGCATATCTTTCTTCACGGATAAGTCCGGCGGCATACCCCTTCGGCGTCAGACGGGCATCCGCATTATCCTGCCGGAGAAGCAGACGGTACTCTGCACGGGAGGTCATCATCCGATACGGCTCGTTCGTTCCTTTTGTCACCAAATCGTCAACCAGAACGCCCACATATCCCTCATCCCGGCCAATGATAAGCGGGGGCTTGTTCTGTAACTTCAATGCTGCGTTTGCCCCGGCCACCAGGCCCTGGGCCGCCGCCTCCTCATATCCGGAGGTTCCGTTAAACTGTCCTGCGCCATACAGACCGCGGATACGCTTACTCTCCAGCGTGCTTTCCAGCTCCAGCGGGTCACAGCAATCATACTCAATCGCATATCCAGCCCGCATAATCACTGCATTTTCAAGGCCGGGAATTGTATGGAGCATTTCTTCCTGCACATCCTCAGGAAGGGAGGTGGAAAGGCCGGAAACATACATTTCATCGGTATCCAGGCCCATCGGCTCAATGAAAAGCTGATGCCGTTCCCGCTCAGAAAAACGGACCACCTTATCTTCAATAGACGGACAGTACCGTGCTCCTACACCTTCGATTACGCCGCTGAACATGGGCGCACGGTGCAGATTATTCCGGATAATTTCATGTGTTTTTTCATTTGTATATGTCAGATAACAAGCCACCTGATTTTCAAGTTTTCCTGTCGTTTCAAAGGAAAAAGGCGTAATTACCTCATCACCGTACTGGGGTTCCATTTTGGAAAAATCCAGACTTCGGCGGCTGATGCGGGGCGGTGTCCCCGTTTTGAAGCGTCGAAGAGGAATCCCGAGGCTTGCTAAAGATTTTGCCAGCTCCGCCGCCGGAAACATACCGTCCGGCCCGCCGGCGTGACTATGTTCGCCGGTGATGATTTTTCCGTTCAGATAGGTGCCCGTGGCAATCACCACAGCCGGAGCGTAAAACTCGGCTCCGAGATGGGTTTTTACCCCCTTCACATGCCCGTCATCGGCCAGGATTTCCACAATCTCGGCCTGGCGCACATCCAGCCCCTCGGTTTCCTCCATGCGGCGTTTCATCTCCCGCATATAATTCCACTTATCGGTCTGGGCGCGGAGTGCGTGTACTGCCGGCCCCTTCCCGGTGTTGAGAAGGCGTGACTGTAAAAATGTGGCATCTGCCGCCTTTCCCATCACACCGCCGAGAGCGTCAATTTCCCGGACCAGATGGCCCTTGGCACTGCCGCCGATATTGGGATTGCAGGACATGGAGGCCAGAAAATCCAGACTCATGGAAAAAAGCAGCGTTCTTGCGCCCACCCGGGCCGCCGCTGCCGCCGCCTCACAACCCGCATGGCCGCCGCCAACCACAATGACGTCATACCTGTTGTTTTCCACCTACTGCGCCTCCTTTTTCGGTTTTTTGATATATAAAAGCCCAATCAGCCAGTTTACCACTGTCGTTCCAAATAGTTTTTTTACTGCTACAAACAGCTTGTATTTTAGCCCTGCCGTGTAGAGCGGGCGTACATGCCGCTTCTTTGCCGCCCGGAAAATTGTACGGGCAACGCGCTCCACCGGCATTCCGTTTTTCTCATCCTTCTCCATAACAGCCACCGAAGGGGCAATCCTTCCGCCGTAAATATCCTCCCCTGCAAAATCTTTTTTCCGCGCATCGGTAAATCCCGTTTTCGTATCCCCCGGCATAACGGCACAAACCGAAACGCCAAAGGCCCTCACTTCGTTCCGAAGTGCACAGATAAAGGTGTTTACCGCCGCTTTGGAAGCGGAATAAAAACTCTGAAACGGTATGGGAAATTCTGCCGCCGCGGAGCTGACTGCCACAATCCGCCCGCCCGTCTCCCGCAGAAGAGGCATCGCGTGCTTACAGGCAAGATACACGCCGAAGAAATTCACATTCATCTGGTGTCCGGCCGCCGCGGCATCTGTAAATTCGGCCGCCGCGGCAATGCCGATACCTGCGTTGCAGATAAGAAGGTCCAGCCGCCCTTCCCGCGCCCGGATACGCGAAAATGCCGCGGACAGACTTTCCTCGTTTGTCACGTCCGCGTCGATATGTACAATATTTCCGCTGTCAGTGCCGCTGCGGCTCAGGTCGTAAACCCGGTATTCATCCGCCAGCAGCTGTGCCGTTGCCCGGCCAATTCCACCGGAAGCACCGGTAATTGCTGCAACCTTCATTCCGTTTCCTCTCTTTGTCCTTCCGCAAAAGCCGAAAGAATTTCTTCCATTTCCTTGTATGTAACAGCCCGGTTAATCTTCTCCCGCGCCGCGGCCGCTCCCGGGCGGCCGTGGATATACCAGGCGGCGTGCTTCCGCGCCTCTAAAATAGCCGTCCGTGGACCTTTATACTGCTCCATCCGGCGAAGCTGATCGAGGCAGACCTGCACCCGTTCCCATGCCGTACAAACAGTTCTCACCCGGCCAAACTGCCTGGTTTCCCGGATTTCTCTGAAAATGAACGGATTCCCCATCGCACCCCGGCCAATCATTACCGCGTCGCATCCTGTCTCCATCCGCATTTTTTCAGCATCTTCTGCAGTAAAAATATCACCGTTGCCAATGACCGGAATGTGCACCGCCTGCTTTACTCTGGCGATCACGCCCCAATCGGCATGTCCCCGGTACTGCTCCCGTGTGGTCCTGCCGTGCACGGTGACAGCTGCAATTCCTTCTTCCTCCAGCGCGCGGGCCATTTCCGGTGCATTTTCCGTCTCCCAGCCTTTCCGGATTTTCACTGTAACCGGCACAGAGGACGCACGCACGGTCGCCCGTGCAATTTCTGCCGCCAGCGGAATATTCCGCATCAGGGCCGATCCGTCTCCACCCCCGGTAATCTTGGGGGCGGGACAGCCCATGTTAATATCGATCATATCTGCAAATTCCGAAACCCGTGCCGCCGCTTCAGCCAGTACCTTCGGTTCATGCCCGAAAAGCTGTACCACATGCGGCTTTTCCTCTTCCTCAAAACGCATAAGTGCAAAGGTCTTTTTATCGCCGAACTGCAGGGCCTTTGCACTCACCATTTCGGAATATGCCATATCCGCTCCCATTTCCCGGCAAATCTGCCGGAATGCAAGGTCACTTACACCTGCCATTGGAGCTAAGAACACTTTATCCTTAAAATCCATTATAAATCCAGTTTCAAATCATTTTCTTTTATCCAACCGATTTTGCGGCAAACAAGACCGAAGCCCCAGGTCAGCACAGCCGGCAGAATAATGGCAATCAACGCAAGGCCTATCCAGTGCATTGCTGTAATGGTAATGCCGGTATTGACCCAGCCGGTATATACGCCGATGGGGCCGACCATACCGCAGGTCCCCATGCCGGAGGAAACAGCGGCACCGTTCATTTCCAGTCTGAAAACGCAGGTTGCCAGCGGACCGGTAATCGCCGAAGCCAGTGTGGGAGCAATCCAGATTCTCGGATTTCGCACAATGTTCCCCATTTGCAACATACTGGTGCCGAGCCCCTGTGCCACAAGACCGCCCCAGCGGTTTTCACGGAAGCTCATGACTGCAAAGCCAACCATCTGTGCACAACAGCCTGCCACTGCCGCGCCGCCTGCAAGACCTGTAAGACCAAGTGCCGCACAAATTGCCGCACTGCTTATGGGCAATGTAAGTGCAATACCCACAATCACGGAAACCAGAATACCCATCAGGAAGGGCTGCAGCTCTGTGGCCCACATAATGGCACTGCCTACAGCACTGGCCGCCTGTCCGATCGCCGGTGCACACCAGATGGAAAGCAGTACACCTACACCGATGGTAACAATGGGTGTGACCAGAATATCAATCTTCGTTTCTTTGCTGACAAGTTTTCCTGCTTCAGCCGCAATTGTCGCCACGATATATACAGCTAACGGACCGCCTGCGCCGCCAAGGGCATTCGCCGCCTGTCCTACCGCCGCCAGCGAAAAGAGTACGAGGGGCGGGCACTGGAGTGCATACCCGATTGCCACAGCCATAGCTACACCGGTAACAGCCTTGGCATACACCGCGATATCACACAGAATCTGTACACCCAGCTGTGCACCCAATGTATCCAGAATCGTACCAATTAAAAGGGAGGCAAAAAGCCCCTGCGCCATTGCGCCAAGCGCGTCAATTCCGTAACGTTTCAAAGAAAAATTTACGTTCTTTTTTTCTAAAAACTGTTTAACCTTTCCCATTTTAAACTCTTTCCTTTCTTTTTATCCTATGCTTCTATAAATTCACGCATAAGCTCGTATCCCGGATCAATCATCCGGCCGCCGGCCGCGCTTTTTTCCGTAAATACGGCTTTCCCATTCCCCTTTTTCCGACTGTCATATAAAAGGCAGGGAACCGGATCCCTTGCGTGGGTTTTAATACAGATAGGCGTCGGATGATCCGGCAGAATCAACATACGGAAAGCCTCGCCGCTCTCCTCGAGTTTTGTTTTAATATATTGTACAACCTCCGAATCAATCATCGAAATGGACTTGACTTTGTTTTCCGTTTCGCCGCGATGTCCGCATTCGTCGGGGGCTTCCATGTGTACATATACAAAATCATTGCCGTCCAAAAGAAGGGTTTTCACTGCCGCTTCTGCCTTGCCGGCAAAATTCGTATCTATATTCCCCGTCACGCCCGGCACATCAATGACCTGCATTCCTGCAAGGAAGCCAATACCGCGCACAAGGTCAACGGCAGAAATTACCGCACCCTTTTTGCCGTACAGCGTATAGAAATCCGGTAATTCCGGTTTCTTTCCTTCCCCCCAAATCCAGAGAGAGTCTGCCGTGCGGAGTCCCTTCTCCCGTCTTTTGACATTCACGGGATGGTCTTTCAGAATTTCACGGCTTTCTTCCATAATACTTCGGATTTCCCGGCATGTGGGCAAATAGTTTTTTACAGGTCTGTCCGAAATATCGTGGGGCGGTGTTAAATTCCCGATATCACCTGCATTTTTCCAGACCAAAAGATGCCGGTAGCTGATGCCGGGATACAGCGAAAAATTCTTTCGTACCAGTTTTTCCTGCAGGGTTTTTATAATTTCCCGTGCTTCTTCCGTTGAAATTTCACCGGCACTGTAGTCCAGCATCGAAAGTGCATCGTATGCCTCTTCGCCGCCGAGACTGACAAGATTCGCACGGAACGAAGTTTCATCCTCATTAAGCTTTACGCCGATGCTTGCCGCTTCCAGCGGTGAACGCCCCGTGTAGACATCCTTTGTATTATAACCCATTACTGTAAGATTTGCAACATCGCTACCCGGTTTCAAATTATCCGGCACGGTTTTCACAAGAAACTGCTCCCCTGCCGCCGCCATAGCATCCATACAAGGCTTTTCCGCAGTTTCCATAGGCGTTTTGCCTCCCAGTGCTTCTACGGGATAATCCGCCATACCGTCTGCCAATATTACAACATATTTCATCTTTTTCTCGCCACCTCAAACATAAAAAGTGCCGCCGCAACGGACGCATTTAATGATTCCGTCTGTCCGCGCATCGGAATTTTAACAAGAAAATCACATTTTTCCCGTACCAGACGGCTCATACCTTCCCCTTCATTTCCGACCACAATCGCCACGGGACCGGAAAGGTCCGCTTCAAACAGAGACCGGTCTGCCGTGCCGTCTGCCCCTGTAATCCAGACGCCTTTTTTCTGTAATTCTTCCATGGTGTTCGGAAGGCTCGATACACGCGCTACAGGCGTAAAAGAAACCGCCCCTGCAGACACCTTGTCCACAGTTGCGTTCACGCCTACCCCGTCGTGCTTTGTAATGACCACGCCGTGCGCCCCGGCCGCATTCGCCGAGCGGATAATGGCACCTAAGTTATGAGGGTCACAAATACGGTCACAAAGGACAATAAACGGAGCTTCGCCCGCATCCTCCGCTTTCTTCAGAATTTCCTCCACGGAAACATAACCGTAAATGCCCGCCTGTGCCACAACACCCTGATGATTACCGCCGTCCGAAAGCTGGTCCAGTCTTTTTTTATCGGCCTCCGTTACAGGAATACCGGCACGCCGTGCCATACCTGCGATTTTTGTAAGGGTCGGCTCGGGCGCACCCTGCCGTATGTACAGCTTATCAATGGTGCGCCCTGCCTTTAATGCTTCCAATACCGGATTTCTTCCGATAATTACATTTTCCTTCATACTCTTAGATATTGGAAAGGTTGAATTTATCATGAATTGCACGGACAGCCGCTTCGCCTTCTCTGCGTGCAACCAGAACAGATACCTTAATTTCACTTGTGGAAATCATCTTAATGTTAATGTTGGCGTTGTAAAGAGCCTCAAACATTTTTGCCGCAACACCGGGGTTCGACACCATACCGGCACCCACAATGGAAACCTTGGAAACATCTGCATCATACAGAATGCCGCTGGCACCGATAACCTCCATATTTTCCTTCAGCGTTTCCACAGCCAGCTCCAGAGAGGACTCCGGCACCGTGAAGCTGATATCCTTTTTGTTGTCGCGGCCGATAGACTGCAGAATAATATCCACGTTGATATTCTTCTTTGCCAGAATGGAAAAGAGAGTAAATGCTCTTCCCGGCTCATCGCCTATGTCTGTAAGAGAAATCCGTGCCACGTCATTGTCGCGGGCTACGCCCCTGATAATCATTTTTTCCACCTTATTAACCTCCTTAACAACTGTGCCGGGTGCTTCCTCGAAGCTTGACAGCACTTCCATGTTTACATTATATTTTTTCGCCACCTCAACGGAGCGGTTATGCAGTACATTCGCGCCAAGGCTTGCAAGCTCCAGCATTTCATCATAGGAAATGTCCTCCAGCTGTGACGCATCCGGTACAATACGCGGGTCTGCAGTATAAACGCCTTTTACGTCTGTGTAAATCTGACAAAGGTCTGCATGGAGTGCCGCTGCCAGTGCCACAGCAGACGTATCGGAGCCGCCGCGGCCAAGGGTTGTGATATCGTCAAAGCGGTCAATCCCCTGAAATCCTGCCACAATTACAATCTTTTTCTGGTCCAGCTCCCGCTGAACTCTCTCTGTTTTGATGCTCTCAATCCGCGCACTGCTGTACTTTGCGTCGGTGCGGATTCCTGCCTGCCAGCCGGTAAGGCTTATGGCCGGACAACCCAGCTTTTCAAGAGCCATGGCAAGAAGTGCCATAGAAATCTGTTCGCCGCTTGATAAAAGCACATCCATTTCTCTTTTCGTGGGTGCGTCATTAATTTCCTTTGCTTTCGCAATAAGGTCATCCGTTGTGTCACCCTGGGCAGATACAACTACCACAATTGAATTTCCCTTGTCGTAGTACGACTTAATCCGATTGGCTACGCGAAACACCCGCTCCGCATTCGCCACGGATGAGCCGCCGAATTTTTGTACGATAAGTCCCATTTCCGTTCTTCCTTTCTTATTTTGCAGGAAACTGCTATAAATGGCAGTTTTCCAAAATAACTACTTTACATTCTGATGCACTTTATTACGCCTTCACGTTTCAAAAGTGCTTCCAGGTCGCTTTCCTTAAAGTTCCGGAGAATATATCCCTTCTCGCCCTCAATACCAATGTCAATACAGGTAGCGTCCTCAATTTCTTCTTTACTTCTTATAAGGCAGGTAACTTTCGTTTCCGAAAGCGGTGTTACATATGAAGAATCACCGTCCTCCCAGTCCAGCCGCCGGTTTTCTGAAATGCCGCGGGCAATGTCAATCACGTCAGAAACCACCGCGCTGGCCGTCGGCAGCTTTCCGGCACCGCTGCCGTAAAGCATCACATCGCCCACATTGTCACCGGTAAGCATAACCGCATTAAATACGTCCTTTACGCAGGCAAGCGGACTGTCGTTCGGGATCAGCATGGGGGAAACCCGTGCAAACACCTTATCTTCGCCGATTCTTGCCATACCAATCAGCTTAATACTGGAATCCATCGCCTCGGCATATTCCACATCCTCCGGCTCCACGCCCGTGATGCCTTCGGTGGAAATCTTTTTATAATCCACATTTTTACCAAAAATCAGAGAGGCCAAAATAGCAATCTTCCGGCAGGTATCATGTCCCTCCACGTCAGCGGTGGGATCTGCCTCCGCATACCCCTTTTTCTGGGCATCTGCCAGTGCCGTCTCAAAGGACTGCCCCTCTTCAATCATTTTCGTCAGAATATAGTTGGTGGTACCATTCAGAATTCCCATCACACGGGTAATGCGGTTTGCCGCAAGGCAGGTACCGATGGGACGGATGACCGGAATGCCGCCGCCCACACTGGCTTCATAGCGATAGAACACGCCGTTTTCTCTTGCCAGTGCAAATAGCTCTGCCCCTTTTTCGGCTACGAGAGCCTTATTGGATGTGACCACGCTTTTACCGTGCAGAATTGCATCCTTCGTGAAGCTGTAGGCAGGCTCAATGCCGCCCATCATTTCTACAACCACGGAAACGGAATTATCTGTCAGCACAGCACTGTAATCCTTCGTGAAAAGCTGTGCATCCGGATGGTCGGAGAAATCGCGGATTTCTACAATATATTTAATCCGCACCTCGTCTCCTACACGGCCGGCAATTATGCCGCCATCCTTTTTCAGGACCTCATACACGCCACTTCCCACCGTGCCAAAGCCCAGAATTGCTATATTTATCATATGCGTCTCCTCCTTTTTACGCTACTGTTTCCCTAAAACATTCATGGTACGCACGCCCTTTGGCCTTGAAAGTGCGTCCACCATCTCTTCAAACTCCATCTGCATGGCTTCTGTCTGCAAAGTCATGGTAATACTGGCAACACCGTTTATGGGGATTGTCTGATTTATCGTCAGAATATTGCATCCGGCGCGGGCCACAATGCCCAGTATTTCCGATAGTGTGCCCGGAATATCCATCAGTTCAAAATAAACCGTTAAAATCCCTTGCATTTCATTAAACGGGAAAATATGGTCCTTATATTTATAGTAGGCACTCCGGCTGATACCTGTCATACGCACTGCGTCATGCACTGTTTCCGCTTCGCCCGCGCGCAGCAGCTTTTTCGCCTGCAGTACCTTGGGAAAAACGTCCGGCAACACCGTTATATCTGCGAGAACATACTGTTTTTTCACGTCCGTTTCTGCCCCCTTTCCATAAAAAAACAATCCGCTCCGGAATGTCTCTGAGCGAAAAACATTTGTTTTCAATATAGTATATCCGATTTTTTCCCTTTTGTCAACACTTTTCTTTCGATTCCGGCATTTTTGCCTATTTTACCTAACGGCAGGATGAAAACGGAATTCGATTAGGCATTTTGACCATTTTGTATCCGATTACGGCTGTTTTTACGAAAAAAAATGCAGCCGCTGCCGGTTTCCCGATGCGTTCCTGCATTTCCTTCCTTTATAATAAGGCAAAAGACATGAACAACGTAACGTTTTTTCCTTACTCTGTTTTAACCCCCCCCCCGAGTTTTTTCCAGATTTTTCCTGTAACTCTGCGGACTTATACCGACAATCTTTATAAACGCCCGGTAAAAGCTTGCATAATCGGCAAAGCCCGCACTCAGTGCAACCTCTAAAAGTGTGCACTGCTGGCTGATAAGTCCGAGGGAAAGCTGAATCCGTTTGGATGTAATATAATCCGTCAACGTCATACCCATACGGTCATGAAACGTATGCGACAAATAGTGCTTATTCATATAAAATTCTTCCGCAATATCGGAAAGAGATATTTTTTCTGTCAGATTATTATTCACATAATGCACAATTTCCTGAATGCGTTCATGTGCAAAAGAAATTTTTGAGACACCGACAATCCCATTTATGGCCTCAAGTAAAATGAGAAGATGTGCCTTTAGCATTGCATCCCGGCTGGGCTTATTATCGCAATAGTGTTCTCCGAGTGCACGGATCTCTTGTGCAATCCCCTGGCTCTGCACAAGCTCCGCGGGAATTCGGTTCTGCTCCGCAAGCGGGCGGCTGGCAAGACCGTTAAAGGGATTATAATCTTTTGTAATAAAACCGGAGAGATATAGAGGATGGATTGCAATTGTGATACGCCGATAGATATCGGAACAAATATCCGGGCTGTGCAGTTCGCGGGGGTTGGTGATAATAACATCTCCCGGGGCAAGCGGATACTTTTTCCCCTCTACGACATAGTCACCCTCCCCCTCCAGAAAATAAAAAATCTCATAAGAATCATGAAAATGCGGAATATACGGAAATGCCTCTCCGCTGGTCACGCGCTCTCTGTATTCAAAGCTGTATTTTCCAATCCGGTATGTTTTTTGCACTGTATACCCCCCTATAAAGCTCTTATCACAAATTCCCCATTACAGCAAGTCTTTCCTTTTATTATAGAATATTATAACAAAAACGAGTTTTTTAGACAAGTGATTTAAAAAACACCGCAATATTCACAATATTTTTGTGCGAATCCACAATGACAAAAGCATTTTTTTAGCTTACAATGGAATCATAACGCAGACACTGTCTGTATGGAAAGAAAGGAGATAAAAAAATGAGAGCAAGAAAAATTTGGGGCGTACTGTTGGCAGTTCTTATGCTGTTTTCATCTATGGCAGTTCAAGCCGCAGAAGCCCCGGAAAACCTGCTGACCGGTAATGCAGACTTTGAAAAAGGTCTCGGCACGGACTTTGAAGGCTGGACTGCTACTAAAATGGGAAACTGGGAATTAACTATCAGTAAGGAACATGCCAGAAGCGGTGCAGGAAGCCTGGTGGCGACCATTTCCAAAGAAAATGCAGAAACCGCCGATGTAACCCTTGCATACAGTGACGGTGCAACAAAACCGGAGGTCGGCACAGAGTACATTATGAGTGCATGGGTGCGTACCGTGGAACCGATGAAGCATGTAGAAGGCAGTGACCGCCTCGGCGTACAGGTGTATGCCCGTGTAAACAGTGAAGCCAGTGCAAAGTATAATATTTCCGAACCTGTGGGGAATACGGACGGAAAATGGCAGAAAATCGAAAAAACCTTTACTGTTACATCTGCTGAGGATACTATGCAGTATTACCTTCGCTTTACTTCAGGTACATATGGCAGCATCTTCATTGACGATGTACAGGTAAACCGTGTAAAAGATGTGGATATGCGTGCACCGAAGCTTGAACCGGATAAGGGCAAAATGAAGGTGGAAAACCAGCCCCCCGTACCGGCAACGGATTTAAAGCCCATTCCGGAAGGAAACGTAAACATCTTCACAAACGGAAGCTTTGAAGAGGTAGGCGCGGACGGCGCACCGGCAGGCGGCTGGCAGGCATATCAGTCGAAATGGGATAATATGGTACAGGTTGTGGACGGCGGTATTGACGGAAACAAATGTATCCGCATTTCCGATACCACAGGTGCAAACCCCTGGCTTTATAAAGATGATTTTGCAGTTGTAGCCGGTATGGAATATCAGGTTTCCGTATGGCTCAGAACCATTTCCGTAAAAGGCTCCGGTCCCCGTTTCAAGATTGAATTCTATAATGCGGCAGGGGAAAACTTTATTTCCTCGCAGTCGGAAATGTTCGGCAAAACATACGGGGTATGGCATCAGAAGAGCTGTACCTTCACAGCACCGATGGGTGCAGTGAAATGTAAAGTCTATATGCGCATGTATGGTGCAGGTGAAATTTACTGGGACGATGTACAGTGTTATGCCATCGGCACCGCAAGCCGCGTCAGATTTGACGGCGATACCTTTTTCTATACGGAATGGGGCAAAGGGACAGTTGGTGCTTCTTTAAATACAGGCGCATATGTACCCAAAGGTACAGAAGTATTTGACATTGCACTTTGCGACGGCGATACCGTTTTGGCAGAACGAAAAAACGTAAAGGCAATTCCCGAGGCTATGTTTACCTTCGACGTAATGGACATGGCGGAAATCGGCAAAAAATACGAGGTCCGCGCAACCCTTTATGAAGCAGAGGGTAAAGAGAAAATGGAAACGGCGGTATGGGATGTGTACCGTTATAACCGCCCGACCATGATTAACGATAAAGGTGAAATTGTAATTGGCGGTGAAGTGATTACACCTGTTTGGGGTTACCACGTATTTTCCCAGGATGAAAATCTGAAGCTTGCAAAAGCTGCGGGCGTCAACGTCATTCAGGGCGGCGGTGCAAGCCTGCAGACCGGTAAAGCATATCTGGATCTTGCACAGGCAAACGGTATGTATGCAACGCTGATTCTGTACAGCGGCATGCAAGCAGCAGGCACGGCGGGGAAAATTGAAAATACCATTGAAATGGTAAAGGGACTCAAAGACCATCCGGCACTGTTTGGATATCTTGTTATGGACGAACCGTATCTCCATATGTCCGACCCATATCCCGATCTTGTAAATGCATATAAAATTATCCGTGACATTGACCCTGTGCATCCCGTAATTATTCAGGATGTTATAGCAACGGGCAGTACGAAATTTACGGCGGCAACCAGTGATCTTCTTATAATTCATCATTATGCCACAAATATGCAGATGATTTCGCATCCCAGCTATGGTATGGAAGGCACATACAAGGTTGTTAACAAAATGATGGGTGGACTGGAAAATACCCATGTACACCGTAAAGTCGTACACTATCTCGGTCAGAGCTTCGGCGCGGCAACAAAAGAAGAGGCCGGTAACGGCTACTACCTCCCCACCATTGACGAAGCCAAGAGCATGCAGTATCAGGCGCTTATAGAAGATATGGAAGGCATCGGATATTATGCCTTCCAGGAAACGGGATGGCATGTAAAGGATACACCTCTCTACGAGCCGATGTGTGAATTTGCGGAAAAGGAAATGTTCCTTTTGACAGATGCGTTTATCTTTGATAAAGGTACGTTCTTTAATGAAGACCGCACGGGCGACGTATGGAATCATTTGTTCTCCATGGACGGCAGTCTCTATCTGATGCTGATGAACATGAAAGAAGAAGACCGCACAGTAAGCGTTCCCCTCGAGAGTGCAAACGGCAAGATTAAAATCGGTGCATTTACGGCAAGCCTTGTAAGCGGCACAGGCAAAACTGCTTCCGTACAGGGTGATGGAACATTTGAAGCGGCAATCGGCCCCCACGGCGCACTGCTTTATAAGATTACACCTTCGGAAGCTGTGGACTTCTCCGTTATGGAAGGCAACTTTGACGATATGGGTAATCATACATGGGCACAGGAAGCGGTAGATTACCTCTATGAAGAAGAAATCATCAATACAAAAGGCATCCGTACCTACGCACCGGCACAGAACATTACACGCGCAGACTTTGCTATGTTCCTGATTCGTGCTCTCGGTATTACAGGCAATGCAACGGAAGTTTTTGCCGATGTTGATCCGAATGCGGAATATGCAAAGGAAATTGCAATCGGAAAAGCGGCAGGTATCTTAAAGGGCGTAGGCGATGATGCATACAGCCCCGATGCGGAAATAACGAGACAGGATATGATGGTTATTGTACAGCGCGGTCTTGAATATGCCCACCGCCAGTACGAAAAAGGACAGGGCGGCGAACTCGATACCTTCTCCGATAAGGCACTCGTTGCAGACTATGCTGTAGAAGCACTTTCCGCAATGGTAAAGAGCGGCATCATCCGCGGGAATGCTGACGGCACCGTAAATCCCCGCGGCAATGCAACACGCGCCGAAGCGGCCGTTGTAATGCAGCGCGTAATGAACTAAAATGAAGAAGCTAATTTTTACACTTATGCTTTGCCTCCTGCTCTCCCCCATATGGAGAGCAGAGGCGGCATACAGCGGCACAGTAAAATACGGCGGTTTTGAAGAGAGTAAAGCGGTGGGGGTTGAACCCCAGGGCTGGTCGTGCTATTCAAACTCCCCGTGGTACGGGAATTTTAAAACCGATGCAGAATATGTGGCACAGGGAAGCCTCGGTCTGAAAACAGTCACCTCCCAAAGCACCGGAATCCCGCAAGCACTCATCAGCGGCGCAATGTATTGGGGGTACTTTGATACAGATGCAACCTATGAGCTGTCCATTAAAATTCTGGTGCCGGAAGGATCTTCCGTAAACGATGCGCTTCTCCGGGCGGTTATACGGGATGCAAAGGGAAACACCTCCAATCTCTACACCCCCGGTGCACAGCGCATTTCGGGCGATACGGACGGAGAATGGAAAACCATCCGCCTGCCCTTTACGCCTAAAGTGAATTTCGCGGCACTCGAAACGGTGTATATCCGCTGTAACGGCGGACAGACCGGCACGGCATACTGGGATGATTTGCAGCTTCATAAGCTAAACGAAGACGGCACCTATGCAGACATGCAGGCAGAAGAAACGTTTCCGGCAGAAAGTGACATATTGATAAACGGAGATTTTTCAAATGTCAGCGGTGCAAAACCGACAAGCTGGTATGCCTCCGGTGCATGGGGAACCATTGCGGTGCTTTCACCCAATGCCGACGGCACAAAAGCAGGCGTAAAGCTTTGCGGAAGCGGTGCACCGTATATATACCAGACCTTCGGGGTACAAGGTGGAGAGACCTATACTATTAAAGGAAGATTTATGACAAACGGCGGCAATCCCGTCCTCAAGTTTGCCTATACCGGTGCTTCGGAATTTACCACCGAAGCCCTCGGAAATACCCATGGAAAATGGAGAGACTTCCGCTATGATTTCAAGGTGCCGGACGGTGTGCAGGAGCTTTCACTGTATTTCAGAAAGTACGGTGAAACGGAGGTTTCTTATGCAGGCCTCCATGTGTATAAAACAGAGGAAGCACCGCTGATTACGCTTAAAACCGATAATGAAACCACATTTTATTATGCAACCTGGCAAACGGGTCAGGTCACATTTCATCTGAACGGCACGCCGGAAAACGGGGAAACGGTTCGGTTTTATCTTTGGGATGGAGAGAAACAAACCGGCGTGCAGACTTCGACGGCAGGAGAAGGGACGTTTACGTTCTCTCTTGCAGACCTTGCAAAAGGAAAGCCCTACGAAGTACGGTGTGAACGCATAAAGGGCAGTACGGTTTTAGATATGGCGAAAAAAACCATCTACTGTTTCGACCCACCCGGTGCTGTCAATGAGAACGGGCAGATGCAAAATGCAGACGGCACATTTTCCGATGTTGTGTTCGGTTATCATGTCTATGAGGCGGATATGACGGCCGCAGCAGCCGCAGGTGTAAACGTAATACAAGGAATGGGCGATTACGAAACCGGCTCCATGAAAACTTTTCTGGACGCGGCACAAACAGCAGGGCTTCGTGTGCTTGTTCCTCTTTATGGCGGGAACATGCTCCCTGCCGGACACTATGTAAACCGTGAAAGAACAGAAGCCATCATAAAAGAGTATAAGGACCACCCGGCTGTATTGGGCTGGATGATTCAGGACGAGCCGTTTCTGCAGATGCGGAATGAACCGGAAAACGTGCGGCAGCTACTTCTCGACTCCTATCTTCTGATTCGTTCCATAGACCCCTATCATCCGACCTATATGACGGCAGACCATTATTCCGCAGAGCATTATGTGGACATCGGCAACGCCTGCGACATCATTGCGCCCGACCAGTATCCGATAGGCTCCGGACAGGCGGTGACGGATGTATACGCCAACATGGCAGAGGTAAATGAAGCAGTCCGGGGCCGAAAACCTGTATATGCACTCCTACAGACCTTTGCATATGCAGGCAGTCGACAGCCAACCATAGATGAGCTAATGCATATGATTTACCAGTCGTTTTTCGCAGGTGCGGATGCCATAGGCTTCTACTCCTTCCGCGAGGGAAGCGGCAGCACTTTGTGGAAGCTGGAGGATACACAGCTGTACAGCGATATACTTGCCGCTGAAGATGAGCTTTGCGAGGCTTACCGCCTGTTCCGCAGGACGGGTGCAACAGAAGAAATTCATGTTGGGGGGCTGATGTACCGCGTATTCCCGGATGAGACATGCATCCTGTTGAACAACGGTACAGAAGCAGTATGCTTTCAGAGAGAGAACATAAAAATTGCATACGGAAACGGAACCTTGGAAAAGGATGGAGAAACTGTTTATCTTTCCTTGGAAGCACTTTCCAGGGCGATAGGAAAAACCGGAACCATCCCGTTTAAAACAGTGGAATTCCGGGATGCGGAAGGAAATCTTCTTTCGACACTTCTGCCCGGCACTGTCCGGATACGAATTGCCATTGGTGAGGGTGCAATCGTACCGGAAGGAGCCTGCGTGGTGGCTCTCCGAAGCGTTGAAAAAAACGGCGTCCGTGAAAATACGGATGTAAAAATGTGTAAAGCGGCAACCGGCGGTGCATGGGAAACCACCCTGGAGGCAAAGGGCATCCCGGGTGAAAAAATTGAGGTGCTCCTTTATGCGCCGGGCGGTCAGCCGATTTATGAAAAAGCAGTAATGCAATAAAAAAATTTTTTAGGAGGACAAATTCATGAAAACCAAAAAACTCGTATCCCTTTTGGCAGTATGTGTACTGCTGAGCGCACTTCTCGGTGCACTGCCCGCCGCGGCGGCAGACAACTGTCTTACAGACAGTATCGGTTTTGAAGGAGCTGACTACAGCGGAAGTACCATGGATGGCTGGAATGTTAATTCTTCTAATTCCGAAAAGATTTCTGCTGAAGTCACCGCTGACAAAGCCTATTCCGGTTCAAAGAGCCTGATGGTAACCATTCTGAACGGAACCAGTGCCGGACAAATCAATTATACCGGCACCACCAATCTGACAGCCGGCACGGAATACAAAATCACCATGATGGTCAATATTCCCACGTCTATTGCAGCTTCCGAAGGCGCAGGCGGCATTCAGATTCGTGTAAACAGCATATCCAATGGCAGCGGAGGCACAACAACCGGTTGGTATGGTGGTGCGAACTATCATGAAACCGGCGATGCATGGCAAGAGATTTCCGGTACTTTCGTGGCTACAGACGACACAAATTTTGCATTCCGCTTCCGTGACGGCGCAGTTACAAACGGCGTTTTCTACGTAGATGACATTGCCGTTTACTCCACCGCGGAGCTTCAGGCCGAGGCGGAAGCCGAGGCAGCAGAGCGGGCCGAAAAGAACTTCTCCTATGTTTCGGAGTACACAAAAGTGTATGACGATGAACTCCATCTGAATATGGACAGCGATTCTGATGTCACCGCAAACAAAGCAACAATTGCGGTAGACACGGAAACGAAGCATGTAGGGACGGGTTCTGTAAAAACCACTTTAAGCGCAGATGCTGCCGATTACACAGAACTCATGAAAGCTAAAACGCTCCCCACCTTCCTGAAGGACACGGAATATGAAGCTTCTGTCTGGGCATATGTCCCTTCAGATTCTTCAATTTCTCACCTCCGTTTCATGGTCCAGCTGACAACAGGCAATGCCCAAACTTACGGCAAATACGTCCAAAAGAAAGTGGATGTATCAGGTGTGAAGGGCGAATGGATTCGTATTTCCATTCCCTTTACAATGACGGATAATGACACCGCTAAAAGCATAACGTTTCAAGTAAAAGGGAACAAAGATGCCGTTATGTACTGGGATAACCTGACAATTGTCCGCAAGCAACGCCAGAATGCAGTGTTGCAGTTGACAAAAACAGTTAATCTGGATGGAAGCGGTACAATGGATGTAGATATTGCCAAACCTTCTGCCGGTGCTTTCACCGTAAAATACGATTTCCATCAGGCCGCAGAAAAAAATGACAGGAAAAATCTGATTGCCGGCATTTATAAGGATACCGGTGCGGGCAAACAGCTTGTAGAAATCAAAATGGTAACCGTGGGCGCGGAAGATGTCTCCGTAAGCATTCCCATGACAGGGGTTGCCTCTCCGGATGAAACCTACAGCCTCAAGGTGATGTACTGGGATTCTCTCACAGGTATGTTTGGCTACAGAACGGCAGAATTCGAGTTTTAAAATTGTATCATTCTGTGAGAAACAGGGAAACCTCTGTTTCTCACAGCTATGTATAAAGACATCATGGAAAAAGGAGGGAAAAGAATGAACACAATCGTGCTGAAAGCCCGGGAAATCGCAGTGAAAAAGGAATGCGACGTTCTGGTCGCAGGTGGCGGTACCGCCGGGATTTCCGCGGCACTTGCGGCGGCAAGACAAGGCGCTTCCGTTGTTCTCTGTGAACAGGAGTGGGCACTTGGCGGTCTGGCAACCTTAGGTGTTGTTACGGTTTTCCTGCCCCTTTGCGACGGACGGGGCACACAGCATATTTTCGGCATTGGCGAAGAGCTTTTGCGGCTTAGCATCACCGCAGGCTATGAAGACCGTTTTCCCGATGCCTGGCTGGGTGACCATCAGGATGTTGAAAAACGGAATACACAGCGTTTTCTCGTCCAGTTTAATCCCCAGATGTTCGCTATCGCGGCGGAAAAGCTGCTTCTCGATGCCGGCGTAAAAATTTTATACGGCACAAAGGTTATCGACCTGTGCACAGACGGAAACAGAATCAGCACCTGTATACTGAATAACCGGGAGGGCTGGGATGCTGTGCGTGTAAAAACGGTGATTGACTGCACGGGGGACGGCGAGGTAGCCATGATGGCCGGCGAAGAAATGCGGACCTTTACACAAAACTTTGCCAGCTACTGGGGCTATTATTCTGCATACCGGGGCAACGGGTGCGACGGCTACCGCATTTACTCCGAGAATTTTAAGGACCACCGCCGGTACGACGGCACAAAAGCAGAAGATTTAAACGACATGATGTTCTTCCTGCATAAAAAACTGTGGGAAAGAACGGAGCGGGTGCGCGAACAGGAAGGGAATCCGCATATTATGCCGGTAACAATGCAGACGATTCCGCCGGTGCGGATGTCCCGCTGTATCGTGGGGGCATACACGCTGGACGAGAGTGAGGAAGGAAAGAAGTTCCCGGACAGCATAGGACGTACGACTGACTGGCGAAAGCCGGGGCCGGTATTCTCTGTCCCCTACCGCACGCTGTATGGCAAAACAGAAAATCTTCTTTGTGCCGGACGGAATATTTCCGTCACTGACGATATGTGGGATATTACAAGATGTATT
Organism: Clostridia bacterium; assembly: GCA_017442155.1. Lineage (GTDB taxonomy): Bacteria > Bacillota > Clostridia > UMGS1883 > UMGS1540 > SIG447. The sequence continues at coordinate 10,167 of JAFSAU010000015.1, read as the reverse complement.
CCCACCTGCTGCGTTACCGGCGAGGGGGCCGGCGTCGCGGCTGCCCTTGCGGCAAAGCAAAATAAAGCTGTTAAAAATGTAGATATTAACACAATACAAGAAATTTTAAAACAAAATCAGATACTCGTTGACTGATTGAAAGGAGAAAAAAAGATGAGTGAAAAAATCAAATGGGGTGTTATCGGCTGTGGTGTTATTTCCAGAACGCATCTGGAGGGTGCGGCCATGAGTGACTGTGCAGAGGTTGTGGCAGTATGCGACATCGTCCGCGAAAAAGCAGAAGAAAAGGCACGACTGTATGATGTAAAAAAGGTATATACAGATTACAAAGAGCTTCTGGCTGACCCGGAGGTGGATGCTGTTTCCGTATGCGTACCTTCCGGACTGCACGGTGAAGTCTGTATTGCGGCGGCAAACGCAAAGAAGCATATTCTCTGCGAAAAGCCGGTAGAAATCACCAAAGAAAAAATTGATGCCATCGATAAAGCTGTAAAGGAAAACGGCGTAAAATTAGCCTGTGTATTTCAGCTGCGTTATGACGAGCCGTTCCAGATTACCAAAAAAGCCGTGGAGGAAGGTCTGTTCGGTAAGCCTGTAATGGCATCTGCTTATCTGAAATTCAATCGCGACCAGGCGTATTACGACAAGGACGCATGGCGCGGCACCTGGGAGCTGGACGGCGGTGGCTGTCTCATGAACCAGGGTGTACACGGTATCGATATAATGTCCTGGATTTTAGGGGATGTGGAAAGCGTTTTTGCAAAGTGCGCCAACAAGGTACGCAAAGGCATTGAGGTGGAAGACACCGCCATGGCACTGGTACAATTCAAAAACGGCTGTATCGCCACAATCGAAGGCTCTACCTGCTGTTATCCCGGCATGATAGAAACCTTTGAGTTCCACTTTGAAAAGGGAAGTATTATCGTAAAGGACGTGGAAGGTATTGTGGAATGGAAGCTGGAAGGCGCCGACCTGCCCATGCCTACATGGAAAAAGGTGGAAGCCGTCAGTGCAAAGGATGATCCGACAAAGGTAGTTTCCATTTCGCACTATCTCTTAATCACTGATTTATGTAAAGCGATAAACGAAAATACCGACCCCTTTATCACCCTGGATTCTGCCAGAAAGGGCGTGGAGCTGATTCTCGCCATTTACGAATCCTCGCAGAAGAAGCAGGAAATCTTTTTATAAATCGCAGGAGGCATCAACATGTTCAAAATTGGTATTTTAGGCTCTGACAATTCACACGCCGGACGGTTTGCCGGCATCTGCAATCTTCCGAATCCCGAAGGGCGGTATCTCATTCCCGATGCACGCGTAACAGCCATTTACGGAAATGATGATGACCCTGCCCATACAAAGGAAGTGGCCGAAAGCTGTAAAATTGAACGGATTGTACAAAGCCCCGAAGAAATGATGGGTACGGTGGATGCCGTGATGGTGGTGTACCGGGATGGCGGCCAGCATATCCGCGATATTCTCCCCTTCATCCGGGCCGGATATCCCTGCTGGATTGACAAGCCCATTGCGTTTTCATCTGAGGATGTGAATGCGCTCTTGGAGGCTATGCGCGAAAGCGGCAATACGCTCGTATGCGGCGGCTCCACATTGAAGCTCAATTATGATGTCCGTACGCTGAAAACGAAGATTGATGCCGGCGAGCTTGGCGAAATTCAGAGCGGCGTTGTTACATACCGCAGTAACTTTGAGGCCGATTACAACGGTATTTATTTCTATGGTTCGCACCCCTGCGAAGCCTGTATGAAGCTGTTCGGTTTCGACCCTGTAAGTGTTTACGTCTCGGCTGTAAACCCCGAAAATTTTACCGTTGCAGTAAAATATGCCGATAAAATTATAACGCTGGTACTGAATAATAAAACTCCGGATGAATATTTTATAATGGCAAACGGTACAAAAGGCTGTATCTGCAAGACCATGGAGGACCATTTCCAGACGCTGGTAACGTTAGGAATTACGGAATTTGTGGAAATGCTCCGTGCAAAGCAAAGCCCCATCAGTCCTGAAAATCTCGTAATGCCGGTCTATATGCTGCAGGCAATTGAAAAGTCCTACAAAGAAGGACGTGAGGTTACAATTGATGAGGTCCGGTAACTGCGGACACAAAACGAGAACGGCAAAGCTATGCTTTGTCTGACGAAAGGGTATAACTATGATTAAATTTGCAATTGTTGGTTGCGGCCGAGTCTCTTCCCTGCACTTTGCGGCCATTGAAAAGGCCCCGGATACCATGCTGGCGGCTGTCTGCGATACAGACGAAGCGGCCGCAAAAAAGGCGGCAGAGGAAAACGGACTTTCCACCTATTATACAGATTTAGAGGAAATGCTTCGGAAAGAAGAAATTGACGTTATAAATATCTGTACGCCCAGCGGTACACACGCCGACGTGGCAGTAATAGCCGCGGCACACAAAAAGCATATTCTATGCGAAAAGCCGATGGAGGTAACCAGTGAACGGATGCAGCGCGTGATTGATGCCTGCGAAGAAAACGGCGTACTTCTGTCCGGCGTGTTTCAGCGGCGGAACACCGACATGGTACAGATTGCGAAAAAGACGGTTGCGGAGGGAAAGCTCGGCAAAGTGATTTTAGCCGACGCGTATCTGAAATACTGGCGGAGTCAGGAATACTACGACAGCGGTGACTGGCGCGGCACCTGGGAGCTGGACGGCGGCGGCTGTCTGATGAATCAGGGGATTCACGGTATTGATATGCTAATTTATGTGGCCGGCAGAGTGAAGAGCGTTACGGCAAAATGTGCCACACTGGCACGGGATATTGCCGTGGAAGATACTGCCACGGTACTTCTGAATTTTGAACACGGAGGCATGGGCGTAATTGAATGTGCCACCAGTGTGTTCCCCGGGCAGGATACGATTATTTCCGTCCACGGCACCGAAGGTTCTATCTCCTTTGGTACAAGCGGCTTCCTTTCCTGGCAGCTGCCGGACGGCAGTGAGGCACCGGCCGTTTCCAATGATATGGGCGGTCTCAATTGTGCCTGGGCCGGAAACAGCCTTCACGCCATTTTAGTAGAGGATATGGCCGAAGCCGTCCGGGACGGCAGAAAACCGCTGGTAGACGGAAAAGAAGCCCGTCATGCCGTTGACGTAATTCTGGCAATTTACGAATCGGCACGAACGGGGAAAGAAGTATTTATCCAGTAAGGAGCGGATCTTTTGATTACAAAAATCACAAACGGAAAACTGATTCTGGATGAAATCCGGACCGGGCTGGACTTATATCTGGAGGACGGGATTATCCTTGCGGTCGGTGACCGTCCTCTCCCCTATGATGCGCTGATAGATGCGGCCGGAAACTATGTTTCCCCCGGTTTTATTGACATCCACAACCATGGCGGTGACGGATTTGAATTTGAAGACGGTACAGAGGAGGCCGTGCGCCGCAGTGCGGCCCTCCATGCCAGCCACGGCACAACCACCCTCTTCCCCACCCTCTCTGCAACGGATATGGGAACGGTGCATAAGGCACTTGCCGCCATACAGAAGGTTATGCAGGATAAAAGCACCCCAAATTCTCTCGCAGGCGTACATATGGAGGGTCCGTATCTTTCACCCCTGCAGAGCGGTGCCCAGGATGCCAGCTGTATTGTGCGTCCGGAGGAAGCGGAATACGGTTCCGTTTTGAAGGAATACGGCACTATCATAAAACGGTGGACCTATGCGCCTGAAATCCCCGGCGGCGCAGCATTTCAGGAGGCTATGAACAAATGGGGCATTGTCACTTCGGCCGGGCATACCGATGCTGACTTTGACGCGTTTTACGCCGCTTACCAAAAGGGTTGTAAGCTGATTACACATCTATATTCCTGTACCTCCACCATCACCAGAAGCGGCGGCTTCCGGAAAATGGGTATCATTGAAAGTGCATTCCTTCTGGAAGATGTTACGGCCGAGATTATTGCCGACGGCTGTCATCTGCCGCCGGAACTCATTCGCATGATTTACCGTGTCAAAGGATGGGAGCACGTCTGTCTTGTAACGGACTGCATTCGTTTCGGCGGGTATACCTGCGATGCCGTCATCGCAGGCGGAACAGAAAATGTACCTTATATTATAGAGGACGGAGTGGCAAAACTTGTGGACCGCAGTGCTTTTGCAGGCAGTATTGCTACAGCCGATGTGTTGATACGTACTGTGGCAAACAAAGCCGGCATAGGCATCCGGGATGCTGTAAAAATGATGACAGAAGTCCCGGCAAGGATAATGGGACTTTCTAAAAAAGGTTCGCTCCGTGCGGGCTTTGATGCGGATATCGTCATATTCGACGATGCTGTTTCTGTGAAAAAGGTGATTTTCGGAGGGAGAGAAATATGAACTGGTATACCTATGCCGGCTTCGCGGATGAAATCGACATGGACATCCGTGCACAGATAGACGGTTTTAAAGAAATCGGAATGCGTTACATTGAGCTTCGCGGCGTGAACGGAAAAAACATTTCAGAAATTTCGGTAGAGGAAGCGCGGGAAATCAAAAAATTGATGGAAAATGAGGGCTTTGGCGTGTCTGCCATCGGCTCCCCTGTCGGGAAAACAGAGGTGTCCGCCCCCAACACACCGGAGGTGGAAAAGCTCCGGCATATCATTCGGCTGGCTGAAATCTTTGAGACCCGGTATGTCCGTGTTTTCAGCCCGTTTCTTCCGGAAGAGGATGCCCCGGAAAAGCATCGGGATACGGTTATGCGCCGTATGCAGGAGTATGTGGATGCGGCCCGCGGTACAAACGTACTGCTTCTCCACGAAAACGAGGGTGGCTACATTTACGGCCAGACCCCGGAAAACTGCCGGGATATCGTGGAAACAATAGGCAGTGCGCAACTAAAGGTCATTTTCGACCCCGGTAATTTTGTATACGCCGGATTTGATGCCCTTGAAGCGTATCATATTTTAAAGCCATACATAGAACATGTGCATATCAAGGATTCAGCCGGTAAGGATTCTGTTGTCCCTGCCGGGAACGGCAAAGTGCAGTATGTGGAAATTCTGCGGGAACTGAAAAAACTGGACCGACACTTTTTCCTGACGCATGAACCGCATCTGGCAGACTGTGCCGCACTGGCCGCGGTCGATAACAATTCCTTTGAAAAAATGGAAGGAACTCCGACAGAACTGTTTCGTCTTGCCTATAAGAATTTTGAAAAAATTATGTGCCGGGCAGAGGCACTTTAAAGCAAAAAAAGCCGTTATCACGGCTTTTTTCTGTTTTTGCTTTACAAACCTCCTTTTTTATGGTATCATAATGGTGTGCACCCAAAACCATAAACCATATTTGTTTTATTGAAATTTTTATAAATTCAGTCAGAGGTGATTATAATGCCCTACAGTCTCCGCCGCGCTTTCTCCGTCCTTTCCCTGTATTCGGCTTTTGCTGAAGACCGTGCCCTTGACTTTTATTTCAAAGGCGAAATGCATGATTTCTGGGAGGTTGTATATGTCGCATCCGGTAAGATCGGCGTTACGGAGGACGAACGTGTTTACGAAATGGAAAAGGGAGATATTATTTTTCACCGACCCATGGAATTCCACAAGGTCTGGTCTCTGGGAACAAAAAAACCGCATGTTTTTACCATGTCCTTCAAAACGGAGGGAGAAGTACCTGCGGCCATCGGGGACGGAATTATACACCTCAATCCATTAGAGGAAAGTACATATAAAAGCATCTTCTCTCTGGCGGAGGCCCTTATGCATAAGCTTTCCTCACGTTCTCCGGTTTCCGAACAGAATTTCACCTCTGCTTTGGAGTCCTTCATAATTCATCTGGCGGTGGAAAATGCGGCAGATCCCACTCTTCTGGAATCGCCGGACGCTCTTCGTTACCGGAAAATCATTGAGGTGATGCAGGCCAATCTGTCCCAAAACCTCTCCGTGTCGGATATCGCCCGGCTCTGCCACATGGCACCCAGCACCATGAAAAATGCTTTTATTAAGTTTTCGGATTGCGGTGTGCGGAAGCATTTTGTGCGCCTCAAGCTTGCCGCCGCACTTCCTCTTCTGCAAAAAGGCCTTTCCGTTGCAGATATCAGCGAACAGCTGGCCTTTTCCAGTCAGAACTATTTCGCTATGGTTTTCAAAGCTGAAATGGGGCTGTCTCCTCTGGAATACAAGCGCAAATACCTTTCATAAAAAACGATGTTTTCGATATAATCAATTAAAAATTTGACAATTTCTCCAAAATATGATATACTATCTGAGACTACTCTCTACAGAGAAAAATTTTAGGAGGTTTTATTATGAAGAATTGGAAGAAAGTAGTAGCCGCGCTTATGGCTCTTGTATGCGTATTCGCTCTGGCCTCTTGCGGCAAATCCACAACAACGTACAAGTTTGCAAGCGGTGGTACCAGCGGTACCTACTATGCTGTAGCAAACGCCATGGCCCCCATTATCGGCGAAGCCGCCGGCATGACTATCCGCGTGGATTCCACCGGTGCATCCAAGGCCAACATTCAGCTGATTAACAGCGGCGAGGTTGATTTTGCTATTGTGCAGAACGACGTTATGGACTATGCCTACAAGGGCACAGACCTCTTCGCAGGCGAACAGATTACCAGCTTTGCCACCATCGGTGCTGTATATGCCGAGGTTTGCCAGATTGTGGCAGCCCCCGACATTGAAACCGTTGCAGACCTCAAGGGCAAAACCGTTTCCATCGGCGACTCCGGTAGCGGCGTTGAATTCAATGCCATCCAGATTCTGGCGGCTTACGGTCTCACGAAAGAGGACATCACGGTTGTAAATGCTGACTTCGGTAATTCTTCCGAGCAGTACAAAAACGGTGCCATCGATGCATTCTTCTGCACCGCCGGCGCACCCACAACCAACATTACGGACCTTGCAAGCTCCGCGAAGGAGTTCAAAATCCTGAACATTGATGACGAGCATGTGGCAGCCCTGAAGGAATCTTACCCCTTCTACTCTGCTTATCCCATCCCGGCCGGCACCTACAGCGGCATTGAAGAGGATGTACAGACTGTTGCGGTAAAGGCAACCATCATCTGTAAAGCAGACCTGCCCGAAGCTGATGTGTACAACTTCACAAAAGCTCTGTTTGAAAAACGTGCTGACCTGGAGACATCCCATGCCAAGTTTAAAGAGCTCAACCTGGAATATGCTACAGACGTTGGCTCTGTTCCCTTCCATGCCGGTGCACAGAAGTACTATAACGAAGTGCAGTAATGCATTCTTCGCTTAAAAAACGGACTTGGGTAGCGGCCGCAGCTTTCATCTTAGTTGCGGCCGCTTGTGTATCATTTCTCGTCCGGCCCACCCGGCTTATCCTGCAGGATGTAGAAACCGGCAAGACATACGCAAGCTATCGGCTCCGCGAAAATGACACGTTTTCTGTCACCTTTGTACATTCTGTCAATCAGTCGCCGGTTACTGACTATTACAGAAAAGGAGACGGGAACACCTTCATTCTATATGCAACAAAGTACCATGCGTACGGTGCCGGCATACCGGAAAGCTGGCCGGAGGATGCCGTAATGGAAACCTCCGCAGACGGAATTTATGTAACCAATCTGCACATTGTCCTCCCGGATGTCACTTACATCGTGGGCACTGTGTCTGACCATACACTGGTCATCGGCGATGAAACCGTAAGCCTTCGGGATTTATGCGGCAGAAACGCCGAGGTTCTCTTTAAACTGAAAGGAGGATCTTTATGAAAGAGCCTGAAAAAATAAACGTCAACGCCACCGAAGAGCCCATTAACGCAGATGCTCTTATGGCGGAATTTGACCGGGAATCCAACACCCGGCACTTTACCGGCAAGAAGAAGATTGTCATCAATGTACTTATGGTTTTCTTCGCTGTGTTTGCACTTTGTGTTGCCCTGCTTGGCCGGTACCTCAACAAAATTTCCTTTTTGTCCTCGGTCATGGTATGGCCCGGCAACTGCGCCGTATTTCTGGCGTTGATTCTTTTGATTGCCTATTTGATTTACCCAGCCTACAAGAAACAGGCAAAACGGGTGAACTTTATTCCCTGGTATGATTATATTTTTGGGATTCTTGCATTCTTATGCTTTATGTATATCGCCGTCAACGCACGGGAAATCGCCACAAAGGGCGTTGCAATTGATATGCCGGACAAGGTAGTGGCCGTGTTTGCCATCCTGCTTCTGGCAGAAGCCTGCCGCCGCGTTGTGGGGCTTCCCATCCTGTGTGTTATCGCCGTGCTGATTGCCTACACCTTTTTCCAGGGCACCACATTCAGCCGATTTTTGTATACGCTCGTGTATACGAAGGACGGTATCACCGGCACCCCGCTCCAGATTTGTACCAACTATCTGGCTCTCTTTATTCTGTTCGGTGCCTTTCTTGAAAAAACAGGTATCGGCGCATTTTTCGTAGACCTTGCCAATGCCATTGCCGGGTTTGCCTGCGGCGGTCCTGCAAAGGTTGCCGTTATCTCCAGCGCACTGGAGGGCATGTATTCGGGCAGCTCCGTTGCCAACACCGTCGGCAGTGGGTCAATTACCATCCCCACTATGAAAAAAGCGGGCTACAAGCCGGAATTTGCCGCCGCCGTTGAAGCTGCCGCTTCCACCGGCGGACAGATTATGCCCCCGATTATGGGTGCCGCCGCGTTTCTGATGTCGGAAATCACAGAAATCCCGTACATTACCATTACCATTGCGGCAATCCTGCCCGCAATTTTGTACTTTGCCGGTATCTTTATGATGATTCATTTTGAAGCCAAAAAGCTGGGCCTCCGCGGTCTTGCCAAGGAAGATATTCCCCACCTCGGCCGTTTAATTATAAAGCGCGGCTATCTTTTGCTTCCGGTTTTGGTGCTGGTTCTTCTCATGGGCAGAGGCATGACGCCGGCTTACTCTGTATCTCTGGCCATTCTGTCTGCAATCATTGTAAGCTTTTTCTCGAAGGACACCCGTCTTTCCCCGTCCAAATTCCTGGAAGCTCTCACCGGCGGTGCCCGGAGCACCATTGCCGTTGCTATTGCTTGTGCAGTAGCCGGTAATGTGGTGGGTCTGGTCAGCCTTTCCTACCTTGGGCAGGAGCTTATGGACCTTCTGGTCATCGTATCCGGCAGCAGCCTTTTCCTGGCTCTGGTGCTGGTTATGCTGGCCTGTATTGTTCTCGGTATGGGTGTGCCGACCACGGCGAACTACGTCATTATGGCCACCATGGCCGCTCCGCTGATTCTGAAGATTGCACCCGAGACGCCGATCCTCGCGGCCCATATGTTTGTGTTCTACTTCGGTATTGTGGCAGATATCACGCCGCCGGTCGCACTTGCAGCCTACGCCGGCAGTGCGATTGCAAAGTCCGACCCTCTGAAAACCGGCATCACTGCCACCCGGCTTGCCATCACGGCCTTTATTATCCCTTACGTCTTTGTACTGCAGCCGAAAATGCTGTTCATTGATGCAACGGCCATTGAGGTTATCAAAATTGTACTGACCTCCTTTGCCGGTATCGTAGCAATTTCCGCCGGTATGGAAGGATACTTCCGCACAAAGATGGCCTGGTTTGAGCGGCTGCTTATTCTTGCCGCAGGCCTCTGTCTGATTACGCCTGATACCTTGACGGATGTTATCGGCATCGTGCTCTTTGCCCTGATAATTGTATACCAGATACTTAAAGCAAAGCGTGTAAAACACTTGCAGGCATAAAGCCGATTTTAAATTCGTTGCACTGAACAGACCTCCCAAAAGTCAGACTCCAGACGCTGACGATTGGGAGGTCTGTTTTCGTAATTACATATGGCTGTCGATTTAATTACAAAATTTTTAAAAAAGAAGAAAAAAATACTTGACAAATCATTTAAACTGTGCTATACTATTTTCTGTTGCAGATATTGCGGGATTGTGTAAAGGTAGCACGAGTGACTCTGACTCACTTTGTATGGGTTCGAATCCTATTCCCGCAGCCAGAAAAAACGACTTGTTTCGACAAGTCGTTTTTTCATCAATATAAATCTCGGCAGAGATTTTCGATATGTCATAACTGTCCCGATATGGTTAGGATGACAGAAGACATCCGAACCACGCCTTAAACGGCGGAATTCCGGTGTATTTCGGCTTGTCATCTTTGCAAGGCGTTAGCCTTGCTGCATCTTCCGCACCAAAATTCTCTCGGAATTTCATCCGTTTCAGGTTTGTAAAATT
>JAFSAU010000014.1 GCA_017442155.1 Clostridia bacterium | reverse complement strand
GTCTGCGGATTCTTGCCCTCACGAGCAGCTCTCTCACGTGCTTCAAATGTACCAAAGCCAATTAAGGAAACCTTATCTCCGGCTTTAACTGCGTTCTGTACGCCGCTGATAAATGCGTTTAATGCCTTTTCAGCATCTTTCTTTGTGATGCCTGCTTCTTCAGCCATAAGTGCAACAAGTTCTGTCTTGTTCATTGGAAAATACACCTCCTTATTTTTTATAGTAATTTATCATATTTTTTGCAGTAAAACAAGGTAATTTGGAAATTTAAGTTATTTATTGCCTTTTGCTCTGTTATGTGTTTTACAAAGCATCTGACAGTTCTTTATGTCCGTAGCGCCGCCTTTGCCCAAGCGGTAACGTGGTCTGCATCCATTTCGGTTATTTTCCATACACAGGTTTTGTTATTATCGCTGCCCATAGCACAGAGAGGACAGTTTGACACATTCTTTGCTTTTGCCTTTTCGGTCTGCTGAGTGTAAACCGTTTTTTTGGTCGGCTCATCAAAGACACGGATATCAAGGAGCTTGTTGTCTGTGCAGTCACCGAGGATGTATTCGTAAACGCCCTTTTTGTCTTTTACATAAAAGTCGCCGTACAGTTCACGCAGTTTAGCAGACACTTCATCGGAATTATATGAGTTCGTGTGATACTGCTCGTAAAGCTCGCCCCAAGGAAGTCCACGCATTTCACTTTCCACATCGGTAAATATGCTTGAAACCCAATCTAAAGCTATTTCGATATCTTTTTCGTATTTACTAATAGAAATGAGTGCATCGGTTAAATAATCGTCCTCTAACACTTCAATATCTGATATGTTACCACCTTTCGGCCATACAAAAGAAGTAACACGGCATGTGCTTTCAAGTTGACCAGCCAATTGCTATAACATCATAATTTTCGCACAAGAAGGATGCGTACCACAAAGCACCATTAACCGCAAAGGTTTCAGTTTCTGTTGCAGCTCCATACCCATGTGTTTTATATTCATCCGGAGATGTCAATGATAATTGATTTTTAACATCTCCTTTGCATTCGATAATTACAATTGTTTCTGAACCATCTTTAGCAACTATAAAATCTGGTGTTCCTTTGCTTTTTAAAGTTTGCTTTTTTGAAGCTTTTGCAAATACTCCTGCCAACCAATCATAGGCGGTTCCTTTGTAGCTATCCTCTTTGAACCATGTGATTCCATCTACCTTGGTATTTTGGGCAGACGGATAACCTGAAATATTTTTTAACTTTTCAGCAACTAAACCTTTTGTTGTTTCTTCACTAATTTTAGCCATTTTAAATTTCCTCCATCATATCTTGATAACTCACAAGAACCACATTCCTCATCTCATTAGCCTTATCGATACAACCTTTTGTAAAGCCGGATTTAGAGAAGAGGTAGTAATGTTTTGTTTTATATGAGAACAAGTTACTGCGTTTTACAAGTGTTTCTAAAACGCCAAGGTCAACCTTTTCATTAGTCCATTTACATTCTGCAAAAAGGGCTGTGATTTTATCTTGTTCGCCCATAATATCAATTTCAGTCTGACACTTTTCTTTCGGATCATTGCCCCACCAACGACCAAGAGAGCTGAACTCTACCGGGCAGTTGCCGGAAAGAAGCTGTTTCCAAAGGTATTGTTTACAGATTTCTTCAAAAACCTTACCCATATAATCTGAAAGCTGAGGTCCAATTCGTTTATAAACCAAATCAGCAGCGCCACGGGCGATGATAGAATTATTATCGAGCACAAAGCGATACCAGAAACGGGACATATTATCCTCAATAGAGTAAACCGACTTACGAGAAGCTTTTTCACCGTATGGTGTTTCTTTCTGCACGATACCGAGATTCATAAGGTTCTTGATGTAATTTGTGCACACATTAGTATCTTCTCCAACCTTACTTGAAATCTCCGACATTCTTGACGAACCTGTAGCAATCGCTGTAATGATAGCCGTATAAATTGCAGGCTCACGAACCTCTTGTTTCAAAAGGTTCGTCGGTTCTTCATAAAGGAATGAAATCGGATTCAAATATGTGTTTTTGATATTATCCTCAACGCTCAACTTATCATCCATCTGCAATAGGTACTGCGGCGTACCACCTGCAACACCGTAAATAAGTGCTTTATCCTCGTCTGACAGATTTTTAAAACATCTGCAGGTTTCTTCAAAGTCAAACGGCAAAAGCTTCAGGCGCAGAGGCTTAAAACAAGGAGCCTTATTTCTTATACTCAAAAAACAAAGAATTTCCCTAAAACAAAACAAAGACCTCAACAAGTGAGATCTTTGTCTGTTTCAGGGTTTTTTTACGCCCCCTTTTTATGCTTAAAAACCTTTACCGTCCAAAAATTTAATATACGCGCCCCAATCTTCACGGGAGAGAAAATGTCCGTTTTCCCGTAGGTGGTATCCAATGTTTCCTTCCGCAAAATGGTCGCCGGGCACCGGCTTCCTGTCCGGGCACACAAGTCCTTTTTTGCCCAGCAGTTCCCAGGCAGAAGAAGCATGCAATGCCGTAAAAAATTCTGATTCCGGGTCCGCGCCCCTATCAAGAACAGCCGAGCCCACGCACAGCAATCTCGGTGCTACAAGGGCCAGAAGAAAACTCTGGTCATACGGCTTTTCGTCCTCAAGACTGCCGGAAAACTTTTGAAAATTTTCACAAAACCAGTCCCAGCTTCCCACACGAATAAAATCGGTCACCCGTTCGCCGGAGCCATGCTTTGACGATGCGGCACCGCCATATCCGGAATTATTGGAAATTACAGCCGCAAATCTTTCATCCTGCGCGCCGCACCACAATGCGGTCTTCCCCAGACGGGAATGTCCGATCACCGCCACCTTGGAAGTATCAACATCATCCCGCTCGTTTATCATATAGTCCAGTACACGGCTGGCGGCATAGGCCCACATTCCGATTTTACCCCATTCGTCCTCCCGTCGGTCACGGTCTGTCCCAAAATATGCAGCCAGACCGTCCGAATAGTCCCCATAGTGGTTGTCATTCACCACATCCGTATAGACTAAGACAGCGAGTGCATACCCCGCATCCGTGATTTCCTCCACGGGAATAAATTTATCAGGAGCAGGTTTGAAGGCGAGATGCAGAAACACGGGCGGCTTTTCCGCATTTCGGGGAATAAAAAACTCAACCGGGAAGGAGAAAACCCCCCGCTCTGTTTCGATAAAAACAGTTACCTTTTCATTCCGGATTTTACCGCCATATGCCGCGGTATCCAAAACGCTCACTTCTCCCCGGACTTTGACGGGAATCCGGGGCGTTTTTCCGTAGGAATACGTTTCCAGAAGCGAGATAAGCTCTTGTCTCCGTTTTCGCCAGTTTTCCGGTGTAACCACGGAATTATCCTGCATCGTAAGGATGTCGGGATACTCCCTGTCCGCTAAATTTTTTTCTGACATATATAATCACATCTCCAGGTATGTTTTTACGGTACAACTGAAAGGGAATGTAAAAAAGTTCTGAGATATTTTTCCCGATTTCCTAAGAAGCAGGCGTGTAAAGAACTACGTTCCCTTTTTTATTTTATGCACGAACAGTATCGCAAGCGGCCGATGCAGTCAGATATTCCGTTTGCGGCATCGGCACAGTCTCCCCGGGCAAAAGCGCAATTTCCAGCACCTCATCCATATGGGAAACGGGCAGAATTTCAAGTGCTTCCCGCACGGAAGCAGGCAGTTCATCCGTATCCCGCATATTTTCCTGTGGAATCAGCACGGTTTTTTTACCCAGACGATAGGCCGCCACCAGTTTTTCCTTGATACCGCCCACCGGCAGCACCCGGCCACGGAGCGTAACCTCGCCTGTCATGGCAATATGGCCGCAGACAGGTCGCAGGGCAAGTGCTGACGCAATCGCCGTCACCATAGTAATGCCGGCAGAAGGACCATCCTTGGGAACGGCCCCCTCGGGTACGTGCACATGAATATCCTTCTTTTTATGAAAATCTGGAGCAATACCCAAAACACCGGCACGGGTACGGATGTACGTAATAGCCGCGGAAACCGATTCCTTCATTACGTCACCAAGGCTTCCCGTCATCTGGATTTTCCCGTCACCGTCCATCACTGCCACCTCAATACGGAGGGTTTCGCCGCCCACCGCCGTCCAGGCAAGACCGGAGGCTGTTCCAATCTCATTTTTCCCCGTTTCCATATCCCGGATAAACTTATATTTTCCAAGAAGCGGCTCCACGCCTTTTTGTGTAACTGTAATTTTTTCTTCTCCGGCTTCCACCTTCGCGGCCATACGTCGGCAAAGACGGGCAATTTCCCGCTCCAGCTGACGAACACCGGCCTCCCGGGTATACTGTGTAATCACCAGGCGCATTGCATCCCGCCGCACCGTCACGTTTTTGTCAGCAAGGCCGTGACTTTTCAGCGTTTTCGGCAAAAGATGCCGCATCCCGATTTCCAGCTTTTCTTCATCGGTATACCCGGAAATCTCAATGATTTCCATGCGGTCGTACAAAGGCTTCGGAATTTTGTCGGCCCGGTTGGCAGTCGTAATAAACATCACATTTTCCAGTGAAAAGGGTACCTCCAGATAATGGTCGCGGAAGGTGTGATTCTGGGCCGGATCCAGCACTTCCAGAAGTGCCGCCGCCGGATCGCCCCGGTGGTCCGTCCCCATTTTGTCAATTTCATCCAGCAGTACAAGCGGATTTTCTGTTCCGGCACGGCGAATGGCATCCGCGATACGGCCCGGCATAGACCCGATGTAGGTTTTCCGGTGTCCACGGATATCTGCCTCATCGTGCACACCGCCAAGAGAAATACGAACGTATTCCCGCCCCAGTGCCTCTGCCACGGATTTCACAATGGAGGTCTTTCCCACACCCGGAGGACCAACGAGACAGAGAATCTGCCCTTTCATTTCCCCGGCCAGCTTCCGCACAGCCAGATATTCCAGCAGCCGCTCCTTCACCTTTTCCATACCGTAGTGGTCCCGCTCCAGAATCCGGGCAGCATCACGGATATTACTGTTTTCCACGCTCCGTATGCCGTAAGGCATGTCCAGGAGCGTTTCCAGATAGGTATAAATCACAGCCGATTCCGGTGAGGAAGGATTCTGCCGGCGTAGCTTCAGAAGCTCCTTTTCTGCCTTTTTCCGCACTTCATCCGGAAGGGCTTTTGTTTGAATTTTATTTTCAAAGGCGGCGATATCCTCTTCAAAATCGTCACCCAGTTCCCTTGCGATAACCTGCATCTGCTCC
Source organism: Clostridia bacterium (assembly GCA_017442155.1). Taxonomy (GTDB): domain Bacteria; phylum Bacillota; class Clostridia; order UMGS1883; family UMGS1540; genus SIG447. The sequence continues at coordinate 13,738 of JAFSAU010000014.1, read as the reverse complement.
CGCAGATAGGCCTCTTTCCTGCTTTGCGCCAGATTTTCCTGCACCTGGGCGGCAATATGGTTTTCCGTCCGCAGGACTTCTACCTCGCCCTCTAAAATCACAATGAACTTTCTGGCCCGCTCTGCCACGTTCTTTTCCTCTAAAATAATTTGCTTATCCGCAGCACGCACAAAAAAATTAGAAGCCAGAAAATCCAGATATTTCCCAAAATCCTCTTCTGCCGAAACTGTGCGGTACACGTCGGCATTCGCCCGCGGATTCAGCTGCAGGTATTCTTCAAAAAGCCGGTCAATCACCCGTTTTGCTGCCTCCGTGTCAATAGCGGTTAGGCCCCGCCGAAGCGACCGGACCTGACGGACCTGGCAAGAATAGTGCGGTCCATCTGTGTCTAAAGAGTCCAGCTCTGCCCGGTACAATCCCTCTACCAGTACACGCACATAATTCTGCGGCAGACGAAGCATCTGCCGGATTCGTGCTACAGTACCCATCGTATAAATACCGTCGGCTCCCGGTTCATTCTCGTTTGCATCGCGCTGTGTAGCCAGAAATGCAATCTGACCGCTTTCCATGGCGGCCTCCAGTGCCGCGATGGATTTGTCCCTGGCCACATCAAAGTGCAAAACCATATATGGAAAAATGACAATGCCCCGCACGGGAATCAGCGGCATTGTCATAAGCTCTCTTGGCATGAAAATGCGCCCCTTTCTGTATGTCTTCCCATACAGTATACCGCATTTTCATCTCTTTTTCAAGTCTTTCTTACAAACTCCGCACTTTTTCGACCAAGTAATTTCAGGAAAAAGCAGAAAAATTACACGCGCGGGCGTCCTCAGCGGAGGAGGACGCAGTACCGCCAATCTCCTCTATGAGCCGTGCCGCCTCACGGATACCCACGATTTCCACATCCTCCGCCATTGCAGCCGCCGCATTTTCCGCGGGCATATATACACGCGCGATACCGGCGTCCCGTGCCGCGGCCACCTTCTGCACTATGCCCCCCACCGGCATGACAGAGCCTCGGGGCGTCACCTCGCCGGTAAAGGCCACTGCATCACTGATGGGCACCCCAAAAACAGCAGAATAAACAGCAGCTGCCACCGCCAGTCCCGCCGAGGGGCCGTCGGCCATAACAGCCGTGGGGAAGCAGACGTGAATTTTATAGTCAGCCGCATTCAAATCGAAGGCCCGTTCCAGAAAACGCAGTGCGTTTTCTGCCGCCGTAAGAGCCGTACTGCGGCGGGAAAGACGCCGGACACCAAAGGACACGGTTTCCGATTCTGCCGCCCCTGTCACTGAAAGGCTTCCCTCCCCTTTCTTGTAAACTGCTGTGGCTTCGATATCCATAACAAGTCCGCCTGCAAGTCCCGCCACTGCCAGCCCCCGCACCGTGCCGACGCGCATTTCCTGCTGTACACGAACCTGATGACGGGGTACATACCGCCCGGCCTCTGCCACCCAGAGAATGTCGGCACGGGTGATGGCCGCGCGGCCCTCACACCGGGCAAAGCTGCCCGCCGTCTGAATCATATTCACGGCATCCCGCCCGTTCTGGGCATAACCAGCCACCGCCTCCACCGCGGATTTTTCGGCCGCAAAACCGCTTTTTTCAGCAGCATGGGAAGCAATGGACAAAATTTCCGGTCCGGAAAGCGGATCAAAAAAGACCTCCGCACAGCGGGAACGAAGTGCCGGCGGCAGACTTTCCGGTGAACGGGTTGTGGCACCCACCAGACGAAAATCCGCAGGCAGACCGTTTTGAAAAATCTCATGAATATGCTTTGGAATGTCCTTGTTGTCCCGGCTATAGTAGGCACTTTCAAAAAAGACACGGCGGTCCTCCAATACCTTCAACAGCTTATTCAGTTGGAGCGGTGGCAGTTCTCCGATTTCATCCAGAAACAAAATACCGCCATGCGCCTTGGTGACCGCCCCGGCTTTCGGCTGGGGAATACCGCCCGGCCCATATGCACCTGCACCCTGGTAAATCGGATCGTGGACGGATCCTATCAGCGGGTCGGCAATCCCCCGTTCGTCATACCGAAGCGTGGCAGCGTCCATTTCCACAAACTTAGCTTTTTCCCCAAAGGGAGAAGCCGGATTTTTAGCCGCCTCCAAAAGTGCCGCCCGCGCCGCCGCCGTCTTCCCCACACCGGGCGGGCCGTAAATAATCACGTGCTGTGGGTTTTCTCCGCATAATGCCGCCCGAAGTGCCCGGATGCCGTCCTCCTGTCCCCGGATTTCTGCAAAGGAGGACGGGCGGGTCTTTTCGGAAAGCGGCTCTGTAAGCCGGACACGACCCATGGCATGTAGCTTTTCCAATTCCCGTCGCGACTCCTTTTCCAGTGCCTGACGGTTTCCCTGCTGGCCGCGCATCTGGTGTAGAAAATAAACAGCCACAATGGCCGAAAAACAAAACTGCGAAAAAAGTAGTATCGTAGAAAGCATTGCAATTCCTCCTGCTTTTTTCGTTAGTATCTGCATTTTCACCCGAACTATGCCGCACTTTCCGTCTGCAGGTATTTTTTCATATTCTTTTTCATATGTTGTTATGAAAGGAGTGAGGCCTTTTGGATTTTTCTTCGCTGTTTCATTATTTTCCACCGGAGATAGCAGGGCGAATGCAGGAAAGCGGCATGCTTTGGGAAGAAGTACGGGAAATCCGCCTGCGTGCCGAGGCCCCGCCGGTGATTGTTGCCGATAAAACCTATGTGCTGGACGGCACGGTCATAACCGCCTGCTCTATACAACGTACGGCCAGCCGGATGTGCCAGAATTCCGTATACGCCCGGCAGGAAGAGCTGCGAAGCGGTTTTGTCACGCTTCCCGGCGGACATCGGGCAGGATTCTGCGGCCGGACCGTTGCAGAGGACGGACAAGTGCGGTGTCTGACAGAAATTTCCTCCATCAATCTCCGCATTGCCCACGAAGTTCCCGGCGCGGCAGACAACGTGCTTCCGGCACTTGTCCATGGAAAAGATGTATATAATACCCTGGTTGTTTCCCCGCCAGGTGCCGGAAAAACCACGCTTCTCCGGGACATAGCCAGACAGTTGGGAAGCGAAAAATACGGTTTTCGCGTCGGTATTGCAGACGAACGCGGTGAAATTGCGGCCATGTACCGGGGCACGCCGCAGAACGACATCGGTATATTCACAGACGTATACGATGGCTGTCCAAAGGCACAGGCCATGCAAATGCTTCTTCGCGGTATGGCACCGCAGATAGTCATCACTGACGAGCTTGGTGGCCCTGAGGACGAAAAAGCCGTGCGCGCACTGACCTATGCCGGTGTACGCGTCATCTGCTCCATTCACGGTGCCAGCCGTGAGGACGCACTGGCCCGGCCCGGCATCGGCGAACTGCTCCGTGCCGGCGTGTTCCGAAAAACAGTCCTTCTGGGCAACGTGGGCCGTGTTCTTTCTATTACATGACAACCAACAAAGAGATACAGACAGTTAAAAAGGCGATGCAAAAATCACTTGCATCGCCTTTCGTATATATTTTAACGAAAGAGATCTACCGTTTTCCCGTCACTTGTCATCACAATGTCTCCCATTTCGTCCGTCCGGTACACAGCAGCATCCGCATCCCGCAGACGGGCAAGTGTTTCCTTATGGGGATGGCCGTAGTCATTCCCCTTCCCAACAGAAATAACCGCATATTCCGGCATAACCTCCCGCAAAAACGGATAAGAGGTAGAAGTGGAGGAGCCGTGATGTCCTACCTTCAGCACTGTGGCCGAAAGATCCATCCCTGTGTCCAGCACGTCTTGTTCTTCTTCCCGTTCTGCATCACCCGTAAAAAGGAAGGAGGTTTCGCCGTAGGTAACCTTCAGTATAACAGATGTATTGTTCAGGTCATCCTTATCCTCTGTGACAGGGCCGAGGAAAAGAACACCGGCCCGCCCCAGCTTCAGCCGGTCCCCTGGCGCAGGATTTTGAATTTCCAGACCCTGGTCTGCCGTTTTTTCTTTGAAATTCCGGTATGCACGGGTATCGGCCTCGGATTCGGGGGCGAAAACCGCTCCGGCCGTGCATACGGAAAGTGCACCGGAAAGTCCTCCCACATGGTCTTCATGTGCATGTGAGCAAATTATGTAATCCAGATGTGAAATTTCCTGCTTTTCAAGATATGCCGCAATCAGATTGCTGTCCTCAGCATTGCCGCCGTCGATGAGCATACTCTTTCCGTCGCACACAACAAGAGCTGCGTCTGCCTGGCCCACATCAATAAAATGCACGGCAAAGGCCGCATCCAGTGCCACCGGGCCGGTTTTGTTTTCTCTGCTCTCCCGAAACAGACGCCCGCTAAAGGCCACAATGGCCACCAATAGTATAATAAGAACTGAACGTTTCTTCCTCATGGATGCCTCCCTCAAATTTTTGTATAGTATATCAAAAAAATGCTTTTCTGTCAATTCTTTTCGTGCATAAAAAGCTGCAGAAAAACTGCATTTATATGTATCTTCACCTTTTTACAACTATTCTCCTCCCAGACTGCCTTTATTAAACTGAACTTTAAAAATTTTTATTTTTAAAAAATATATTGACAAATGTAGCTACGCATGCTATACTTATATGTAGCTACATTTGTAGTTGCAAAAAATAAAGTCTTTTTTCTGACAAGGAGGGCAAATTATGCCAAACACAAAACAAACCATTACCGATTCCGAATACGAAATTATGAGAATACTCTGGAAAGCTGAAAAACAAATGACCGTTGCAGATGTAGTGCGCGCGCTTGACGGAAATGACTGGACGGCTTCAACCGTATCAACCTTTTTGCAGAGGCTTCTCAAAAAAGAGGTTATTGCCTGTGATAAAAAAGGCAAGACTAATTTGTATTACCCACGGCTCATGCAGAGCGAATATGATTTGAGCGAAACAGAAAATTTCATTTCAAAGATTTATAAAGGCTCTGTTAAAAATCTTGTTGCTGCACTCTATGAAAACAAAAAACTTTCAAATGAGGATATGTCAGAGCTTAAAAAAATGTTTGAATTGGAGTGATACTATGCTTGCGCTTTTCAAAACAGTGCTTATATTAAGCCTTTTGGGTTTTGGGATAACCGCTCTACTGCTCTGTTTAAAACCCATTACTGCGAAAAAATTTCCGGCCAAGTGGCAATATTACGTATGGATTGCGGTACTCTTCTCAATGATTATACCTACATACAAGCTGATACCCACAAAAGAAGTGGGGAAGCTCCCGCCGATTCCTCAAAATGAAATTATGCAGCCGGAAGCTGTGCAAAATTTAGAGGAAGTTCCGAGAACGGTTAGACCTACGGAAACACCCACCCTGTACAGAGAGGTCAACATCACGCCTAAACTTAGTATTAAGTTGCTTGATTTATTGGCTTATGTGTGGTTTGCCGGAATGTGTATTTATCTGATTGTCGTTATCAGCAGCTATATAATTTATCTCATACGGAAACACAAAAAAGCTATACGAATAACGGAAAATGCTGTGCTGAATGAGGTTAAAAAGGAATTAAAGATAAAACGGCATATTAAAATCAGAATGTCGCCGGATATACAGTCGCCCATGCTTGTAGGCGTACTGCTGCCGGTAATCTACATTCCCTGCCGAGAAATCCCGGACGAAAATATGCGAATGGTATTCCTGCACGAACTGACTCATTACAAGAGAAAAGATTTGATTATAAAATGGTTATCACTCTTTGTAAACGCTGTGCATTGGTTTAACCCTCTTGCGTATGTACTCTGTGCGAATGTGAGTGAATCCTGCGAGGTTTCCTGTGATATGGCAGTTACAAAAAATATGTCTGATACGCAGCAGAAAATCTATATGAAAACAATTCTTGATTTAGCTTGATAGGAGGCGAATTTTATATGTTGGAAAATCTATACACAACGAAAATGAGCACGGATAAAAAGAAACTGGAAAGCAGATTTACAAAAATCCGTTCCAAAAACGGACGAATTTCTAAACTTATGGCTCTTATTATCTTTGCCGTTATTCTTCTTGTTATGGCTTGCGTATCTATCATTATCGCCGCTAATATAAAAAGTGATGAATATACTATGACGGAAAGCGAGTTTTCTGAGTATGTAAGTCGTCCTGTAGGTTCCGTAATGGCAGAACCGCACTATGTCGATGATGCCAGACTTATCTTCCATTACGGCAGTGGTCTTTTTGTCATGAACCATCAGACAGGCGAAATACAGCTTATGATGAGCCTTCCTAAATTTAATGTCTCGCAAAATCAGCAAGGCAGCAACATTCTGGATGTGAGAATAGACAAAGACGGAAAGTATATATATCTCTCCAGCGCAGGTGCTTTGGATGAAATCGAAGGGTATGAAGAATACATTATAAATCTTTATAGCGGCGAGGTGAAAAAAGGCGCAGTACCGGAGAATGCAGAACTTTTTAAAGGGAAGCGGGATACATTTACTACTGTACGAAACCCCGTTGGATTTTACAGTAACGGCTGTATTATGAGCGGAGATAAAACATATTATCTTACTTCCACAACGGGGAAAGTAAGAGATATTGAAATGGTTGCAGTCGATAACAGCACGGATGAAATGAATGTACAGTATTTGTTTCATAACGATTCTGAAGAAGAAAAACTGTATACCCCTGCAGATATAAAAGACATTGTTAATGTTGAACTTTTAGCGGGTGGTATCAGATTTCCTCTTATGGTCGAAAATGGTCGCAAAGAAATAGAAAAAGTGTTTTCAGAAGCAAAAGAGATTAAAGGCGGATCAGGGTGTCCGTTTGAAGCAGACCTTGTTTTTACAAAGAACAACGGCGAAAAAGGCTTTGTTGCAATCGCTACAGATTCCTGCGCTGTTTATAGGAGCGGAAAAACTTATTATGATTATGGCACGGGAGACAATTCGACCCTTTTAGGATTATTTGGAATTGATGCAGAGACCTTACATGCACTGACTTTTAATAAAGCCAATATAGACAATGCTGAACTTGCGGTAAGAAATTTTTTTGAAGCCTTTGATAAATCAGACCTCGATAAAATGAAAACACTTGTTACAAATGAATTTATTGCACAGGGGTATATTGGTGATTATGGAATGTGTTACGGTATGACGAGGGCAACGTTAGAAACCTGCTCAAAAGCTAATGTTGACGAATTTCTAAATGAATATCTTGCAAGGTCGGAAAATGCTCAACTAACATTATCCGAACATGATATTGAATTGTTAAAGGCACAATCCGATGAACTGGCAGTATATACAGTAATTGTTACGGCTGAAAGCAATATTAAAGGAGATGCACAGCCGCCATTCAAAAGATTTCTGAATGTAATTTGTAAAAAAACAGACAACGGAAGCTGGTTAGTCCATAAGTTAGTTTGAAATGGAGGAAATGTCTATGTTTGAAAATATCTATACGACTAAAATGAGTGCAAATAAAAAACAGTTACAGAATAGATTTACAAAAATCCGTTCTTCAAGTGGTAAGATTTCAAAAATGATGTCTTTTGTAATGGCAATTTTTGTTGCTGTAACTTTTGTTTGTGCAACTGTTGTTATGGCTGCCGTTGTCAATGAAGAAGAAAATTTCTTTATAAATGGAAAAGGATATGCTATTACCCCTATCCTTATAGAAAACAAATTAGAGGTACACACTGATAGCTATTATGTTCCTCTTCGAGATACCTTTGAGGCTCTCGGATATGATGTATTTTATGATGTAGATAAATCTAAATACGAAAGTTTAATGGACGAATTTACATTCCCTCAATACGATTCAGAGCCGTATAGCAAAAAAGTTGATGATGAATTTCTCAAAGAAATAATACGCACACCTGAATATCACTTGAAAAACTATGTAAAAACAGATATTGATAGGTATATTTATGGTGCAACATATCATTTCAACCGTCAAATGCCTATAATTGAAATGGTAAAAGGTAATGAGGTATGGGCGTGTCAAATTGGCAGTACAAGATACAATAAGTTTATTCCTGCCGGAGCTGTTGTTTTAATTGACGGAAAAACATATATTCCGCTTCGTGCAGTAGCTTATATTGTTGGCGGTCAGGATAATGTGAAATGGAACAGCGAAAAACGAGATACATATTTTGAGGGTGCTTTAACATTTAATGAAGCTGAAAATACTGTAACAATAAATCTTGAATAAGGAGGCAATTTCTGTGTTAGAAAACATCTATACAACAAAAATGAGTGCAAATAAAAAACAGTTACAGAATAGATTTACAAAAATCCGTTCTTCAAGTGGTAGAATTTCAAAAATGATGTCTTTTGTAATGGCAATTTTTGTTGCTGTAACTTTTGTTTGTGCAACTGTTGTTATGGCTGCTCTGAATAATGAGGAAGAAATCAAAGAGCCGATAACATTATATTCGAGGGGCGAAATAATTACGCTTGAAAATAAACCTTTCATACAAGATAATATGACCTATTTCCCATTACGAGAGACCTTTGAAAAATTGGGTGTCTTTGAAATTGAGGGCAACGAGCTTGTATGGGATAACGGAACAATTTACATAATTGTTGCAGAGGCAACAGAGCAAGAGGCAGTTTCATATACAATAAAAATTGGTAACGATACGATAGAGATAAAGCATACACGTGATGTTAGACTAACTGTTGCGTTAAATCAACAGCCGTCAATAGGTGTAGAATTATGTCTGCCGGAAGAAAAACCGCTTTTAATCGGAAATAAAACCTATGTTCCGTACACATATATTGATTACATGCTTAATCGTGGTTTAGGCATTAGAAACAAAACAAGTATATTTGATTTTATGTTTACTATTAACGGAGAAACACCGAAAGCCTTTTTGTCACAAGGCTTTGTATGGCCCTGTGATGGCGATATTTCAAATCCGTTTGGAGAAAAGAAAAATCCTGCCACAAACGAGGTAATCAAACATAATGGTATTGACATTGTTGCGCCGGAGGGAACAGATGTAAAATCAGCCATATACGGAACAGTAGCAGAAACAGGATATAACGCTGAAAGAGGTTATTTCATCATAGTTGAACGAGATAACATTCAAGTTGTATATTCAGGTCTTATGCAAGAAATGAGCGTTGCAAAAGGCGACGAGGTTATAAGAGGACAAAACATTGGTAAAGTTGGTAAAACAGGAACATCAACAGGCGCACATCTGCATTTTGAGGTGCTTATAAACGGAGAATATTATAACCCGGAACTCATTGGATAATCATAAAACCCTTATCGGACAATCGGTAAGGGTTTTATTGTAAACAACAAAAAATTTTGATATAATTCATTTGAAATATGCAACCTTTTTCATTATTCCTGTGTATATAATAGCGAGTAATAAAAATAGCGCTATCTTTTATGAAAGGAGGCTCCGCAGGGTGATCAATGAAATAAAACTATTACATAATCTGAAAAACAAGAAAAGGAACTGTTTGGAAGATGTAATCAAATTATATACCCCCTATGTGAGTGTTGTAATCTATAACACTATCGGCAGCATAGCACCCAAAGAGGATATTGAGGAGGCAATTTCTGATACATTCCTCCAGCTATGGAAAAACGCCGACAGTATAGACGAGGAAAAAGGTTGTATTCGTTCTTATATCGGAGCTGTTGCGAGAAACACAGCCAAAAATAAATTGCGGACAATCAAAGCATGTGAGGAGCTTGACGAAAATATAGTTTCCGATTCTGACAATCCGCAGGATATAGTATTAAAGAATGAGGACAGAAAATTTCTTCTTGCAAAGATTACTGCCCTCGGAGAGCCGGACAGCGAAATATTTTTAAGATATTACTATTACAATGAAAAAATCAGGACAATTTCAGATGTAATGCATATCCATGTTTCTACTGTAAAATCAAAACTATCACGTGGAAAAGAAAAACTAAAAAATGCTATTATGCAGAATGGGAGGTTTTACAATGAATAATAAAAGGCTTCGTATGCTTAATGATGAATTGGGCTTAAATGACTATGCAGAGGCTCCGAACTCTCAACGCATTATTGAAAAAGTAAATAATAGCATAAACGCTGACCCTACAGAAAGGAAATTATTTATGAGAAGAAAATTTGTAAGCTCGGTACTTGTTGCCGCACTCATTCTATCCATCGCAAGTTTAACCGTTATTGCTGCAACGCTCGGCTGGCACCATAAACTAATTGAATACTTTAATAATCCGACTGCTGAACAAATGAAGCTGATGTACGGAGCTTTTGACGCTCCTATGGTTTCGGGAACGGATAACGGATATACTGTTAATGTTTTGAATACATTAGCGGATAAACACGGAATATATGTTCTTTATGAGCTTGTATGTCCTCCAAACAAAGAAATAAACTCACTCAATGCCGAAACATATATGCAAGATGTTACAAGAATGCTTACAGTTTCCGAAAGAACACAAAGCAATAATGCTATCATGGGAATGGGTGTTTCTTCACCTAAAATATTAAGTGTCAAAAATAATGTTATTACTCTTGTAAATTATCTTGGTACAAATGGTGAAATATACGATAATCAAAAATTGACTTTAACTGTGAAACATAATAAAGTTGTTGATGATACAGAAAACACATTCGTTTCAGGTGATAAGTCAAGAGTACAGCTTCAAGTTCCCGGAAATGCAAAAAAAGTTGTTAAAGGCGATTTTGATATTGTTGTTTCGTGGGATTTTCAATATAAGAACATAGGAAAGAGTTTCAACATAGATAATAAACTTAACATAAACGGAGTAAATAATAATATACTGAAAACTGTTGATGTATCTCCTATATCAATTTGGATAACGGTTGAGGGTGATGATGTTCTTGGTGCACTTGCTCCAATCATAAAATTTACTGACGGAACAGAATTTCAATACACCAATAGAGATAATTCAAGAAACACATACGCAATGTTTGCAAATAATCAAATTGGAGATAACAGCAAAGGCATTTCATCACTCGGATATGTATTTGATGAAATAACCGATATTAAGACCATAGAAAGTATAACAATAGGCGATCAAATCATCAAAGTCAGCTAATATATAATTTTACAAAACAGCATTGCCGGGCCTGCAAATATAAAGTCCAATGAATACCAGCCAAAGCCTTTATCCGGAAAAACGACATATCACGCCTTTTTACGCACCTTTTCGCCCGGCCCGGCATATACTCTAACTGTAAAACCTTGTAAGGTTTTGACAGAAAGGAGTATGTTATGGTAAATCGTGACTTATGCGGTAGTATGCCGGAAAATCCAATTCTGGCATATGCCTATGTCCCCGTGCAAAAATGGGGCGAAATGTACACGCCCGCTGATGGGCTTTCCCGCGGCACCATGTTCCCGGCTCTTGATAAGCCCCTGGGTGTTTACGGCCGGGATCTCTGCAAAAAATGTGACGACAAGGAGGTTATGTGCTGTGACATCTAAGACAAGAAGTGAAATGCTCCGCAAAGTAATGGAAGCAGATTTTGCCGTCTACGACCTGCAGCTGTACCTCGATACCCACCCGAACGACGAAAAGGCTCTTTCCATGTACCGTGACCTGGTCCGCCGGGCCACAGACAACAAACGCGCCTTCGAGGAAGCCTTCGGTCCGCTGACACCGGACTCCGCTACCGATACGAAGGAATGGACATGGATTAAATCACCCTGGCCCTGGGAATAGGAGGTAGCTTATGTGGAATTATCAGAAAAAACTGCAGTATCCGATAAAAATTAAAAACACCAATCCGAAACTTGCGAAATATATTATGAGCCAGTATGGTGGTGCGTACTGCAAATGTTAGAGTACCGGCTCCCTTGTGTAAAGGGAGCTGTCAGCGAAGCTGACTGAGGGATTGTCGCTAACGCCTCCAAAATACGCATTTTAGGGACTTTCCGTCTTTTCCGCCTTTTATGATTTCTTTAAAAATTGTCCTTGCCATGTTGTTCTTTTCTACATTACTTACATCATCATCTTTCAAGACCTCTGTTAATCTGCGAAGCTCTTTTTTGTCAATTTTAGCTTTCTCTTCGGGTTCTTCCTCCTGAGTTGTTTCAAGCATTTCCTTTAACTTTTCAATCTCGTCAAGAATAGATTTTTTATTTTCCTTATATTCTTCCAAAGTGTCAACACCATCTTCATAAGCTAATTTAACTCTTTCTAAACGAATCTCAAGTCTTTGAATCTGTGTTGAGATTATTTTGCTATCATCTGTATAGGTCGATTGCTCCAAAACTTCAGATTCAGCAAAATCAAGCTCTACATTTGGAAGTTCCATTTCTGATAAGATGTTAAAAATGATTTTAGCAATTTTTTCAGCTTTTATATATCCAACGCCATCACATTTTCCTCTGCTTCGCTCTGAACAACCGAAATATCCGCCCTGATAAGACAGAACCTTACCGCACTTTTCGCATCTAAGGATTCCCGTCAACCAATGGGACAAACCTTTTCTGTCAGAATTAAAGAACTTTCGGAACCTTGCTTTTTGCTCTTGCATTTTTTTCTGTGCCTTATCCCATGTTTCCATATCTATAATAGGTTCGTGTGGACCATCTGTTATTATTGCAGTATCTGCCATATAATTTCGCGACAGCTTACCGTCAGGATTCCAACGGGTTTTACCTATGTACACCGGATTATTAAGCCAATATTCTACGGTTCTGTTTTCGATTTTGTTTCCACGATGTGTTCTTACTCCCATAGCATTCAGTTCTTTTGCAATTGTTAAAAGACCTTTGCCGTTTACATAATCGTTGAAAACCTTTCGTATAATCTCCGCTTCTTCAGGAACAACAATATACTCGCCATTTTCAACTTTGTAACCAAAGCCGGGTATCGAAAGGACACCGCCTCTTTTGGCTTTCTCTGTCATACCACGTTTTACTTCTTCTGCAAGGTTGATGCTGTAAAACTCATCCATTGCTTCTATGATAGCTTCGATGAGTATGGATAACTTATCATCACCAATATCTTCGCTGACCGATACAACATCAATATTATGCTCTTTTCGAAGCATAGATTTATAAACTATACTGTCTTCACGATTTCGTGCAAATCGGCTGAATTTCCAAACCAAGATAACATCAAAAGGTTTTGGTTTACGCTTCGCAAGACCTATCATTTCATTAAACGCAGGTCTGTTTTTTGTTTTTCTTCCGCTGATGCCTTCATCTACAAATATAAATTCTTTTGGCAATAAAATTTGATTTCTTTCCGCATAGAGTCTTATTTTTTCTAACTGACTGGCAGGACTGTATTCAGTCTGATCATCAGTAGAAACTCGTATGTAAGCTGCCGCTACTTTCATTTTGTTTAACCTCCTTCCCTGAAAAAACGGCAACTATTTATTCCATACGATTATTGTATCAATGCCGCTTTTTGAAATCAAATTTTTTTGCTTTTAATTTTAATTTTTTGGTTATGATATTCGCTCAACGCTCGTGCCTCCATATCTTTTTTCCATTGTTCCATTTCATCTTCATTTAAGCTTGAGAGCATTACATCCTGCTCATCATCACTTGCTACGAAGAGTTCAACCACAAATTCATTCATTAATACCACCTCTCATAATTTTATGTTTTAAATTCCACTTAAATAACAATGTACAAACTGCCTTTTGAGCATAAAAAAACGACCGGCATAACCGATCGTTAAATAAATATCCCCCCGTGGAACGGGGGGTATTTCATTTTCGGGCAAAGCCCTAATATTACTGGCAACGCACAAGTGCGTCTTTTTATTGGCCTGCCAGCCACGCAATTGTTACTTGTTACCCATAAATGGGTCCCGCGGG
>JAFSAU010000013.1 GCA_017442155.1 Clostridia bacterium | reverse complement strand
TTAAAGGTACGTAACTATATATACAACAAGTTTCCTATCCGTCCATTAAATTGGAAATCTCCTGACGAATGTATTCACGCCTTTCTTGAAACAGGAGAAATTTTTTGAGGAATTTTGTAACACATCATTGACAAACCTACAAAATGTAAAAAGGCGAGGATACGCGCAAAAAACATATCCCCGCCGATCATAAATGACGCTATTATTTTATTCTTCCCCGTGACAGCCACAGCCGCCCCTTTTCTTCCCGCAGCAGCCGCTTTGCGGACAGCCGATGCACTTTCTGCCGTTTTTCTTCTCCTTGTACACATAGTACACGGCCAGACCGACTACAACAGCAACCGCCGCGATTGATATTGCATTTACCAAGCAGTGACGCCTCCTTTACTGTATTTTACATAGATGCAGATTTTCCGCCGACAGAATACTCTGCCTTCAGCTTCTTATCCGAATTTTTGCAAAAGTACACCACGATGGCCACCATAGCCGCCACGGCAACAAGACCGGGCAGGAAGCCTGCACCAAACGTTCCGGTGGTCACAAGCGTACCAACCTGGTAAACGAGATACCCGATTGTATATCCCACACCCAGCTGCAGCGCAATGCCGCCCCAGAGCCATTTTGCACTCTTCATTTCCGCACTCATTGCGGCGATTGCCGCAAAGCAGGGCGGTGAGAAGAGGTTGAACATCAGATATGCCAGTGCCGCCACCTTTGTGATGGCAAGCACGCCGGCCACCTCGGCACCTGCACCTTCCATAAGTGCAAATTCTTCTGTATCAATCAGATTTTCAAGGCCCACGAAGCACACGGCCAGTGTGCCGACCACGTTTTCCTTCGCAATGAAGCCGGTAACGGCCGCCGCCGCCATCTGCCAGCTCCATACGCCCACAATGGGTATGATTAAATAGGCAAAGGGTCCGGCAACCGAAGCCAGAATGGAGGTGTCTGCACTTTCGGCAACCCGGAAGCTCCAGTCGAAGGTCTGCATAATCTGTACAGCAGTATTGCAAAGAAGGATAATGGTTGCGGCCTTAACAATATACGCCCAGCCGCGGCTGCACATCGCCAGGAATGCACGCCAGAGGCTTGGCACCTTATATTCCGGCAGCTCAATAATAAAGAAGGATTTTCTTGCCTTATGTCCTGCAATTCTGTTCACCAGCAGTGCGCCTAAGAAAATCAGCATAATGCCAACAAAGTACATAAGTGTTCCCACCCAGGAGGCATCCGCAAAGAACGCGCCTGCAAAGAGAGCAATAACAGGTAATTTCGCGCCGCAGGGCATGAAGGGTGTCAGCATTGCCGTTGCTCTCCGCTCCCTTTCATTACGGATGGTTCGGGAGGCCATAACACCGGGAATGGCACAGCCGGTGCCGACAACAAAAGGAATAACGGACTTCCCGGAAAGGCCGACCTTCTTAAAAATCGGGTCCAGCACCACGGAAACACGGGCCATATAGCCGCAGTCCTCTAAAAGGGCAATGAGGAAATACATGACCATTACGAGCGGCAGAAAACCGATAACAGCACTGACACCGCCGATAATGCCGTCAACCACCAGTGCCTGCAGAAGCGGGCTTGCGTTTTCCATCAGACCTGCCACCCACTCCCCGAACATATCAATCCACGTGACAAGACCCGGAATGGTTGTACCATTTTCAAACTCGTAGCCGTCTGCAATCCACGGACCGAGCCAGGCCTGCGAAATCTGGAACACCAGGAACATGACAACAGCAAAAATCGGAATCCCAAGCCATTTATTCGTGAGAATGGCATCAATTTTATCGTGAACATTCTTTTCTCTTGTCAGTACTTTGCGGAATTCCACTTCTGCAACAATTTTATTTACAAAGCCAAAGCGGTTTCTGTCTGCCGCCTCCACAGCCTGCTTGCTGGAAAGGTCAACCCCGTCCTCAAAATAGGGTGCCGCCTGCGTTTTGCCACGGAGAGTAACTGCTGTCTTTACTACGTCCGCAAGTCCTTTTCCCGAAGTGGAAACCGTTTTGATAACCGGACACCCCAGCCTTTGCGATAACGTAACCACATCAATCTTTGTTTCTTTTTTCGCATTCACGTCCGTTTTATTCAGTGCCACTACAACCGGAATCCCCAATTCCAGAAGCTGTGTGGTGAAAAAAAGGCTGCGGCTGAGATTCGACGCATCCACAATGTTAATAATTACATCCGGATTTTCATTCTTTATATATGTACTTGTAACGCTCTCTTCACTCGTGAAGGGCGACATGGAGTATGCGCCGGGAAGGTCCACAGCTACCAGCGTATCTCTGCCGCTGTAAAAGCCTTTCTTAATTGTATGTTCCTTCTTTTCTACAGTAACGCCTGCCCAGTTGCCGACCTTTTCATTCCGTCCGGTCAGTGCGTTGTACATAGTGGTTTTGCCGCTGTTCGGATTGCCTGCAAGTGCAATTCTCATGGGGGGTCCTCCTTAGATTCTTTTTTCAACAGCCTTCCGGCCGTTCAAACGCTGTTTTTGTCAGTTAGAAAAAACTAACTGCCCGGCAAAAAAATAATCTGCCGATTATTTTTTCATTTAAACCAGAATCGCCTCAGCCAGCTGATAGTCTATGTTGTACCGACTGTCTTTAATGGAAACGACGCATCCACTTTTTTTGCGGGAAATCACGGTAATCGGTTCCCCGCTGTAACAACCCAGAGAGAACAGGAATGCGTCCATCTCCTCATCGTCCGTTTCAATCTTCCGGATAATATACTCTTTTCCCGCTTCCGCTTCGCGTAGCGTCATTCTGTTCACCCGATTCTGCGTTATATTCAAAAATTAGTCTCCGCTAACTTTAGTTATTCTACCATAACTGCAAAAGAATGTCAACACTTTTTTGAAAAAAATAAAAATATTTTGAATTTTTAAATTTGTTCTTGACAAAATGAGAAAAAAAAGCTATAGTATAAATACCCCCTCGGGGTATATCGGAGGTGTATAATACTATGGAACAATGTTTCTGTCATAAAACGAAAGTCCGGGATGAGGCAGAGTGTAAAGGTCTTTTAAACCGGCTTGCACGGATAGAAGGACAACTGCGTGGCATACGGAGTATGGTAGAGGGAAACGCATACTGTCCTGATATTCTCGTACAGGCCTCGGCCGCCGGTGCGGCCCTTAGCGCATTCAGCCGGGAGCTTCTGGCAAGCCACATTCGTACCTGTGTTACAAACGACATCCGTCAGGGTAGAGATGAAACAGTTGACGAGTTGGTTTCAATACTACGCACTATGATGAAATAAGGAGAATCCATATGAAAAAATATGATGTGACCGGCATGACCTGTGCCGCCTGCAGTGCCCGTGTGGAAAAGGCGGTCCTCGAAGTAGCGGGCGTGGAAAGCTGTAGTGTCAGCCTTCTTACCAATTCCATGGCCGTTTCCGGTACGGCTGACCCCGCCGCCGTGATTTCCGCTGTGGAAAAGGCGGGATACGGTGCACAGCTTCCGGGAGAAAAAAAAGCGGCAATACATGAACCCAAGGGCCGGGAGACAAGTCATCTCGTTCGACGGCTGGTTTCTTCCCTGTTCTTCCTGCTTCTTTTGATGTACATTTCCATGGGACATCTGATGTTTGGATTGCCTCTGCCCGCCTTTTTTACCGATAACCCGCTGGCAGCGGGACTCGCCCAGTTACTTCTCTCCGGTATTGTGCTGGTGCTGAACCAAACGTTTTTTACAAGCGGTATAAAGGGGCTTTTGCACCGGGCACCCAACATGGACACGCTGGTGTCCCTCGGTTCGGGAGCTTCCTTCCTCTATAGTGTCTGTCTCCTGTTTGCCATGACCCGCGCAGAGCATCCGTCCCATCTTCTGCACGCGCTATATTTTGAATCTGCAGCCATGATTTTAGTGCTGATTACCGTGGGAAAAATGCTGGAAGCACGGGCCAAAGGCAAAACCACAGACGCACTCCGGGGCCTCATGCAGCTTACCCCTAAAACAGCCCTTGTGCTTCGGGACGGAACGGAAACGGAAATTCCGGTTTCCGAAATACAGAAAAATGATATTTTCATCATAAAAAGCGGTAGCAGCATTCCTGCCGACGGCGAGGTTACAGAAGGGCACGGCAGTGTGGACGAGTCGGCACTCACCGGTGAAAGCCTTCCTGTCGAAAAGGAAGCGGGCAATACGGTTTCTGCCGGCACGGTCTGCCACACCGGTTTTATGCAGTGCCGGGCCACAAATGTCGGTGAGGACACCACTCTTTCCCGGATTATTCAGATGGTTACGGATGCTTCTGCCACCAAGGCACCCATCGCCAAAGCCGCCGACCGTGTTTCCGGCGTGTTTGTCCCTGTCGTCATCGGCATTGCGCTTTTCACTGCGGTAATCTGGCTTCTTTTGGGCCAGTCTTTCGGCTTTGCGCTGACAAAAGCCATTTCCGTTCTTGTCATCAGTTGCCCCTGCGCGCTGGGACTTGCCACACCTGTTGCCATTATGGTGGGCAGTGGTCTGGGTGCAAAAAACGGAATCCTCTTTAAAACCGCCGCCGCGCTGGAAATGGCCGGACGGATTGAGACGGTGGCCCTTGATAAAACCGGCACCATTACCGAGGGGCACCCGGTTGTTACCGATATTCTTCCCGTCGGGGATATTTCAAAAGATGAACTTCTGGCACTGGCCTACGCGCTGGAAGCCAAAAGTGAGCATCCCCTTTCTCGCGCGATTGTGGAAAAAGCAGAGCAGGAGGGTACTTCGCTCTCTTCAAGCGAAGATTTCAACACCTGGCCCGGCGGCGGTGTTTCCGCGCGGATAGAAGGGGCCGTGGTGTACGGCGGCAATCTGCGTTTCATCCGCGAAAAAGGTGCTGTTTCATCCGGCTTGGAGAATATGGCCGGACAATTGGCTGAGGAAGGGAAAACACCTCTTTTCTTCGTCCGGAACGGAATGCTTCTGGGCATCATTGCCGTACAGGATGCAGTAAAGCCCGACAGCCGCGAGGCCATCACAGCCTTGAAAAACATGGGTATCTATACTGTAATGCTTACCGGTGATACCGAAAAGACCGCCCGCGCCATTGGACGGGAGGTGGGTGTGGACGAAGTGCTGGCGGGCGTAATGCCGGCTGAAAAAGAGGCAAAAATACGTGCGCTTTGCACACGCGGCAAAACAGCCATGGTGGGGGACGGCATCAATGACGCTCCTTCCCTTACCCGCGCAGACCTCGGCATTGCCATCGGAGCCGGAACAGACATTGCCATTGACGCCGCCGATGCAGTTCTTACGAAAAGCCGGCTTTCGGATGCTGTAGCCGCTATCCGGCTGGGCCGCGGTACCCTCCGGAATATTCACGAAAATCTATTCTGGGCCTTTATTTATAATATAATTGGTATACCTCTGGCTGCCGGTGCCTTTCTGCCCGTTTTCGGGCTTGAGCTCAGCCCCATGTTCGGTGCCGCCGCCATGAGTCTTTCCAGCCTTTGTGTTGTATCCAACGCACTGCGCCTGAATTTTTTGAAGATTCATTCCTGTGCGAGAGATAAAAAAAGAAAGAAAAGGGAGAAAAAACAAATGGAAAAAACAATGTACATTACGGGTATGATGTGTCCCCACTGCGAGGCGCGTGTCAAGCAGATTCTGGAGGGGGTTGACGGTGTGGACAGCGCCGTATGCAGTCACGAAAAAGGGACTGCCGTCCTCACACTCTCTGAAGATACCGATGACAACGTTCTGCGCACCATTGTCGAAAAAGAGGGCTACACTGTCACGGGCATAGAAAATAGTTGACTTTTTCTTCCTTTTGTAGTATAATATTTTTATACTGCTGAGGAAAGGAGAAGTTCTATGCAAATTAAGGAATCTGCTGAAAATTATCTGGAAGCTATTTTAATGCTGAAAAATAAAAAAGGGTATGTTCGCAGCATTGATGTTGCCAACGAACTGAATTTTTCCAAGCCCAGCGTTTCCGTTGCCATGAAGCATTTTCGTGAGGATGGGTATATCACCATTGCTGAGGACGGCGGCATTACGCTGACAGAAAAAGGCATGGAGATTGCTTTGCGGATTTATGAACGGCATCAGGTTATCGCCTCCTTTCTCATGCATCTGGGTGTCAGCCCGGATACGGCCTATGAGGACAGCTGTAAAATCGAACACGATATAAGCACAGAAACCTTTGAAAAACTGAAAGTACATCTGGAAAAACTAAAAAAAGAAATCTGAACAAAATTCAATCGTTCAGATTTCTTTTTTCTTTATAGAAAATAAATATCCCCCCGTGGAACGGGGGGTATTTCATTTTCGGGCAAAGCCCTAATATTACTGGCAACGCACAAGTGCGTCTTTTTATTGGCCTGCCAGCCACGCAATTGTTACTTGTTACCCATAAATGGGTCCCGCGGG
>JAFSAU010000012.1 GCA_017442155.1 Clostridia bacterium | reverse complement strand
GACGTAAATAACACCGGCAAGCTGGATGTGAACGATATTCAGGCCGTATGGAACTGCTACAACGTGGAGGAAGGTAACGACGGCGTAAGCGTAAACGTAAATATGCCCCTCTACCTCCGCTCCGACATCTGCGGTCACAATACCGGCGGCAGAGACAAAAAGGTAGACTCTGCCGATGTAAACGCAGTGCGTGCCATGTACGACTGTGAGAAAAACGGCGGCACTGTAACGGTTACTGATGCTGTACTGGCACAGTGCGGCGTGGAAGGTGCAACCTACGCCATCACGCTGCATAACGCCGATGGCACAACCGTTGAACTCGTAAAGAGCACTACCGGTATTTCCGCAACGAATGACCCCACTGCAGAAGGACACAACTACGCCGAGGCACACTTTGACAGTGCAAATAAACTTTATGTTGAAACGTGCACCGTCTGTGGTGGAAAAATTGAAACTCCCATCACTGAGACATCTGTTGCCGAACTGTTTTCCGAGCCTAAAATTAATGGTAATGGGAAAATTTACGGTACTGCCAATGTTAGCACGGCAGAAGACCTTCTTTTCATCAATACACTTGATGAAAAAGGTGCATTGGCACACGGCGAGGGTCAGCGCACCATTATTGACTTAAACGACGATATTGACCTTGACGGACAGACCTGGCGTCCGCTTAATGGCCACTGGGTCACCATTAACGGCAATAACAATACGCTTTCCAACTTCACCGTCGAAGGTGCACAGGCCGGTCTTGTTTCCTACGCCGGTGCTTGCATAATCTCCGACCTTACGCTGAAAGACATTACTGTTACGGGCGGTCAGGCCGGTGCATTCCTTGGCAACGGCGAGGGTGGCAGTGTTAAGAACTGTAGGCTGGAAGGCACAATCAACATCAACTGGAAAAAATACTATGATTCCGCTGCTGTCGGTATTGTCGCAGGTCTACACTATGGCAACGGTGAATACTCGGTTACGATTGCCGAAGATGCAGCGATTAAAGTGAGTGCCGAAGGCTTTGAAACGGTTCTTGGCGAAAAAGGCTGGACAACCGAAAAAGCACCGTATATTGGCTACGTAACGAAAACCGACAACTTGATTTGCACCTTTACAGACAACAGACCGAACGTATAAAACAAACCGCGAGAAAATCTAAATCTTCAATAAGGGGGCGACCTGGGAAAGTCGCCCCTGCTTTTAAAAGGAGGAATATCTTTGAAAAAAACAATAGCAATTTTACTTGCCATTTTCCTCATCTTCCCCATCTGTAGCTTTGCGGCCGAAGAAGTACTTACCTTTGACCTGAGCGTGAACGGTGACAATGACGTAACCGTACCCAAGGGAAGCACAGTTACAGTAACCTTCAAGGTATCAAATTCTGCCAATGTGAAGCGTTACAATCTAAACAGCATACAAAACGAAATCAAATTCGACGAAAGCTTTTTCAGCTACGTAAAGGATTCCCTGAAGCTCACAAGCCGGGAAGCCAAAGGCGGACTGAAAGAAAAATTTGCCGGCAAACGAATCTATATGAACGATATGGATGCCACCTTCGACAAGGAGGAAACTGTCGGAACGTTCAAGCTTAAAGTTGTTGCCGACTCCGGAAGCGGAAAGGTAGAAAGCACAGAGGTTCTGGCATACAATGAAAACGCCGCATCCATGTCCATCACCTGCTCTGACCTTACGGTCACTATAGGTAAAGGCAGTGGAGGCGGTACTGGCGGAGGCACAGGTGGCAGCACTGGCGGTGGCACCGGCGGCGGTACTGGCGGTGGTGGCATTGGCAGCACAACACTCAATCCCGCTTACACCCGTGATATCTTTGGCAACACGCACGAGACACATACGGCATATATCCAGGGATATCCCGACGGCTCTGTCCGGCCTGACGGTAATATCACAAGAGAAGAAATCGTCACCGTTTTACACAGAATCAAGGGATATGATGAGATTGCGGTAACCGGTGCTGTATTCCCCGATGTGACGGCTGAACGATGGTCTGCCGCGTCCATAGAGACAATTGCCGCAAACCAGATTGTCATGGGGTATCCGGACGGAACATTTCGTCCCGCCGGTTTCCTGACAAGGGCCGAATTTGCGGCGCTTATCTACCGATTTGCAGGCCTTGGAGAGGAAAGCAGTGATAATGCACTTTCCGACCTTGTAAATACACACTGGGCCTATGACGAGATCAAAGCACTTTGTAATGCGGGACTAATCCAGGGCTATGAAGACGGAACCTTCCGGCCGGAAAACAACATCACCCGTGCGGAGGTTATGACGGTTATAAATAAGCTTCTCGGCAGAAAGCCGCTCGAAAGCTATGTGAAAACCCTTTCCGTAAATCCCTACAATGACCTTGCGGAGGATAAGTGGTATTATGTAACTGTGCTGGAAGCCACGATTACACATACCTATTTCCTGAATCAGGACGGGTACGAATATACTTGGAATATTAAAGAATAAACGAAGCGGCGGGGGCTGTCTCATCACAGGACAAGCCCCTCCCCTTTTATGCTTTAAAATGCTTTCGCTTTTTTCTGTTTCCGGTAATGTTTCCAATTAAAAAAATGCGGATTTATCGGCTTTTTCATACCTTTCGTTGCTTTGTATAGAAAATTTCTTCAAAATTTTAAAAAAAGTCTTTTCTTTTTCTAAAAGTTGTGGTATAATATATCCGTTGTCTCGGTGGCCTAAAGGATAAGGTGATGGATTCCGGTTCCATTGATGCGGGTTCGATTCCTGCCAGGGACGCCAGAAAAGGCCGTCAATCTTGTATCAAGATTGACGGCCTTTTCAACTGAATCTGTTTATATGTCACAGGACCATACAGAGACAATGGGGTGAGAGTCTTTCGTTCCAGAGGAATGCTCGGAATCTGAAATCTCCCTCCGGCAAAGTGACACGCCAGCCGTCCTCCGTTTCCTCTATGTCCGGAAGAACCACAAGTTCCGGCGTCCCATGCAGTGTTTCACTGTACACACCCACCAATACGATGGGATTTTCCAATCCTTCCGGCATGTGGAGCGTGAACGTACCCGGCGTATACTTCCAGAGCCGTGTCTCGCCGTCATAAAGGCCGAATCCACTGTCCTCCATATCCTTTTGTTCATATATTACGGATAAAACATAGGCCGCCTCCACCCGACTCACGCTGCCGCCGGACGAAATAGTCCCTGCGGCAAGTTGCTCCTCCAATGCAGTTTCAACAAGGGAAAGCACCTGGGGCGACGCGCCATAGGCAGAAAGTGCCGTGATACACATATCCAGCATTTCCTGCCGTGTCATTTCGCTTTCCCGGGCTTGTATCTCAGAATCTGTCGGCACCGCCGCCGCAAGCCAGTTTGCAAATTCTTTCTGTGTTATAAATTTTCCGGGCATAAAGGAGGAAGGTGCGGTTCCGGTCACTATTCCAAGGGCCTCCATATCCCGGATGGCCTGCCCTGCCCACGCGGCATCCGCTATGTCATGAAATTGTGTCCCTTTCAACATACTGAAATCCATGGTCTCTGCGGGCGTAATTTCATATACATATGCTCCGCTTCCTTCAAGCGTCAGGTTAAGCGCGCTGTTTCCGGAAAGGTTTTCCGTACCGCCATATACCCGTCGGCCCGTAAAAGCACCGACGGATATGCATCCTCCGTCACTTTCAAGCGGAATGCTAACAGTTTGTTCTGTCTCGTGCCGGTTTAAAACAATCATGTATATCTTTCCGTTTTTTACATAGGCACTGTACCATACATTCTCCCCCCTGCCCTCTGCAAAAACGGGATATTTGTGCTCCAGGAAAAAAGCGTAGGATTCTCCCAGTTCTTCCTTCGCAAATTCCCCGAGGCCTGTGTACAAATCATATTGCGCCGGGTCCAGCTGGTGCATGGCCGTGGGTGGGTCAGTTGTAATACAGTCGCTGTAGCTATAATATCCCACTGCACTGGCACCGGCCATCAATGCCTGGTACCACATGTGTCGTTCCTCCATAGCGGTGGGAAGCGGTCGGGAATTGCCCGAGGGCTTTTCCGCCGTATATGCCTTATTCAGGCTCCATACAGGCTTTTCAAATTGTACGCCTTCTGTGGCAATCCTCGTATTTTTTGCCACATGCCGGGCCAGGTTTACACGGGTAGACGGATAGGGGTCATAGGCCAGGATATCCGTATATTTTGCAATTTCCGCAAACTGGGCGGCGTTGTTCTGCAGAATATATACTGCATGCGCCGGGTCTAAATCCCGGATAAGCTTATAGGAGGCATAGAATAAATCCCACCGGTCCGGCCAGTGTGAGGTTGCCTCGTCCATGACCATCCAGGCAAGCAGAGCCGGGTGGTCTTTTAGCGCATTTATAATCTCCGTGGTGCTATCCACATTATCCGGGTGCCCCGCCGGCTTCATATCGGCATACAGAGGTACCAGGCACTTAATTCCGTAGGTATGCGCCGCGTCCAGATACCCTTTAATCGACGAAAGGGTTACACCGCCCTGCACCTGGCTTACGTTCACGCCGATGCTCGCCGCATAGGACAGATGCTCCTTATACAGGTGATATGCAAACACCGGGTAGAAGGGCTTATTGTCTACAAGCATCGTCCCGTCCGCCCGCATATTCGTCGGTCTCGGATAACGGTGTACCTTCTGCTTTATGGCCTCTCCAAGCGCATTTCCCTCCGCATCCCGGGCTTTGACCTCCAGGGTGTAGTCTTCCTTTTCTATCATGCCTGAAAGAGGGAACTTTATAACAAAGCTTTCTCCCGCAACCCTATGTACTTCCGTGCTCCAAAGGGTTTCCGTTTCGGATTTTAAGGTAAGCTCAGTCTTTGCAATCTCCGGAAAATTCTCCGTGTTCAGCCGTACCGAAGCCGTGCCCTCTGCAATATCTGTATAATAAAAGATTTCATCCGTAGAAAGCTTTACGGGCAGGATGGGAGCTTCTTCAATACTATAGAGGGACGCATCGTCAATGGTGACCTCATATTCCCCATCCCCTGTATACAGCCGTACCATATAGCTTAGGTAGGTGCAATTTTCCGGTACCGTAAAGTGGTAACAATACTGCGCCCACTCGTCCATCTTGCTCATAACCGGTGCCTTCCGCACCCACACGCCGTTGATATAATGGTCTTCTCCAAGCCCGTCCGTCTGGTACCATTCGATTTTAAAGCCGGGTTCGGCATACATAGAATCAATTTTATACCAAAAGCTTGCCTGATACGTCGCGCCCACCACAGGATTTACAATCCGCTGTGAAATCAAGGGATTGTTTGCCGTTGCCTTCATTTTCACGGCATGTGTACCGCCGTGCACCGTGCCGTCCGCAGGCGTTCCTTCCACGACGGAAATTGAATAGGTACTTGTACTTCCCACGCCGCCCCAATACGCCAGCTTCTTGCCGTCTTCTGTCAAAGCCTCAAAGCCGCCGTCATCTAAAAGCTCCATACTGCCTGCAGGCTTTTCTATAAACGGGTCTGTTTCATTTGTTTTAGGCTTCATTGCGCCAATGATGGAAATATCGTCCCAGTACACCACGGTTTTCACGGCTGCATCCATCTCGTTCGTAGCTTCGTTTCGTACAAGAAGTCCCACCGAAGTGGTGCCCTCCGGCACAGTAAACACAAACGTTATTCTTCCGCCGTTTTCATCCACACTGTCCACCCCATAGTATTTTGTAATGGGAGACGCATTCGATGCCCCGGCAAATGAAATTTTTATCGCCGCCCGTTTTTTTCCTTCCTCCATGCTTTCAATCCGCAGATAGGCAGAAAAGGTGTAGGTTTCCCCACCCACAATGGTAGCAATCGACTGCGAGCTATAAACACCGTTTTTGATATTCTCCGGACACAGGCGCATACGCACGTTTCCGTTTTCCAAAGGAAACGAGAAGCCGTTTTCAAGGCTCCCTGCACCTAAGCCCCATCCTGTAGGCTTTCCGTTCGCAAGCTCTGTAAAGCTGCCGTTTATAACGTGTTCAATCTCTGCGCCCATCGCCACAACAGCAGGGAGAAGTCCCAAAAGCAGCAGTACTGCCAGAAATATTCCGATTCCTTTTTTTAGCATATATAAATCCCTCCACCGCTGCGCGGTTTTTAAATAGTTTCCTTGTGCAAAGGAAGCTGTCGCATAAAGGATTGTTGCATAAACAACCCCTCCGAGTCGGCTTCGCCGACCCACCTCCCCTTACACAGGGGAGGCGCTTTTTTTGTAAGGTCTTCCCCACCTTAGACAAAGGAAGCACTTTTTTCTACGGTCTTCCCCCCTTATACAAAGGAGGCGTTTTTTAGCGCGGGTCTTAAAAGAAGGGGCGGGTTTCCCCGCCCCCAAAAGTGAAGCTTATTTATTATAGATTCTGTACATAATAAGTGCAGCTTCAGCGCGGGTAGCATTTCCCAGCGGATTGATGGTGCCGTCCGCATTTCCCTTAATTACTCCATCCTGTACCATCGCAGATACATCTGCCACTGCATAATCTGCAATGAGGCTTCCATCCGGGAAAGAGGCTACAGCTGCCGCTTCGCCTGCCGCTCCCAGCTTGTTTGCAAGACGCATCCCTCTGGCGCAAATTACCATCAAATCCTGCCGGGAAATTTCCGCATTCGGGTTAAACACATTATTACCTACACCCTGCAGTACACCGAGGGCTTTACCGGTTGCTATCGCCTTTGCATACGGCGCATCCGGGTTTACATCGGCAAAGTTTTCGGTGTTGTCAGAGGTAAGACCTAAGGTATTAATAAGGAATTCCGCAAATTCAGCGCGGGTGATGTTTCTGCCCGGCATGAAAGAGGATTCGCTTGTACCGCGGATAAGGCCGAGAGCTTCCATATCGCGGATTTCCTGTGCCGCCCACGAATGGGTGTCCAAATCGTGGAATTTGGTCGTCTTAAGGCTTGAGAAGTCCACAGCCGCAGAAGGTGTAATCTTATATACATAGGCTGCGCTGGGCTCGAGGGTAATGCTTAACGTGCCGTCGCCGGACAGTGTTTCCGTGCCGCCGTAGATACGCTGCGCTATAAATGCGCCGATTTTTACCGCGCCGTTATCGCTTGTCAGCGGAATGGAAACGGCTTTCTGTTCTTCAAAGCGGTTTAGAACTACCATGTACACCGCACCGTCTTTGACCCAAGCGGAGTGCCATTCGTCGTTGTTTCTTACTTCCGTAAAGGTCGGGTACTTATGCTCCAGGAAGTAGGCGTAAGATTCGCCCATTTCCTCTTTAGCAAATTCGGTAAGACCTTCATGCAGCCAGGTTTCGTGCATCGGCACCTTCTCAGGGAGAACGATACAATCACTGTAACTGTAATAACCCGCAACCGAGGCGTCTGCCATCAGTGCCTGGTACCAGAGGTTACGCTCTTCCATAACGGTGACCAAGCCTCTGGACGCAGGATTGGATTCATCCCAATAAAGTGTTCTGCCGTATGCCTTGTTAAGACACCATAACGGCTTTTCGTATTCGACACCGTCCACACCGATTTCAGTATACTCCGTAACACGCTGTGCAAAGTTCACATTTGCAGGCGGATACGGGTCATACGCCAGAATATCCGTATATTTTCCAATCTGTTTAAATTGCTCGCTGTTATTCTGGAGCATATATACCGGGTGATCCGGGTCAAGGTCACGAATCAGCTTATAGGAAGCGTAGAAGAGATCCCATCTGTCCGGCCAGTGTGAAGTCGCCTCGTCCATAACCATCCAAGCAAGGAGAGCCGGATGATCTTTCAGTCCATTAATAACCTCTGTGGTATTCGCTACGTTATCCGGGTGACCAGCGGGCTTCATGTCGCGATACAAGGGAACGAGACACTTTACGCCGTATTTCTGTGCTTCGTCCAGATACTGCTTCAGCGGGCCTAAAGTCGTGCCGTTCTGCGCCTGACTTGTGTTGATACCATATTCCGGAGCATGCTTCAAATCCTGCTGATACATATGGTATACGAATACCGGATAGAAGGGCTTGCCGTCTACGAGCATCGTGCCGTCTGCCGCCATAGTAGCGGGGCGGGGATACTTATGGATGGTTTCGCAAATCGGGTCGCCTACGGGATTACCATTTGCATCCTTTGTGATAACCTCCAGGGTATAGGCATCCTTTTCCACCATCTTGCCGAGAGGGAAACGCCAGATCGCTTCGTTTACACCGTAGCCGGAAAGATAGGTGCTTTCAATCGCGGTACCGTCCTTTTTAAGAGAAACATCTGCGCCGGCCACGTTCGGGAAGTCGTTATAATTAAAGGTTACCGTAGCACGGCCTTCAAACATATCACTGTAGTAGAAAATTTCGTCGGTAGAAAGCTTTGCGGGGTACTTGGGTGCATCCTTGATAATGTAGCAGGAAGCATCGTCAAAGTATACGTCAAACTCTTCGCTTGCGGTATAGAGACGTACGTAGTAGGTGATGAAGTCGCAGGCTTCCGGTACAGTAAAGTCGTAGGAATAGCGTACCCAGCCGTCGGTGGTGGTGTTCTGCGGTGGATGCCGGACCCAAACACCATTGATGTACTTCGCCTTGCCGGTTTCGGCATCATTTTTGTACCATTCAATCTTAAAGCCCGGCTGTGCGGTGGAGCTGTCAATCTTATACCAGATGTTTGCCTGGTAGGTAGCACCTGCCACCGGGTTATTGATATTCTGCTTAATCCAGGGGTTTGCGCTGGTTGCCTTTACGTGTACGGCAGTTTCGCCGCTGTGAACTACGTCATGCGTCAGGGAAATGTTAAAGGCGTCTTGGGTAGTGCCCCAACCGTTTTGTGCAGTCCAAGATTGCAGACCCTTTCCATCGTCGGTAAGCTCTTCAAAGCCGCCGTTTCGAATGAGCTCTTCGGAGGTTTCCGGCATAGGAACATACTGGGAGAATCTGTCCTCTTCCTCTTTTTCCTCCTTAGCGGTCGTTCCGGTAATTCCTGCCGCAGGCTGGGTAGCTGCCTGTCCCTCGCCTATGATGGAAACGCTGTCCCAGTACAGCTCGCCTGCTGTTTTCGTATTTCTTACGAGGAAGGAAGCATATTCCGTTCCTTCCGGTACAGTGAAATTAAATGTAATGTTTTTCCATGTATTGTCTGCAGCATTCTGGTCATAGGACTTTCTTGCATTTCCCGTCCCCTTGCCGTCGCCGCCGTAAAATTCAAGCTTGATTTCAGCCCCTGCGCCTTCCATGGAGATAACCTTCAGCCATCCGCTGAACGTATATTCCTTGCCGGGGATGAGAGAGGTAAGACGCTGGGAAACATGTACCGCCTTGCCACTGGGCTTCATGGCAGCCCCGGCCTGGCCTTCATAAGCCGCAGTCTTGTCAAAGATTAAGGTTGTTCCGGCTTTTCCGCCAACGCCCCATCCTTCCGGCTTGCCATCTTTAACGGTTTCAAAGCCGCCGTTTACAACATGTTCTACCCCTTCAACGGGTGCGCCGGTTGTGGTGGTTGTAGTTGTGGTAGCGGGCTTTGTGGTTGCAGACGGTGTTTGGGTGGCGGCTGCCGAAGCATCGCCTTCGCCTACAATGGAAATAGCGTCCCAGTAAAGCTCCGCAGTAGATTTGGTGTTACGAACAAGCAGAGAAGCATAAGCCGTGCCTGCAGGAACTGTAAAACCCTTAGATACCTGCCCCCATGTGTTGTCTGCATTTTTCTGTCCGTACTGGAAGTTCTGATAGCCGACGCTTCCGCCGTCGCTGCCGTAGAATTCCAGCTTCATTTCTGCCCCATTACCTTCCATGGCAATAACCTTAAGCCATGCAGATAAGGTATAGGTAGCACCCGGTACCAGCGTTTCGATACGCTGGGAGACGAACACGGCGTTGCCGCTTGTTTTCATGTGTGCGCCCTTTTCGCCGTCATGAGCGGCATCTTTCTCAAACATGACGTCACTTCCGACTGTGCCTTTCAGACCCCAGCCGTCTGCCTTGCCATCTGCTTTTATGGTTTCAAAGCTACCGTTTATGACATGCTCCACGTCTGCCGCTCCCACTGAAAGCGAAAGCCCCGCTATCAGATAGAATGCCGCCAGTAGAACACATAAAAGTTTTTTCTTCATACAAAGTACCTCCTAAAAGTCAATTTATTATTCTGCAGCACCCGCTGCGGCTACGCTGATGGTTGCCTTTTCAACGGGTTTCATGCCTGAAACGGACTCCCAGAGATATACGCTGATATCATCCGCTTCCAGTGTTGCCACATCAAACGTATACTCCACCGTCTGCGGTACAATTACGTTTGCAGCAGGCATATACGTTTGATCTGTTTCTGTCACCGTAAGACCCAGTTCCGTAAGTTTTTTGCCGCTTGCCACAGTATCTGCTTTTACGTCTACAAGCTGCTTTGCAGTATTATCCGCATATGCTGCTGCCAAAACACCGCGGTTTACGATGGCATCTGCCGTACCTGCACCTCCAAGGTGAATCCGGGCTGTTACTGTTCCTGCTTGTGGTATTTCTGTAAGCTGTTCGCCGCTTACATCAAAGAATGTAATTTCATCGTAATCTTCTTTCAGAGATACATTATCTATTTCGACAGTTGCCCAATCAGCTTGTTCAAGACCCGAATTATAATAACCGGATTGTCCAATCCAGACTGTAGTTGTGTTGTACACACTTGCTGTACTGAAATTCGGAACGGTAAAGTAAACAACATAGTCCTTAAAAGACGTTGTGTTTGTTACCTCATCAAGCGAACCACCAAGCACTGCCTTCACCGGATTCTTCAATGAACTTGAGTAATCCGTATATTTTATCGACTCTCCGGCTTCCATGGTAAAATATGTTTTGCTGGTAGCTTCATTCACTGTATAAGTAGAAAAAACTTTCACAGTGGGACGAGTTTTGTTCATGGAATTTGTTTTCCACTGAAACGCAAGTCTGTACGTGGTGCCCGGAGTAAGGGCCAGACCTCCGGCTTCTGCATAACTGCCGTTGGCATGTCCTGTAACACTCATGGCCCCATCCGAAGTAAAGGTCAAAGTCCCGTTTTTTCCTGTCCATCCTCCGGTGCATGTAGCCCGTTCTATTGAAATAAGTTCGCGCATATCAATTTCTGTGATTATAATGTTATCCCAGAAAACCGTTTCTCCATAGGTATTACTATTTGAAGCACGAAGCTGAATCTGTACTTCTGTATTTTCTTCCGTTACCGTAAACTCTTTGACGACTGTTTTCCAATCTTCTGTGATGCCGGATATGCCAATCCAGTAACTCTGGGTAAATGCTCTTTCTGTACCGTTAAGATAAACTTGCCAGTTTGCACTGCTGTTAACAGGCTTCCCTTCTCCATCTGTGTGTCCGGCATTTGTTATCTTAAGCTGTGCAGAAATCATGTATTTGCCCGGATTTAATTTTACCTTTTGCGTTGATATGCCAGAATTGTTGAATCCAACCATTTTCAGTCCGTTTCCGGATGCACCGTATGCGGCTTCTACACATATGCTTCCAACGCCTTCCGGTATTGTCCATGCCGTATTTTCTGCATCTTCAAAATCGCCGTTTTTAACGATTGGTTCCGCACCAGTCGCCGAGACTGTAAATCCCGCAAACATCGACAGTGCCATAGTCAGTGCCAGAAAAATTCCTACCATTTTTTTCATAATTTTGTTCCTCCATTTCTTTTTATGCTTCTTATCTCTTTGGATGCCCCGCACCCGGAACAAATCGTTTTTGCATCACACCCTTCCGCAGAACAGGCGGGCACCAGACCCTCCGCCCTGCACATATTGACTGTCCCCGGAGATTCCCTTACACCACTACATATACGCAATCGCGTAAAGAAGCAGTGCCTGTTCCTTATCCCGCGTGGTATTCATCCCGTAAATCTCCTTGATTCTCTTTTCCGGATGGGGATTTTCCCAGCGATACACATAGACTGTTTCCTCCCCGTTTTTCGCCGGAGAGGCCTTGTATGCCACGGCATACTGCCACCTGTCATCCACCGAGTAGGCTGCGAAACCATCCCTCTTTTTCGCGTCTGCTTTGTCCACCATATCAATTTCACTGACATTTGCAGAGGATGTTTCAGCCTTTCTCGTCCAGTTCATATGTAAATCTGCCGTGCACACACCATAGGTCATATTCACCATTTCAATTGTGCCGTCCGTATAAATTACAGCGAAGGATGCGCCGTTCCATCGCGGCAGGGTCACACTTTCGTAACAGCCTTCATACTGTCCATCCGCATACCCCGGCACCACCATCCAGTTATAACTGGGATAATACGCTTCCGGCTTTCTGTAGGCACTGACAAAAATCAGCTCCTTTGCCTCTTTATCGGCCACAATATGCAGGTGCTCTCCCTTTATCGGCACCCCGCCCATTCTACCGAAGCGATGGAGAAGCTTTTCTGCTTCGCCAGACGCTGACACAGCCCCTGTGCCGTCAAAAATGTCTTCCCCGTCTCCCCTGTAAAGAAGGGATGCATCGCCAAAAGCGGTCGCCCTCCTTTGTCCGAAGATACAACGGACGTCCTCTAAGGTGCGGAAAGCGTTCTGCAGAAAAACATCGTATTTACTGTCATCATACCCGGAGTGCCAGAGCATTTCAGCTGTATATACAATATCCAGAAGCAAACCATCCCGGGCAAGTGCCTTTTCCGTCGGCGGACACCAGGTCGATACGATTGCACCCTTTGCCTGCCGGATTCGCTCGGGCCAGCCTCCGAACAAAGGACCGTGGACATTTCCATAAATCACATCCATATTCCGTGCCACAAAATCTTCCTGAGACTTGGGCGTCATCATATGCAGCCAGTCAATCATCAGAATGTCCTGCGGGATTTTATCAATAGCTTTATATGTTGCCGGCATGTGCCATTTTCTGCCAAATTCATCCTCACGTTCAATCGATGCGCCGCCCAGCTTACGGCTGCC
Organism: Clostridia bacterium; assembly: GCA_017442155.1. GTDB lineage: Bacteria > Bacillota > Clostridia > UMGS1883 > UMGS1540 > SIG447. The sequence goes on along the minus strand of JAFSAU010000012.1, from coordinate 71,734 downwards.
AAACTTCGTCGGCTCCATAAGCTTCTCCGCCCACATACAAATACGAATGTTCTTTTCTTTATAAAACGTATACAAACGGTTGATTTCGTAGGCCAGCAGTTCATGCCCGCTTTTTCCCCGGCACTTTTCACATTCGCCCATAGAACGAACTTCGTCATGACCGATGGAAACCATCCGGGGTTCAAACACCTCTATAATTTCTTCTGCCACGTCGAAATAGATTTCATAGCTTTTTTCATTGGACGGGCAGTAGGTGTCCGGAAAAACATCAAGCGGGTCCTCGGCAATATCCCGGTACGCCAGTGTCAGATAATACACATGGCTCAGTGCCTGAATTTCCGGAATAACGTTCATCCCAAGTTTTTTTGCGTATTCTACAATTTCCCGCATCTGCGCTTTTGTAAGAATGCGGCCTCCGGCATTCAAGGTGTGTGGAGAATCCTTCCAGTACTTATATGCCCACTGCATGTTCTGCGGACCACCGGGAAATTCTTCCTGCAAAATCCGGCAGAACATCTGCCAGGCCTCGTTTACGCGCGGATGCCGGGTAAGCTCCATGCTGCCGCCCACCTCGATAATTACGGTGTTGAGCCGCAACATGCTCAGTACATCCAAAAGCGTTTTAAATTCCTCAATTTCGCAAGGTGCAGGCGGCATCAGGTGCACACCGCGAATTTCTTTATAGGGTGCTTCGCTACAGTCTGTCGCCTCTGCAAATACCGTGCCGTCTTCTTCTTTCATTCTTTGAAACAGGGCAACAAGGCCGTACATTTCACCCTGCATATCCCCCGCTGTGATTTCTGCTCCGGTTTTGCTGATAAGGAGACGGAAGGCTTCCGGCGGCATTATCTCGCGTTTAATCTGAATTTCTGCCGCTTCCTCCGTATACTCCACCATCAAACCGAATTTCCTGTGCACAAGCTTACAAAACTGCTGTGCGGCTGCCGTTCCAAAGGGTGCAGTCACGCGCACATCTGATGTGATAATAAATTTTTCACTCATAACCGTGTCTCCGCTTTTTTGCAAAAATTTTATTGACAAGTTTATGATATCATGCTATAATCAAAATAACAATAGAACTTTGAAACGATTTTCTTAGATAAAATAACCCCTTTACCTGTTTTCCCTCGGCTTGGAATTCGCTTTATTTCGCACTTTTAAAAAAACATTAGAAATAAAAACATCATTTGCAGGGAGGCGTACAAAATGGTACTTGATACCAACTCGGATTATATCATTCGGCGCATGTCTATCCACCCCAGTGACATCAAAACGTTTATCCCCACTGCCCGGGACAACGGACGGCTTACATCTACCGTTAATTTTTATCTGTACATATACGAGGGGGAACTCATTTACTCTATCAATGACAAAACCCATATTGTAGGCCCTCACCAGCTGGCTTTTTTTCCGAAAAATACGCCTTATTTTCAATATGCCACGATTTCCAAAGAGCTGAAGGCTGTGGAAGGGAATCTTTCCATGTACTTTAACGACGAGAACGAAAGTGTTTTTGATTTTTTTGATTTGTCACCTGAAAATTATGTTATCACCATTACAGACTGGGAACGGTTGGAGGCTTGTTTCGATTCCTTTCTGCACGACCCCGGTTTTACCAATTCCATCAGCTATCAGCTAAACCGCGTCTCAAAAATGGCAGAAATTCTGGCCATTTATTTTGAGAATCTGCAAAAGCGTGCAAAAAATGCCTCCGCGTGGAAGCCTGTTCTCTCCTTCATGGCCGAAAATCTGTCAGAAAATATTTCTATAGATTCTATGGCGAATCTGGTGTATCTGCACCCGAATTACTTTATGCGCAAATTCAAGAAGGCCTTTGGCGTCTCCCCTATAAAATACTATAACGATTTACGGTTGGAGAAAGCGATTCAGCTGCTTGCCGATACCGATTTGCCTTCGACCGACGTTGCCGCCGCCATCGGCATTGACGACCCGAATTACTTCTCCTATTTTTTCAAAACAGCAACCGGTCTTTCTCCGCGGAAGTTCAAGGGGTTTCTCCGGCAGATGCACGGGCAGTCAGAGGATGTCCTGTATTTCAATTGAAAAATCCGCACATCAAAAGGACGTACCCCAAACTGCGCTTCTTCACGTTTTGCAATACGTCCTCTTTTTTATCTTCTGTTTTTACAGTCCTAAAAGCCGCTCGGCGTTTTTATGAAACACCGCTTCATATTCATCATCCGTCAGTTTTTCGTACCAGACACCGGACACATACATAGCCGGATTACAGACCGGATAATCCGTACCAAACACAATTCTGTCCTTCCCCACTTCATTGATAAGATGCCGCAGAAGCCCCCAGCGAAAGAGTCCCGTACCGGACAAATCCAGATGCACATTTTCGTATTTTTTCATTCTGCGGATATGTGCCTCAAGTGCCGCATATTCATTGGGATGTGCGTTGACGATGGGCATATGCGGCAGTGCCTCGGCAAGTGCGTTCATGTCCCCATCCGTGGTGGAGTGACAACTGACGGTCATACCCAGCGATGCCGCGTACTCCAGTATTTCCACGCAGCCTTTCTCTGAATACTTTTCGTACCCCATACGTACGGGATTGATTTCTCCAATCAGCGTAACCCCCTCCGCATGTGCCTTTTCCACTTCTTCACAGGACTCTTTTATGAAATTGGGATTAATCTGAATCCCCGGTATATATCTTTCCGGATTCTCTTTATGAAACTGTAAAGCCTGGCTATTCGCCACCAGCATCGCCTCCAGACCCGGCTTCATGGTTCTGGGCAGAAATACACCACAAATAACGTCGATGCCGGCTCTGTCCATATCCTCCCAGATTATCCGGCAGTCGTTATCCTCTGCTTCTTTGAATCGTTTAATGTTGTCCTCCCCCGTAATAAAGGGGTGGGTGTGGAAATCAATAATTCTCATTTTCTGCTTCCTTTCGCTGTTTTGCAATCAGTATAACAGAAAGGATTGTAAAAAGCAATGTGAAAAATAATAAAAAAATACAGATAAAATAACTTTTTGAGTAAGTTACACGATAAAATAAAAGCAGAACCATAAAGATATTTTATAATGAATTGACAACTTCGTTGTCATAAATTAGTTTCACCATGAATTGTTGCTAAAAGCAACATGAATTGAATTGCCTTTTAATGCACCGAAGGTGCAACTCATGAGCCGTAGGCTCAATTCATGAAATCTTTGATTTCAATTCGTGTCGTCAGGCAATTCATTGAAAAAAGCACCGACGATGTCGATGCTTTTTTCTGGAAGAGTCGAACGGTTTAGATGCCACCACACCGAAGGCTTACTCGTAAAAAGGTGGTAGCGACAGCGAGCCATCGTGAGTGCGTTTACAAATGAACAGGTGAGCCGAGCGTGCCTTTTTACGAAAAAGGAGGAACAGTGAAGCAAGTGACCGATTTTTTGCACAAAAAAATCGGAACAAGCGAAACTTGTTCCGACGTGGCGACCCGGATGGGGCTCGAACCCACGACCTCCAGCGTGACAGGCTGGCGTTCTAACCAACTGAACTACCGGGCCGTATAAGGGACGCAAAACTGCGCCCCGATTTTTTTACTCGGAAGTAAAGGGAAGCAGTGCAATCTGTCTTGCACGCTTGATTTCCGTTGTCAGCTGACGCTGATGCTTTGCACAGGTGCCGGTCATTCGACGGGGCAGAATCTTGCCTCTGTCAGAAATGAAACGGCGGAGACGTGCAACATCCTTATAGTCGATATGTTCAACTTTGTCAGCGCAGAATACGCAGACCTTTTTCTTGGCCTTGCGGCTGCGATAGGGTCTTTCAGTTCTTTCCTTATCCATGATATTTTCTCCTTTCTGATCGTCTTAGAAGGGCAAATCGTCATCTGTGGCATCGGGACCGAATTCCATCGGAAGGTCCGCCCCGCCGCCGACAGGTTCCATTGTGCCGCCTGCGGCCGCACTGTCACGCTTGCTCTCCACAAAATGCGCCTCATTTACCATAACTTCAGTTACCCAGTGGCGCTTCCCTTCCTGGTCATCCCAGGTACGGGTCTGAATGGAGCCATCCACACCAATCATGCTACCCTTGGAAAAATAACGGGAAATGAAATCCGCCGTATTCCGAAAAGCAACACAGTTAATGAAATCCGTCTGCCGTTCCTCGCCCTGCCGCGCATAACTTCTCGTTACTGCAACAGAAAAGGAAACAACGGATACACCGCTCTGGGTGGAGCGAAGCTCCGGGTCTTTGGTCAGCCGACCGACTAAAATCGCTTTGTTCAGCATCTCCAAAACCCTCCTTTACTCTTCTTCGCGACGTACGATAATTGTGCGAAGAACGCCTTCTGTGATGCCGTAAACACGGTCCAGCTCTCTGGGGAAATCCACAGGTGCCTTAAAGTTTACGAGCACATAGTAACCCTCAGTCTTGTAGTTGATGGGGTACGCAAGACGTCTCTTTCCCCACACATCCACATTCTCAACTTCGCCTGCGCCCGCAATGAGAGCAGTGAACTTTTCCTGCAGAGCCGTGGTTTCTTCCTCGGAAAGAGCAGCATCCAGGACAAAAATCGTTTCGTACTTTTGCATCATGTCTGCCATAATTACACCTCCTTTTGGTCTTTGGCCCCTTTCGGAGCAAGGATACCATATTATTATAAACAACCCGTCCGCATTTGTCAAGGTTTTTTTGAATTTTTTTGTTTTTTTGAAAATTTTCAGCCTATGCGTAGAAGGCCTGTGTGAAGTACCGTGCATATTTGCTTTCGTGGTTATACCCGCTGCCAACGCCCAGGAACACATAACTTTCCCGCAGCATGTTCGTCCTGTGTCCGGCAGAATTCACCCAGCCGTTATAAGCCTCTACACCATCTCTTCTCCCGCCCGAAATATTTTCACCATAGGCTTGCCAGGCAACGCCCTGCATACGGAGTCGATCGCCGCATTTTGTCCCGTCCATTCCGGTGTGAGAAAAATAATTTTTGTCGGCCATATCCTGGCTGTGCAAACGTGCCGCTTCTGCCGCTTTGTCACACCAGCGAAGAGGCTGAACGCCGTGGTATACACGGAAGGCATTTGTGAAATGAAAATTCATTTTGCTTTCTCCCTCCAGGGCTTTCGCTGTGTTCACGGTATCCAGTCTTGAATCATGTATCCTTTCTCTCGTAATCTTCACAGCATGAATGATGTTGCCATCATTCATGTCCACCTTCAGATTATCCATTCCCTCTGATGTTTCGCTTTCCCTCGTATCTCCCGCCTTATAACCGAGGTAAGAAAATCCAAGGCCTGCTGCGGTTAAAATCACCACCCGTCCATCCTGGGTTCCGACAGCGAAAAGCGGTGCATAGGTGTCCGTGCCGTATACATACCAGTCAAAGCCATAGCAGGACGGAAGCACCTCGTCCGGCTCCTCCAGCTCTTCGGCGCGCATACCGAGATGGTATTCCCGATTCCCGACAGTCAACGTATTATAATCGGGTACTATGGCCGTATTATACAAAAACTGTGCCACATCGCCCCGGGTTGCGGATGCGTTTCCGCGTCTGGCATTCTGGAGCCTCTGGTGGTCGTAGGCGGTGATAATCCCGTGTCGGTACGCCGTTTCCACATATCCCATCGGCCAGCCGCCGTCTTTCTCTGCGTATTCTTCCAGTTCTGCCATGCACACAAGCATCTTGATAATCTGATGATAAGTTACATTATCCGCAGGACCAAACAAACCATTCCCGTACCCGTTAATAATTTCTTCTTCTGCCGCAAGCATGATATAGTTCTTACCCCAGAAATCCTCGTCCACATCCGAAAAAATACTTTTCGGGGCCTTTTCTCCTTCCTTTCCCATGGCGCGGATAAGAAGGGCCGCTACCTCAGCACGAGTAATCTTGTCCATGGGGCGGAAGGTGCCATCCTCATAACCGGAGATAATACCCTTGTCACTGAGTACGGAAACAGCCTCGTAATACGTCTCTTTTTCTGCCACATCCGAAAACTCCGCCGCTGAAGGCGACAAGGATAAACTAATGCATCCTGCAAGCAATAAACAAAAAAGCATTTTTCTCATCTTTCTTCTCCTCCATTCTTTTGTTAGAGTATACTACTAAAGCTCTTGTTTGTCAATCGTTTTTTCCTTTCTGCACCCCGTATAGCTGTGTTTCGGGAGAAAGCATTTTAAGAATCCTTGTAGCTTGCAATGTCTGCGCCGCACTCCGCTGATGTCTTACCATTCCGTCAAGGACAGAAAACGCGGTTTCCATTGCCTCTCTCCGTTCTGTTTCGGATGTCGTCTCCGCGGCGGTGTTTACGGCATTGTTATATAACGCCCATCCCATCACAGTATGCTGTTTGGACACCACGCCTTTTTCTACATCACGCATCCACTCCGTAAAGCTTTGTGTCCAACCATTGCCTTTGAGATGTTCTTCGGCATCTTTTATGGCTTTCTTATCCGAGTATGCTTCGTGGGAAAAGATACCATCCTCAACCATCTTTTCAATCGTCGGTAAGGCTTCATCGGGCGTTGCCTTCGCTTCAAGAATTGTACGCACGGTTTGCGATACCTTTTTATTGTCGGCTGTTTTCTTGGGCACCTGAACATCTCTGTGCGGTTTTTCACCTTTGGGAATGGCACCGTATTTTGTTACCAACTTGTTATAATGTTCGGTGCTTACGATTCCATCCTCTGCGTACTTCGCGAGTCTACGCTTAGCATCCGCTTTCCCGTTTTGTACGCCTTCGATGGTGTCCAGAAGCTCCGTTGCTGATATGCCGCCTTTGAGAGAATAATTTATATCAGGATTGCTTCCGTCAAATGTTCCGATGTTATCTGTTGCGGATTTAATTTGTGTGGAATCGAGGGCAATCCATACACGGTGTCTCGTTGCGTCTTGTTTATTATATCTTCCTCCGCCTATATGGGTTATTCCATCATATTCCATTCCCCTGATCATATCTGTGATATATTCTTCTGCCTCCCAACGAACCATTCCCTCATCTTCGCAGTATTCTTTAACCGCCCTAAAGCAATCTTCGTTTGTAGTGCAGTTGGAAAAATTAATCTCTCCTGATGTCTGCTTTTCCCATTTTTTAACATCTGCTGTCTTGTCCATGTCTAACGGATTGGTAATATTGGCATATAATTCGTATACCTGAGGTGTTGTTCCTTTACCTTTTTTAGTGTAGCCTTCTGCCACCTCTCTGTCCTCTGTCATATATATGCCTATGCCAAAAAGTCCGAACTTGCCCCTTCCCCAAGCATCAAACACCGTATGTCCGCCTTTTGATGTTCCATGATACACAATCTTTGGCGTTCCACCATTGTTCACTACCATACTTGCAGGTTTGGGCTTAAAATTTGCATCCATACTCTTGACAAGATTAAACAAGTCTGATATACTAATATCTGCAGAGGCAATACCTTTGCTACCGTTTGCGGCAGTGCTGGGGTTTAAATCCCAATTCACGGCAAACGGTTCTTTATTTATAATCTCAAAATCATTTAAGTTATAAAACCTCTTCGTTGGGTTGGTTGGACTTTCTAATTCATCAACTTTTATTTTTATAAGCTCATCAACACCGCATACTTTTGCCACAACGTAGAACGAATGCATAAAACTTCTGTTTGGGTTGTCTTCATCAACAATAACCTCAGAATCAAGCAAAACTGCACTTTGTATAAGTTCATCAATTTTGCTTAATGCGTTTATTCTCCTGAAAGCTTCTTCAGTAGTAACGCCTTTTTTTCTTAGTTCTCTTTGAGCATAAGTAAGTGTATCGTTGTACCCGAAAGCTCCGATTTGAATTTTATAGCCCGTATCAGTGTTAATTACCTCTCCCCTGAACAGTTCATTATTTTTAAGTTTAGTTCGCAAAAGAACCCCTATGTTTTTAGGAAGAGCATCATCCGGAACTATTTTTTTATTTACTTCAACGATATTTACTTTCGTCTTACTATCGTTTGCCCTCCAGTCTCCAAACCACGCACGGAAGAATGGTGATTTTACCCCGAGCTCTTTCCACATTCTGTTGGCAAATTTTTTTGCTTTATTTATGTCCTCTTCGGTGAAAGAGTTGACCGATTTTCTGCCAATAGAGTGAAGTGCATCCACATCGGCTTTCTTTAAATCAAAGGCCACACCGTTGGAAGCGGTGTTTTTTTGTATCTCTGCACTCTGTTTAGCCTGCGCCTCTGCCCTCTCTGCAGCGGCATTTTCTGCCGCCTTGAATGCGTTGGCGTAAAGTTCCTTAATGCGCTCAAGCTCAGCAACTGCTCTTTTGGCTTCGGCTCTTTCGGCCTTTGACATTTTTGTATAGTCCAAGGTTCTCTTGATATCCTCAATAACCTTATGCACCCAATCCATGAATTTTTCAAAGCCTGTCCTTGCCTTCTGATTTCCGCTTATCTCCGCATACCAATTGTTAAATTCCTCTGCGCTTGAAAAAATAGTTTCAAGCTCTCTTACTGCAAATTCTTCTAAATAACCGCTTGTGTCCATGATAATGCCTGCGTTATCATGCTCGGCTTTTATGCTGTCAAGAGATGTTGAATGCGGCACACCAAGCTTAGCGCTTCTGCGCGCAGCTCTTGCATACAAGGCGTTTGCAAGCTCCCCGAATTCCATAGGTGCAAGTTGTTTCATGCGGTGACCGCCCTCATGCATAACAAGTTCGAACAGAACCTTTTGGGCGGTGCTTGATATTGCCATTTCTCCATCCTGATGCCGTGCGTTCGCTTCAACAGGATTGCCGTTTACTACATTTGCGATAACCTTGTCAACCACGCTTGCGTCCATCTTCAGGCTCTTGGCAAACGTAGAAATCATTTTGCGTTCGGGTTCTGTGAAATCCTTTGTGTATTCATTCTCGGTAAATACGCCTTGTCGTGCCGTTGCATGCAAAGACCTCGCAACAGCTTCTCTGTCCTGCACCCCTCGGTCTATCTTTCCAGCATCAAACGCGGCTTTCTGCACAGCATTCACAAAGCTTACCTTTGATGCCTTTAAATCCGTAAAGCCTGCATCATACGCACTCTTAACCGCCTTCACCGCCTGCGTAAAGGTTTTCCCCTCTTGGTTTGCAAGCTTGGTTACAAGCTTCGCCCCTTCTTCTCCAAAACCCGTAACCTTTCTGACCTCGTCTGCGGTTATCTCCACACCGTTTTCTGTGAGCCTGTCAAGCACTTCACCGTTCACTTCGCCGCGTCTCCGCGCTTCCAGAAGATTAGCCGCGTCTGTTTTGTTTTTCCTTGCAACAACCTCCCGTGCCGCCTGCTCTAATGTATCAGGCTCCGGTGCTGTTTTAGCAGCCACTTGTTCCTCTGCCTTTATATAAATTTCGTTGCTCTCAATAAGCTGCTTGACCTTTTCACGCGATACTTCCTTACCGTTCTTCCGCTCGGTCTCGATTTCGGATGCGATTTTTGCCGACTTCCCTCCGATTTCTTTGCCCTCATTTATAAGAGCCGCCAAGGTTGCATCGTCTGCTTTAATGTCATTGGCGTATTCGTTTTTTGCAATACGTTTTTATGTTTTTTTACAAAAAATACTTGACTTTCTTTTATACCGCTGATATACTTATAAAAAATCGGCAGGAAGCCGATATTGAGGGCCGAAGTCCTTTCTATATAAATAATAGAATACAACCGGTACCATGAAGGTATGCGCTCTTTCTGTGAACGAAAGAAACAAAAAGAAAGGACTATAAAATGAAAAACAAAACCACACTCAAAATTACGTATGCGGCTATCTGTCTCGCGCTTTGCCTTGCGCTCCCCTTCCTGACGGGGCAGATTCCGCAAATCGGAAAAATGCTTTCTCCCATGCACATCGGCGTATTCTTATGCGGCTTCTTATGCGGATGGCCGTACGGACTTTTTGTCGGTGGGGTTGCGCCTCTTCTCCGCTCTGTCCTTTTCGGACAGCCTATGATGTTTCCTGACGCCTTCGCCATGGCTTTTGAACTGGCAACCTATGGCTTTCTGGCCGGTCTGTTGTATGAAAAGCTTCCCAAAAAAATAGTAAACATTTATATTTCTCTGCTGGTGTCTATGATTGGCGGCCGGCTTATCTGGGGTGCGGCACGTTTTACCCTGCTCGGACTATCTGAAACGAAGTTTCCGTTTTCTGCTTTCTGGGCCGGTGCCGTTACAAATGCTGTTCCCGGTATTATTCTGCATATTATTCTTGTTCCCGTAATTGTTATTGCCGTGCAGAAGGCCGGACTTCTCCCCCAAAACAAAGAATAACCACAGATATGCCGGAGCGCATCGCAAGCCAGGGCTTCTCCTTCTACTTAGGAAAAGGCCCTTTTTATTTTTTGAAATTTCATGTAATTTACTTGTGAAACGAAAGCAATTCAAAAAAAAACCGAAAATGTATTGACTTTTTTTCCTATGAATGATATAATTTCTCTATAATAGATTAATTAGTGTTTTCCCGGGAAAACACATTGTTTTCTTGCCTTGAAAAGCCCCGGGGAATCTGAAAAGTAAAACGAAACAAAAAGGAGAATGGATATGGCTAATTTTAAAGCTGGTTTTGGACGTGTAAATGTGAATCCCATGATGGGCATTGATATTTCCGGTTATTATCAGGTCAGAAAAGCAGATGGAATTTTAGATGATCTGGAAGCGAATGCAATCGCTTTCTCCATGGACGATAAAAAAATCGTTTTGGTTTGCGTTGATGCTCTTGGCTTCAGCAAAGCCCTGATGGATGATTTTCGTTCTCTGATTTCCGAAAAATTGGGCTTGACAAAAGAATCCATTTTTATTTCTGCAACCCATACGCATACCGGTCCCGCCGCAAGTCTTCGTGCCGGCGAAGAACTGACAGACTTACAAATAGAATACTTAACATTTTTGAAGAAGCGTATTGTAGATGCGGTTCAGTTTGCCTTAGATGATTTGAAACCGGCAAAAATGGGTTATGGCTTGGGTCAGGCACACCGTGTGGCTTTTGTCCGTCGTTTCCGCATGAAGGATGGCAGTGTAAAAACAAATCCCGGTGTTAACAATCCTGAAATTGAAGGACCTATCGGTGATGTAGATGAAAGAGTAAACGTTCTTCGTTTTGACAGAGAAGGTGCAGACAGTCTTGTTCTCGTAAACTTTGGTAACCACCCCGACGTTGTGGGCGGTTGCAAAATTTCTTCTGACTGGCCCGGATTTGTTCGCAGAACAGTTGAAAAAGCCATTGACGGAACAAAATGTATTTTCTTTAATGGCGCACAAGGCGATGTAAACCACGTTAACGTAAATCCAGTTGGCGGCGAAATGAACGACATGTTCATTGACTTTGACGATGTTGCCCGTGGGTATGCCCATGCCCGTTATATCGGCAGAGTTATCGCCGGCAGTGTGTTACAGGTTTATGATAAAGTCAAATATGTTGATGTAGATTCCATGCAGGCAATTGAACAGAACATGAAGGTTGCTGCAAACAAAGGAACACCCGAAGAGCTTGTAGAGGCAAAACGCATTCATGCACTTCACACGGAGGGCCGTGATGATGAACTCCCGTATAAAGGCATGATGCTTACAACCGTTGTCGCTGCTGCAGGCCGCGTGGTTCGTCTTGAAAATGGACCGGACTATTTTGAAATTCCTTTAACAGGCATTCAGCTTGGCCCCGTTGCCTTTGTTGGTATTCCTGGTGAACCCTTTACCGGCATTGGCCGTGGTCTTAAGGAAGCTGAAGAATTTGATATGGTTCTGCCTGTTTGCTGCACAAATGGTTATGAAGGTTACTATCCGATGCAGGATTCTTATGATGAAGGTGGATACGAAGCAGGTACCTCCCGTTTCAAGGCTGGTACTGCCGAGCAGATCATTCGCGAAGGTCGCGAGCTTCTCACGAAGTTAGGAGGCAACGCATGATTGCCATAAAAAACGCAACGCTTGTAATGCCAGACCACTATATTCCCGATGCAACGCTCTTGATTGAGGGTGATAAGATTGTAGATTTCGGTCGAAAAATGCCCGTGCCTGAAGGTTCGGAGGTAATCGATGCGAATAGGAACTTTGTAGGCCCCGGACTTATCGATATTCACACGCATGCTGATGGCGATACATATTTTCACGATGACCCCGTAAAATGCTCGAAAACCCTTCTCAATCACGGTGTAACCTCGGTTTTACCGGCACTTTTCTATAGCATGAACAAAGAAGAGCACCTCACGGCCATCAAAAAGTTTAAAGATGCAATTCAAAATGGCGAATGCAAAAATATCATCGGAGTTTATATGGAAGGTCCGTATTTAAATCCTGATTTTGGTTGTGATAAAGAAAAGAACGTTTGGAAAGACGCAATTGTAGAAAAAGACTATGCAGAAGTTGTAGAAGCAGCAAAGGATTTTGCAAAAGTCTGGTGCGTTGCACCCGAACGCGAAGGCATTTTGGATTTTGTAAAGTACGTAAAGCGCGAAATTCCGGAAATCGTGTTCTCTGTTGCACACTCGGAAGCAACCCCCGAACAAATTGAAGCGCTAATGCCCTATGGCTTAAAGTTAGGCACACATCACACCAATGCCACAGGTACATTGGAAAACTATCCTGAAGTACGCGGCGTTTGCGTTGACGAAACCGTAAATTATAATGACGGAATTTATGCGGAGCTGATTTGTGACTCTTTTGGTGTGCACGTTCATCCGTACATGATTCGTCTTGTAAAGAAAATTAAAGGGCAGGACAAAATTATTCTGATTGCAGATTCTTTTGTTGCTGATGGTCCACCACTGCCCGGTCTTGAAGAAGCTTTTGACATTAATTTTGACTGGGGCGGCGATATCGCCGGGTCCAAACTGACTTTAGACGTTGCCTGTCACAACATGATGGTTCACACAGGCGGCTCCGTATGTGATGTATTTAAATATGCATCCTTAAACCCCTCACGCCTTTTGAATATGCCCGAAATCGGACAAATCAAAAAAGGCAATCTTGCGAACGTAATCATTGTTGATCAATGGTTCAATGTTAAAAATACTATATTAAAAGGAGAAATCGTAAAATGACTAATTTCATTACTGATCCCGCAACAAAATTTGATTTCCAGCCTCATGAGTTTGTTCCCTTTAAGGACAAGAAAGTTTGCGAATATGTTCGCTCGCTCAGTGGCAAGGATCTCGAAAAGAGAGAAGATTGGTGGCATCCGGAGTTCAACGTAAAAGTTATGATGAACCCCCATCCCGTTTTGATTGCAACGCTTTTCGAGCGTCTCAAAGCGGCATCCGAAGCCGGCAAGAGCTTCACCATGATTCTCGGCAACCCTGAACCCGACACTTACATTCCCCTTGCACAGCTCATTAACTACTTCGGCGTTGATTGCAGCAAGGTTCACCTTGTTGCAGAAGATGAGTGGGCAGACGAATCCGGTAACATCGCCCCCATCACATACGAAGCAGGTTTTGCACATTCCATGATCAAGTATCTCTACTACCAGATCGATGAAAAGCTCCGCATGCCGATGGAAAATGTTCACTTCCCCACAAATGCAAACATCAAGGATTATTCTAAGATTATTGATGACATTACAGAAGGTACAGGTGCTGACATTGCATCTACTTCTCCCGGCTGGGCTGGTCACATGGCATTCGTAGATCCCATTCCTGAATTTATTGGCTCCGGTGATATCGAAGAATGGCTGAATCAGCCGGCACAAATCGTAAAACTTCACCCCATGACCATCATGCAGAACTCCTTAAACGGTACTTTCGGTCAGTCTGGTGACATTGCAAACGTTCCGCCTTGCGCTGCAACAATCGGACCTCTCGATGTAATGCGCGCAAAGGAAAGAATTGAGGTTCATGCACTTGCAACTTGCGGTACATTCTCTTCCTGGCAGAGAATGACAAGCCGTCTTTGCACACATGGCCCGATTACACCATATCTCCCGAGCTCTATGCTCCAGACGAAAAAGACACAAGTTTATATCAGCGAAGAGTTAGCTGCTCCGTTCGAATGCTGGGAAAAGGTTGGCTATTAATTACAGCTTTACCTTTAATCTCTTGTTCGATTAAACTGATGATTGACAGAGCTGTATTGTTTTTACATTACAGCTCTGTTTTTATGAATATAAATATAATATTTTTGCATAATAATTCATTTTTTTGAATAAAAAGAAAAATTTTTTATGATTTTTATGCAAATCTATTGCATAAAACCTTCAAGTGTGCTATACTATAGAAAATCAAATGTAAAAAAAAGAAAGGATGTAGAAATTATGGAAAAAATCGTACTTGCGTACTCGGGCGGTCTGGACACTTCGATTATTATTGCATGGCTGCACGAGCATTATGACTGCGAGGTTATCGCTGTATGTGGTGACGTGGGACAAGGCAAGGAAACAGAGGGCCTCGAAGAAAGAGCATTGGCAAGCGGTGCTTCCAAGCTGTATCTGGAGGACCTCCGGGAGGAATATGTAAAGGACTTCATCTTCCCCACCGTAAAGGCCGGTGCCGTTTATGAAGGCAAGTATCTTCTGGGCACAAGCCACGCCCGTCCCATCATTGCAAAGCGTCTTGTTGAAATCGCCAGAAAAGAAGGCGCAACAGCCATTTGCCATGGTGCTACCGGCAAGGGAAATGACCAGGTACGTTTTGAGCTGACCGTAAAGGCCCTGGCTCCTGACCTGAAAATTATTGCTCCCTGGCGCGTATGGGATATTAAATCTCGCGAAGATGCTGTAGATTATGCAGAAGCACATAACATTCCGATTCCGGTAACCAAAAAGGATCTCTACTCCAGAGACCGCAACATTTGGCATATCAGCCATGAAGGAATGGATCTGGAAGATCCCTGGAACGAACCGCAGCTGGATTCCCTTCTGAAGCTTACTGTACCGCCGGTAAAGGCTCCGGATGAAGCCACCTATATTACACTGGATTTTGAAAAGGGTGTTCCCGTTGCTCTCGACGGTGAAAAGCTGGGTGCTGTGGAGCTTGTTGAAAAACTGAACGCCATCGGCGGAGCAAACGGCATTGGTATTACCGATATCTGTGAAGACCGTCTTGTCGGTATGAAATCCCGCGGCGTATATGAAACACCGGGCGGAACCATTTTGTATGCCGCTCTGCAGGAGCTTGAATATCTCTGTCTCGACCGCGACACCCAGGCCTTCAAGCGTCAGGCAGCTATCAAGTTCTCCGAGCTTGTTTATGACGGAAAATGGTACACACCGCTTCGTGAAGCACTTTCTGCTATGGTGGACTCCATGGAAGAAACCGTTACGGGTACAGTACGCCTGAAGCTGTACAAAGGCAGTGTCAGCGCGGCAGGAGCCAAGAGTCCTTACTCTCTCTACAACGAAGATATTGCCAGCTTCGGCGACAGCCATGAGCTGTACAGCCATAAGGACGCGGAAGGCTTTATCAATCTGTTTGGTCTGCCGCTGAAGGTCCGTGCACTGATGAAAGAAAAACTGGGGGAATAAGGCTTTGAAACTTTGGGGCGGCAGATTTCAGAAAGAAACCGATAAGCAGGTGGACGATTTCAATTCGTCCATCCGCTTTGACGCACGCATGTACCGGGAAGATATCACCGGAAGCATGGCCCATGCAAAAATGCTGGGACAACAGCATATTATCGACCCTGCCGAGGCAGAGTTGATTGTAAAGACTCTGGGCGAAATTCTGGAGGATATCGAAGCCGGAAACGTTGAATTTTTGGTGGATGCAGAAGATATCCACATGAACGTGGAAAAACTGCTTACAGACCGCATTGGCGCAGCCGGAAAGCGTCTGCATACAGGCCGGAGCCGGAATGATCAGGTAGCTCTTGACATCCGTATGTATCTGATGGCGCAGGAAAAGGAAATTGCATCACTGTTGAAGGCATTGCTCGGTGTCCTGACGGAACTCGCAAAGAAGCACCTGCATACTATTATGCCGGGGTATACCCATCTACAGAAGGCACAGCCGATTACTTTCGCCCATCATCTGATGGCGTATGCCCAGATGTTTATGCGGGACGCGGATAGAATTGCCGACTGCCATAAGCGCACAGCCGTGATGCCTCTCGGAAGCGGCGCACTGGCCGGAACCACATATCCCTTAGACCGTGAATTTGTCCGGGAGCAGCTGGGATTTTCTAAAATCACTGACAATTCCCTCGACGGAGTCAGTGACCGGGACTTTGCTCTGGAGCTGGCGGCAGATCTCTCCATTCTGATGGTACATCTGAGCCGTTTCTGCGAAGAACTGATTTTATGGAGCAGTCACGAATTTTCCTTTGTAGAAATGGATGACGCATATTCCACCGGCAGCAGTATTATGCCACAGAAGAAAAACCCGGATGTCGCTGAGCTTATCCGTGGCAAAAGCGGTCGTGTATTTGGCTCTCTTATGGGATTATTAACCATGATGAAAGGGCTTCCTCTTGCGTACAACAAAGATATGCAGGAGGATAAGGAGCAGATTTTTGACGCTGTAGACACTGTGCTTTTATGTCTGCCCGTATTCACAAACATGCTGTCCACCATGAAAATCCATGAGGACGTAATGTACAAGGGTGCCGGCGGTGGTTTCACAAATGCTACGGATGCGGCAGATTATCTTGTAAAAAAAGGCCTTCCCTTCAGGGAAGCCCATGAAATTCTTGGAAAACTGGTGTATTACTGCATCGGAAAAGGATGTGCACTTGACGCGCTGACCTTGGACGAATATAAACAGTTTTCACCCGTTTTTGAAGAGGATATCTACAGGGCTATCAGCCTGGAAGCCTGCGTGGCCGAGCGTTCTCTCCCCGGCGGTCCGGCAGAGGAGGCTGTTCTCGCTTCCATCACCCGGTGTGAACAGTTCATAAAGAATTTTTCGTTATAATTCTATAGAATCAGCAGGTGCAGTATCCATACTACACCTGCTTTTCTCTACGTATGAAAGAGACAGTGCGCTGTCTCTTTATTTTTTAGAAAATGACCAGACGCGGCCGTTTCAGAAGTCCCACTTCCGATGGTCGGTAGCCGTCGGACCGGGCGTTATCCGCCGGGCGATACTGCCAGTAGGCATACCAGCCATCCGTTTTCACCGCGTGAAGCGGGGCCAGTGTGTTTTCCCTCGTGCCAAGTGCGGTCACCGTCACCGTATGTTTCCCTTTTGAAAGCTCCAGTTTCCGGCTCCGGTACGGCGGTGCAAAGATAAGTCCTCCATCTTCGCCGTCTACCAGAATATGAAGGGCAGCGGCCCGGAAAAAGCTGCATTCCACTGCCGCAGTGCATTTTTCCGTTTCCACTTCAAAGGTGTAGCTGATATTGCCTCCATAAAAAGGAAGCCCCTGCCGCGACACGTCCCCCACAAAAAGGGACTCTTCTTTCGGCACGATTTCGGCGCGCGTACCCTTTACCGATACGCCGAAATCACCAAGAAGATACATAACCTGCGGCTGTATGCTATCCGTAAAAGGCATTGTAATTTCCAGTATGTTTTCCCCCTTTTGGACAGGAAGACCGGGAATTTTGTGAATGGCGCGGTCGATATAATATCCCTCCGGGTTATTCTCTATTTTTTTACCGCCAAGGTAAATTTCTGTCTCATACGGGAATTCCAGCGCCAGTGCGGCATTGGTTTCCATCGCACTATAGAAACGGTAGCGCAGACGAAGTGTATGTTCCTCGCTCTTTTTTCTACAGTAAGGCTGTGTATACCGGCCGCGGTTTACCTCCATCCCAACGCGTTTACAGAGGATATCCGTAAGTTCAAAAATATCTGCCTTTTCTTCAAAAGGAGCATCGTCCAGCGCATATTCAGCCACATCCAGTACCAGGACATTTTCTTCTGAAAGTGAGTACCGGGCTTCCTCCCCGAATGTCACGCTTTTTCTTATTGCAGTCTCCGCTTCCCCTTCTGCTTCCTCACCAAGACGAACAAGAAGGCTTTCCATCGGGTGTACTTCTTTCTCAAAACAGGTCCATCCATCTTCCCATCGATACTTTATTTTTTCTTTTCTGCCCTCCAGGGTATTGTACAAGCAAACAGCATATTCTCCACGGATGCGAATAAATAATTTTTCCGTGCCGACACTATCATAATTCGGCTTCGGTGCAGCTTCTGCAATCATCAGCCAGCCGCCGTTCCCGGTCTCTCTCATACCGTACACATACGCACCGGCCGGCGCCCCCTCGGGATTAAAGTTGTTTTTATTTCTTCGGATTTCCACCGTTCTGTACGCCTCCAACGCCTCTGTCAGCGCGTACTGTCCGCAGGGAATCCGGACGGAAGCTTCATAAAGAGAACGAAGGGTTTCGGTGGGTCTTCCGCCAGAATATATAGGGCAATCGCCCATGAAAATCACACGGCCCCCGCGCTTTTTGAAATCCCAAAGTATGTCTGCCGTAGATTTCCGGATGCTGGTACAACCGGGTACAACAATAACTTCATATTGCATTTCCCCCACCTTTTCTCCGTCCCAAAGCTGAGGTAAAAGGGCTTCAGAAAGATAGTCGTAGTCCAGATGATTCCGGCAAAGCCATTCGGCCACATCTTTGTGCAGTTCGTTCAGGCGTTTCCGCTCGCCGGATGCGGCATCATCTGTTCCAAAAGCCATCCAGTAGGATTCAATCGGATGCACCACAGCAATTTTTACTACCGCTCTGCCCTCTGCCATAGCCCATGCTGTCCGGGCAAAATGGTCCTCCAACTGTGCAAACTCCTTATACCAGGGAGACTGTAAGCCAATGGAAGCCGGATAATCGCGCTTTGACTCCCCTTCCATAGAATAAAAGGCCAGATGCGGTACCCGTTTTGTAAAACCCATGGCCGTTTGCCAGTCTGTCTGCATTTTATAGCGGCGGAAATCACAGCTCCAGCGCGAGGCACCGTACAGCTCTGTCATGGCTTCCTTCCGGCCGTACTGATGTACGGCAGACATCGCCTGCTTTGCTGTTGTCAGCTCTACCGACGCATCCAGCATATCAATGCCGGGAATATGGTATGCCGCGTACTGTCGCAAAAGGTCTACAGAAGTACAACATTGTCCACCAAGACTGCCCTCGGAATGGAAATGTCCCGTAAATTCCAGGTCGTTTTTCTCGCACCAGGCACCCACCTGGTCTGAATAACCTTCCTTAAAGAGGGCTGCTGTCAGATCCAGAAACGCGTAGCGTATGTAGCCGGTTTCCCCGTTCTCCGCATTAAAGAACACCGCCGGAAGGGTTTCAAGCAAAGAAAATCCGTACTTCTCCTCAAAAATTTCCGGCATCCGTGGCGTCCAGAATAAGGAATACGGATTCTGGCATCCCGTTTCAAACCAACCCATATGGCCTACATTCGGTTCGTCGGTGAAGATGGATGGAATTGCTTTTCCAAACGCATCCCCCACTGCCGCCTTATATTTCTCGTGGGTCTTTTCAATAAAGGAGGTAGTTACCTCAGGATTTAAAACGTCCGGATGATTTGCCCCATTAAACCAGCCGGAGGAGGGCAGGCAGACACTGTAAATCCACACCTCCGTATGCCGGGCTTTCTCCCCTTCCGAAAGACAGACGAAATTGCGCATAGTGTGCTTTGGCGTAAAATCAATATCATATCTTCCTACCAGATACACTCCACCCGATTCTATGGCCGCATTTTCTTCCATAGCACCTTCAATCGGTTTGTAATGTAATTGGATTTCCCGTCCCATAAACCGCCTTTCAGCCGTCACCTGACCGCCGCAGTGGCCGGAGGGGTACCGGTCCTCATCGTACAAATGAGCGTACATACCTCTCTTTTCAGCTTCTGACGCGCAAAAACGCACCATTTCCATAAATTCTTCGCCAAGGTACGGCGTTATAAGGCCGCATCGCACATGCATAAAAAAACCGCCGAAGCCCATCTGATGAAATGCCTCTATCTGCTCTGCCAGCTTCTCCTTTTCCAGCTTCCCGTTCCAAGCCCAGAAAGGGGCAGAACGAAACGATGCCGGTGGATTCCAGAACTGTTCTACTTTCACTTTCCTTCACCTCTTAATATGAAAAATATCGGTATGTTTACTACATCCATAGCCTGACAGGAGTCATCCGAACCTGCCTGAAAAGCAGTATTTTCGGCATCTTTTGGATTTTCATCCTCGGAAAGCGTCAGCCTTCCTGCGTCTTCCGCACCATAATCCGGTTCGGATAATTCCTTTCAGGCTGCATATAATAACTTCAACCCTTTATAGCTCATCCAGTCCGGGCATTGCATTGATTGCACCCCGACGGGAAATACAAACACCGGCAACCTTCGCGGCAAATTTGGCAAATTCTTCTGCCGCTTTAAGAGAAATGTCCGTCGGCTTTTTTTCTGATTTTGCCAGTTTGAACAGAAAGCCACCCATAAAAGCATCCCCTGCACCGGTGGTATCCACGGGCTTTCCGCCCATAGCAGGGATATGCATTGTTCCTTCCTTTGTGGCTACAATCGCCCCTTCGCCGCCCATTGTCACAAGTGCCACAGCCGCGCCTTTACAAATGAGACCGCCAGCCGCTTCCACAGGGTCAGCATGACCCGTAATCAGTGCAGTTTCTTCCTCTGAAATCTTTACCACATCAGCATACGGAAGAATACTTTGCATCTCACGCTCCGCTTTTTCCTGGCTTTCCCAAAGGGAAGCGCGGTAATTCGGATCGTAAGAAATGATCACGCCTTCCTTCTGCGCAAATTCCAGTGCCGCCAGGCTGGCACTTTTCACCGGCTCATCCGTCAGGGACAGAGACCCAATATGGAAAATCCTGCTTTCAGAAATTCGGCCATAATCCACTTCATCGGGCGTAAGTAACGTATCAGCACCCGGTTTCCGGGCAAAAGAAAAGCTACGTTCTCCACCGGAGAGTGCAACGAAAGCAAGGGTGGTGAAACCTTTATCCGTGTCCACAAGGCCGCGGGTGTCAATACCGCATTTTTCCACAGTCTCCCGCAGAAATTTGCCGTGCATGTCCCGCCCCACCTTGCCAATAAAGGCCGCCCGGCCGCCAAGGTGTGCCACGGCGGAAAGAACGTTTGCAGGGGCACCACCGGGATTCTGTTCAAAAAGACGCATCCCGTTTTCACTTTGACCACTTTCCGTAAAGTCTATCAAAATTTCGCCGAGTGCTGTTACATCAAATTGTTTCATTCTGTCACCCCTTATATATTTCGCTTGCCGGCCGCATCAATACGAGGATCGGTATAAATATCGTATTCGTCACGGCTTTTCGTTGAAAATTCCGAAACTACAGCACCCTCCGGCCCTGCCTTGAACCAGTGCAGTGTATCAGGCATAATTGTATACTGCTCACCGGGCTGTAAAACAACCTCATGGCGGCAGGTGAAATACTGCTCTTCTCCCTCCGGCGGCTGTACGCAGAGTTCGCCTTTTTTCGGCTCACCCTCCACATAAAGGTACACGGTACCCCAACGACAACGGAAGGTTTCTTCCTTGCCCTCTTCTCCATTGATTTCAGGATGACGGTGTTCCGGACAAGTCTGCCCGGGCAGAAGCACCAGTTCCTTGGCACAGCAACGCTCCGTGTTCACATAGACCACAAGCTCCAACCCTATTTTATCCAGACAGCCCAGCTCGTACTCTGCCACTTCCACATTTTTACGTTCCTCGTCCGTCAGCGCGATTCCCGCCTTATCCAGATATTTCAGTGCCTCTGCACTGTATTTTTCGTAAAGCTCCTTTGTCAGCATTTTTTATTTCCTTTCTTGTCTTACTTTTATGTAAAGTTTTGTTAATTATACCATATTTCCCTGACACTGTCAAGAGTCATTCCCGTTGGAAAAGCGTGTGCTTTTCTTTTTTCCGGCGTTTTTATCCTTTTGTAACACCTTTCTCGTTCTCTATGCAAAAAAACTGCCCCGATTAAACCCAGGACAGTTTTTTGTCTTTAATTCTATATTATTTTGCAATAACGCGGATATTGTGTACACAAGGGGTATTTGCTGTAAAGCGGTCGAAACGGATACGAATCGTCGACTTTTCAGAGGAATACGGAACGGAAACCTCTTTCGTTTTGCCGCCGGTTTTCTCACGGAAGGTATATTCCTTTCCGTCCACGCAAACTTTAATGTCAATATCCTCACAGAGATGCGTGCCCAACGTCAGCTTAATTGTGTTTTCCGCATTCGGCTTAACCGCAATTTCATAACTAAACCAACCGTGGGTGTTAACCGTGCTCCAGCTGGTACCGCGGCCGGTGCCGGGAATTCTGTACAGGCTGCCTTCTTTTACAAATGTATCGCTGAAGTTTACTTCCTTCTGCAGTCGGTGTCCTTCCATTGCGCCGCCGCAGACCACATAGTCCACAAGATTTTCTTCCTTTTCCAGAAGCTCTGTCTGCATTTTTTCTGCACGGAAGCTTTCCTCTATCTCACGTACCAGATTTTCCACATAGTCAAAGTTCTCCGTCTTATCATACACGGTACCGGTCTGACAGTAGAAATTATCTCCCAACTCCGCAATCGCCTCACGGTTGATGTCCCGCAGTGCACTGAGAGCTTCTTCCAACTGTTTCTCAAAGGCCACATCCCGCTTTTCAAAGTATTTCACGTAATTCATAAATACCTTGGTGAGCGTATCCCACAGACGGGCGACATACTTCAGGTTTGCAAACTGAAAATACAACTTTTCATAAGCATTCGGCTCCATCTTGTCCTTCAGGAGCAAAAGCTTATTGTAGGCTTTCTCTGCCATCATAACAGCGTGGGCCTTCTCTTCGAGCACGCTTTCCAGACTGCCGCGTTCCCAGCCAATCGGGATAAACCACTCGTTGGAAGCAATTTCGTAATTATCCTTCATCATCTCAAAATAGAAATGGTTTTTAGAGTGGTTTAGCTTGGGAAATGCGCTGAGTTCGCTGTAATAATATCCCTTCAGCCAGATGATTTCTCGAAGCAGCTGTTCGGTGGGTTCCATCAGTTCGCGCACCTCACTGCCAATCCCGGGATAATTTTTCTCGAAGAATGCATCAATAGCCTCGTCCACATCTCGTCCCTGCATACACGCCAGCATAATATCAATGTTTACCTCATTCGCTGTACCAAAGGGATGACGGCCTGCCCTATCGATACGATTTACGTACCCGGCCACTTTAAAGCTTTCGCAATATTCAAACTTATCAATAATATGCTGACGGAGCATCAGCGGCAGTCTGCCTTTGCCGAAAAATTCGCCGAAAATATCTGTTTCCACAAAGATGGGATTCTTTTTGATTTTATTGTAGAATTTGTTATGCGGCAAGCAAAGACTCCAGTCAAACTGCGTCCACTTATCCATAATGAGAAGCTCTGTAGAAATGCTTTCATAAGCCGCCATCATCATTTCATAATCTTCCTCAAGGCTTGCAAACGGACGGACAATCAACTCTTTTCCAAGACGCGAACAGGTGTCAAACAGAATCTGCGTAACATACTTAACGCGCCCCACCTTGTCCAGCTTCTGATTCTTCAGGCGGAGAAGCGGGACCTTTGTCTCGTGCAGTGTCAGGATAATACCATTCATATAGGGATAGGCGGCAAAAAAGTCTTCAATACGATTTTCCAGAAAATCCTTTACCAGCGGATGGGTAACTTCAATATCATTATCGCTGTTTAAGATTTCCGGGTACGCCTCGGAAAAGCCGTCCGGCAAGTCCAGCTCATGATGCCACATATACATTTTAATACCGGCCTCGCTTGCCTTCTTGCAGCCGATATTCAGGTGTTCCAGGCAAAGGTTCATGTATTCCTGGGGCTTACTGTCATTAAACTGACTGTATTTACGGTACGGTGTCATACCATCAATATTGCCCTTTATGTAGTCATGAATCGGACCGATGAACTGGATATGGTCAATGCCGTTTTCAATTGCATAATCCACCGTATACAAAAAGTATTCCGGGTCCAGGTCCACCGGGTTACAGACGGAAATCCCCCGAATCATGTCTCTTCCTTTTGTTTCACTCATATGTACATTCCTCCCAAAAATATTCTGAATATAGTATACCACAAAATTCCTGCGCTGGCAAGTATTTTTTAGAAAACCTTTCCCTGCATATGGAAAAGTATCCAAGAGCCCGGAAACCATTGACAAGTCTGATATTTTCTGATATAATACCTACTATTATTATAAGTGGAGGAATCTGAAAATGACACGATGGAATGGCGACGAAATTATAAACGAATGGTTAGGATATCCGGCAAAATGCGGAGAATTTATGGAGAGAAAGTATATTGTTGTCAGTCCCGGGAATAAAGGCAACGGAAAATGGCTCTTGAAAACAGAATATTTCGGCGCATTTCCGGAAACAGAGCTGGCACTTCTTAAGCGAGGCTATCATGTGGCACATATAAAAAACAAAACCCGCTGGTGTCTGGACGAGGATACGGAAGCACAAGCGGCTTTCGTGAATTTTGTTGCCGAAGAATTCGGGCTTTCAACGCAATGCATTCCTGTAGGAATGAGCTGCGGCGGTATGCAAGCAATCTATCTTGCCGCAAAGCACCCCGAAAAGGTATCCTGCATGTATATCGATGCACCGGTTGTTAATTTTCTTTCTTGTCCCTTCCGTTTCGGAAGGGAGACGGAACCCGCCATGCCCGCTATGGCAGAAGAATTTATAAAAGCACGCGGCATTGATTCTGTCTCCATTCTTTCCTTCCGCGCCCATCCGCTGGATTACCTCCCCACGCTGACAAGCCACAACATTCCTGTTCTGCTTGTTTCCGGAGACAGCGACAGTGTTGTACCCTTCGAGGAAAACGGAAAACTTTTACAAGATGCCTATACGGCAGCCGGCCGCACCATTGAAACGCATATTAAACCCGGTGGTGACCATCATCCCCACGGTCTGCCGGACTGCTTACCCATTGTTGAATTTATTGAGAAATACAGCGCGTAAAATTAAAAAGTTAATATTTTTTGAAAAAACTCTTGCATTTTCCAGCCGACTGTGCTATACTGTTACTGTTTTGGAGGCATAGCTCAGCTGGTTAGAGCGCTCGCTTCACATGCGAGAGGTCGTAGGTTCAAGTCCTACTGTCTCTACCACGTCAGAGCAAGCTATTCAGCTTGCTCTGTTTTTTATTGCATATAGCATAAATGAAGGAGATTACAAATGAATAAATTTATTGCAGGTGCGCTATGTGTATCATGTTTAAACCTAACGGCTTTTGCCGGCGAAAGCGTAGCTCTTTATGCGCCCAACGGGAGAAGTATACAGGTTTCTGCCGAGGACGTTTCCATTTGGGAAAACGTAGGCTGGTACACTGTTCCGGTGAAAACAATTTATGCGCCGGACGGTCGAAGTGCCGTTGTAGCAGCAAGCGACATTTCCGCATGGGAAGCTGTGGGCTGGCACAACGTACCAGTCACAACCATATATGCCCCCGACGGACGAAAAGCGATTGTTGCCACAAGAGATGTGCCCAATTGGGAGGCCGTGGGTTGGTTTACATATCCTGTCAAACAGTTTCCCGTGGTTGGCGAACGGATCGCAGACACGGCCACCTATGCGAATGATGCGGACCGCGGCCAGTGCGTCTGGTATGTCCGCGGCAGAATGACAGAAAAATTCCGGAAGGATACAGGTGCCATAGGTAATGCCAACGATATGTGGTACAATGCCCGCGAGGAAGCAAAGCTGGCACCTCTTGTCGAAAATATAAAGCCGGATCTGATTGCATCCTATAAATACGGAACTAGTGTTCTCGGCAAGCGATACGGCCACGTTATTTATATTGAGGATGTGGATGGAGATACCGTTTATTATACCGAGGGCGGCAGCGGCTATTATCAAAAAGGTACTGACGGCGTTGTAAAAACTGCCACAAAAGTCGGAATACTGGAGGGACTCAATACAGATGGTACCTCCTTCGGCAGTACGCTTATCGGCTTTATTGATGTTTCGGCGTATTAAGCCTATCTTATTCAAGCAATGGAAAGTATGAAACGATTTCTGATTATTGGCTGTCCCGGCAGTGGAAAAACCACCTTTGCCAAACGGCTTTCTGCTGTAACAGCCCTTCCTTGTATTCACCTGGATTCGCTGTTCTGGCACAGTGGATGGACGCAGGCGTCGAGAGAAGAATTTGACACCAAACTCGCAGAAGAACTCGAAAGAGAGTGCTGGATTATAGACGGAAACTTCAGCCGGACCATGGCATGGAGGCTTAGATATTCCGACGCTGTCATCTTTTTTGACTACCCCCGTCTACTATGTATTTGGAGAGTTCTTAAACGGGTCATCACGTATCACGGACAAACCCGACCGGACATGGGACCTAATTGTCCCGAACGCTTTGATTTTTCTTTTCTGCAGTATATTTGGAAATTCCGCAGTACCGAACGTAAGCAAATTATACAACGCTTACAGGATGCAAATAACATAAAATTATATTGGATAAAAAACAAAAAACAGTTTGACGCACTGTGTTCCGAGTTTTGCTTATAGGAGGGTAAAATGAAAAAACTAAAAAGCTTTCTTGTTATGAATTTAGGATGTGTTCTTCTTGCCCTTGGGGTGTACTTTTTCAAGATTCCGAACGGATTTGCCACCGGCGGTGTGACTGGTGTCGGCACGATTCTGGCGCAAATTACGCCCATTTCTCCCGGTCTCTGGATCTGGATTTTAAACGTTTCTCTCCTGATTGTGGGGTTCATATTCCTTGGCAGACAAAACGGCATTAAAACGGTTTACTGCAGTCTCTTCTATTCCGGTATTACATATATTCTTGAACTGCTCTTCCCCATGACACAGCCGATGTCAAACCAGCCGCTCCTGGAGCTGATTTACGCTATGCTCCTGACAGCCGTAGGCTCTGCTTTGATTTTTAACAGTAACGCCTCCTCCGGCGGTACGGACATCATTGCGCTGATTCTCAAAAAATTCACCCGTGTCGACATTGGAAAAGCCTTGCTTTACGTGGATTTTATAGTTGCGGCAAGTGCGTTTTTCGTGTTTAATGTACAGGCAGGCCTCTTTTCACTCTTAGGCCTTTTTGCAAAGGCATTTATTGTCGACGGTGTAATTGAAAGCTTCAATGTGTGCAAATATTTTATCGTTATCACTTCCGAAAGAGAAAAAATCTCTCGATATATCATAGAAACTCTGCATCATGGCGTTTCTGCCAGCACCGTAATCGGCGAATATACCCACGAAGAGAAAACCATGCTGCATACAGTATGCAAACGAATTGAGGCTGTACGGCTGCGGAGTAAAATCAAGGAAATAGATCCCCATGCGTTTATTATCATCACCACCAGCAGTGAAATTATAGGCCGGGGATTCCGGAGCGTATAGTCCGCGCGCTCTATCTACACGGAGCAAGGCAGTCTTTCGTGGTAAAAGTTTGGTCTCCGTTGCGTCTGCCTGTGCCAGTTCGCATAAGACTTAGTATTTTTTGTCATATAAAAAGGACTGTAAAAAAGTCCAGACCGCAAAAAAACGGGCGTGTCTCAATAAGCGATTTTTCACTTAATTTAGGCATCGCCCTCTTTTTCTGTTTGAAAAGAGGATGACTTTTAAGATTTTTCCTGTTTTAGGGTACACAAAGAAAAGCTCGTGAATTTACGAAGCAAAATTTTTGAAATTTTTTAAGCCGTTTTCAACTCGTGCAAGAATTGACACTGGCGGTTGGCAATCGTCTTGTTATGTAATTTTTGTATGTTGTATGCCAAACAAAGAATAAGAATTTCTGTCCGAACATTAGCGGTTCCTCTTGTCAGAAATCTTCGGAATCTCATATCCTCTTTTAATACGCCGAAGGCACCTTCAACTTGAATTGAGCGATTAGTCCTGAGCAGTATACCTTGTTTTGTTGTAATTCTTTTAAGCATTTCTTCCCGTTGTTTTTTGAATGTTTTAGATAATTCAAATCGTTTTGTTTTTTTAAGCGGTGTATTGCATCTTGCATTATGCTTTATGCATTTTGATTTGTGTGAGCAACCTTCACAGCTTTCGCATTGGTACATCATGCATCTTATCTTGTAGCTTCGCCTGATTCTTAAGTATAGTTTTCTTCCATGCGAATGTATATTTATTGGCATTCGCTTCAATTTTTGTACCATCTACAAAAAGATTTTCGCAGGACAATTCTCCATAATCTTTAAGCAAAAGAACCACCTGATTAAACAAGCTGTCCACAATGCCCTCAAGTCTTGCGCTTCTGAAACGGGCAATTGTGTTGTGGTCAGGTGCCTTTGCTCCTTCCAGAAGATACATAAAGTTAATATCTCTCTTGCAAGCTGTTTCGATTTGCCTTGTTGACCGAAGATTGCACATATATGCATACACAAGGACTTTGAAAAGATTCTTCGGTGACACTGCACATTTTTTCTCTTTTCGAGAATACGCTCTATACAGCTCTGTGTAATCTAACTCCTCCAATACATTGCTTAGCAAGCGCACCGAATCATCTGCCGGAATATTCATTTCAAAATTAATTAGTAAAAACAGTTGAAAATATCTTGTTTTTGTTGTATAATCTACTCGTTTTTTTGAGTGTTTGGTCATGCTTAAATTATGCCACAAAAGCCGCGAAGTTTCTATACTTCTGCGGCTTTTTGTGTGCAAAAATTTAGGGCTGCCTCACTTTAGTAAGACAGCCCCTTCTTTGTCATGAGATTATATACCTCTTCAAAATTTGTTCCGCCACCCATCGATTTGTCTGCTCTGTAAAGTGAACAACATCCTCGATGAAAATTCCATTTCCCCTCACATCAGGAACATAATGCGGACAGTTTCGCACATCCCATACCGTAATGTTATTGTTTTCCTTTTCAAGTGTATCAAATACCGAATTGATATAGTGCATTTTCTTAAGAGATTCTCCGGTCGGGTCTAAATCTGTGCATCTCTCATGTGAAACGAGCCTATGTAAGATAACAGGAACCTCCCGCCCTATATTTTCACAAAAACCACGAAACAATTCGGCATGTATTTTCTGCGCGGTGTTTTCCAACACTTCCCAGGATGCTGATGCATCGTTTTCACTTCCGCGCCAATGAAGACCTATAACCTCAAAGTCTTTCTCCATTGTATCAAAGCTCTCTTTTAAAAGAGACAATATATGGTTGGTGAGCGGCGTCAGGGCTATGTCAACTGTACGAAGCACGCCCGGAATGATTTTCTTCTCATATTCCGGATTCCACATATAACCTTCTGTTACCCCTTGCGCTCCAATTGCAATATGAACAATGTATAAATCCGGCAAACGTTTTTCATTACCTCTATCAATCTCATCCTGCCAAAGCTGTGCAAGACAGTTCGCTACTGAGTATGTATTATCTTGTTCCTCTCCAAGATTCATACCATAGCTCGTATATCCGCTCCAACGAAGCTCTGTATTGTCAAAGGATTGATTATATGCACGACTTAATCCAAAAACATTTTTCATCGGCTGTATAATCTTATTCTCTTCCCGCATGGGAAGCGCGTGACCGACCGCATTCGACTGCCCGAGCAAAATAAACACCGCGGCTCTGTTATCGCTCTGCATATTTTCTTTTCTCCTTTCCAAAAACCCCACATTGAATTCAGAAACAGCTCCGTCCCGAATTCACGAAACCTTTTTTACGTTTTTGGCAAAAGCGATGCAGCTGTTAAAACTGCACCGCTTCATTTTTTATTCTTTTATCCTAAGAGCATTAATCATTAAAACCCACTCTTGCCGCATATGAAGTATGCAAAAGTTCATGGGCTTTATGCGAGTTGGGTTTGCCGAGGAAATCATCATAAAGTGCCTGTATCTGCGGGTTTTTATGCGACTGACGAAGCACCTGTCTTTCATCCTCGCTATAGATTGCATTGGCTCTCTTTTCCTTATAGGTGTCCAGAATATCATCATCCTCATTCGGCAGGAAGCAGGAACGGATAATCGGCTGACCACCGCCGGCAATACAGCCACCCGGACATCCCATAACCTCAATGAAGTGGTATTTGGACTTGCCTTCACGAATTTCGTCAAGTAAAACCTTGGCATTTTTCATACCATGGGCAATCGCAACATTTACAGTGGTTCCGTTAATGTCGATGGAAGCCTCACGAATACCGTCAAAGCCACGGACAGCCTCAAACTTTATCGCTTCATGCTCTTTGCCTGTCAGCACAAAGTACACAGTACGGAGTGCCGCTTCCATAACGCCGCCAGTTACACCGAAGATAACACCGGCACCCGTGTAATCGCCCATGATATCCTGATCAAATTCTTCGTCAGGCAGCTTGGTAAAGAGGATACCTGCACGCTTAATCATACGTGCCAGCTCACGCGTTGTCAGAACTGCATCTACGTCCTTTATGCCGTCCTTCTGCATCTGCTCGCGTTCCTTCTCATCCTTCTTCGCCGTACACGGCATGATGGATACAACGAAAATATCCTTCGGGTCAAGACCGTTCTTTTCTGCGTAGTAAGATTTGATAATGGCACCCTGCATCTGATGGGGAGACTTGCAGGTAGACAGGTGATCCAGAAGATCGCCATAGTTATACTCTGCATAGTTAATCCATCCGGGGGAGCAGGATGTAATCATGGGCAATGTGCCGCCGTTTTGAATTCTGGAAAGAAGCTCTGTACCTTCTTCCATAATGGTAAGGTCAGCCGCAAAGTTTGTATCATATACCTTATCAAAGCCGAGACGCTTTAATGCAGCTACCATTTTACCGGTAACTGCCGTACCTACGGGCATACCGAATTCTTCGCCGAGTGCGGCGCGAACTGCGGGAGCCGTTTGTACGACCACATGCTTGCCGGATTTAATGGCTTCGTCCACCTTGGAAATTTCGGATTTCTCCATAAGTGCACCGGTGGGACATACGCTAACGCACTGTCCACACAAAATACAGGGAGAATTTGCCATGGAACGATTTTCTGCAGGTGCAACAATGGTCCTAAAGCCTCTGTTTTCAAAGCCCAGAATGCCCATTCCGTGTGCATTTTCACAACGTGCCACGCAGCGGCCACAAAGGATACATTTTGACGTATCACGTACAATGGACGGTGTAAGTTCATCCACAGTTACCGGCGTTTTTACCCCCTGATACCGGCCTTCACGTGCTCCTGTAATATAAGCTACATGCAGAAGCTCGCACTGACCATTCTTGTCGCACTGCTGACAATTCTGATTATGATTGGAGAGCAAAAGCTCAACGGAGGCACGGCGTGCTTCCGAAGCCTTCGGTGTGGAAATGCGAATTTCCATGCCCTCATTTACGGGATATACACAAGAAGCTACAAGACCTCTTGCGCCGACAACCTCTACCAGACATACACGGCAAGACCCGTTAGAGCATTCACCGTGATTGAATGCACACAAAGAAGGAATCTCATAGCCACATTTTTTTGCAGCTTCAAGAATGGTTAAGCCCTCTTCTACCTGGTAGGAGACGCCTTCAATTTTAATATTCACTTTAGCCATTTCTTTCTCCTCCTATCCCTTACTTCTGCACAATTGCCTTGAACTTACATGTGGCGAGACATGCCCCGCACTTTACACACTTGGCAGGATCTATCTGATACGAATTCAGCTTCTTGCCGGGTGCTTTGTAATCTGTCTGTTCAATAGCCCCTGTAGGACATGCTCTTGCGCACATACCACAGCCGAAGCACTGGTCCTGTATGATGGTGTACTGAATCAGCTTCTTACATACCTTTGCGGGACACTTCTTATCAACAATATGTGCAAGATACTCGTCTTTAAAATGGGTAAGCGTGGAAATAATCGGGTTCGCGGCTGTCTGTCCGAGTGCGCAGAGAGAGTTCGCCTTAACAGCATTGCCGAGTTCTTCCAGCTCCTCAAGATCCTTCATCGTACCATTACCTTCCGTGATACGTGTAAGGATTTCCAGCATTCTCTTTGTACCGATTCGGCAGGGAGAGCACTTTCCGCAGGATTCGTCACAGATAAATTCCATATAGAACTTTGCAACGTCAACCATACAGTTGTCCTCGTCCATAACAATTGCACCACCGGAGCCCATCATAGATCCCTTGGCAACAAGGTTATCAAAGTCAATCGGTTCGTCAAGGTTTGCCGCCGTCAGACAGCCGCCGGAAGGACCGCCGGTCTGAATCGCTTTGAATTCTTTCCCGTTCGGAATACCACCACCGATATCGTAAATGAGTTCACGAAGCGTTGTACCCATGGGGATTTCCACAAGACCAACGTTGTTCACTTTACCGCCGAGCGCAAATACCTTTGTACCCTTTGATTTTTCTGTACCACATTCTGCAAACTTTGCAGCACCTTCACGGAGAATGAACGGAACACACGCAAGTGTTTCAACATTATTAACAATGGTCGGCTTCTGCCAAAGACCCTTTACAGCCGGGAACGGCGGACGGGGACGGGGCATACCGCGCTTACCTTCGATGGAATTTAACAGTGCTGTTTCTTCGCCGCAAACAAAAGCACCGGCACCGAGACGGATAAATGCACGGAAGCTGAAGCCTGTACCCAGAATGTTATCGCCCAAAAGACCCAGTTCTTCCATCTGCTTGATTGCAAGACGGAGACGGTTAACAGCAATCGGGTACTCCGCGCGGACATAGAAATAACCCTCGGATGCGCCGATTGCGTAACCGGCAATCATCATACCTTCCAAAACGGCAAAGGGATTCCCTTCCAGAATAGAACGGTCCATAAATGCACCCGGGTCACCTTCATCACCGTTACATACCACGTATTTCTGGTCTGCTTCGTTTGCATATGCAAACGACCATTTACGACCTGTCGGGAAGCCTGCACCGCCACGACCTCTGAGACCTGCAGCCAGTACTTCATCAATAACTTCCTTCGGATCCATGGAAAGTGCACGTTTAAGACCTGCAAAAGCACCTTCACCAATCGCTTCATTGATGTCCTCGGGATTGATAACACCACAGCCATGCAGGGCAATTCGCTTCTGTTTCTTATAGAAGTTAATATCGTCCTGCTTTGCCACTTTTTCATTTGTCAGCGGTTCAACATACAGAAGACGGTCCACAATGCCGCCACCCAAAATATCTGTCTGGAATATTTCTTCCACATCCTCGATTTTCACGAGACGATACAGCGTATCTTCGGGGAAAATCTTAACAAAGGGGCCCTGCGAGCAAAACCCGAAACAGCCAACAATGTTAACGGATACCTTGTCGCCCATATTGTGTTTTTCAACAAGAGCTTCAAATTTTTCTTTAATCACCAAGGAATCAGAAGAGATACAGCCTGTACCGCCGCAAAGCAAGATAGCACGTTTCCCGTTGGAACCGTCAATTTTGCTTGTCAAAGCTTCGGTGCAGCTACAAATTTTAGCATCTAATTCTGCAAATGTTTTCATGCGTTCGCACCTCCTAATGCACGATATTCTTCAACAATCGGTGCAACCTGATCCACAGTAAGCTTCGGATACACCTTACCGTTTATGGTAACTGCCGGTGCAATACCGCAGGCGCCGATGCATCTGAGTGCGTCAATTGTGAACATACCGTCCTCCGTTGTCTCTCCCGGTGCAATACCGAGGAGCTCGGAAAATTTGTCCATTACCAGCTGTGCACCCTTTACATAGCAAGCCGTTCCCATACAGCAGCCAATTACATATTTACCCTTCGGATTTAAGGAAAAGAACGAGTAAAATGTAACAACACCGTAAATTTCCGCAACGGAAATACCGGTTTTTTCGGATACGATTTGCTGCACATCCAGCGGAATATATCCGTACTCGTTCTGGATGTCACTCAAAATCATCATAAGTGGGGTTTTTTCGTTTGCGTATCTGTCGCAGATTTCGCAAATTTTCTTTACGCCTGCATCACTGATATGCGCCATACAAGATTCCTCCTAAAAACTTTTTATGTATGGTTAAACTTAATAAATCATACATATTAAATAATATCATATTTTCAGCAAAAATCCAAGTGGTTTTTTAAAAAATTATCGTTTTGTAACAAATTACCTATAATTATGACATTTTTTGTGTATTTTCACCATTTTTGTGCAGTCGTTTCATATCATAGAAAAAGAACGTATTACTTCGTTTGAAGTACTGTACGTTCTTTCGTTTTATTAAGCGTGTAATAAACTGATTAACGGTGCTGAAAACAACGATTTTTTAGCTGTATTTTCTGAACTTTAAGATGGCTTTGAACATATCTCCATCCAAGACAATCTCAAACTTACCATTGCAAATTTCGGTATAACTCTTTGCGATTGCAAGACCGAGACCATTACCCTCCTGCGTTCTTGATTCATCGCCACGCACAAACCTTCCTACAATTTCGTCTGCACTAAAATTCATAGGATACGAAGCAATGTTTTTAAACTCCATTACTACCTCTCCGTCTTTGTCTGAAGCAGTAATGAATACACGTGTGTTCTTCATTGAATATTTAAGCATATTGTTAATCAAATTGCTTACAACACGGGACATCTTTCTACCATCAGCTGAAATATAGAGTTCCTTTGGAGCATTAACGCAGAACGGAAGCTCTGATTCTTTTATTTCATTGTCGTGCTCTCCAAGAGATTGATTGATAAGAAGTGATACATCAAGCTTTTCTAATACAACGCTTTCATTTCCGCTTTGTACCTTTGATATGTCAAACAAGTCTTGTGTTAGAGTTTTAAGTCTGTCGCTCTTATTTGCAATAATTTGAGCATAGTCTTTAGCTTCCTCCGGTAAGCCTTCCACATTTGCCAAAAGCTCTGTATAGCTAATTATGGATGTAAGAGGTGTCTTGAGATCGTGAGATACATTTGTTATAAGTTCTGTTTTCATCCTTTCTGCTTTTACTTTAGCAGATACAGACTCATCAAGTCCTTTTGCTATATCATTGATATTTGTTGCTAATGCTTTCATATCTTCGCTCTTTAATTCGGGAATTTTGTAAGCTACATTTCCGTTTCTGACTTCGCTGACACCTTTTCTAATTTCATCAATATCTTTCGCACGATATGAAACAACAAAACAGGCAAATCCAAAAACTGCAAAGCCAACCATAATCCAAAATGCAAATAAAATGAAATTTAGAAATGTAAATAAGCAACATACAGAAATAATAGCCGTATATGCAAATAGCATACTTATGAGAATCGCACCTGTTTTTTGTGACAGCGAATATGATATAGCATTCTTAAATGTTTTTAGTTTTCTGATAAACCATTTTACTACCTTCACAAAGACTCTCCAACACCATCTAATAACACGAACTATAATGCTTGATTCAACAAATCTTTTGCATTTGATATTTCGTATTATAGAGAGCGTGGATGTAATAACAACCGCACTTGCTATTGCCGCTACCAAGCCAACAACCATATTCATCAGGTTATACGGGAAGTGTCCGGTAAAGTAATCATCAAGCAAAATAACACAAATTACAACTGCACCAAGAAGAGTTCCGCCTATGGCAGCCAAATGAACTTCTGTCCATATATTATCAAGCCACATTGACTTGTGTTCACCGTCTTTGTTTTTTCCGCAAACACAAAGTAAATAAATCAGAAGAAGCAGAGCAGCTATAACACAGATAAGTGCGATTTTGAATGTATCATGCACAACAGTAGCTTGTCTGTCCCAAACCACTTTGCACTCATTAACATACGCTTCTTTAACGCTTGTGCAAATCACTATTGATGGTGTCATATCATATAATGAAAGTTCATCAAAAAACGAATATGAGTAATAGCGATTTTGACTTGATACTCTGTCGATATTACCGTTTTCATCTCGTTTTGTTAAACGATAAAACTGTGCAGTCATAAGCTCTTTTTCGCTTGTAGCTCCGCAATTGGTAAACACCTTGTTATTCCATTTGACATAGTAATTTATTTTATCTGCACAATACATGTCATCCAACCACTCACGAATAACTCCTTCATAACTGCCGGGATCTACAATTGAAAATCCTTTTTCCAAGGCTTGAATAACTTCTTCGTCGAATTGGTTGTATAAATCATGAACTGCATTAAAAACTGCACCTTCAGGCGCCACAAGCAAAGTTTCAAAATGTCTTGCTTCATTAAAATCACTTTCAAAGCCATATATCAGTTCTCTCTCATTACAATATTCTGCAATACCGTTAGTAACGGTTAATGCTCCTAAAACAATGCTTACAATAAACAACAGCACGGCTATTGTTTTTGTATAGTTAGAATATAAGAATTTTTTCATTGCCAAAACCTCCTTTAGTCAATCTTGTAACCAATACCCCAAACAACTTTGAGGTATTTAGGCTCTTTCGGATTGATTTCAATTTTTTCTCTGATATGCCGGATATGTACGGCGATAGTGTTATCACCGACAACCGTTTCCTCGTTCCACACATTAGAGTAAATATCTTCTGCCGAGAACACCCGTCCTCTGTTTCTCACAAGCAGTTCAAGAATTTTATACTCAATAGGTGTAAGCCTGACATCTTCTCCGTCAACCTTTACTGTCTTACTCTCGGTATTAACGCTAAGTCCGTCAATTACAATTTCGCCATTTTGTTTCCCTATGGAACCAAGAGTGGTATATCGTCTTAATTGAGATTTTACCCTTGCAACAAGCTCTGAAGGATTAAACGGCTTTGTCACATAATCATCCGCTCCGGCAGTAAGACCGAGTATTTTATCTGCATCCTCTGATTTTGCAGACAGTAAGATAACGGGGATATTTCTCGATTCCCTGAGTTTCATCAGCGTTTTGATTCCGTCAAGCTTTGGCATCATAATATCAAGAATCATCAGATGAACCTGCGTTTGTGACAGAATATCAAGTGCTTCAATTCCGTCATAGGCTTTCAGAACCTTATACCCTTCTCCTGACAGAAATATGCCGATACTATCGACTATCTCTCTGTCATCGTCCACAACCAATATGTTCATACTCTTTCACCTCCGATTACATCATACAATACAATTCTTAATATTTGGCAATGAAATTTCTTAAGATTTCTTAAGAAATATATATTGAGGAATTTCAAAAAACCGAATGATAAAGATCTGTCATCTAAACCATTTGTTATGTTTTGAATACTTCTTTTAAAACCACCTATGGAAAATCCGATTTTTCCGGAAAATAGAAAAAACGCTGAATCTCTTGAAAATTCAACGTTTTTTCGTGGTGACCCATCGGAGATTCGAACTCCGGACACCTTGATTAAAAGTCAAGTGCTCTGCCGACTGAGCTAATGGGTCATATGGCTGGGCTGGCTGGACTCGAACCAACGAATGCAGGAGTCAAAGTCCTGTGCCTTACCGACTTGGCTACAGCCCAATAGTGGGGTGGATAGTCGGATTCGAACCGACGGCCTCTAGAGCCACAATCTAGCGCTCTAACCAACTGAGCTATACCCACCATATTGGCGCGCCTGAAGAGACTCGAACTCCTGGCCCACTGCTTAGAAGGCAGTTGCTCTATCCTGCTGAGCTACAGGCGCATGTGTAGGCGAGTTCGGCCTGCGCCTTCGCCTATGGAGCGGGTGATGGGAATCGAACCCACGCGATCAGCTTGGAAGGCTGAGATTCTACCATTGAACTACACCCGCATAACCGACTTAAGTATTATAGCAGAAACCACTGGAAATGTCAAGCACTTTCTTATAAAATCCTCAAAAAATTTTTTCAGGCTGATTTTTTTTCGATTTTTCCGCATATTTTGGCACCTTCCTTTCTATACTATTCGTGAAAGGAGGCAGTAAACCATGCATAAAAAGACCCGTGTTTACATCGTATCAATTCTGATTCCCCTGGCTGTCGGTGCACTTTCCGCACTCCTGACCCGGAACAGTATGGAGGATTATGCCGCGCTCGCGCAGCCGCCCCTATCACCGCCCGGCTGGCTCTTCCCCATTGTCTGGACGATTCTCTACACGCTTATGGGCATCAGTTCCGCACGCATCTATCTATCATCGGAACCGAAAAAAAACAGTGCACTGCGCACATACGCAGTGCAACTGGCCGTAAACTTTTTCTGGACCATTCTGTTTTTCAACCTGGATGCCCGGCTTCTTGCGCTCGTCTGGCTGATTCTGCTGGATATTCTGGTAATCCGTATGATTGTCCAATTCCGCCAGATTGACCGGCCGGCAGCCTTACTGCAGATTCCCTATCTGCTCTGGCTTCTGTTCGCCACCTACCTGAACGCCGGCGTCTGGTTATTAAACCGCTGATTCACAGAGGCGTTTCTGCTGGACCAGAAAATTTCGGGCACAGACAGTATCACAGTCCAGAATGGACCCTTTGCCGAGCACATGGGCAATTGTAGAATTGATAGAACGAATCAGGGCTTCGTCGATGTCATCCATGGCAATGCGGCGAAGCTCTTCCACATTAGGAACATTTCTTCCCGGTTCTATCAGGTCGGACAGATAGATGATTTTCGTAAGCAGCGGCATATCTTCGTGTCCGGTAGTATGGTAATAAATAGCATCTAAGATTTCCCGGTCGGTAATGCCAAACTCTGTTTTTGCAATATGGGCACCCAAATAGGAGTGCACCAGCCCCTTTTCTATGTAGCAAATGGGCTTTAAGCGAATCCCGGCCGCTTCACACCGGGCAATTCCTTCATCCTTAGGAATGTTTTTCGCACAGTCATGCAGAATTCCGGCGATGCGGGCCTTTTCCTCACTCACGCCGTAACGGCGGGCCAGCATTGCGGCTGTATCCCGCACGCCAATGGAATGGGCGTACCGCTTCTCGTCCACCATTCCTTTCAGTTTTTCAAGCATTGTCTGTTCCGTCATACTGTTCCCCCTGATATAGTCCGTTGTTTTTTATATACGCCGCCACCGCGGCAGGCAAAAGCGCATCCGCACTCCCGCCTGCTGCCAGTGCCGCCCGCACCTCGGTGGAAGATGCCTGAAACTTTGGAATTTTTACATACAAAGCATCCCCGGGCGGTGAAGTACCTTCTCTTGTCACTACTACGAAATCGGCCGCCGCCCGGATACGCTCCGGCAACTTCCATGTATGAAGCAGTGCGTATGCCTCGTCCCCAATTAAGAAATACAGTTTATCCTCCGGGTACTTGGCTCTGAAATGTTCTACGGTGATATAGGAGTAACTTGTTCCCTCTTTTTCCAGTTCATAGGCAGAAACTGTGAAGCGGCTGTCGGCTTCCACGGCCAGCTTTAACATGGCAAGGCGATGCGCACCGGAAGCAAAACATCCGTTTTTCTTATGCGGCGGAACATTCGCCGGAATAAAAATCACAGAATCCAGCGACAGCTTTTCTGCCGCTTCTCTCGCCGCGTGCAAATGCCCAAGGTGTACCGGGTCAAACATACCGCCGAACAATCCTATCCGTTTCATGCCAATCTCCTATTCCACAAAATCAAATTCCATTTCACCGAACACCACGGTATCGCCTTCCTTGACACCTCTTTCGCGCAAAGCATCAATAATCCCATGGGCTTTAATAGAACGCTGGAAATAACGTACCGATTCGTCCTCTCCAAAATTAACGCCACGAAGAAGCTTGTCCACATACGGGCCGGAAACCACATACGCGTCGTCCTCTTTGGTAATCTCATAGGCGTCGTAGTCGATTTCTTCTTCCTCAATTTCCTCAGCCTCATACACCGGAATAGGCGGCAGATAATCCAGCATTTCTGCCACCTGATTCATAAGGGCATCTACGCCCTCGCCCGTTGCGGCACTGATGGGAAAATATTTATAACCGGATTCCACCACGAATTTTTCAAATTCCTCTATCTGTTCTCCCGGAATGTCGGTTTTATTCCCAGCAACCAGCGTGGGACGGAGCAGAAGCTCCGGATTGTAAAGCTCCAGTTCACGGCAAATGGCCTCAAAGTCGGCCATCGGGTCCCGTCCCTCCGTGCCGGAAGCATCCACTACATGAATCAGAATCCGTGTTCTCTCAATATGCCGCAGGAATTCATGTCCAAGGCCGGCCCCGGTGTGAGCACCTTCAATCAGCCCCGGCACATCTGCAATTACGAAAGATTTATCATGCACGGAAACAACGCCGAGATTCGGCGTAAGCGTTGTAAAATGATAATTGGCAATTTTCGGACGGGCAGAGCTGACGCGGGAAATCAGTGTGGATTTTCCCACGTTCGGGAAGCCCACAAGAGCCACGTCTGCCAGAAGCTTCAGTTCCAGAATGATTTCCCGTTCCTGGCCCAGCTGGCCGGGCTTGGCAATTTTGGGTGCCTGGCGCACGGGCGTTGCAAAATGCACATTGCCCCAGCCGCCGTTGCCGCCCTTTGCCGCCACATACGTTTTATTGTCCCCTGTCATGTCTGCCAGAACTTTGCCGGTGGCTGCATCCCGAATCAAGGTGCCCTCCGGCACACGGACAATACTGTCCTCTCCCGCTTTTCCGCTGCATTTTCCTGCGCGGCCATCCTGCCCGTTCTGTGCGCTGTACGTCTTGCGGTAACGGAAGTCCATCAGTGTGGTCAGCTTGTTATCGGCTACAAAAACCACATTGCCGCCCCGGCCGCCGTCTCCCCCATCCGGGCCACCGGCGGGGACATATTTTTCCCGGTGAAAGGAGACAAGGCCATTACCGCCCTTGCCAGCCCGTACCGTAATTGTTGCTGTATCTACAAACATATGCCTCTCCTTTGGATATAGAAAAATCGCAGACATGTTTTATATCTGCGATTTTACTGCGTTACTGTACAGGGTAAACGCTGACCTTTTTCTTGTCCTTACCCATACGTTCAAACTTAACCTTACCGGAAACGAGTGCAAAGAGCGTATCGTCGCCGCCGCGGCCTACGTTTGTACCGGGATGGATTTTGGTACCGCGCTGTCTGACCAGAATGTTACCGGCCGGAACAACCTGACCGTCAGCACGCTTCACACCGAGACGTTTGCTTTCACTGTCACGGCCGTTCTTCGTGCTACCCATACCCTTTTTATGTGCAAATAACTGAATATTGAGCGAAAACATTCGGATTACACCTCCATTACTTTCACAAACTGTTGATACTGCCCGGAAAGCTCCTGCATAAAAGCAAGCATACTTTCCAGAAGCAAATCTGCCTTTTCCCTTCCGGTTTCGGAAAGGGGCGGAATGCTGCAGGACACAAACCCTTCTCTGCTTTCATATTCCACCGGAATACCTGCGATTTGTTTTAGTCCATTTACCGTGCTCCACACCACCGAGGAAACCGAGGCACAGACGATGTCCTCCCCTGCCTCAGCGTATCCGCTATGGCCATGCACCGTAAAGGCCGTTATCTTGTTTGTCGTCCTTTTAAATTCTACCGTTGTCATTAGCCGTTGATTTTTTCAATCTGGACCTTTGTGTACGGCTGACGATGGCCCTGTCTTCTTCTATAGCCCTTTTTCGGCTTGTACTTGAAAATCAGAACCTTCTTGGCTTTGCCGTTCTTCAGAACCTTTGCGGTAACGGAAGCACCTTCAACTAAAGGAGCACCGCACTTGAAGCCGGCTTCGCCGCCTACTGCAAGCACTTCGTCGAACTGTACGGATGCACCTTCTTCTGCATCCAGCTTTTCGATGTAAACAACGTCACCTTCGGAAACGCTGTACTGCTTGCCGCCTGTCTTGATAATTGCGTACATTCTCAATACACCTCCTATAATACGGACTCGCTATCCAGGGTAAGTGAACACACTTTTAAAACCCGTTCTATGCGGTTATAGCTTATGATACCATATTTTTTCTGCCTTGTCAACTCTTTTTTTAGATTTTTTTATATTTTTTGAATAATCAGAATTCATAGTAACGAATGTTTTTTAAGAAAACGGGCAGAAGCACCAGATACATCCTTTTTTATTTCTTGCTTTCTTTATAAACTCACGTGTTTAAATTCCTTTGCAGGGGTGTTACGCGACACCCCTGCAACCCCCGCGGGCGCACTGGCTAAAAGTCTTCCGACTTTTACCTTCTTCCCGCTCGGCAAGCCTTTTTCTGCGAAAAAGTCTTCCTCGACTATTTCAGGCAAGCCCCTTCGGGTCTTCCTTCAAGCCGAAGGCACGCGGCGTTAGATGCGCCCTTTTTTCGGGTCAGATGCCAGCGGGCAGTATTAGCATTCTTTGTGCTTTCCGTTTGCTGTGCTCCGGAACCGTACATCTATCAAAGCAAACTCCACATAACCAGCCATCCCTGTATTAAACAATAGCCCCGACAACTGTCAGGGCTATTCATCATCTTCGTCGCTTTCAAAAGAATACTCGTTCAATGTCTCAAAATCCAAAAATTCAGCTACTGTCATATTAAAAGCAATCGCTATTTTATGCAAGGTTTTGACTCTGGGATTCTTTGTGATTCCCCTCATTATATTATCAAGCGTAGATTGTTTTACATCGCTCATATTGGCAAGCCTATTGATTGAAATACCACGCATATCACATAATTGCCGTATTCGATTGACAAATATAGTTCCGTATTCCATATGCATTCCTTTTTTGACAGTACAAATTTTCTTTAGTATTATCATACTACAAAAAATTACACATATTACCCGAATACGGGTTGACAAATGAAAAAAATTTTGATACACTTTATTTTAACCCATTTTCGGGTATGAAATAAAGTATGTTTAGGAGGAGAAAAATGCAAGAGAATGATTTACGGGAAAAATACATTCAAATTCTGATGAAAAAAGGGGCCCCCCGGAATATTGCGGAGGAAACGGTAGACATTATTGATGATGACGGCAACGTGGTAGGTCTTATCAGTGAAAACGAACTTATTTTGGAACTACTGTTCCGCGACATTTTCCGGAGGCCTGATGTGCTTAAAAAGCTGGAAAAGGATATTCAGGAAATCAATTCCCTCAATCCAAATCAATTTTTCTTTCCTATCGAGAAAGCACTACACCATTTACATGAAAATCCATCCGAGCCACCGAAAAGCAATACCACAGAATAACAAACTGCCGTAAAACAGAATGTTATATCCGTTTTACGGCAAATTTTTTATTTATTTTCCTGTGCTTGCAGTAATATGCTGAGAAAGCGTCATCAAGCTATCACTCAGATGCACATTTTCCACATACACGCCCTCCGGGGCCGTCAGCTCCATAAATGAGAAATTCCATATGCCCCGGATGCCCAATGCCGGCAACCGGTTGGCAACCTCCACCGCCGCAGGCTTGGAAACGGTCAGTACCGCAATCTCCGGCTTTTCCTGCTTACAAAATTCCTCCAGCTCTTCCATATGCCGGACGGTGACGTTCTGTACCTTTTGTCCCACCACATCGGGATTTACGTCAAACATCCCCACAAGACGGAAGCCACGCCGTACAAAGCCGGCATAATTAGCAAGCGCGTGACCGAGGTTGCCGGCACCGATAATCACTAACTTATAATGCCGGGAAAGCCCCAGAATATTGGCGATTGCATCATGCAGCTGCTCTACATTATAGCCGTAGCCCTGCTGTCCGAAGCCGCCGAAGCAGTTGAGATCATGCCGAATCTGCGAAGCCGTTACGTGCATTTTCTTGCTGAGTTCCGTAGAAGAAATTCGTTCCACCCCTGCCGCCTTCAGGTCGCTTAAATACCGAAAATACCTGGGCAGACGCCGGATGACCATTTTTGATATCTTTTTCATACTCCCGTCGCCATTCTACTGATTTTGGATTGTTTCCATAACGTAATCGGCAAACTCGGCACCGGTTGCGCCGTCTGGCC
This sequence comes from Clostridia bacterium, assembly GCA_017442155.1. Classification (GTDB taxonomy): domain Bacteria; phylum Bacillota; class Clostridia; order UMGS1883; family UMGS1540; genus SIG447. Next base: position 28,267 of record JAFSAU010000012.1, on the reverse strand, counting down.
GACCGGTAATCACCAATTTCTTTTCTTCAAACATACACTTGTCCAGTGCACGGGTAAGGCGTTCGGCCTTGTCCGCAAAACCGATATGCTCCAGAAGCATTGCCGCGGCACGGATGATACTGCAGGGGTCGGCATACTGCGCGCGTCCCTCTTCTACCATGCGGGGGGCAGAGCCGTGAATCGCTTCAAACATGGCATAACGCTTACCCATATTGGAGCTGCCGGCCGTGCCTACGCCGCCCTGAAACTCTGCAGCTTCATCCGTCAGAATATCGCCGTAAAGATTCGGGAGAATCAGCACCTGGAACTGCTGACGGCGTTTTTCGTCCACCAGCTTCGCCGTCATAATGTCAATATACCAGTCATCCACCTCAATCCCCGGATATTCTTTACCGATTTCCTTACAGATGTTCAGGAATTTTCCGTCTGTAGTCTTTACAACATTTGCCTTTGTAACAATAGAAACCCTTGTTTTTCCTGTCTTTTTCGCATACTCAAAAGCAGCACGCGCAATACGCTCCGTCCCCTCTGTTGTTGTTACACAGAAGTCAAACGCCAGGTCCTCGTCAATATGTACGCCGCTGGAGCCAAGAGCATAGGAGCCTTCCGTATTTTCTCTGAAGAACGTCCAGTCAATCCCCTGTTCCGGCACCTTTACCGGACGGACATTTGCAAAAAGATCCAGTGCCTTGCGCATTGCAACGTTTGCACTTTCAATATTCGGCCAGGGGTCTCCGGCGCGGGGTGTGGTGGTGGGGCCTTTCAGAAGGACATGACACGCCTTGAGTTCTTCCATCACGTCATCCGGAATCGCCTTCATTACCTTTACCCGGTTTTCAATTGTCAGCCCGTCGATAACCCGGAATTCTACCTTCCCGGCCTTCACTTCGTCAGCCAGAAGGTATTCCAGAATCCGCTGGGCCTCGGCCGTAATCGCCGGGCCGATGCCGTCGCCTCCCACAACGCCGATAATAATTGTGTCCAGTTTTCCATAATCAATAAAATCCTTTTCTGCCTTCATCCGTTCCACCCGCTCCAGCTGGGAGCGAATGAGCGCGCTGAATTTATCGGCAGCTACCTGAATTTTGTCCATTCCATTTCGTCCTTTCTCTATCTTATTTCGGAGCTTTCTGATGCAGTATAAGGTGAAATCTGACTCCAAAACCCAATCTTCCTTATCGACATCCAGCTTTTCTTGTATCTTTTATTATTATACACGTTCAGCCGCGGATTGTCAATCGTTTTTTTCTTTATATAGGAAAAGCAGACTTTCTGAAATGGAGGGGGCGTTTTATTGAATCGGTGCAAACGTGAGCGTGTGTGTACCGCCGGCAAGCTCTGCTATGCTACCGCGGAGCGAAACCCGGGCTGTGGTTCCCTCCGGTACTGTAACGGTGCATATTCCCTTTTCTGTGTCGTAGGAAACAGCAATTTCGCCGCTGGCACTTTTGTAGCGGACCGAGACACGGGGCACCCGCTTATCCATATGCGGCTCCACCGCAAACCGAGTAAAGGCGGGAGCAAGCGGCCGGATGCCGCCCATATAAGCATACATCCACTCCGCAACAGCACCAAAGGAATAATGGTTAAAGGAATTCATGCCCACATCCCCGAATCCGTCGGTATCCGAATAGGAATTCCAACGTTCCCACATCGTTGTCGCACCCAGGGAAATACAGTATCCCCAGGATGGGTAGGTTTCCTGCAGAAGAAGCGTGTAGGCAAGCTCATCCATGCCCGCATCCGACAGCACAGGCAGGAGATACGCTGTGCCCACAAAGCCCGTGGACAGGTGGTTCTCCCGTTCCCGTATGGCACGGGCAAGATGCTTCGCTGTTTTTTCTTTATTACTATAAAGCCCAAACCGGAGGGCCAGTACATACGCACACTGTGTATCTCCCAAAAGCCGTCCGTCCTCCTCTTCGTATTCCTTTAGGAATGCGTTTCGGATTGCGGCATACGCTGTGCGAAAATACAGTGTATCTTCCTTTTTCCCAAGCTCTTCGGCAATTTCCGCAAGAAGCTGTGCATCATATGCAAAATACGCTGTGGCTACCAGTGCCTTTGCGGTTACAGCATCGGAGTTCAGCCAGTCGCCATATCCCATATCCGGCTGGAGATGCCCTTCTGCCCGTGCCTCCAGATACGCAAAATAACGAAGCATATCCCCATAGCACTCCTTCATGGTTTCCGCATCCCCATACATTTTCCATAAATGGTACGGAATAATAAAAATTGCATCCCCCCAGGCCGCCGTGCCTGTTCCCGTAATAAGCTGTCCGCGGCTTTTAAACACACGGGGCACAACATTGGGCACGGAGCCGTCCGCAAAAATAGCATCCTGCATATCCTGCATATATTTCTGATAAAACACACAGGTATCCATATTATACATTCCGGTCCGGGCGAAAATCTGTGTATCCCCCGTCCAGCCCATGCGCTCATCCCGCTGGGGACAATCCGTAGGAACATCGAGAAAATTACACCGCTGTCCCCAAAGTTGATTGGAGAAAATCTGATTCACGAGAGCGGAAGAAGTTTCAATAAATCCCGTCTGCGCACAATCGGAATAAAGCACTATGCCTTCTACCGACAAAAGCGGCATGGAAGATTCCACATAGCGGAAGCCATGGAAGGTGAAACGAGGCATATATTCCTCTTCGCCATCTGTGCCCGCGATAAACACGTCTGTCTGACGGGCCGTACGAAGATTTGCGGTGTATAAATCCGTCCCGTCCAGCATTTCACCGTAACGAAGTGTCACTCTATCGCCTTTTCGGGCCTTCAGACGGATGCGGATTACACCGCTCATATTCTGTCCCAGGTCATAAATGTAATTCCCGTGCGAATCGCGGGTCTCCGCTACGGCCCGGAGTGTATGCATATGCCGCACACCGGGATGAAAACGGGGCAGAAGCTTCGTACCCGTGACATAATTGTATGTGTTCGCGGCATTTTCCCAGCCGCTGTCGTCAAACGACAATGTCTTCCAGCCCGCCGGCTCTGCGCCGGCATCATAGCATTCACCGTGAATGATGTCCGCGTATAAATAACCTCCCACGCCTACGCGCCAGGATGTATCCGTCCCCATTTCCGTGCCGTCAGCCAGGAGAAGCCGCGCACCCAGTGCCACAATCTCGTCATAATGCCGCGGTCCGACGCCCCCCACATTACCGGAATACCATCCGTCGGCCACAACAGCCGCAAGGCAGTGCTTCCCCGGTGAAAGCGTGAGCGAAAATGTATCGTAATACAAACGGCTGTTATAATCCGTCCAGCCGGGTGACAGGAACTCCTGTCCAAGCTTCTCACCGTCCAGATAAATTTCGTAAATTCCCAGTGCGGTTATGTACAGCGTGGCCTCCCCTGCTTCTGCGACCGAAAAGGTACGGCGAAAATAAATGGGACGGCCGCAAAGAATTTCTTTTATGTCCGAATGAATTTCCCGAAGCTCCGGCGAAGCTGTTATAAAATTAAATTGCATCTTTTCTACCCCTCTACGCATGTTTTTTTCAGTATACCAAATTTTCATTTCTGCTTCAAGGGATAATTTTCTGAACGCAGGGGTATTTCTTTGGAAAAAAGACAAAGAAATTGACAAAGAAACAAAATTCATGATACAATATAAAAGAAGGAGGGGAATTACAATGGACAGGCTGCTTCTTGATAAAAAACGGGCACTCAGCGACAGATACCGAAACAACTGCTTTATCCATGTACAGGAAAACAAGGACCCTTCGATAGCGGTACATGAGCACAGCTTTCTGGAAATTGTATATATCACCCATGGGTCCGGAATACACCAGATTGGTAACGAAAGCTTCCGTGTAGCTCCGGGGGATATTTTTATTCTCTCCATAGGCGCATGGCACACCTTTCAGTCCGATAATCCGGCAGATCCCCTGCGGCATTACGACTGCCTTCTCTTCCTGAATGCTGCGGCCGAGCAAGTAGACTACAGTCTGTTCAGTGATATGGCGGCAGACCTTTTTTACAATGTGCTGTTTCCCGGGGACGTAAACCGTTCTCCCTATATTTATCTTCGGGATGCGGACGGTGCGCTCCGCCAGGTGCTCAGCTCCATGGCCCGTGAATGTTCGGCACTCAAACCGGACAGTGATACTATGCTGTTCGGCTTTGCGCTCCAGCTTCTGGTTTTACTTTCCCGTCTGTACCACTCCGAATTCGATGAAAATGAAACGATACGGATACGACGCGAGGGGATTCACAATGCTATCCGCTTCCTCGAAAAAAATTATAGCCAGCGCATTTCACTGAATGAGCTTTCCCGCATTGCCCTGTTTTCTCCTAATTATTTCTGCACCCTTTTCAAAGAAACAACGGGCCTTAGTGTTACGGAATATATTCAGCAAATCAGGAACAAAGAGGCTGGCCGTCTGCTCTTATCCACTGACCTTACTGTCCGGGATATCTGCCAGCGTGTCGGGTACAGCGACGAAAAGCTGTTCCGTCGGGTTTTCAGCCGGAGCGAAGGCTGTACGCCGGGAGAATACCGCAAACGGTTCAAACCATCGAAATACTAAAAAAGAATGTCAGGATAAATGCGGCAAAACACATGGATATCGCAAAGTGCATATTGTGTTGGAGCGAAATGGTATTTATCGTAACCATAAGACTGTGCTTGAAGTGATGCAAAAATACAATCTTTTATCTGTTGTCAGAAGAAAGAAATATCGTAATTATGGCACTGGAATTCATAAATATCCCGATTTGCTCAATAGAGATTTCAAAGCGGATAACCCAAATCAAAAAGGGGTAACGGATATATCATTTATACACACCAAGCAAGGCATTCTATATCTGTCAGTTATTAGAGATTTATTCGTCAATAGTATTGTTGTTTAAAAACTAATATTTAACCACCATAAGGGCTTTTTGTACTGTCTGCACAAACTGTGCAGTTCATTCTCCTGCAATGTTTTTATTCAATTTTTCCTTTTCACACACTTTTTTGTTAAATGGCAACCCCTTTTATCATTTTAGGGGCAAACTGATTTATAATTTGCAATTTTCACAATATTCGTTTTTATTGATCTGATATTGCTCTAATTTTGCTGTGTTTTTCCCTTTATAAATGCCGACAAATCCCCATTTTATGCCTGTTTTGGCTTATTAAAAACAAGGTTAGCCTATTTCAACTTTTTTCAAAGAAAATGGACCTTGTTGGAGTGTTCCAACAAGGTCCATTTGATATTTTGTTTTGCCTTTTAAATTGTAATGGGGTTTGCCCCAAGACATTTATATCATCAATGGATGTTACCGCAGCGCGGCCTGCGCTGCTGCGAGGCGGGCAATCGGTACACGGAAGGGAGAGCAGGACACATAGGTCAGACCCACGTTATGGCAGAATTCCACTGTAGACGGGTCACCGCCATGCTCACCGCAGATACCCAGTTTAATGTCCGGGCGAACCTCGCGTCCGAGCGTAGCTGCCATCTTCACCAGCTTTCCAACGCCCTTCTGGTCAATCTTCGCGAAGGGGTCGTTTTCATAAATCTTGGTGTCATAGTATGCATCCAAGAACTTACCTGCATCGTCACGAGAGAAGCCGAAGGTCATCTGTGTAAGGTCATTCGTACCGAAGGAGAAGAACTCTGCTTCCTTGGCAATTTCGTCCGCCGTGAGAGCGGCACGGGGAATTTCAATCATTGTGCCCACGGTGTAGGTAAGGTCAGAACCGGCTTCGCGGATAACTGCATCTGCTGTTTCCACAACAACCTTCTTAACAAATGCCAGCTCTTTGATTTCGCCAACCAGCGGAATCATGATTTCAGGCACAATTTTTACATTCTTTTTCTTTGAAACATTAATTGCAGCCTTGATAACGGCACGGGTCTGCATTGCGGCAATTTCCGGATACGTTACCGCCAGACGACATCCGCGGTGGCCCATCATCGGGTTAAACTCGTGGAGAGAAGCAATGATTGCTTTAATTTCTTCCACTGTCTTGCCCTGCGTTTTAGCAAGGGCTTCTATGTCTTTTTCGTCTGTGGGAACGAACTCATGAAGCGGCGGATCGAGGAAGCGGATAGTTACGCCATAGCCTTCCATCACGTCGTACAGCTGTTCAAAGTCGCCCTGCTGCATCGGCTCCAGCTTTGCCAGTGCCGCTTCTCTCTGCTCCTTCGTGTCGGAGCAAATCATTTCGCGGATTGCGGCAATTCTGTCACCTTCAAAGAACATATGCTCGGTGCGGCAAAGGCCGATGCCTTCAGCACCCAATTCTCTGGCGCGGGCAGCATCCTGCGGTGTGTCAGCATTGGTGCGGACCTTCAGCACTCTATACTTATCTGCCCAGGCCATTATTCTTCCAAATTCGCCACCGATGGAAGCATCCACTGTGGGAATCAAACCGTCATAAATGCAGCCGGTAGAGCCGTCGATGGAAATTTCATCCCCTTCACGGAAGGTCTTTCCGGCCAGCTCAAACTTCTTATTTTCTTCATCCATATTGATGGCACTGCAACCGGATACACAGCAGGTACCCATACCGCGGGCAACAACAGCAGCGTGGGAGGTCATACCTCCACGGACAGTGAGAATACCCTGGGAGGCCTTCATACCTTCAATATCTTCCGGAGAGGTTTCCAGACGAACAAGAACAACTTTTTCGCCTCTGTCTGCCCATGTCTTTGCATCGTCAGCTGTAAAGACAACTTTACCGCATGCCGCACCGGGAGATGCCGCAAGTGCGCGACCGATGGGTTCAACCTTCTTTAAGGTTGCCTGGTCGAACTGGGGATGGAGAAGGGTGTCAAGGTTTCTCGGGTCAATCATGAGAACGGCTTCCTTTTCGGAAATCATTCCTTCGTCCACCAGATCGCAGGCAATTTTCAGTGCAGCGGCGGCTGTACGCTTGCCGTTTCTCGTCTGGAGCATATAGAGCTTCTTGTCTTCTATGGTGAACTCCATATCCTGCATATCTCTGTAATGACCTTCGAGTTTTGCGCAGATTTTTACAAATTCATCATAAACTTCCGGCATAACTTCTTTCAACTGGTCAATCTTCTGGGGTGTTCTTACGCCGGCAACCACGTCTTCACCCTGGGCGTTCATCAGAAACTCACCAAACAGCTTCTTTTCGCCTGTTGCAGGGTTACGGGTAAAGGCAACGCCTGTACCGGAGGTTTCGCCCATATTACCAAAGGCCATCATCTGCACGTTAACAGCTGTACCCCCATCGTAGGGAATATCGTTGTCACGACGGTAGATATTTGCACGGGGGTTGTCCCAGGAGCGGAAAACGGCCTGGATGGCTCCCATGAGCTGTTCCTTCGGGTCTGTGGGGAAATCTGCGCCGATTTTAGCCTTATATTCGCTCTTGAACTGGCTGGCGAGCTCCTTCAGGTCCTCTGCTGTCAGGTCCACGTCCTGCGTGATACCCTTCTTTTCTTTCATTTCGTCAATCAGCTGTTCAAAATATTTCTTGCCGACCTCCATAACAACATCAGAATACATCTGAATGAAGCGGCGGTAGCAGTCCCATGCCCAGCGGGGATTGCCGGACTTTGCCGCCAGTGCTTCCACCACCTGCTCATTGAGACCAAGATTTAAAATTGTGTCCATCATGCCTGGCATAGAAGCGCGGGCACCGGAGCGAACGGATACCAGAAGGGGGTTGTCCATGTCACCGAACTTTTTGCCGGTAACGTCCTCCATTTTACCGATATACTCCATAATTTCAGCCTGGATATCTTCATGAATCCTCTTGCCGTCCTCATAATACCGCGTGCAGGCCTCCGTTGTTACGGTAAAGCCCTGGGGAACCGGCATACCGAGTTTCGTCATTTCTGCAAGATTTGCACCTTTGCCGCCGAGAAGATTACGCATGCTTGCGTCGCCTTCGCTAAACAAATAAACATATTTATTTGCCATAAAAATTCTCCTTTCAAAAATATTCTCTTTTCCTATTTAATATATATTCCATTAAGGTATTCGCTGCGGAAACAAAAAATCCTTCTTTTTTTTAACGAGGTTCGATATTTTTTTCTGTAAAGGAGCAAATTTATGTATTTTCGCCTTACAAATCATTTTTTTCTACATGTCGGCGTCCCGCTTATGATAGGATTGTCCTTTCTTTTGCCGGATGCCGCCGGGTTTCGCCTTACGCTTCTTGCGGCCGCCCTGCACGAGGGATGTCACGCTGTAATGGCCTTTTGTCTTCGCGTACCGGTCTTGCGCCTTACCATTCTGCCCTACGGCTGTCATTTACGCCTCGCTCCGGTTGACCTTATGCGGGAGGCAAAAATTGCTGCCGCAGGTCCCGCCGGCAGTCTTTTTCTTTACTTTTTGTTCCGTGGCAAGACATTCGGCAAAATCAATCTCATTCTTTTTCTTATAAACCTTCTCCCCGCCCTTCCTTTAGACGGCGGTCGCCTGGTGCGTCTTTTACTTTTACGGAATCAGGGCACATATTTTGTCAGCCGCACACTACGCCGTATGGGTGTGCTGTCCTGCATTTTCATGGTGCTTTATGGCTTTTTCATTCCGTCCCCTTTTGCCTTGTGCATTGCGGTACTTCTGTTTTCATACGCACGTTCGCTTCCGGTACCACTTCTTCAAAAAAAGGCCATCCGCACCCGGCGTGTGAAAATATTCCACGCAAGAAGTACGGACAGCCTCCTGTCCCTGAGTCATTATTTTTCGCCGTTTTACAGTGCGGCCTTCAGCATTACCGACCGTGGGTTTCTTCTGACGGAGGCCGAAATCACAGCCATCCTGCGGCAAAATGCTGCCGCACGGGTATCAGACGTTCCCGTCCCGCGCCGCCTGCCGCCACTGTCTGGGTGATACACCCCGGTATCTCCGGAACAGGTCACCGAAATAATTACTGCCGGAAAAACCGCTCTGAATGGCAATTTCCGTAATGGAAAGGTCAGTGTTTTCCAGAAGATTTTCCGCACATCGCAGGCGCATACTGTGTATATATTCCAGGGGCGAAAAGCCCGTCACCTTCTTAAACTGCCGGCAAAAATGCGAACGGCTTAAAAACGCCCGTTCTGCAAGACTCTCTACCGTCAGTTCCTCCGCATAATTCTGGTTAATGAAGCGGACAATTTCCAAAATCTGCCTTGCAGCCGCGTCTGTCGGTTTTGTCCGTCCCACGGAAAAACGGGCAATTTCCATCACAAGGCAGGTAAACTGCGCCACAAGAAAAGGCTGTACCCCGTTTTCTTTGTATTCGGCCTGCATCCGCTCTAAAAGAAGCTCTATGTACTGCCGGCTTTGGGCGGGAGTATGGATAATTATCTTGGAAAAACAGCAGTCTATCGTTTCACGAAGTTCTTCCGGGACATCGTCATAGTCAAAGTTCAACAGAATTCTTTCAAAGTTCTTTCCGCTGGTTTTATGCAGAACATACCCGGAAATCAGTGCAAAGTCACCCGGAAGGAGCGGGTAAACATTATCCTCAATGAAATAGCTTCTTTCCCCGCTCTTCAGGTAATAAATCTCATAGCTTTTATGGGCATGATGCTTATGCATCCCCGATTCGATTTTCTGCGTTCTTGCACCGGCTTCTATTCTTAAACTCCGCATTGTGTTCCCTCTATTTCAGATAATTGTAGATAAGCACAGCCGCCTCGCCGCGGGTCATCTGGCGTGCGGGGGCGAAATTGCCGTCACCGTCCCCTTTCACAAGGCCAAGCCCCTTCGCAATGGCTACATAACCATACAGTTCGGAATTTATTGCATCCGCGTCCGCAAAATCGCACCGGAAAATCCCCTCAATTTCTGCAAAACGACCATAGTCCATAGCCCGGAGCAGATACGACACCGCAAGCTCTCTTGTCAGCGGCGCATCAGGTGCTTCCTCATCGGCCGCCAGAACACCGCGGTTTACGGCGTAGGAATAAAGGCGAGCTTCATCCAAAACACCGCCGGTTATGGGATAATAGTCCATAATGCAGCTTGAAACAAGGCCCACAAACTCTGCCTGTGTAATGACCTTATCAGGCTGAAAAGTAGCATCACCCAATCGGGCATCTATCGAAGCGAGAGCCAGAATTGCTTCCTCGGCATAGTGACCTGCCACATCAGTGTAAGCCGCCGCCATCTTTTTCACATACGGTGTGCCGTTGTAATTGAGAAGTGTTCCCTTTACCGCGTCAATAAATGCATATCCCCTATCTGCCAACGCATAAATCACCGCTGACCGGGCATTTCCTGCATAATAGCTGAGACGCGGTGCACCATTTGCAAAGAGAATTCCATACGCAGCCTCTGCTGAAAGAATTCCACCCGGCGACTGAAAAGATACGTTCTGCTTCCAGTTCAGATAGTAGCTGGTAATTTTACCGTCCGGGCTCACCGTTACAGAAACACCGTCACCGTTTACGGGAATCCCGTTTTCCGTCCGCTCCGCAGTGATATATACGGATTTTTCTCCCACTTCTGTCTTTTTTTCGGCAAGGGCACCGGCATAGGATGCAAGATAGTCTGTCGCAAACGCATCGTAGATTTCCTTTGCCGCCTCTTCGTTTACCGTTCCTTGTTCTTCCTCACGGCCGCCGGTGTAAAACTGCAGAATCTCACCGGTCTGTCCATCCAGTTCCCCATAAGTGTAGCTGTAATTATCTTCGTCCTTCCCGGAAAGACTGATCCGGAGGATATACCGTTCTTCCTCTGTTTTATATGTATTACCTGCCTGCAGCACTGCATCTGCCGGAATCCGGAAATACGGTACACTTTTCAGCTTTTCCACTGCCTGCTCGTAGGAAAGCAGTCCCGCCATCTCCTCTATAACCTTCCGTTCCTGCGGTGTAAGCGTAGCGGAAGCCCCGCTGGCCGCATCACCACTCATCAGTGTTTCCTCCGCGGCAGCGTTTTTGTCATTCCGTCCGAATGCCTCATCCGCAAAAGGATTAAACGCCTGCCCTGTAACTGCATCCAGAAGGCTCTCCGTCTGACCGGGCACATATACAAGACGTGCCTCTTTTTCAAAGATCCGATACTCCAGCCGCATGTATCCGTTCTGTATATAGGCACTTTGGGACGCCTCTATATTCATAGCCCCTTCTGTGCCGGAAAACACTGCCGTATCATCGTGATTCACATCATACCGTTCCACCCGGCCCGTCTGACTGCAAACCCAGATATTTGCGGAATTGTTGTAAACAGGAATGCCACCCACCATCCGGGGAATCCGCACACTGTATCTGTCCCCGGAAAGGTTGGCAACCGCTTCTGCCGCATACTGGTCCGCAAAGGCCGGATTCATCTTTGCTGCGTATGCAGTAGCTGTCTGCAAAGCCTGCTCCTGCGAAATAACCGGCAACGTTTTTCCGGGTCTGTACGCCGCATCCTCCTGCACATAGACGTTTACACTTTCAAGCAGGTCCCCGCTGCGAAGCGTTACGGAAACATACATCCGTTTTTCAGCATCTTCTGTGGTTTCCCAGGAAAAATTCCAGCTTTTCTTGCCATCATACACATCCTGACGTCCTAAAAACTCAGTGCACTCTGCAGGAATATCCACCCGGGACTTTACTATCGCGATAGCCGCCGCCATTTCCTCCGTACTGTCTGCCATAACCGGTATGACCGTGCATAATAGCAGAACTGCCAACAACAATGCCAATTTTTTCATAAGGTTTCCTCGCTTTCAAAGTATTTACCATTTAGACGATGCAAAAAAGAAATTTGTTCCATTTTTTTAGAGGCCGGATGAACCGGAAACCGAATGGAAGATTCAGTTTTGAAGTCCGGGCGTACAATCGCATCTTGTGTTTTATATTATATACAAATTGCAGAATATTGTCAACCCATTTGTTTTTCAAAATCAGATTTGAGGTTTTTAACAAGCCAAAAGGGAATTTTCAGCAAGTCCACAATAAGCTGCGCATTACAAGGAAACGCCCAAACAAAAAACAGGAACCCTATGCATAATAGGATTCCTGCTGTTTCCGTTTCATTGTTCCTGCTGCGTGCCGGTATAAATTTTATATGAAAATACACTGATACATCATAAAATCAGATGTCTCCTAACAGCGACTTTCCCTTCCTGCTCTCCGGCAGCAGGGATATTCATTACATCTGCAAGCAAAACCGGCTTTTTCTTTTCCTGTAAAAGCGCAAACATTTTTGTTTCCCCTTCTGCCATCTCCAGTGTGATTGCCTCTCCCGGATCATAAAAACGTTCTTCATAGAGCTCATACGGATGACAGCATTCACGAAGCCTGATATGCTTGCGCCCTGCCCTTGCCGCATGAATCGTAATAAAATTCCGGTTTGCATACAGTACGTCATTTTCCTCCGTATAAACATGGCAGCCTGCAAAATGCGCAATACTTCTGATGACCTCGCCCTGCAAAAGCTTTGTGCCGCAAAATACGGATGTAAAATCGCCGCATTCCTTAATCACAAACGCCGGAAGCTTTGTATTACAAAATCGTCCCAAAACCGTTGCTTCGGCACCCGTATCGGTAATAATGGTAAGGTCGGCTTCTTTTTCTATTTTCGTATTTTCATTGCAGGTCAATGCTATGGCTTTTGCACCCTTCCGTTTTGCTTCCCGAAGCGCACCTGCCACATAGGCCGCACCGCCTGCTACTGAGATGCCTACTATGACGTCTCCTTCTTCTACCTCTGCCACATCACGAATCCCGGCTTCCTCCGCATCTTCCGCGCCCTCAGAGGAGCGGAACATACATTTTTCTCCCCCTGCGAGGATTCCCACAACCAATTCCGGCGGAACGCCGTAGGTCGGCGGACATTCTACTGCATCCAGAACGCCGAGGCGGCCGCTGGTACCGGCACCGATATAAAAAAGCCTGTGTCCGTTTTGAATCGCCTCTGTTATCATATCAATGGCTTTTGCGATTTCCGCACTTGCTTCCTCCACTGCCCGCACCGCATTGTAGTTTTCACGGTTTATGGCCTCCAGCATTTCCATAGTGCTCATTTTATCAATATGTGCGGTATGTGGATTTCGCATTTCAGTTTTCAGCATTTTTCTGCTTCCTCCTTTTATACGACATTGCAAATTTTTCACCAAATGATTCATCTGTTTTAATTCCGTTTCTGAGACAACATTCCACAGCCGCCCCGTATATGGGAGGAATCTCCGGAACCATAATTTCAACACCGGATTTTTCCTGTATCATATCCTTGTAAATTGCATCCCGCAAAAGGCTGCCACCGCCGATAATCTTTCCCTTATAGCCGCTTTTCTTCTGTGCCGTTTTAATGAGTTCTGCCATTCTTCCGGCGTTTCGTTCGAGTATCGAAAGTGCATCCTTGTTCCCTTTCTCCGCCGCCCGGAATACTACCGGAGCCAGCGCGGCCACGCCCTGCACATTCATTCTGTAAAGCTCTCCCAGGTTTTTTCTCGCCTCACCGATTTCACTTGTTATTATCTCTACAAACTCATTTCCGTCTTTCATTCCGTCAGACGCCGAGAGTGCTTCCCGAATGGCATCCCTGCCGATATCAAAGCCGCTTCCGCCTTTGTCAAACAGGTATCCCCAGCCACCGGTATACTGCATCAATCCATTGTTTCTAAAAAACACACTGGAGCTGGTACCGACAATCATCCCCATTGCATTTAACGGGTCAGGTGCAAACCCAAGAACGTTTACCGTATCACTGTCACACGAAACAGAACAGCTACCGTATTTTTCCTGAAGTGTACGGACAATCTGCGCGGTTGCAACGGAAGAAGCTCCCCCGGCAATCCCTACAAAAATGGCATCGATTTTATATGCATCTGACCGCAGACGTTCTATCCCCTGCAAAAGTACACTAATGCAGTTTTCTGCCCCACCGCTGTTTGGGTTAGAGCTTGACAGCTTTTCCCGCCTTATAACCTCACCGGATTCCGTAAACAAAACAAATTCTGTCTTGCTGCCACCGCCGTCAACGGCTACCATATATCTGTCGTAACCGCATCGCTTAAAAAGCAGAGTGTCTATGGAAATACCGAATATTTTAGAAAGCTCACAAATATTGTCAAGATCCGGCGGGTGCGTTCCCCGTTCCCAACCGGAAACGGATTGATACGTTAAATACAGTTTCTCTGCAAGCTGGCTTTGTGTCATTCCATGCCTTTCACGTTCCCGCTTTATGTTGTTTCCTAAAAGCTTTTTGTCGAACATTCCCTGTTTCCTCCGCGTTAATTACTCATCCTTCGATTTAATTTCATTATACCAGACCAAAAACAATCTGTCTACAAAACTGTACTTTATACCTCCGGTAAACTAAGGTAATACCTTAGTTTACCTAATTAAATTTGAGAGATACGAATCCGATTTGTAAAAGTAAAAACAGGGCTTCTGCTACCATGCACAATTCATGGTAGCAGAAGCCCTGCTTTTTAATCTTAAATTAGTTTTCAAAATGATTTTTGTTTGTCACGAGAAGCATTTATAAGACTACTTCTTACTCAAAGCACCGTTTCCACGAAAGAAAGAATAAGCTTACCGAAAGCGGGGTTTCCGTCCTCGTCTATACGCGCGTTATATTGGCAGTGACGGCCATGCATAACCTGCATAGTGATTTTGCTTGCATCACATTCAAAATGGTGCAAGGTAGAGACCATCAGCTTGGTTTGCTCGTACCGATTTTTCATATCATCGTCCGAAACGATAAAAAACATAGGTGGATAGCCTGCTGCTGTACCCACATGGTATAGCGGCGCACGTTCGTCAACAATTACGCGGCGTGGGTCTATACCGCGATGTTTCAGTTCGTTAAAATGACAGGTTGGCTGTCCGGCATCATGGATAAAACCCTCCATGTCAAGAGGGGTGAGCCCATGTCGCGCAAGAAACCGCCCATCAAAGCAAAGCATCATGGAAAGATATCCGCCTGCAGAACTCCCTCCCACAAAAAGCTTTTCGCATTTGGTGTATTTTACACCCTCCGTTTTCGCAAAAGCAACGGCAGCTGCGGCATCCTCAACACAGGCAGGATACGGTGCTTCCGTTAAAAAGCGATACCGAATGGCAAAAACCGCAATTCCATGTGATGTGAGATAAGGGGCAAAAGCCTGTGCCGCCGTTTCATGGCTTCCGCCTACAAGACCACCACCGTGCATGTACAAAAAGGAAGCACGCGTTTCCCCTTCGGGCAGATAAATATCAAGTATCATTCCTGTTTCTGTATTGTACACAATATTTTTCAAAATCTGCAAATTTATCACACCTTTCACTTGAAGTATACACCATAACCTGCATATTGTAAAGTATAAAATAGAATATAGCTGGCATATACTTAAAAGTATGGCATTCCGACGAAATCTATTATGTATGCTATTTAAAAATCACTTAAAGGATGAATACGCCGACACCCTCTGTACAAAAACCCCGCACCGCAGGGTGCAGGGTTTTGAAATCATCTATTCCACACAATAAAACCATAGCTTTCCAGAATCTGAAAAAACTTTACAAGACGTTCATAAAGCGGATGCGCCGCTTCGCCGAACTGTGCCTCCACCTTCTGACCGAGCAGATGCACATCCATTTTCCCATCCAGAATCGGCCAGACAAAGCTTCCTGTTTTATCCAGGTGCACATACGTAACAGGCGGTTTTTTCAGAAGCTTCTGTGCCAGAAAATGAAACACACCCCGGTTCGGAACCTCGATGGTAACGATACCCGCATCGTTTTGTGACCACTTGAATTTTTCATTTCTTGCCGGAACTTTATCAAGATAATTTACTGACTGTTTCATAGGCTATCTGCGTTTTCTCCAGAGTGAAAATTTCAGAACGCTCAAAATGATAATTCCGAAAAGAACAAGGCTGCCGACATTAAAGAAAAGCGGCGAAATACCGAGCTTCGCAGAAAGATCAAGTGCAGCGTCAAGACCAAATACAGCTAAAAGTGCAAGGGCAATGCCGACAAGTCCTTCGCCTGCAATCATACCGGAGCAAAACAGAATACCGTCATTTATGATAGCCGTCTTTTCTTCCTTGTCACGCTTCATCTTATCAAGTGCAAGACGGATGAGGCCGCCCACCATAATGCAGGCATTCAGTTGCACGGGAAGGTATACGCCGATTGCAAACGGGAGCACGGGAATCCCCACAACCTCTGCTACCACGGCAATAAACACACCGATAAACACAAGTGCCCATGGCAGATTTCCCTGCATTACACCCTCGATAATCAGCTTCATCAGGGTTGCCTGCGGTGCACCGAGCTGTTCGGAGCCAAAGCCCCATGCACTGTCCAGCAGATACAGTGTGCCGCTTATGGCGATAGCCGCGGACACAACACCAATCATTTCACCAATCTGCTGTTTTTTAGGCGTGGCACCGAGCAGATATCCCGTCTTTAAATCCTGGGAAGTATCACCTGCAATTGCCGACACGATGCAAATGATGGAGCCAATAGAAATGGCACTCTGCATCCCTATGGCACCTTCTGTTCCCATCGCCTTTAAAATCAGTGTTGTAATCAGAAGCGTTGCAATCGCCATACCGGAAACCGGGTTGTTACTGCTACCGACAAGGCCCACCATGCGGGACGAAACCGTTGCAAAGAAGAAGCCGAATACAACAACAATTACAGCACCGATAAGCGACACGGGAATGGCAGGAATCAGCCAGACAAGAAGTGTTAAAACAGCAATCGCACAAAGTACAAACTTTAAACTAAGATCCTGCGCCGTCCGAAGCTCCGAATGCATCTTTGTACCCGACATACTCTTCATTGCTCCGCCGAAGGTTTTCACAATAAGCGGTAACGATTTAATAAGGCTTATAATACCGCCGGCCGCCAGTGCCCCTGCGCCGATATAACGGATATAGGAGCTCCAGATGGCACTCGCCCCGCCTTCGGCAAACATCGTGCCGACGGTTTCCGTTCCCGGATACAGGATAACATTTTCGCCGAACAGTACAATCATCGGAATCAGAACGAGCCAGCTCAACACGCCGCCCGCGAACATGTATGAAGAAATTCTTGCACCGCAGATATACCCCACGCTCATAACGGCCGGATAAATCTGTGTGCCGATTTCGCCTGCAAAGCCCTTTACATGTACCGACACTTCTCCTGCAACAAGCTTCAAACCGTCGATAATAAACTTAAATATCGCGGCAAAGCCCATCCCGGCAAAAACGGTGGAAGCATTTGCACCGCCCTTTTCGCCTGCCAAAAGCACTTCTGCACATGCAGTTCCCTCCGGATACGGAAGAATGCCATGTTCTTTTACAATCAGTGCATTACGAAGCGGTACCATGAAAAACACACCTAAAAGACCGCCCAAAAGAGCAATCAGCGTCATGGAAAGCACATCCGGCTTGTCCATTTTTCCCTCTGCCGCCCATAAAAACAGGGCCGGAAGCGTAAATATAGCTCCTGCCGCAAGAGATTCACCTGCAGAGCCTATGGTTTGCACAAGGTTGCTTTCCAAAATGGAGTTTTTTCGCATTATAATGCGAATTACACCCATGGAAATAACCGCAGCCGGAATGGATGCGGAAACTGTCATCCCGACCCGGAGACCGAGATATGCATTTGCCGCTCCGAATATTACAGCCAGAATCATACCCATGATGATTGAAGTCACCGTAATTTCCGGTGTCACCTTTTCAGCCGGTATATACGGCTTGAATTCATTCTGATTACTCATACTACTCCCTCCGCTGCCCATAAAGGACAGTCTCTTTTTCTATTTTTTACATTATATCATACTGTAAACCAAAATGCAATAAAAAATGTCATCGCATTGCTTTGAGCATTTCAAGTACGATTTCATAAAGTATTTTTGTCCCCCGGATACTGAGTTTTTCATGCACTGTGTGTATGCCATGCATTTCAGGTCCTATGGAAATGCAGTCAAGCCCCGGGATACCTGCCGCGAAAACACCGCACTCCAGTCCTGCATGAATTGCCTCCACCCGCGGAGCTTCCCCTGTCTTTTCTTTATACTTTTCCATATAAAGACGTTCCATTTCAGAGCCTTTTCTGTATTCCCACGGCGGATAATGTCCCCCGGTTACAATCTGACAATCTGCCGTGCCGAAAAACGCCGCCAGCTTTTCCTCCAAAAAAGCAAGTGCCGTCTTTTTATTGCTACGCAGAGCAAATGCCATGGTAACCGTATCCTCTTCTGTTTTCAGAATTCCCAAATTCAGTGACGTTTCCACCAAATTATGAATTTCGGCACTCATTTCCTGCACACCGTTTGGTGCAAGCAGTAAATAATACAGAAGTTTTTCACCTGTTGCGGTATCTATTACCGCAAAATCCCCTTCGTCTGAAATAGTAATCTCTACCGAAAAGCCTGCTTCGCGTGCCCGAATTTCTGTGCCTACGATTTCCGTGTAGCGTCGTAATTCCTCTGTAAGTGTACCGGCATCCCCTGTAAAAAGCTCCGCTGTACAGCTCGTGGGAATTGCATTCCCTTTATCGCCGCCGTCAAGACGAATTATGCCGAAATCATGGCTTTGGCGGAGGTGATTCAGTATTCTTCCCATTAAAAGATTCGCGTTCACTCTCCCTTTGTCGATTTCCACGCCGGAATGGCCGCCGGCAAGTCCTTTTATACGCAGACGGACGCATCTGCCGTTTTTATAGCTCCGTTTCACGGGAATATGTGCCGCGAAATCACTGCCCCCGGCGCAGGAAACCGTCACCACCGCAGGGTTTTCGGAATCCATATTGATCATTCGTTTTCCCTTGAGCCGGGACATATCCAGTGCCAATGCTCCTACCATGCCGATTTCCTCATCCGTTGTAAACACTGCTTCTATGGGCGGATGAGAGAGTGTGTCATCCGCTAAGATTGCCAGCATCATCGCAGCCGCTATACCATTATCCGCTCCCAATGTCGTCCCGTGTGCCCGGATATATTCATCATCCGCATAAATCTCCAGCCCGTCCGTTTCAAACTCTATGTCAGCGTTTTCCTCCTTCTGGCAGACCATATCCAGATGACCCTGCAAAATAACAGGCTTTGCAGTCTCATACCCTGCCGCGCCGGGCTTTCGGATAATGACATTATTTGCCGCATCCCTTTCTGCTTCAAGCCCGTGTTTTTCTGCAAAATCCATGCAAAAACGACTGATTTTCTCCATATTCCCCGACCCGTGCGGAATGCGTGTCAATGCTTCAAAATAGCCAAATACATCCGCCGGGCTTATGTGTCCAAGTTTATCCATGTTTTTACCCTCCGATTCTTTCTATTTCTGTCTTAATGATGATGGTGATGGTGCGTATGGGTTTCCCTGTGTTCAACCTGACAATGTTCATAATGACAGTGCTCATCTGATTTTTCAAGTTCTAAAGTGACATGTACAATATTATGTTCTTCAAGCTCTTTTCTTATCTTTTCTTTCATTTCTCGGCTTTCATCCTCTGTAACAATATGCATTGTTGCATAATGATTATAGCCATCGCTGCTCCACACGTGAATATGATGCACATCTAAAATGCCGTCAATTTCGCAAAGTTGCTGTTTAATTTCTTGTATTTGTACATTGGAAGGAATTTTCTCAAGAAAAAGGTGTTCTATATTTCTTAAGTTTTTTATTGCGTTTATAAATATGAACACGGAAACTCCGATGGACATAATTGGATCCAGAACCGGAAAATCGGCAAAGCGCATCACAATCGCACCAACTAAAACAACAACCCAACCAAGTACATCCTCAAGCATATGAAGGTTAATCGCCTTCTGATTCAGTGAGTGCCCGTCTTTTGTAAGTATTGCAGCAAAAAAATTAACGCCCGCTCCGATGATTGCAAATAAAATCATTCCGCTGTAATCAATTGCAACAGGCTTCAATATTCTTATCACAGCATTATATACAACCGCCAATGAACCAAAAAGCAGAATAACGGTTGTTATCAGGCTTCCCATAACCGAAAATCTTGTGTACCCGTATGTGTATACTTCATCAGGGCCTTTTTTGCTTTTTCGCTCTAAAAAGTAAGAAATCCCTATCCCCAGCGCATCTCCGATATCGTGTACGGCATCCGAAATGATTGCAACGCTTCCCGTAAGGGTTCCTCCGGCAAACTCAAAAATTGAAAACGTTAAATTTAATATAAATGCAATCAGAATATTCTTTTCCGGTTTCATACTCTGCTCTCCTTTCGCATTTCGACAATATCCCACATACTCTGCATCAAAACCAATGCGTAATTCCGCTGCCGGGAAATCATTTTGTGTGCTCTTTTAGAGTCCCGCACCGCTGGATGATTTTTCGTATGTATCAATTATAACACAGCTATACCCTGATTGCAACATTTTCCTGCCGGAAATCAGGAAACATATCGTAAAAAAACCTTGTTTTTCCATGTAAGGAAGGTGTTTCTCCGAATTTGTTCTTTTTTTTAGAAAAAAAACTTGTAAAAAATATAAAAATGTGGTATACTACCCTATATGAAATAAAAATGGAGGTGTAGAATATGGGAACTTGGAAAATGGTATGTACGATTGTACATATAGTCGTTTCGGTTTGCCTTATCGCTGTAGTACTCCTGCAGAGCGGCAAGGATGCAGGCCTCTCCGGTACCATTGCCGGCAGTAATTCCGACAGCTTTTTTGGAAAGAACAGAGGCAGAACGCTTAACGGTATTCTCGAAAAGTGGACCGCAATTCTGGCTGTAGTGTTCATCATTCTCTCTGTTGTGCTTGCAGTCGTATTCGAATAAGTGCTTCACGGATGAAGAAAGCCGGGCTGTCGCATTTAAAGCAGAGTTTTCTGCGACCTTTGCGGCAGCCTCTGTAATTTCAGGAGGTTTCACTTGAACAGAAAGGAAAAGGTTTACGCTTTTTTACGAAATCAAGCCACGGTCCCGCTTTTTGAGGACGAAATCGCCTCCATGCTGGACGTACCCAAACGGGACAGAAACGAACTGGCCCTTATTTTAGAGGAGCTGACTGTCACGGGAGAAATCCAGTGCCAAAAGGGCCGGTTTTTTGTAAAAAAATCCCTTTCCGACGATGCTATGCTTTCCTCTATTTTAGAAAGTCACGGTTTCCCCGAAAGCTTTCCGCCGGAGATTCTGGCCGCGGCCGACAAGGTTCCCGCCTCTGTACGAAGTACGGCCGGGCGGCGGGATTTGCGTTCCCTTTTAACCTTTACCATAGACGGGCCGGATGCCCGCGACTTCGACGATGCCATCTCCATTGAAGAAACGCCGGACGGCTTCCGGCTGTATGTGCACATTGCAGATGTGGCCCACTATGTGAAAAACAACGGCGTAATCGACCGGGAAGCTTACAGCCGCGGTACCAGCTGCTATCTGCCGGGCCGGATGGTGCCTATGCTGCCCGCCCCGCTCTCCAACGGTATCTGTAGCTTAAACCCGGATGTGGACCGTCTTACACTTACCACGGTGATTGACCTTACGAGGAACGGACGGGTGCTTTCCTTTGAAATCTGTGAAGCCGTTATCCGCTCCGACTTCCGGCTGGTGTACGGAAACGTTTCCGCCATGCTGGACCGGGGAAAGCCGGAAAAAGGCTATGAAGCCGTATTTCCTTCCCTGAAACTTCTGGATGCACTTTCCGATGCGCTTTCTGCACACCGTCACGAAAAAGGTAGTATCGACTTTGGCGTGCCGGAGCCGGAAATCGTGCTGAACGAAGCCGGACGGGTAACCGCCATTGAGAAGCGGACCGAGGGCCGGGCCGACAGAATGATTGAAAACTGTATGGTGCTTTGTAATCAGGTAATTGCCGAATATATATTTCATCTGGATGCACCCTTTGTGTACCGGGTTCACGAGGCACCGGACGGTGAAAAGCTGGAACGTCTCGGCGACGCGCTCCGCACGCTCTCTCTTTCCTTTCCCGGCCGTTTTTCGGGCCAGAAAGCATCTGCACTTCTGGAAAGCATAGAAGGAGACAGCCGGTCGGATATTGTGCGGATGCTCTTACTCCGAGCCATGATGAAGGCGCGTTACAGCCACGAAAACACCGGTCACTTCGGCCTTGCCCTGACACATTACTGTCACTTCACCTCCCCCATCCGCCGGTATCCGGATTTAATGTGTCACCGTGTGGTGAAGGCAGTACTTCACGGGAAAGACACGGCACGGCTTGCCGGAAAAATACGGCGCAGTGCCGTTCACTCCTCCGAACGGGAGGAGGCGGCCGTGGAAGCAGAACGGGAAGCAGTGCGGTATCTGATGTGCCGCTATATGGAAGATTACGTAGGTGAGGAATATACCGCCGTCATTATGTCCGTTTTGGATTTCGGCTTTTTCGTCGCTCTGCCGAATCTCGCTGAGGGACTTGTCCATGTACGTGATTTAGGGGAAGACTATTTTGTTTATAATGAAAAAACACTGTCGCTTTCCGGACGGCGCACCGGCAAGGTGTATCGTCTGGGTGATGCTGTGGAAGTGCGGCTTGCACGGGTGGACAGCGCACTTTCCCGTATTGATTTTGAACTAAAGGAGGCTGAGGACCGTGGAAAAAATCATAGCACAAAACAAAAAGGCAAGACATGATTATTTTGTAGAGGAAACATATGAAGCCGGTATTTCCCTGTCAGGGACAGAAGTGAAATCCATACGGGGCGGCAGTGTTTCTCTGAAGGATTCCTATGCCACTGTGCGGGAGGGCGAAATTTTCGTCCTCGGAATGCACGTCAGTCCCTACGAGCAGGGAAACATTTTCAACAAAGACCCGCTCCGGGACCGCAAGCTGCTTCTGCATAAGAACGAAATCCGGCGGCTGCACGCTTCCGTAATGCAGCAGGGCTACTCCCTGATTCCGCTGGACCTACACTGGAGCGGCTCCAATGTAAAGGTGACGCTTGGTCTTTGTAAGGGTAAAAAGCTTTACGATAAGCGGGACACTGCGGCAAAAAGAGATGCAGCCCGGAATATGGACCGGGCAATGAAGGAGCAGGGCCGATGAGTGCGATAGTACATGCTGTGTTTCCGGATTCGGAAGCCTCAGAAGCCGGTATTTTACCGGGTGACATAATAGAAAAAATTAACGGTCATGTGCCCGAGGATGAATTGGATTTCCGGTTTTACGCCTGCGATGAGGTGGTAACGCTTACCGTTTTGAAGCAGGACGGCAGCCGGGAAATCATTGAATTTGAAGAGCCGGAAAATCCGGATTTAGGAATTCAGTTTGCCAGTGCCCTCTTTGGCGGTGCTAAAAAATGTTCCAACAACTGTATTTTCTGCTTTATTGACCAGCTACCGCCCGGAATGCGGGAAACACTGTATTTTAAAGATGATGATGCCCGCCTTTCCTTTCTGACCGGCAATTACATAACACTTACAAATGTGAAGGATGAGGAAATTGACAAGGTGCTCCGGATGCGTCTTGAGCCTATCAATATTTCAGTACACACCACCGACCCCGACCTGCGGTGCAGAATGCTGAACAACCGCCATGCCGGCCGGGCACTCCGTCATATCCGGCGATTATACGACGGTGGTCTGCACATGAACGGCCAGATTGTACTGGTTCCGGGTGTGAATGACGGAGCACAGCTGGATAAGACCATTTCGGATTTATCGGAATTTTCCCCGTATATGCAAAGCGTTTCCGTAGTGCCCGTAGGGCTTACGCGCCATAGAGAAGGGCTTCCCCATCTGGATGCTTTCACAAAGGA
This sequence comes from Clostridia bacterium, assembly GCA_017442155.1. Taxonomy (GTDB): domain Bacteria; phylum Bacillota; class Clostridia; order UMGS1883; family UMGS1540; genus SIG447. The sequence goes on along the minus strand of JAFSAU010000012.1, from coordinate 4,710 downwards.
AACCGCCGCCGAAGTTCTCCGGCAAGTCACTTCCTGGCAGGAGACACTTTTAAAAACAATCGGCACCCGATTTATTTACGCCTCGGATGAATTTTATCTTCTGGCCGAAAAACCGGTACCGCCGGAAGAAAACTACGAGGGCTATGCCCAGATAGAAAACGGCGTAGGCCTTCTCCGGAGTCTGGAGGAGGAATTCGTGGAAGCATTGGCAGAAAACCCGGAAGCGAAAACGCGGCATGTTTCCATTATCACAGGATGTGCGGCAGAGCCGCTGATGCAAAAGCTGGCCGCGCTTGCCATGAAGCGTTTCCCCCGGCTGAAAATAGACGTTTTCGCCGTCAAAAACCGGTTCTTCGGCGAAAGCATTACCGTAGCCGGTCTTTTAACAGGACAGGACATTGCCGCCCAGCTTGCCGCCCGCAATTTAGGGCAGGCAGCTTATTTTTCCGAAGCTATGCTTCGGGATGGCACGGATGTTTTTTTAGATGACATGACCGTTTCCCAGCTTTCCAAAGCACTTGGGATACCGGTTTTCCCGGTAAAGTGTGACGGCTTTGCACTTTGGGATGCACTGCGAAAGGAGCAAGAGAAATGACAAAACCGATTCTGGCGGTTATTGGCCGCCCAAACGTGGGAAAATCCACGCTTTTCAATAAAATTATCGGCCAGCGTCTTTCCATCGTAGAGGACACACCCGGCATCACCCGCGACCGGATATATTCGGATGCAGAGTGGTTCGGCCGTGCTTTCTCTGTGGTGGACACGGGCGGCATTGAGCCGGCCGGTAAGGATGTTATTTTGCAGGAAATGCGCCTGCAGGTCCAGCTCGCCATGGATACGGCCGATGTGATACTTTTCATTACCAATCTGAAAGAAGGCGTAACGGCAAACGACATGGAAATTGCCACTATGCTGCAGAAATCCGGAAAACCCACGCTTCTGGTCGTCAACAAATGCGACGCGCCGGGCGAAGTTCCAGTGGGCGTATATGAATTTTACTCCCTCGGTATAGGTGACCCCTACCCTGTCTCATCCCTGCACGGCATGGGGCTGGGAGACGTAATCGAAAAAGCAATTTCGTTGTTTCCGGAAGAAGCTGCGGAGGAAGCGGATAACGATTCCATCAAGGTTGCCATTGTAGGCAAACCCAATGCCGGAAAAAGCTCTCTTGTCAACCATATTCTGGGCGAAAACCGCATGATTGTCAGCAACATCCCCGGTACCACGCGCGACGCGATTGACAGCTTGGTAGAGCGCGACGGACAGCATTTTACACTGATTGACACGGCCGGAATGCGCCGTCACAGCCGGGTGGATGACACCGTGGAGCGTTACAGCGTGATGCGTGCACTGACTGCGGTGGAAAGGTGTGACGTCGCGGTAATTGTGATTGACGCCTCCGCCGGCATCAGCGAACAGGATGCGAAAATTGCCGGATATGTGCATGAAGCCGGGAAGGCATCCATTATTCTTGTGAATAAGTGGGATTTAATTGAAAAAGAAACAAAAACCATGCAGGTATTTCAAAACAGTGTGTATGATACCCTGAGCTTTATGACCTATGCGCCGAATCTGTTTATTTCCGCCAAAACCGGTCAGCGGGTAGATAAGCTGTTTCCGCTCATTCAGTCGGTTTACCAGCAAAACTCCATGCGGATTTCCACAGGCGTTCTGAACGACATTCTTACAGACGCCACAGAAAAGGTCCAGCCCCCCTCCGACAAGGGAAAACGGCTGAAAATATACTATATGACCCAGGCTTCCACCAATCCTCCCACATTTATTTTGTTTGTAAACGACAAGGAGCTGGCGCACTTCTCCTATATCCGCTACCTTGAAAACCGTATCCGGGAAACCTTCGGTCTTACAGGAACACCGCTCCGCTTTATTGTCCGGGAGCGGAATGAAAACCGAAATTAGAAAGGAACGTGAACAAAATGACTGTTTTATGGCACATTGTCAGTGCTGTGGCCGGCTATCTTCTGGGAAGTATTAACTCTGCCGTTATCATCTCCCGCCTGAAGGGCAAGGACATCCGCACAGTGGGCAGCGGAAATGCCGGGGCCACCAATATCCTCCGTACCTTCGGAAAAGGCGCAGCCGCTCTTGTTTTCCTCATTGACATTTTAAAAGGTGTTATTGCCGTTCTCCTCGGCCGTCTTCTGGCAGGTACATACGGAGGGTATTTAGCAGGCTTTCTCGCTGTTATCGGGCATAATTTCCCGGTATATTTCGGGTTCCGCGGCGGCAAAGGAATTGTCACGTCACTGGCCGTGATGCTTACCGCAGCACCTACAGAAGCTCTTTTTGCAATGGTTATCGCCGTTGTTGTAATTTATGTAACCCGCCTCGTCTCCCTTGGCTCCATCACCGGATGCATTATGTTTGCCGTACTTGCCGTTATCCGTCAGCCAGACCTATGGTTCCGGATTTTTGCCGTCGCAACGGCACTTTTGGCCATTGTCCGGCACGCAGGAAACATTAAACGGCTCTGGAAAGGCACAGAAAGGAGACTCGGCAAATGAAAATTTCAGTAATTGGCTCAGGCGGCTGGGGCACGGCTATCAGTGCGCTTCTCTGCAATATCGGCCATACCGTAACCCTCTGGTCCTGGAAGAAGGAAGAAAGCGATTCGATTCGTACACATCGGGAAAACCTCGAATTTCTGCCGGGCATTGTATTGCCGGACGGTATTATCTATACCTCTGATTTAGCCATAGCTGCAAAGGCTGAACTCGTCGTTTTGGCCACACCTTCTGCGGCTTTACAAAAAACAGCAGAACAGCTTGCCCTCCATCTTCCGGCAGGTATTCCTATTGTTAATCTCACCAAGGGGCTTTGTGCCGACACAAATGAACGCTTCAGCGAAGTAATTTCCCGGGCTTTCCCTTCAAATCCGGTAGTGGTGCTGACCGGTCCCTCCCATGCCGAGGAAGTCGGGCGGCAGATTCCCACCACAGTGGTGGCGGCTTCCGAAAATCAGGCAGCGGCAGAGCTGGTACAAAATGTGTTTATGTGCCCAACCTTCCGGATCTACACCTCCTCTGATGTGGTTGGTGCAGAGCTGGGCGGTGCCCTGAAAAATGTAATTGCGCTTTGTGCCGGCATTATGGACGGTCTCGGCTTTGGCGACAACACAAAGGCGGCACTTATGACCCGCGGCTTAGCTGAAATGACCCGTCTCGGTGTGGCTATGGGTGCAAATCCTTCCACGTTTGCGGGTCTTTCCGGCATTGGCGACTTGATTGTAACCTGTACCAGTATGCACAGCCGCAACCGCCGGGCAGGCATTTTAATCGGCCAGGGCAAATCGGTAAGGGAAGCCCTCGATGAAGTGCACACAGTGGTTGAAGGTGTCTACGCCGCTGAATCCGCCTATAATCTGGCAAAAAAACACAATGTGGAAATGCCCATTGTTGCAGCGGCATACCGGGTTCTTTTTGAAAACGCTTCCCCCCGCGAGGAAGTTCTGACGCTGATGCGGCGGGAAAAGAAAAAGGAATCCGAAATTATCTGAGCCTAACAAATTTTTATGTTCAACTCTAAAAACATGCACCCCAAAAGCATCTGACTTCTGGGGTGCATATCATACTAACACAGTGCATTTATTTCTTAGTAATAAATCTGTACAGGAAGGTTACGACCTGCGCTCTGGTACAATTACTATCGGGAGAGAAGGTGTCAGCACTTGTTCCGCCGGTAATTCCGTTTTCAACTGCCCAAAGCACCGCATCATAATAATACATGTCCGCTTTTACATCTGTAAAAGGATTGTTCTTTACGGTTGACTTGGGTTGACCTGCGGTGCGCCAAAGGAAAGTAACAACCTGTGCTCTGGTACAATTATCATCAGGTGAGAATGTATTTTCGCTTGTTCCACCGGTAATTTTACTTCCTAAAGCCCACTTAACCGGCTTATAATAGAACGCACCTTCTTTTACATCTACAAAAGGCATATCAATCGCGGTAGGTTCAGGCGATGCTATCATTCTGTGAAGGAAGGTTACAACCTGCGCTCTTGTGCAGATGCTGTCAGGAGAAAAAGTATTTACACCCGTTCCCGATGTAATCCCGTTTTCCACCGCCCACATAACCGCATCATAGTAATACTGTCCCTTTTCAACATCAACAAATGACATCATGGGAGTTTCCTGCGGTTTTTCTGTCTGTGTAGGCTTTTCGGCAGGCTTTTCTGTTTCCTGGGGTTTCTCGGTTTGGACAGGCTTTTCAGTCTGACTTGGAGATTCCTGTTCTTCTTTGGAGTTTTTCTCCCACTTTGCATAAAGGGTTATATTTTCATAAACTCTATCATATCCACCCATTACATCATTTGTATTATTTATAAAAATAAACTTCTCACTGTATTGTTCGTCTTTATACCAACCATCAAATTTATATCCACTGCGAACAGGATCTTCAAATTCAGCTATGCCGTAAGCATAATATTGGCCTGTTACAGGCTCTACCTTGCTTCCGCCCTTGCTGTCAAAGGTCACGGTAAAGGTGGGCGCCTCTTCTGTGGGAACAGGAACTATCTGCGGCGATTGTATATGGCCGTAAGAACATCCGTCTTCCACCCGAACACCGCTTACTGTCCATTCCTCGCCATTTACCTTTACTTTGGTGTCATTTGAAAGCACATATTCTTTGGCTGCCTCTCCGTCAATTCTTATTTGTGCAGATATTCTTGCAAGACCGCCCGAAAAGTTT
>JAFSAU010000011.1 GCA_017442155.1 Clostridia bacterium | reverse complement strand
TCTTGCGACTTTCGGGGACCCCGGAAAGTCCACCGGACTTTTTGGGGAGAGGAAAAGCAAGGAACCATAGCGGATATTTTACCGAACAGGTAAAATGAAGCGGGGTGGACTTTGCTTTGACGACGTACAGCGTCGGGTAACCCAAAGCTTACACTTTGGCTCAGTTTGTCCGTTCTGAAGCATTTTTTCCTATCCCCAAGGGGTGTAAAATAATTTTTGAGAATTATTTTACACCCCCGCTTTTCGGGGAAATAACTCTGCCGTACCATCGTACGCCGATGAATTCCTTTTCATGAAACATGCGCATCGTTTCTCAGCGTCTGCCCGGTTTTTAAGGCACGTTAAAAATTATCCAATAAATACTTTTCCGCTTCTGCACACCACAGTCCGTTATTCCCTTTTACGAGCTCGTCAAGCGTTTTAAATCTCGCATCTGTTTCCCCAAGCTTTTCAAAATCAGTAAGTGCGGTGAGAGGAAGGGTAATGTGCGTATATATCAGCTTCTTTCCCCCGGGAATTTCGGGGAGATTCATTGTGGTGGGAATTGCTGCATCCATACCGCCGATATGCGTGATCATAACAGAGGGGTCCAGACGTTTTTCGCCGATAAGATCAACAATATCTCTCATATCTTCGGGTGTGCTCCCGCTTGTGCCTGTTACGTGGTGCTGTGCATAGTGAACATTGTAGAAATTGAAGTTTGCGCTGAATTTCTTATCCAGAGGGCCGGCAAAAAAATTAAGAGAACCGTCAAAGCCCAGAATAGCATCCCCGAGCTCTACCACCGAAGGAACCGGCGCATACACAAATACATCATCAAAGCCATTTCCACCGGAAATCTCCAGAAGCGCATCCTTATCTGCGGTGTTGGAAAAGATAAGCTCAATTCCGTCCGCCTTCGCTTTTTCCGGCGAAAAGATAGCTGCCGCGCGCCGGAGGCGGGCTTCGTCGCGGTCGGTTACGACTACCATAGAGGGTTTTCTGCTTCCGTGAAGCGCAATGTCAATGGCCACAAGACCCATAGGGCCACAGCCGGCAAGAATCGCAAGCTTTCCGCCTTCCTTGATTCCGGTTACAGGGTTATAGCTTTCATCGAGATGGAGGCTTGCTTTATAGCCCCGCAGAACGCAGGAGGCAGGCTCAATAAGGGAGCCGTTAAAGTAAGCGTCACTGTCAAGTTTAATCAGAAAATCATTGTCAAGGATATGCTCATAAACAATAGAGTATGTAGAAACACCGCCGATCTCTTCAAAGGAATATCCCACCGTTTCCATACCGCCAAGATAAGACAGAACAGGCGGCAACACAACCTTGTCACCGACTGCAAACCTGTCCTCCCATTTTTTGCCGACTTCAACGACTTCTGCACAGAATTCGTGCCCCAGTATAGTAGGATGCTCAGCAACGTTTTCGGGGACCCGCAGATGTTTTGCACCCTGGAGAATTGTTTTGTACGTTGACATACATACGCTGTCTGAAATGATTTTAATCAGTATTTCTCCGGATGTTATGGGGCGAAGCGTAAACGCTTCCATTCTGACGTCATTGGCTCCGTAAAGCCGTACTGCTTTTGTTTTCATCGTTACCTTATATCCTCCCTGCACTGCCAAATGTTCTGAGTTTTTCACGAATAACCTCTTTCATCAGCTTCATGGCGTCCTCATATACCAGGAAAGGCCATGTGGAGGGATTCGTGATGCTGTTTAGCGTATCCTTCAGTCCCTTGTTAAGGGCAAAAAGTACGTCGGAATAAATATTTATCTTTGTAATGCCATGCCGGATTGCATTTTGCATCTGGCTGTCGGGTGTTCCGCTTCCGCCGTGCAGAACAAGAGGTCTGTCGCAAACCGAGGTTATTTCATCCAGTCTGTCAATCCGGAGCTCGGGTGTTTTTTGATATACGCCGTGCGATGTGCCGATGGCAACGGCAAGAGCATCCACATCGGTAATCGCCACAAATTTTTCTACCTCCTCGGGAACAGTAAGACTTTCGCCGGGGTCGGTGTCCGTGCCCGTTTCGCTGATGCTTCCGACACTTGCATTTCCCACATGCCCAAGTTCTGCTTCAACAGTAATGCCTCTCTTATGTGCGTATTCGGTGACAACAGCGGTATTTCTGGCATTTTCGTCAAAGGGAAGCACCGAGCCGTCATACATCACTGAGCTGTACCCGTTGTCACAGCCATATTTAATAAAGTCAATATCTGTTGCATGGTCCATATGCAGGCATACAGGGACACGGAAAAAGTCGGAAGCTCCTTTTACCATAGAGGACAGAAGCTGCAGATTTCTGCCCTGGGTGTCTACGCCAAGCGTCATGAGAAGCGCAGGTGATTTTTCCTCTTCACAGGTTTCTAAAACGGCTTTCATCATTTCGTAATTGCTGATATCAAATGCAGGAATCGCATACTGATTTTTCCTGGCATCTGCAAGCATTTCTCGCATGGTAACTACCATATGCATCTCTCCTTTATTTGTATTACAGATAAAGCATATCACAAATATTAACATTTGTCAATACCATATGTTAAAAAACAGACGAATTAAAAAGGTTAAATCCGTTGACAGGAAGCGAAAACAATGATACAATAAAACAATAAAATAAAGGCAAAAGGGAATGTGCTATGGATTTTCAAAAAAAACAGATGCGGGAAGCAGCGATATTATATTATGAAAAAAAGCATACACAGCAGGAAATTGCACAAAAGATGAATTTATCCCGTCAGACAGTTTCTAAATTATTAAATGATGCCGTAAAAGAAAAGATAGTAGAAATTAAAATTCATAATCCCGAAATCACCTGTACAGACCTTGAACAGGCTGTTTGCAGTACATTTAACATAAAAAATGCAGTTGTATGCGGCGTAAGCATTGGGAATGAATCCCTTTGCAGGCTGATGACAGTCAGAAAAGCAGGAACCTATGTAAAGTCCCTTATTGAAAAAGGAAATCAGAAAATAGCCATTTCCTGGGGACGCACGATCCAGATGTTCGTGGATGAATTTCAAAAGGTCCGTACAGCCGATACGGTTGTTTTTCCACTTTTTGGTGCAACCGACCAGGAGCAGACTTATTTTCTGTCCAATGAGCTTGCCAGGAGCTTTGCAGACAAAATCGGTGCCAGGGTGAAATATGCCTGGTTTCCCTATCGGCCGGATTCCATGAGTGATTGCGGCCTCTTCAAAAAAACTTCTTATTATAAAAAACTGCAGTCTTTATGGAATGATATTGATATTGCAGTCGTTGGAATCGGAAACAATGAAATCATTCAGACCTTCGGAAAAGCTTTTGGATATAACGAAAAGTGCGCATCTGCGATAGGAGATATTTCCACACATTTTTTTAATGCCGACGGAGAGTTTGTGGAGTTATATGAAAACACCCTGTGTGCTTCCAGAGAAAATTTGAAAAATGCGAAGCAGACAATCGCCATTGCATGTGGAGAGGAAAAAACAGAGGCAATCATCGGTGCGCTGCGTACACGGCTGATTGACACACTGATTACCGATGAATATACGGCAAAAAGAATTGTATCGGGGAATACGCAGCCATGATTTTCCCTGCAAAAATACTGCATAAGTAACAAAAATCAATCAAAACTTTGCCAACTTTTACCTGACACTGACAAACAGGGCCGGAAGGGGTTGCCAAAGTGTATAGAATATGATATACTAATATACATTCATCTAAAACTACGGGAGTTGAAAAAATTGGAACGACAGAACATACGGAATATTGCAATCATTGCCCATGTTGACCACGGGAAAACGACGCTGGTGGACGCGATGCTGCGGCAGAGCGGCACCTTTCGTGAAAACGAGCAGGTGGCCGAACGGGTTATGGATTCGGATGCGATTGAGCGGGAGAGAGGCATTACGATTCTTGCGAAAAATACCGCATTATTCTATAAGGATATAAAAATCAATATTATTGACACGCCGGGCCATGCGGATTTCGGCGGTGAGGTGGAGCGCGGACTGAAAATGGCCGACGGCGTACTTCTTCTGGTAGATGCCTTTGAAGGATGTATGCCGCAGACGCGGTTTGTGCTGAAAAAGGCACTGGGGCTGAATCTGCGGCCCATTGTGGTAATCAATAAGGCAGACAGACCCAACGCCCGGCCGCAGGCTGTGGCTGACGAGGTGCTGGACTTGCTGATTGACCTGGGTGCGGATGATGACCAGCTGGAGGCACCCTTCCTCTATGCTTCCGGCAGAGACGGGTGGGCCAGCACGGACCCGGATGTACCCGGCACGGACCTGAAGGTTTTGTTTGACCTGATTCTGGATACGATTCCGGCTCCCGAAGGAGACGATGACGGGCCACTGCAGATGCTGATTTCCAATATCGACTATGATAATTATACGGGACGGATTGCCATCGGGCGGATTCAGCGCGGCTCTGTTGCCCTGGGTGATTCGGTTTCTGTCTGCTGTCTGGGACAGGAGGGCGTCCGTCGGGCGCGGGTGAACACGCTGTATACCTACGCAGGACTGCAGAAAGCCGATGCCGAAGTGGTTACAACCGGTGATATTGCCGCAATTTCCGGCATTGCTGATATCAACATCGGAGAAACCGTATGCGCCGGAGATACACCGGAGCCGCTTTCCTTTGTGGAAATTGACCGGCCCGTGCTTTCCATGACATTTTCTGTGAACGATAGTCCTTTTGCAGGGAAAGAGGGTACGTATGTCACCAGCCGGCATCTGCGCGCGCGGCTGTACAAGGAGCTGGAATCCAATATCAGCCTTACGGTGGAGGATACAGACACCACGGAAGCGTTCATTGTTTCAGGCCGTGGGGAGCTGCATCTGTCGGTGCTGATTGAAAATATGCGGCGGCAGGGATATGAGTTCCAGGTGTCCGGTCCGAAGGTCATTACGAAAACCATTGACGGCGTACTGCATGAGCCGATTGAATATCTGATGATTGATGTGCCGGACGAATACACCGGTGCGGTGATTGAAAGCGCGGGACTGCGAAAAGCTACCTTGATTAACATGGCCCCCGGTGCACAGGGATATACGCGGATTGAGTTTAAAATTCCGGCGCGGGGACTTTTGGGATACCGCAGTCAGCTTTTGACCGAGACACGGGGAACGTGTGTAATGAATCACGTATTCGATTCCTTTGAGCCGTACCGCGGCGATTTGCCTACCCGTACGCGGGGGTCGCTGGTGGCCTTTGAGGACGGAGAAGCCGTTTCCTACGGACTTTTCAACGCACAGGACAGGGGAACGATGTTTATTTCGCCGGGAACGAAGGTGTACCAGGGCATGATTGTAGGGGAGAACAGCCGGGCCGATGACATTGTGGTGAACGTGTGCAAGCGCAAGCATGTGACAAATATGCGCGCATCCGGGTCGGATGAAGCACTCAGGCTTGTGCCGCCGCGGAATATGAGCCTGGAGCAGTATATTGAATTTCTGGCAGATGACGAGCTGCTGGAGGTTACGCCCCAGTCGCTCCGTATCCGCAAGCGGATTCTGGATAACAGTATGCGGGCAAAGAAAAACAGTAATAAATAAAATTTTTTGATTTTTTTCAAATTTGTATTGACTTTATCACTGTGCTGTGCTATCATACTAAAGTGATGAAGCGAAAGAGAGGCGAAACCCATGCAAATCAGCAGTGCTGTATTGAAAAAGGACGAGAAGGCTATATTTGGCCTGCGGGAGCTATATCAGAAGTACGGGTACTCCCAGTTTAAAATGAGTAAGTTCGAGCCGTACGACCTTTATGTACGGAACAAGGATTTTCTGATTTCAGAGAATGTAATTACTTTTACGGACGCCGGTGGGCGGCTGATGGCTTTAAAGCCGGACGTGACGCTTTCGATTATTAAAAACACACCGGACGCGCCGGAGTTTGTGCAGAAGGTGTATTATAACGAGAATGTGTACCGTACCGGTGCGGACGGTACCTATAAAGAGATTATGCAGCTTGGGCTTGAGTGCATCGGGCAGGTGGATGCGTACTGCATTTCCGAAGTGCTGATGCTGGCGGCAGAAAGTCTGGCTTTTATTTCCGAGGATTTTGTGCTGGATATTTCCCATATGGGTATCGTATCACCGCTTTTGGATGAGGCTGGGGCTTCCCCGGCGGCGAGGACAGAAATTCTGAAGTGTATCGGTGAAAAGAATGCCCACGGCGTTGCGGCAGCTTGCGCGGCGGAAGGGCTGGATAGCACGAAGCTTTGCGCCTTGGTAACCACCTACGGTGCGGCGGCAGACGTTCTGCCGAAGCTGGATGTCATAAGAACAGAAGGAAATGCAGCGGCGATGGACGAGCTGAGTCTTGTGCTGAAAACCCTTGAAAAATGCGGCTTTGGCGACAGAATCCGCATTGATTTTTCTGTAATCTGCGATATGAATTATTATAACGGTTTTGTGTTCCGTGGCTTTATTCAGGGCCTTGCGGCGGGGATTTTGTCCGGTGGGCAGTATGATACACTGATGGCCCGGATGGGCAAAAAGGCCGGGGCGATTGGCTTTGCACTGTATCTTGATATGTTGGAGCAGCTTTCGCCGGAAACACCGGACTATGATGTGGACACGGTGCTTTTGTACGATGAAGGGGCCGATATGCGGGCACTGACGGAGACCATCGGCCTTCTGACGGCCAACGGCAAGCGGGTAATGGCACAGCGGAGCGTGCCGGAGAAAATCCGGTATCGTCAACTGCTGAAATTACAGGAAAGAGGGGTGGAGATTCTTGAAAACAATGCTTAATGTGGCCCTGCCGAAGGGACGGCTGGGGGAAAAAGTATATGAAATGTTTGAAAAGGCGGGCTTTGCATGTCCCTCCATCCGGGAAGCAGGCCGGAAGCTGATTTTTGAAAATCCCGAATGCGGCGTGCGCTATTTCTGGGTCAAGCCGTCGGATGTGGCCATTTATGTAGAGCGTGGTGCGGCTGATGTTGGCGTGGCGGGGAAGGACATTCTTCTGGAATATGAGCCGGATGTATATGAGCTTCTGGATTTGGACATCGGGAAATGCCGTATGGCTGTGGCCGCCATGCGCGATTTCCGGGATGACCCTCGCCGGACCCTGCGTGTAGCCACAAAATTTACCAATATTACAAAGAACTATTATGCCTCCCGTGGGCGGGACATTGATATTATTCACCTCAATGGCTCTATCGAGATTGCTCCGATTTTGGGGCTTTCCGATGTAATTGCCGATATTGTGGAAACGGGAAGCACACTGAAGGAAAATAACCTGGAGGTTATCGAAACAATTGTGCCCATCAGTGCACGGCTGATTGCCAATAAGGCAGGGTTTAAGTTTAAATCGGCGCAGATTGAAGCACTCACGGCGGCGATGGGACGGAACGGAGGAGAAAAATGATTCGGATTTTAGAGTACGGGCGAGTGGCAATGGATGAGATTTTTGCCCGTGTGGAGCCGAAGTCGGATGTGTCCGGCATTGTGTCCGGGATTATTGAAACGGTAAGAAGGGACGGCGATGCCGCACTCTTTCGGTATACAGAGGAATTTGACAAAGCAAAGCTTTCCGCTCTCCGGGTGACAAAAGAGGAAATCGACGCGGCCGTGGACGCTGTCTCTCCCCGGTTTCTGGCGGTGCTTCGCACGGCGGCAGATAATATACGGAAATTCCACGAAAAGCAAGTCCGGAGCGGCTTTATTATTAACGACGAAAGCGGAATCCTGATGGGGCAGAAAATTATTCCCGTGGACAGGGCCGGTTTGTATGTGCCCGGCGGCACGGCGGCCTACCCCTCCACTGTTTTAATGGATGCAATTCCGGCAAAAATCGCCGGGTGTCCCGAGGTTGTAATGGTAACACCTCCCACGCGAGACGGGGCAGTGGCACCGGTTATTCTGGCCGCGGCACATATTGCAGGCGTGGATAAAATTTACAAGGTAGGCGGTGCACAGGCCATTGCCGCACTGGCCTATGGGACGGAAACCATTCCAAAGGTAGATAAGATTGTGGGACCGGGAAATGCCTTTGTGGCAGAAGCGAAGAAACAGGTATTTGGTAAAGTGTCCATTGACATGATTGCCGGACCCAGCGAAATTCTGATTGTGGCCGATAAAACCGCAGACCCTGCGGCCGTGGCAGCGGACCTTCTTTCTCAGGCCGAGCATGACAGGCTCGCCAGTGCCGTGCTGGTGACGGATTCCATGGAGCTTGCAAAGGCGGTACAGGCCGCACTGGAGCAGCAGATTCCCACGCTCTCCCGGGCAGAAATTGCCCGTGCGTCCATTGACAATAACGGCAAAATTATTGTGGCGGAATCTCTTTCCGCAGCCATTGACATTTCCAACGAGCTGGCACCGGAGCATCTGGAGCTTTGTGTGGATACTCCTTTTGATTACCTGGATGCCATTCGCCATGCCGGCAGTATTTTTCTTGGCAAGAATTGCCCAGAGGCATTGGGGGATTATATGGCCGGACCAAACCACACCCTGCCCACCAGCGGGACGGCGAAGTTTGCCAGTCCGCTGTCTGTGGATGACTTTGTCAAGAAAACCCAGTATACCTATTTCACCCGGGAGGCACTGGCCCGCATTGCGGACGATGTGGCGTTCTTTGCAGAGCAGGAGGGCCTCGAGGCCCACGCCAGAAGTGTCCGAAAACGCACGGAGGAAAAAGCATGAGTCGGTTTTTCAGCGGAAAATTTTCAAGCCTTGTTCCCTATACGCCCGGCGAACAGCCGAAGGACAGGCAGTTTATCAAACTGAATACGAATGAATCTCCCTTCCCCCCATCGGAAAAGGCGAGAGAAGCGGCGGCAGAAGCCGCAGAGCAGCTGCAGCTGTATCCGGACCCGGAGTGCCGCAGACTTACGGAAGCGGTGGCAAATATGCTGGGGGTGCGGCCGGACGAGGTGCTTCTGACAAACGGGTCGGACGAGATTCTGAATTTTGCATTCATGGCCTACTGTGACAGCACACATCCTGCCGTGTTTCCGGATATCACCTACGGGTTTTACCCGGTGTTTGCCAAAATTAACACGGTTCCTTATGAGGAAATTCCTCTCAGGGAGGATTTTACCATTGGTGTGCGTGATTACCTGAGCCTGGACAAAACAATTTTTATTGCCAACCCCAACGCGCCCACCGGGATTACACTTTCCAGAGCGGATATCGAAAAAATTCTGAAAAGCAATCCGGACACGGTGGTGGTTGTGGACGAGGCTTATGTGGATTTCGGCGGCGAAAGCTGTGTGCCGCTCATTCGGAAATATGACAATCTCCTGGTCACCCAGACCTTTTCCAAATCCCGCTCCATGGCCGGGGCGCGGCTGGGCTTCGGCGTGGGAAACCGGGCTCTGATACAGGACCTCAACACAATTAAGTATTCCACCAATCCCTATAATATCAACGCCATGACCATGGCGGCAGGGCTGGGTACGCTTTCCGATCCCGATTATACGGCGGCGAACTGCCGTACTGTAATTGAAAACCGGGAATATACCACCCGGGCATTGGAAAACCTGGGATTTACGCTTACGGACAGCCGGACCAATTTTGTGTTTGCTACGCATCCGGCATTTCCGGGGGATTCACTTTATAAAAAACTGCGGGCGAGGGGGATTTTAATCCGGCACTTTACCCATCCTAAAATTGCAGACTATAACCGCATTACAATCGGAAGCCGGGCGGAAATGGAAGTGCTCGTAAAGACGATTACGGAACTGATGGAGGAACGAAAATGAGAGATACAAAAATCCAGAGAAAAACCGGTGAAACCGATATTTATATTGCTTTGTCGCTTGATGGCACGGGAAAAAGCGAAATCAAAACCGGCTGTGGCTTTCTGGACCATATGCTGACCCTGTTTGCCCGTCACGGCCGCTTTGACCTGATTGTCAGCTGCAATGGCGACACAGAGGTGGATGACCATCACACGGTGGAGGACGTGGGTATCTGCCTTGGCATGGCGTTCTGTAAGGCATTGGGCGATAAGCGTGGCATTACCCGTTACGGCAGTGCGACACTGCCTATGGATGAAGCACTGATTCTGGCTGCCTGTGACCTTTCCGGCAGAAGCTTTCTCGGGTATGCGCTGGAGATTCCTACGGAAAAGGTAGGAACCTTTGACACCCAGCTTACCGAGGAATTCTGGCTGGCATTTACCAGAGAAGCGGCGTGCAATCTGCATCTGCGTTCCCTGGCCGGGCAAAATTCGCACCATATTATAGAAGGAGCCTTCAAGGCCGCCGCCCGGGCACTGCGCGAAGCAGTTAAAATTGACCCGGATTTTGCGGACGAAATCCCTTCTACTAAAGGGGTGCTTTCATGATTGCCATTATTGATTACGGCGTGGGGAATCTGTTTTCCCTTAAAAGCTCCTTTGCGGCTATTGGGACAGACGCGTATGTTACCCGGGACCCTGCGGCAGTTGCGGCGGCCGATAAGATTATTCTTCCGGGCGTAGGTGCTTTCGGGGATGCGGCGAAAAAACTGCGGGATTGCGGTATGGCAGAGGTAGTAACCGCGGAAGCGCGGCGTGGGAAGCCGCTTTTAGGAATTTGCCTCGGTATGCAGCTGCTTTTTGAGAAAAGCTATGAATACGGCGAGCATGAGGGCCTCGGTCTTATCCGGGGTGAAATCCGCCCCATTGCGGAGCAGATTTCCGAAGGGCTTAAAATTCCGCATATTGGCTGGAATGCTTTGCAGTTTACGGAGAAACCCTCCCGGCTTTTTAGATGCATAAAGAACGGGGACCATGTGTATTTTGTCCATTCCTTTTCCGGGACCGGTTGCGCTGAAAGCGTGATTGCCACGGCTGAATACGGTGCGCCCCTCGTGTCGGCTGTGGAGGACGGCAGTGTGTTTGGTTGCCAGTTTCATCCGGAAAAAAGCGGCGATGTGGGTCTGAATATTTTACGGGCTTTCTGTAGTATGGAGGTGGGTAAATGCTGATTTTCCCTGCAATTGATTTATATGACGGCAAAGCCGTCCGGCTCCTTAGGGGGGAGTATGACAAAATGACTGTCTACAGCGAGAATCCTCCGGAAATTGCCGCGGAATTTAAAGCGGCCGGTGCGTCTTGCATCCATCTGGTGGATTTGGAAGGGGCAAAGGAGGGGACCACACCGAATCTGGAAACAGTGCGTAAAATTGTGGAAAGCTCTTCCCTTTTTGCTGAAATCGGTGGCGGTATCCGCAGTATGGAAACCATAGAAAAATATGTATCCATCGGCGTCAGCCGGGTAATTCTTGGTACGGCGGCGGTGGAGGACGAGGCCTTTCTTGCCCGTGCCGTGGAGAAATACGGCGAAAAAATTGCCGTAGGCGCAGATATTAAGGACGGCTTCATTGCTGTACGGGGCTGGACAGAAAAATCGGACCGGGATGCATTCAGCTTTTGCCGCCACATGGAAGCGTTGGGTGTAAAAACGCTTATTTGTACCGATATTTCCAAGGATGGTGCCATGCAGGGCACAAACCGGGAATTGTACCGGGATTTATCCCGGGAGTTTTCCATGCAGATTGTGGCCTCCGGCGGCGTCTCGTCCATAGACGATGTACGGCATCTGGCCGGACTGGACCTGTACGGTGCAATTATCGGAAAGGCCTACTATACGGGCGCAATCTCCCTCCGGGAAGCGATTGAGGTGGCGAAATGATTACAAAACGAATTATCCCCTGCCTGGACGTGCGGAACGGACGTGTGGTTAAGGGTGTGAACTTTGAAGGGCTGGCAGATGTCTCATCCCCTGTGGAGCTGGGGCAGTATTACAGCCGGTGCGGTGCGGATGAGCTGGTGTTTTATGACATCACGGCTTCTGCCGAGGGCCGTGCACTTTTTACGGATATTTTATGTGAGGTGGCCCGTACCATTTTTATTCCTCTGACGGTGGGCGGCGGCATCAACACAGTGGACGATTTTGACCGGGTGCTGAAATGCGGTGCCGACAAGGTAAGCGTCAATTCCGGTGCCATCCGGAATCCGAAACTGGTGTACGAAGCGGCGAAAAAGTACGGCGACCAGTGCGTGGTGCTTTCCGCGGACATAAAACGTGTGGACGGTGTGTTCCGGGTATTTGCCAAGGGTGGCCGGGAAAACACGGGCATGGAGGCGATTGAATGGATCCGGCAGTGCGTTTCCATGGGGGTCGGCGAGGTGGTTGTGAATTCCATCGACACCGACGGGGTGAAAAACGGTTTCGACCTGGAAATGCTTGCCGAGGTATGTGACGCGGTGAATGTGCCCGTTATCGCTTCCGGCGGGGCGGGCTGCATGGAAGATTTTACAACGCTTTTCAAAACACTTCCCAAGGTTGATGCCGGACTTGCCGCCTCTATCTTTCATTTCGGCGAAGTGAAAATCAAGGATTTAAAAACAAAACTGGCCGGGGAAAATATCCCGGTACGGATATAGGAGGAACATATGCTGCAGATTAACGAACTTAAATTCGATGAAAAAGGGCTGATTCCTGCCATTGTGGTGGACGCGGAAACAAAAAAGGTTCTGACGCTTGCTTACATGAACCGGGAAAGCCTGGAAATTTCCATGAAAGAGAAAAAAACCTGCTTTTTCAGCCGTTCTCGGCAGGAATTATGGCGCAAGGGTGAAACCAGCGGAAACTATCAGCACATTGTTTCCATCACAGCGGACTGCGACAGTGACGCACTGGTGGTTTTGGTGGATAAGGAGGGACCGGCGTGTCACGAGGGCACAGATTCCTGCTTTACAAAGCCCGTCTGGGAAAGTGACGAACGAAGTGCTTTTTCCCTGGAAGGACTGTACGAGCTGCTTGTGGGTCGGAAAATCGAGAGAAAGGAAGGCTCCTACACGACCTACCTTTTTGAAAAGGGAATTGATAAAATTCTGAAGAAGGTGGGCGAAGAATGTACAGAGGTGATTATTGCCGGAAAAGCTGATGATAAGAAGGAAACCGTGTACGAAATTGCAGACCTTGCCTACCATGTGATGGTGCTGATGGTGGAAATGGGCATTTCACTGTCCGATATTCACACAGAGCTTGCCTCCCGTCATGTGATTGACCACAAGGTGAAGCAGGAGAAAATGACAAAATAATTTTCCGGCTTAAAGAGGTACCGTATGCCTGCTATCATTACACAACTGGATTTTCAGATACTAAGCTTCATACAGAGCCATCTGCAGTGTGCCTTCGCAGACTGGTTTTTCCCATGGTTCACAGCCCTCGGCAACGGGGGCTTTTTGTGGCTTCTGCTTGCCGCCTGGCTCCTTTGCCGGCACAGCACACGGCGGCAGGGCGTGCAGGTGCTTGTCGGCCTTCTGGTAGGATTTCTTCTTGTAAATCTGCTTCTGAAACCGCTGGTGGCCCGGCCACGGCCCTGCTGGCTGGTAGATTTTTCGCTACTGATTACCCGTCCTGCGGATTTTTCTTTTCCATCAGGACATACAGCATCCGCGTTTATTGTCGCATTTAGTCTGATAGCAAAATGGAAAAAAGCAGGCGTTGCCGCACTGGCCGTAGCTTTTCTGATGGCTTTTTCCCGTCTGTATCTTTATGTCCATTTCCCCAGTGATATTCTTGCCTCTGTCCTGATTGCCGCATTGGTTTCTGCGGGAGTGCGATGGCTTTCTGCTGCTTTTCAAAAGAGATTCCGCTGAAAGGCTTCCGGACTGTAAATCCCATTTTTTCCTTGACGAAAGGAACGTAGGTATGGTATACTGATATACAAATAAAAAGGATGTGTTTTTATGTATTATAATAAAGAGTATTTCCGGCAATTCGCTCCGAAAATCCGCATGTCGGAGGAAAATCTCGATTTACTGGAGGGCTTCATGCCCCGGTTTTCCCCGGAAGAGGCGGGCAGCATTGCCCGTTATTTAGTGGACCCGTCCATTCCTTCGGCCGAGAAACGGGAGAGAATGGAAAAGCTTGCCGAGGAAGAAAACGGCGGTATTTATTGCGTGTTGATTTATATGGCCGCTGCCGGTTACACCCACGAGAAATACAGAGAAAAAGGAATGCCGGATGAAGTGTTTTACAACACCTTCAACTGTCTGCCGGAGAAAATGGAAACACATAAGAAGCATTTTGGTATCTGGGGGAACGTGGCACCCACCTGGCCCATCTCTCACCTGAATATGACGCTGTTCCGCATCGGTCGCCTGGGATATGCCTTTGTGCCTGCACCGCACGAGCCTTTGCTGGCCGGTGAGAAAGTGCTGGCGGCAGAAAAAGAACCCTATGTTTATATGCATATTTCCGACAACGAAAAACTGGTGGGCTGTGCAGAATCCATACAGGAGGCCCGTGCCTTTTTCCGGAAGTTCTATCCCGAGTACGGCGATTGCCTGTATATGACCAACACCTGGCTTCTGGACCCCCGGCTCGGAGAAATCCTGCCGGAGGAATCCAATATTATGCAGTTCCAGAAAATTTTTAATATTTACGACCGTTACGATTGCAGACCCGAGGTCTTAAAGCGGGTGTTTGGCGCAGAAAAAGAAAATCTGGATGCGTACGAGCCGTCCTCCAGTCTGGCCCGTGCCGTTATTGCCTATTTAAAGAGCGGCAAAGAGCTTGGACGCGGTCTCGGCTACACAAAATTTTAAAAAAGGAAATACATATGGTTACAGTTTCAGTTTCCTGCAAGCTGCCCCCGGAGGGCGGAAATCTTCAAAAAACAGCCGCCGCGGCACTCGGTACCGCGGCGGATAATGTTGTTTCAGTGGAAATTCTGCGGCGTTCGATTGACGCACGCCGCACCCCTATATGGGTATATAATCTGGCTGTTACCCTGCGAAACGCAAAAGGAATTTCAGCTCCCGTATATACAGCACCTGCCCCCTTTGTAATTCCAAAGGCACAAAGCCGTCTGCGGCCCGTGGTTGTCGGGATGGGGCCGGCAGGGCTTTTCGGTGCTTTGGTTCTGGCACGGGCAGGCCTTCGTCCGGTTGTTCTGGAACGGGGACAGGATATTGCGGGCCGCGCCCGAACAGTACAGCATTTCATGGACACGGGCGAGCTGGATACATCCACAAACGTACAGTTCGGCGAGGGCGGTGCCGGTGCGTTTTCTGACGGAAAAATCGGCACCGGGGTTAAAAACGGACACCTTCGCTTCGTGCGTGATACCTTTATTGCCCACGGAGCACCGCCGGAGATTGCCTATGATGCACATCCGCATATCGGTTCAGATAAGCTTCCGGCCGTAGTAAAAAGCATCCGGGAAGAAATTATTGCTTTGGGCGGTGAAGTACATTTCTCTGAACAGATGACGGACTTTTCTGTAAAAAACGGCCGCCTTACGGCCGTGGAAACGCCAAAAGGTTTCTATGAAACCGACGCGCTGCTTCTGGCCATCGGCCACAGTGCGCGGGATACCTTTTCTCTGCTCCGGCGAAAGGGAGCGGATATGATAGCAAAGCCCTTTTCAGTGGGTGCCCGTATCGAGCACAGACGAAAGGATATCGACGATGCCTTATATGGGAAAAGCGCACCGCTTCTTCCGGCGGCAGAGTACCGGCTGGTGTGTCACTTGCCGGACGGTCTGTCAGTATACACGTTCTGTATGTGCCCTGGCGGCTATGTGATTCCGGCGGCCAGTGAGGAGGGCGGCGTCGTTACCAATGGGTACAGTCTCCATGCCCGTGATGGGGAAAATTCCAATGCGGCAGTGCTGGTTGGTATCGGCCCGGAGAAGTACGGCACGGATCCTTTTGATGGTGTGCGCTTGCAGAAAGAAATAGAACAGGCCGCCTTCCGCGCGGGGGGCGGTGCATATAAAGCACCCTGCCAGCGGGTGGATGACTTTCTGGCAAACCGGAGGACCGAAGCCTTCGGTACAGTTCTGCCCACCTATGCCCGCGGCGTCAGGCCCGGAAGTATCGGCGACTGCCTCCCCGCTTTTGTAACGGATGCCATGCGGAGTGCCCTGCCTGTATTTGCCCGCCGTCTTGCACCGTATGGTATGGGCGATGCACTTCTGACTGCACCGGAAACCCGCAGCTCCTCGCCGCTCCGGATTCTCCGGGGAGAGAACGGACAAAGTAACCTGTCGGGGTTATATCCGGCCGGAGAAGGGTGCGGCTATGCAGGCGGCATTATGTCAGCCGCCACCGATGGCATCGGTGCCGCACTTTCTGTCCTCTCTACAGCCAGAGCTTAATAAAGAGCATGGCCGCTACGCCCGGCAAGCCTAAGATTCCGGTAATGAGGGCTGTTGCAGGGTTTACGGCAAGCTGCAGAGGGGCAATGGCCAATGTGTTGAGAAGTAGCAGCAGCATCCCGCCCAGCATTGTGCTGAAGAAAAGACGGAGAATCAGACGGATAGGCTTTTGCAGAAACCGCAGAAGCAGCAGCAGCCACAAAAAACCGATTCCATAAAATAAAATTTCTATTCCCACAAAAAAACCTCCTTCCTATGGCATCTATATGCCGGGACAGGAGGTTTTAGACTTGTACAAAAAAGACCGTAAAATGCGACAGACCGCTGGTGAGGCGGCCTGTTTAAAAAGGAGGGAAAATGAAAAAAAGTTTTTGTGTATTGTACAAGAATACGGTACACATATTATAATATCACAAAAACACGCGAATTGCAATAGGAAAATATGCACAAAAATAAAATGTATTTTTGCCAATATTTCACATTAAAAGTCAGTGTTTATTATCCCGTCCATCACGCTGGTGGCAAAGAAAATGTATACGAAGCTGACGAGGGAGAAGCCTAATGCCGCAAACAACAGTACGAAAGCGATGTTTACAAAGTACAGTGCCATGAGAATCGCGAACACCGCGATGCTCAGAACAAAAATCAGAATACACTGCGGAAGCTTTGCCATGGTAAGCTGAAACGATGTCTTTAAAAGCTGCCCGAATTTCATGTCCAACGTAACCAGTAACGGGTAAAAAAAGAAGTGCATCATAAACCAAATGATGAGGGCGATGATGGCCAGAAAACCAAAGACGGCCGAAATCATAGGCGGAAGAGGCAGAAAACCGCTGTTCAGATACAGAACGGCCGACGATATCAGAAGGGTTACGATAACGATATCCAGCAGAAACATGGCCAGCCCTTTCCCAAAATTCTCCTTTGTCTGGCTCCAGAAATCATCCCAGACCCAGGCGTGGTCCTCACGCGAAAAGTTCCGCAGAACATAGGCCTGTCCGGCACTGGCCGGGCCGCTGCCCAGAAAACATACAAGAAACAGCATGATATAAATACCCATGTAGGTAATAAATGCCGGGTCCTTTATGGGGCTGAATGCTCCCTGGAGAAAAATGTTCAGAAACAGATAAACAATAGCTGCCGGAACACTCAGAAGCGTATACCCCAGGCTCAGCGAGCAAATCCTCCAGAATTTTCGCAGAAGAACATCAAAAAACAGGAAAAAGCCTCGCTTTTGCGGCGCATCCTTATCTACGCCCCGTCCGGGCTTATCAAAATTAAATGTAAAAAATCCCATTACAAACCTCTCTTTTCTGTCAGCGTTTCCACCGCAAGTGTCGGAACGGCTCCTATAGTTTCACCGGGAGCAAACCGGTAATCAAAGCTGCGGGTAAAGGCGGCGATGTCGCAGGAAAGCGTCTTCAGCTTTTCCAGCATGTGTTCGTGCAGTTTCTCATACAGTGCTCCGTCGCCCCGTCCCATTTTTGCACTGAGTGCATGAAAATGATGGAGGCATACGCCCTGCGAATCCAGGAATTTCCGGAGAAAATCCGGCTCCTTCTGCAGAAGCCACAGACAGTTTTCCAGTACCTTTTCCATCTGGCCGGATGTTCTGTCACAGACGGCGCAGGTGCCCTCTGTTTTTTTGCCGGGCTTTTTTTCTTTTTTCAGCGTTTCTGCCACGGTATCCAGCCGGGTTTGCAGTGCCAGCATCAGCGGCAGTTTTTTTGGCATTTCCAGCATTTTTTCTGCATGATGACGGCAAAAGCCCTTCTTGTTTGTTTCTATCCGCACACCGGGTTCCATCACGGCGGCACCCATATAGTAGTCCAGTGCCCTCGCCTCCAGCTCGTCCTCAATCCGGCAGAGAAAGCAGGAGACATCGGATTCCAGTGCTTCTGTCAGCGGAATGGTGTAATTGTGTTCCTTCATAATAGCTTTCCTTCCTGCACAGTTTTTAAGAAAGAGGATAAATACAGCACAAATGCACCGGCCGCCGCCAGAACAGGCAACCATTGAACGGCACACAGAAGCCAGGGTGACATTTTCTCATAAAAAAGCAGTACCGTCGTTACGCAGGCTGAAATCAGCACAGTGGCCGCCTTGCCATACCAGTTTGCCGAAACCACAATCTTCTTTTTGTACAGAAACAGGCCGCCGAAAAACATGAGCAGCTCCTTGGCCAGAATAACGCCAACGGCTACGAGCGGCATTCGTCCGCAGAGGGACAGGGAGATAAGCACTGTCAGCTGCATTCCTTTATCGGCCAGCGGGTCCAGAAGCTTGCCCACATCTGTAATCATATTGAAGCGACGGGCAATAAACCCGTCCAGTACGTCCGTAAGGCAAGCAGCCAGAAAAACGGCTGCCGCTGCGTCAAATTTCCGGAATGCAAACATCCAGGCGGCGACGGGAATCATCAGAAGCCGAAGCCCGGTGAGTGCGTTTGCTACGTTCATTTGTATCCTCCGTTCAATACCGGATGCCCTCAAGGGCTGTAATGTCCGGCAATATATATTTTGCGCCGTTTTCCGCAAAAAACGGTCTTGCATCTTCCCCGGCAATTCCTGTGAGCACGGCGGCAAAATCCGCGCCCATCGCCCGGGCGGCAAATAAATCCGCGCCGGCATCGCCTACAACAAGACAGTCAGAAAAGTCTTTTTCGTATCTGCCTGCCAGAATATCTGCATCGGGAAAGTTCTTCCCGAAATACGCTTTCAGAAAAATATAGGGGTGTGGCTTCCCGAGCCCGGTTTTTCCCTGCTGCTCCTCCGCGCGGCGGATAAAATTATAGGTGATAACGCCTTCGTCATCAAAAAGGTCGTATACGCCCCAACGCCGGAGCGGAGCCACGCCCTCCGGCAACGGCCGCGCTGTGCCGATGCGAAGGGAAATGCCTTCATTTTTAAGAGCCAACAGCGTCCGGTAGAGGGAATCCCGGCCTACAAGAGGCTCTTCACTTTCCCATAGACCTGGCCGCACGCCCCGCGGGGGAAGGCCATAAACCTCGGAAAAGGTGGTGCTGCCTAAAAACCATTCCTGAAAGGAGTCGGCCATTTCCTTCCAAAGCGGACCGCCCCGTTTCACTTCTGCCGGTGGCCGCCCCGTTTTTTTTGCCAACCTCTCGCCGGCCGCACGGTACAGGTCAAAGGCCTGCATATCAAGGGCAGAAATTGCTTCAAAAACACCGCGGCTGTCCGTTTCCCAGAAAGCCAGCGTCAGGTACACAAGGTCCCAGTTGGAATTTACACCGCAGTTTTTGACGAGGCGAATCAGTCTGTCTCCGTAAAAGTATTTTTCACGGAGGATGGCGGGGGAAAGGACGGGCTGGTGCATAAATTCTGCCACCGTGACTGCCGCCGTATCCCAGAATACCGATTCACTTGTGATTACACCGTCCAAATCAAAAATTATCTTGCGGTACACAGCTTACTCCTATTTTAGTCAGTATTCTTATATTATAGTACAATCCGCCGGATTTTGCAACTCTTTTTCCAATTTATTGTTAAAAATAAAACAATATCGTACAAAAAAGTGGAAACACTTGACCTTTTTGCAAAAAATGTGTATACTATACAGAAAGAGGTGAATTTTTATGAAACAACATATAAAGTATGCGCTGAAGCTTTTGGGGGAAAGGGTGTTCTTCAACTTTCTGACACTGATTATGCTCCCGGTCTTTATCCCGATTATCGGCACGTTTTCAGACAGTGAAACATTTTCCGGCGTCGGCTCCGTCATTTATTCGGTGATGGTATGCTCACTGTATCTTGGTATCGGGTTTGATAGTATATGGAAGATGGGAAAGCATGACCGGCAGCCCTATGCCACGGAAAAGCATTACCGACTGAAGGGACTGACTGTGGGCCTGATGGCAGAGATTCCCTTCTTTCTTTTCTATCTTCTCCTTCTGCTGAACAACGGAACCGTTGCCTTTTACCGGGTGTTCTGCATCGGCACCTATATGGGATTTCTGCCCGCCGCCCTTCCGGGCGGGGCAGGCCGCGGCCTTGTGCTGGCAGGATATGGCCTGGTGCTTTTGATTATGCCCTTCCTTTCCATGCTTGCCTACATGGCCGGGTATAAGAAGCCAAAGGAGGAAAAAGAAAAGGCTTCCTATAAGATTATGTATAAGAAAAAGGAAGAATAGGCATGAAAATCGGTATTATTGCAAACAGCTCAAGAGATGAAGGCCTGGCGGTTACGGGCCAGGTTATCCGGCGTGTGGCCGTGACAGAGGAAGTCACAGTTTCAAAAGAGGTGCACGGGTTTTATCCCACATTGCCTGCGGCAGACGGGGAAGGACTGTATAAGGCACAGGACCTTCTGCTGGTGCTGGGCGGGGACGGAACACTTTTGCACACGGCGCGCCACGCCGCTCCCCACGGCACGCCGGTTTTAGGTATAAATCTGGGGCATGTGGGATTTTTGAGCGGCGCGGAAAAAGAGGACTTTCTGCAAGGGAATGTGCGTGAAATGCTCCGCCAGGTACGGATTGAGAAACGGATGATGCTGGAAGTGCGCGTGCGGCGTCCGGGCGGCGAGACAACCGGATTTTTCGGCCTTAACGATGCGGTTGTCCGGGGAAAGGCCAGCGAATCGTTGCTTCGGATGCAGGTGAATGCTGACGGAGCACCTTTGGGGCAGTATATTTCAGACGGTATCATTTTTGCAACCCCCACCGGCTCCACGGCCTACTCGTTTGCGGCCGGCGGCGCGGTGGTACATCCGGAAATGGAGGCCTTTCTGGTTACGCCTATCTGTCCGCATATGTTTCATGCAAGGCCGGTGGTACTGCCTGCAGCAAGCACCCTGGAGGCAAGCTTTCTGCCGGACAGTGCTTCCGCACATCTGACGGTGGACGGTGAGGACCGGCTGACATTGCAAAAGGGAGATACGGTGGAAATTCGCCGGGCTCCTTATGCGGCCAAAATTGCAACGCTGCAAAAAAAAGCATTTTTAGAAATATTAAAAGAAAAATTGAAGGGATAAAGGTATGAAACAGAGACGGCAGAATGCTATTTTACAGATTATAGAGGAAACCTGTATCCGGACCCAGGATGAGCTGTCGGAAGCACTGCAAAGTCGGGGCTTTGATGTAACTCAGGCCACAGTCAGCCGGGACATTAAAGAGCTTTGTCTTTTGAAAAAGCCTACGGCCGGCGGCAGCCGGTACACCGCACCTGCAAAAGAAGGCTTCCGGGAGAGTGTGGGCCGGGTACATTCCATTTTTCACAGTGCCGTGAAAACGGTGGATTATGCGATGCATACGATAGTGATTCACACACTTCCCGGTATGGCAGATGCGGCGGCTATAACCCTGGAATCCATGGAATGGCCGGAAATTCTGGGCACAATTGCCGGAGACGATACGGTTTTGGTGATTCTCCGGGATGGGGAGACGGCGGCACGGATTGCCGGGCGGCTTTCGGAAATGCTGAAGTAGAGGGGAGAACGGTATGCTGTGCAGACTGGCCATTTCGAACATCGCGGTTATAGATAAGGCAGAAATAACATTGCAGGACGGCTTTACGGTGCTGACGGGGGAAACCGGCGCAGGAAAGTCGTTGGTGATTGATGCTATTACTATGGTTCTCGGCGGCAGAACAGGGCGTGATATTATCCGGGCCGGAGCGAAATGCGCTGTGGCAGAAGCCGCTTTTTTCGGGAAGCATCCGGCGGCAGATGAGACAGATATGCTTCTTCTGCGGCGGGAGCTGTATCCTGACGGGCGGAATCTTTGCAGTGTTAACGGGCGCATGGTTACAGTGGCGGGCCTGAAGGAGGTGGGCGACAGCCTTCTGGCACTTCATGGCCAGCACGATACAGAGAAGCTGATGCATAAAGCCAACCATCTCGACTATGTGGACGGCTTTGCAAAGGATGATAATGAACGGGAGGTCTACAAAGAGGCGTATCGCGCCAGACGTGACCTTCTGGAAGAAATCGAATCGCTGGAGCAGGATGACGGAGAAAAGCTCCGGCGGCTTGACATGCTCCGTTTCTGGATAGACGAAATTGAAGCGGCATCGCCCGTACCCGGAGAGGATGCGGTGCTGGAGGAAACGCGGGACAGACTGCGTCACAGTGAAAAAATCCGGCTTTCGGCCGCACGTGCCTACGGTGCCCTCTGCGGCGAAGAAGGCTCTGCCAGGGATTTCCTGTCTGCGGCGGCAAGAGCACTGGACGACGGAAGTGCGTATGACCCGCGGCTGAAGGAAGCGGCAGAAGCCGTGCGGGATGCCTTGTATCAGACGGAGGAAACTGCGGGTATTCTCATGGATATCGGTGAGGAAGAAACGGACGGTCAGGCCCTGGAAGAAGCGGAGGAACGGCTGGACGTTTTACATAAGCTGAAAAGTAAGTATGGCGGCACGATAGAAGCGGTTCTGGAGCATCTGGATAGTCTGCGGCAGGAACAGAAAAGCATCGAAACGGCAGATGAGCGGCTAAAAGAGTGCCGCATCCGGCTGACAGAGGCGGAAAAAACGCTCTCCGAGGCTGCGGCAGTGCTTTCGGAAAAGAGAAAGAAGGCGGCTGCGGAGATTGCGGCCCGTGTAGAAAGGGAGCTGGCAGCACTGGACATGGAAAAGGTACGCTTTGCCGTGGATATCAGGCCCAAGGAGTACGGGGAATCCGGAGCGGACAGTGTGGAATTTTTTATTTCCACAAATCCTGCCGAGGCTGTGAAGCCCTTGTCTAAAATTGCTTCGGGCAGCGAGCTGTCGCGCATTTGTCTGGCACTGCAGACGGTACTGGCCGAAGGGGCCGACCGGGCACCGGATACCATGATTTTTGACGAAATTGACACCGGAATCAGTGGACGCGCCGCACAGAAAACGGGCGAGAAACTGCGTGCGCTGGCCCGGAGGAGACAGATTCTGTGCGTGACCCATTTGCCCCAGATTGCGGCCCGGGCAGATGCGCAGTTCAGAATTGATAAATCAGATACAGGCAGTGGCTTTTCCACCACGGTGACGGCCCTCAATGCGGAAGGCCGTATCCGGGAGATTGCCCGGATGATAAGCGGTGACAGTGTGACGGAAAGGACTTTGCAGACAGCGGAGGAAATGCTGAAATAATGGCTATTTTACAAGTGCAGAATCTCACGGTAAGCTTCGGGGAACGGACGCTGTTCTCCGGCGGCAGCTTCGGCGTAGAGGAACGGGATAAAATTGGGATTATCGGCGGTAACGGCGTGGGCAAAACCACGCTTTTTCGGGTCATTACCGGTGAGCTGCGTCCGACAGACGGGAGTGTGGCGGCGGCCGGAGACTGTAAAATCGGATATCTGGAGCAGCACGCTATGGCCGGAAGCGATGAAACCCTGTACGAGGCGGTGGAGTCGGTGTTCGAGCCGCTCAGACGTATGGAACGGGAGCTGGCGGAAATTGCCGTTGAAATTGATCTGGGTCTTGGGGATTTAGAAAGACTGACGGCCCGTCAGCATACCCTCACAGAGAACTACCAGACCGGGGGAGGGCTTACCTATAAAAGCCGGTGCCGGGCGGCACTTCTGGGCGTTGGTTTTTCAGAAGAAATGCTGGAAAGACCTGTTTCCTTCCTTAGCGGAGGGGAACGAACCATGGCCAGTCTTGCACGTCTTCTTTTAAGTGATGCAAGTCTCATTTTGCTGGACGAGCCGACAAACCATCTGGATATGGAGGCCTGCGCGTGGCTGGAAGAATATCTCCGGGCCTGGCGTGGTGCGGCACTGATTGTTTCCCATGACCGCTATTTTCTCGATCGGGTGACGAATAAAACCGTTCTGGTTTCGGGCGGCCGATTTACGGCCTACGAGGGTGCGTATACAGAGTTTATGAAAAAACGGGAAGCGGAATACGCTTTTGAAAAACGCCGTTACCAGAAACAACAGCAGGAAATTCGCCGGATTGAAGGGATTATAGAAACCCAACGGCGGTGGGGCCGGGAACGGAATATCCGTATGGCAGAAAGTAAGCAAAAGCAGATTGACCGGATTGCAGTCGACATGGAAAGACCGCCGGAGGATGAAAAGGATGTATTCATTTCCTTCCACCCGGCACGGGAAAGTGCGTACGAGGTCCTGCGGGGCACAGGGCTTTCCCAGCAGTTTGACGGGGAACAGCTTTTCCGGGATGCAGATTTGCAGATTTATAAAAATGAAAGAGTTATTCTGGTAGGACGGAACGGTTGCGGAAAAACCACGCTTTTTTCCATTCTCCGGGGTGCCAGAATGCCCGATAGCGGTACGGTGACGGTGGGACCGCGGGTGGATTTGGGCTACTACGACCAGACACAGCAGGATTTGCCGCCGCAGGAAACGGCACTGGAGGTTGTACGGGATGCGTTTCCGCAGAAAACGGAAACCCAGCTGCGGACAGCTCTTGCGGCACTGGGCCTTCGCGGTGAGGCGGTCCATGAAACAGTGGGAACGCTTTCCGGCGGCGAACGGGCCAAAGTGGCACTGGTGCGGCTTCTGCTCGGCGCGCCGAACTTTCTGCTTCTGGATGAGCCGACAAACCATCTGGATATCGACGCCAAGGAGGCACTGGAGGCGGCACTGCTGGAATACGGCGGCACAGTGCTGGCCATTTCCCACGACCGGTATTTTATCAATAAGCTGGCCACACGGATTCTCTCTATGGATCCGGATGGGCTGAAAAGCTACGACGGCGATTACACATATTATTTGGAAAAACGGACTGTGCCGGCAGAAAAGACAGAGGCGGCCGTTCCCAAAAAGGAAAACACCTATAAAGAGGAAAAGGCCCGGCAGGCCGAAGAGCGTAAAAAGAAAAACCGGTTTGCCAAGGTGGAGGCGGAAATAGAAAAAACGGAAGCGGCTATTGCTGAGAAAAATGACCTTTTGCAGGAAGCAGGGGCAGATTATCAGAGGTGCATGGAGCTTTCCGGTGAAATTTCTGCGCTCGAAACGACCCTGGAGGCACTGTATGAGGAATGGGAGCAGCTTTCTGAGGAAATTGCTTCAAAATAAAAACAAAGGGGAAAGCAAAATGGAAAAAATAAAAAGGATAATGGCGGCCATGCTGGCTTGTATTCTGCTTTTGCCGGCAGTGACGGCACTGGCCGGGGAGACGGAAGCGGCACGGGAACTGGGGAAATATGGTATCATGCAAGGAGACCCGGACGGAAATCTTCGCCTGGGGGACAGCATTTCCCGGGCGGAATTTTCCAAAATGATTATGGCAGCAAAGAAGCCGGGAAGCTACGCGCCGACAAGCACACAGTTTACGGATGTAACCGAAGCCCATTGGGCCAGTGGATACATTGCGGCGTGTGTGGAGGATAAAATTCTGAACGGCTTAGGGGATGGAACGTTTGCACCGAATGCCCCGGTCACGCATGAACAGGCCGTGAAGATGGTGGTGTGTGCACTCGGATATGGGGCTGTTGCCGAACAGCTCGGTGGATATCCAGGCGGCTATTTTTCAGTGGCGATGAAACACAACCTGCTTACAGGGGTGCGGCAGGGTGCACAGCCGGCGACCCGAGGCGAAATTGCAGGACTTTTAGCGGCGGCTTTGGATGTGCCGAATGCCGAAACGGATACATCGTACTATTTTGATGACAGAGGACGTCTGTCGAAAAACGACATAACCGTGGTCTTTGACGGCAGTGACGGAAATCCGCTCCGCACCTTCAGGACGGAGCTGGAAAAAAGTCGGGAAGAATAGAAATGAGAGAACAGCATATCAGATAAACCGCCTGCATAGCCGGGAGGGTTATTTTGAAAAAATAAGGAGTTTTTATGAAAAAAACGTGGTTTGCTGTCATGATTCTGTTATGCATGTTCCTTACTGCCTGTGGGAACAATAGCAGTGTAGGGATCATCGGCGGTGCAGACGGGCCGACCCGAATTCTTGTTTCAGAAAAAGGAGGAAACGCAATGTATGCGGTTATTACGGCCGAGGAGGCCAAAAAAATAATGGATAGCAGTGAGGACTACATTCTTCTTGATGTCAGAGAACAGGATGAATTTGAAGAAGGACATATCCCCGGCGCAGTACTGCTTCCATATACAGAAATCGACCGGAACGCGGAGACGGTTATTACCGATAAAGATAAACAGATTCTTGTATATTGCCGCAGCGGCAGACGAAGTAAAATTGCAGCCGAAAGCCTTGCGAAACTCGGATATACCAATATAAAAGAGTTCGGAGGGATTATCGACTGGCCCTATGAGGTGGAAAAATGAAAAAAGCATCTGTTATCGGACTTGCTTCCAGTTTGATTCTTCTTGTTATAAGTGCGGTTTTGGCAGAGGAGAAATTTATCAACCCCACAGTTGCCGCCGGGCTTGTGGTGATTGCAACAGTTATAGTCATTATCGCCGTTTTATGGGCCGCAAAGACGGATTATGAAACGGGTAGGTACGAATGCAGAAAATGCGGACATACCTTCAGGCCAACATATAAGGCATACCTTTGCGGTGCACATACTCTGAAAAAAAGATATTTGAAATGCCCGGAATGTGGCGAGAAATCCTGGTGCAGCCGGAAAACCGCATAACCGGAAAGTCGTTTGGAAAATACTACGGCGATGCTGTAGGTTTGTCAATGATGTGTTACAAAATTCCTCAAAAAATTTCTCCTGTTTCAAGAAAGGCGTGAATACATTCGTCAGGAGATCTCCAATTTAATGGACGGATAGGAAACTTGTTGTATGTATAGTTACGTACCTT
>JAFSAU010000010.1 GCA_017442155.1 Clostridia bacterium | reverse complement strand
TGCGCGCGTAGTATTGCCGAGAGGCTGAATCGTACCGTCGGTATACCCTGCTACGATCCCGGCCCGAACCATGGCTGCAATGTCAGCTACCGCGTAGTCAGCAATCGCGTCCTTATCGGAGAAGGTCATTTCGCCGCCTTCTTCCATTTCCTTTTTAAGCCGCATACCGCGGGCACAGATAACCATGAGGTCCTGACGGGAGATTTCCGCATCCGGGTTGTAGTTTACACCGTCGGTGCCCTTTAAGACGCCGAGGGCGCGTCCGATGGCAATTTCTTTTGCGAACTCATAATCTGCACGCACGTCTGCAAACTGGTCGGTGCTGTCAGATGTGAGACCCAGCGCACGAACTAAGAAGCCTGCAAATTCACCGCGGGTGATTTTCTCTGCCGGTGCGTAACCATAGGTTGTTCTGCCGGTGATAACGTTGGCCTCATCCATACGGCCGATAGCTTCTCTTGCCCAGGAATAGTCAATCAAATCTTCAAAAACAGTTGTGCCGAGAGCGGAGAAATCTGCACCGCCGGTGGGCGTAATCTTATAAAAGAGTGCTTCAACGCCGGAAATATTCAGATTCAGTGTACCGCTGCCGGTAACCGTTTCATTGGTTTCCCTGCCTGCCAGAAGCGTTGCAGTGTAATCCCCAATTTTCACACTGCCGGAGAAGCTTTCCAGCGGAATGGATACATCCTGAGACTTGTCGTAGTCCAGCATACTCAGAACAATCATGTAGATATCCTGTCCATCTACCCAGGAGGAATACCATAAATCTTTGCTGATGCTTTCATTGAATTCCGGATTCTTATTAAATACGTAGTGGTCGTAAGCAAGGTTGCGTTCGACCTCTGCAAAGGTTGTCAGTGCATCCCACAGGGCACCGCCGTCCTTTGCATTCCAGATTTCCAGCTTCTTTACTTTACCCGATTCATCCTTAGTAGTGTCAGAGTCGTTAATAGAATAGTAGCCGACGGCCTTTGATCCGGCAATCAATGCCTGCCAGTTGGAGTTACGGCCATCATCGGGTGTGACGTAACGTGTACCTGTGTTATAAGCTTCGAGAAGAGAATATACGGGCTTCTGGTACTGCACGTCCCGGCGGGCCTGTATTGTACCTGCATACGCACGTCCTTGTTTTGCGGTTGAATACGGGTCAATCAGCAGAAGATCCACATATTTTGCGGCCTTCGCATAGTAGGCACCCATGGCTTCCATAACACAAACAGGGTGATTCTTATCAATGGAACGAATGAGACGGTAGGAAGCCTCCAGGTCGCCCGTCGGATCGCCGCCGTGGAGGAAAACCTCATCCATTACGATATAGCTGAGAACTGCCGGATGGTCCTTCAGTGCCGTTACTACCTCAATGGTCGCTTCGATGTTGGCGTCATTACCGGCACACTTCATACCAGGATAGAGAACAACCAGACCCATCATGTTCTTTGATTCCAGTCTGTCCATGGTCCGTAAAGCCCCTTCTGCCGAGCCAAAGCCGCCAACCTGAATCAGGTTTACAGCTTCCGATGTTTTTTCCAGCTCTTCATCTGTGGTGTTTACATGATAGCCCATGATAGGATATACGGGGTCTTTGCCATTCTTCAGGAAAAGACCGTCTTTGCCGAGGTACGCGGGTCTGTCGTACATATAGACATTCTGCGTGGCAACCGAGTGTACACTGCCGTCCGCATTGTATAGGGTCGCTACAACCTTATAGGGCTTTTCCGTTTCGTCCATATAGTCGTGCAGCTTAAAAGAAACTGCCGTTTTGCCGTCAACGCTTACTACGTCCTTTTCTTCCCAGAGAACGGTCTCAAAATCGGTATCCAGGAGCTTATAGTCTACCTTTGCTGTGACAAGGTCCGGATAGTAACCGGTGTGAACGTTGGTGGAAAGATTAACATCCTGCATATCCGTGTAGTAGAATACCCAGCCGCCGTCCAGCTCAAAGGCCGGAGGAGCCGATGTCATATACAGTTCAATATCATCGAAATAGACGTTGTTGGCAGACAAGGAAGATGTGAGGCAGCGCACCATAACAGTGGCCTCCCGTACGGTCTGCTGCGGATAAATCTTAAAGGAGGTCTTGTGCCATTCGCCATCTCTGCCTGCCTCCATGTTGTGGCCACCTTCAAACGGCTCGGGGTAGGTGTATTTTTCGCCTACATTCGTGGCACCGGGGAGACTTCTGTCGGTATAGTATTCCAGTTTTACTGTCGGTCTGCCGCCGGATGTTTCACCGTTCACCTTGCCGTCAACCTTATACCAGTAGCTAATCTGATATTCTGCGCCGCCCACCAAATCTACAATCTGGGTGTAGAAGGGGTTGGAGCCTTCCGTGCCGTCTACTGAAGGATTGATGCTGATCTGAACACAGTCGCTGCCATCGTGGCTGGCATTTTCCGCAACCTTCATGAAGGGGGCAAACTTGGACTGTACGCCCCAGCCCTTCGGAATTTTGCCGTCATTATCCTCAAAGCTGCCGTTTATAATCAGGTTTTCCTGACCGGCATAGGGTTTATCATATGTGCGAAGGTCGCCCTGCACAAGCATGTTTGTTGCTTCATCTGCAGCGTCTTCATCTGCCAGCATTTTACGGAACTGTGCCGCCTGGGCTGCCTTACCGGTGAGCTTACCCACAAGCTTTGCATTGTCCCAGTGTACCTCACCGCCCCCGATAAGCCGGAGGTTGAGACCAAAGCGGGCTGTACCCTCAGGCATTTCAATGGTATAGCTGAATTCCGTCCAATCCGTTCCCTTTACAGACGGGAATTTATCAAATCTCGCTAAATTTGCATAAGAACCGTCATCCTTCTGCCCGTCGGCCGCGGCATATACGGCGATATTATGCTTTTTCTCATCCGGGCAACGGAACATAATGCTGAATTCGTAGGTTTCTCCGGGAATCGCGTCGAAGCTGGTGTAGCTTATCATGGCATTTACATCGTCGCCCCAGGCGCGGATATAGTTCTTGCCGGAGGGTGCCGGATTCTCTGTTACGCCTTCCACAATCATAAAGCTTTCGCCATATGTTACACCGGAAGCCGTCCAGCTTACCAGCTTGCTTTCTGCGCTTACAGTTTCAAAATCGCCATTTTTCAAAATATTATACTTATCGTCTCCCACCGCAAGCATGGTAACCTTTTCAGACGCGGAGGGTGAAGCCTGGATGTATACCGGTC
Organism: Clostridia bacterium; assembly: GCA_017442155.1. Lineage (GTDB taxonomy): Bacteria > Bacillota > Clostridia > UMGS1883 > UMGS1540 > SIG447. Next base: position 4,816 of record JAFSAU010000010.1, on the reverse strand, counting down.
CTGTCTCTCTTGCTGCCAGTGCAGTGGCAGAAAAGAGAAGCATGCCGGCAGAAACAAATGCTGTAATTTTCTTTAAAATGTTCATTATGTTTTTCCTTTCTGATTTTTATACATTAAGCTTCGGAAGCCGTTGTGTATGTATACACTTGTGCAGACGCAGGTTTCATGGCTCCGATTCCATCCCAAACCATGAGACGAACTTCATAGTCGCCGGTTGCGGGGATGTCCAGTGCAACTTCGGCGTTTGCAGGCAGAAAACCTACTTCTGACAAAGAAACTGTGTCTTCCCCATTCTGTTTAATGCCGTCCGCTTCCGTTACGCCCATCAAATCAGGCAGTAGCTCAACAGAAACAAGCTGTCTTGCAGCTCCTTCTTTTTTGAAAAGCGCAACCGCAACAGATATTTTTGCCGCAGAAACACCCGTATCGCCTTCTGTTTTCACAGTGTCATACGTATCGGCCAAAGAATTAAACATGGGCTTTTCAAAAGCAAGAGAAACTTCTCCTCTTTCCAGGCTTGTAATGTTTTCACCATCTGCATTTGCAAGCGAAACTCCCTCTTTAATTTCTTCCAGCCGCAAATTATCTAAATATGAAAGCCCGTTTGCCGTTGATGTTGTATCATATTTACTGCCGGAAAAAAATTGAACGCCCCAGGAATTTTTATTGACATTATCGCTACTTGCGCCAAATCTATATAGGAAAGCAACCGATTTATCTTCCCAGTTTGTCGAAGGTTTTGTGTCCTTTAAATTGCTTGGCAAATTGGCACCTGTACCCATGGTAAACTTCACTCCGTTGTAGCCTGCGTTTGCTTTGTTTGAAACAACAACCCTATAAGACTTTCCGCTTTCCATGTTATCTATTGCAAAACGTCCGTTTATCCAGCCTGATTCAGTTGTGTTATCACGATATGTAATTTGAGTGCCTGCCGAGTTACCATAAAAAACAACGTAATTGTTTTCAGCCTCTTCAACCATTATAATTGACCCCCGCCAGCTTGTTGCACTTGTTCCGCATACCTGTTCTATTGTTTCCCCGGGCTTTACAGAAAAAATGAATCCTTCGCTACCGGCTGTGGTACGTCCAGTCCAAAATTCCGGTATTGTGGATGTTGCATCATCATTTGGCATGGACGCAAAAACGCCGTCGCCGGACAAACCTTCAAATCCACCGTTTACAATATAGGGAGTAAGCTCAATTTCCACATCATCCAGGTAAAGAACGCCAACGCCCTTAAAGGTAACCGTCAATTCCGACTCTTCCGCCACCCAGCCGGATGTGAATGTCATCATTTTTCTCCACTTTGTATATGTAGTGTCTTTAAAAAATGATGTCTGATAGTTTCTTTCTCTTGAATCCGGTGTTACTGTTTTCATGGAAAGCTGCACGCCGTCTCCCTCTGTTAGGCTTTGTAATACAAAGGGAACATAATAACCGGCAGACCTCTTCTCATCCGCAGTCTGTGTGATTGTAAGCGTAACTGTGGTTTCAGTGTTTTCGGTGTGCTCAATTTTCAGCTTTTCCGATGTATTTCCATATACCTCCTCCGTAACAAATGCTACCGTAGCATTTGTACCGGCCGTCACACCCTCCATACTCCAGCTATTTGTGTTTTCGGCCATTGCCACCGCAGGGCAAAGTGCCGTGACGAGTACCATCGCCAGGAATAATCCAGTCCATTTTTTCAGCATAGCTATGCTCCTTTCTTTGTTCTTGGGTTTACTGAAATTTGATTTTTCTGTGGCATCCGCCGCAGGGGACTTATTTTTTGTCACAAAAACACCTCCCGAATGTCCATCATCTTTTTCACACCCTTTCTTTATTCTTTTATTCTGTTTATCATCTTAGGTTCCACTACAATTACTTTGGGTGGAGAAGTATCTCCGCGAATCCGTTGCAGTAAAACTGCCGCTGCTTCCGCAGCCTCTTTCTCGATGTTTTCTTCTACCGTAATAATTTCACCCCGCTGCTGATTCATCGGGCTTTTCGTCCGAAACGCTGCCAGCATCAGCTCCTTCGGTACGGAAACGTTGTTATTATCGCACCAACGCATAATCCGGTGCGTAACCTGCTCATTCGTACAGACTATCCCAATCTTCTCTTTCTTTGCCAGAAGCTTCCTCAGGAAATTCAGGTTGTTCCTAACTTCACTTTCGCCTATAATTAAATCACTTTCTATTTTAACATTCCTCTCATAAAGCCGAACCATAAATGCCTTATAAATCGCTTTTTCTTCGAGTATTTCCCGCGTCGGTGTCGCAAAATAGAAACGCTTACATCCTTCCTCCAGCATCATATCAGCCAGCATTTCTGCCTGTCTGCTGCCGCCGGACAAAATGCAATCCGCCCCTGCCTCCGTACAATCATACCCGCTGGTTACGCATGGGAGATTGGCAATCCGGCAAATTTTATTGATTAAAGAAAATTGAGGAAGTACCAAAAAACCTTGCACACCCATATCATAAAGAGACCGAAGGTCCTGCCGATAGCTTGTTTCAGTAACAAGAGAGAGAGTAAGGGAATATCCTTCTTTTTGCAGGTATGCCGCCACGCTGTCCGCAAAGGTGGGAATATAGTAGCTCTCAACGTGGTCGCACAAAAGTGCAACCAGCTTGCGTTCCTTCCGCATCTTTCCCAGCGGAGAATCCGACGGAATGATCCCGTGTGACAGAAAATATTTTTTTTGGGAAAACATCAGGATTCCTTCATCGCGAAGAGTCTCAAATACATCCTGTGCCGTGCTTGTTCGGACGGAAAACATGGCTGCAAGATCACGAATGCCAATAAACTTATCCCCGGGACGGCCAAAACGGTTTTCTAAAATCTGCCGACGTACTTCCGTAAGAATTTCCAGTGCTTTATTACTTAGCTTTGCCATATATTCCCTCCTTTTCTATATGATGTATTTTTTTATCTTTTTAATAAATTATGTTCAATTATTATATTATCATAAATGATTTTTTTGTCAATAACCTTCAGAAAAAAACACGGAAACATGAAAGCGCGCGTTTCCGCTCAGTAAAGCCAAACACAGGAGAACGGCATAGGACGGTGCTTTCTATGGTAATCTTCCCCACGGATATTTTTGTTTTTTCAGGAAAAATCACCCTCTGAAGCAGTAGCAAAAACCGTCAAGCCTATATAGACCTGACGGTTTCTCCTTTTTCTATTCCTGCATAATTTCTGCTATGGCCGCTATTGTGCTTTCTGTAAGAATTTCTCCGCCGAGCGGTTCTACCTTACAGCCTATGTCTACACCATAACCGCCGGTTTCGTAAGCTACTTTGGTAGGTAAATACCCCATCGTATCATTTGCAAGCTGAATAATAAACGTTTGGGTTGCGTGGCTTCTGGTTTTAATGCGGTTTCCATAGTCCAGAAACAGCTCAAACGGATTCGTGACAAAAGCAATATCACCCAGGCGCATAATATGTATCTCGACGTCATGCAAACGATGATATTCCTGATCTTTATAGCGGTTAATTCGGGTGAGAGGAATCTTAATGGCTTCAATTTCCTTGTTGTTGATCTCTTTTTTTCCTAATTTTTCCAGATATTCCCGTACCGTTTTAAGTGCTTCCGAATATGCATCATTGTCTATAGTAATCCCAGGAAGAGACAACGTCTTTTTTTCATACCGGACAACAGCTTTATCCAGAAGATTCTTTTCGGCTTTTTTCAGAACACGCATAATTTCAATCGACAGCCGTTCCCCGATATCCGTGCAGCTTTCCACGGTGTAAATTTCCGGATCTCCTCTTCTTGGCAGAATCTCCAGCGGCGGTTTCACCAGATAATTCGGCCTTTGAAGACGAATCAGATCTCGCGGTGCCTGGTCTCCGGCGGCACTGCAAAGACCCACTAAAACAAAATCTTCACCTAAATCTTTTTCCAGGAAATCGCGGGTTTTACCCCAGAAATCGGAACATATATAGTTTTTTCGCTCCATGGACTGGGATGGACAGGCAACATTGGCAACGGCACCAATTGGATTTTTGTCTTCATTAAAGAAATAAATAAGTTCTACACCACTGTCATTTCCGCCTTGAAGCGCATCAAAATTCACACTGTTTGTAACGCCGTAATTGATTACTTTGCCGTCTTTATAGAAAGTTCGCCGCGAATGACCGATCGCACATCTGCCAAAAGCCGGGCTATAGTAGCCCTTCGCCCGCTTTTGCCAGGCAAGAACTATACATTCCGCGATTTTCTCGGCCATGTACGGGACCGTTCTGTCCCCCATCCAAACCTCCGGATCATACTCATTATCATCTTTATAGGTGTATCCTTCAGGGAGGGCATCTGCATATGTGCTCTTACTTCCTGGAAGAGCTGCAGCAATCAGGGGGGTGGATGCACTGGAAATTCGGGGAGCTGTGTGAGAATGGGTTGCACTGACGGAAATTTTATTTAAATCAATTTCCGAATTTTTTTCTCTTACATTTCTAAGCGTCTCCAGATAAAGCTCTTTGCTTATACCTACAAGGTCACAGGCACAGATAATAAGCTGTTCTTTCCCCTCTATAGCAACAGCATTAGCATATAACTCCGACTCCACGCCTTCAGAAGGACGATAAAAATCAAGACCTGCCAGACATACTGATTTTGCCGGCGGCGTAATATTTACCTTTGCAAGTCCAATTTTAAGTTCTTTCATAATCAGTTACTCCTTTATAATGATAGAATTAAATAATACATGGATTCATATTTTTCTCCAATAGAAAAAGTGAAAATTCCGTCTTCATATGTACTGTCCAAGGCACCGGTGAAGAAGCCTTCCGGGTCTACCGCATGCACAATTAAGTTCTTTTTT
>JAFSAU010000009.1 GCA_017442155.1 Clostridia bacterium | reverse complement strand
GATACGGTGCCCTGTTACATGCTGAATCATATCCATCCAGTGGGAGCCGATGTCTGCCACGCAGCAGGAAGCACCTGCAATCTCCGGTTCCAGACGCCAGGAATAATCCGTGTCATACATCAGCCAGTCCTGCCGGTAGTACCCGCTGATGACCCGTACCTCTCCGGCTTCACCCCCTGCAATTCTCTCCCTTGTTTCCTGCACCATGGGATTTAAGCGATAGTTAAAGTTTACACACACGGCAGAAGCCGGATACTGCTTTTTCAGATTTACCAGTTCCATTGCTTCTTCGTATGTGGTAGTAAGCGGCTTCTCACTTAAGAGATGCTTTCCGCTCCGGATAATCTTTTCGTTGATTTCCCGGTGCAGAAAGTTGGGCGTACAGTTATGTACGGCATCAATGGTATCATCAGCTAAAAGAGCATCCACCGTAGGATATACCTTTTCAATGCCGTATAGCTGTGCCTTTTGCTCGGCAAGCGCGGCATTTGTGTCTGCAATCGCCGCGATTTCGCACATGCCGATACGCCGGAGTGCTTCAATGTGGCTTTCACCGATGTAGCCCATTCCGATGATGCCAACCCGGATTCTGTTCAACATCATTCACCAGCCTTTCTATTATGATAAAACAAGTATACAGAAGAATCAGAAGCCGTGCAATCCCAAATTTTACCACAAATTTCCCAAAAATTTGCAAGGGATACTTGCGAGTTGACAAAAGCGACGAATTTCGGTATAATTTAAATATTGAGAAAGAAAGGGGAGGGAATATGTTTTATCAGCCGATTGTATTGACGAAGGATTTATATGCGGCGTATAATCGTTCGCTTTCGGATTTTCCTCTGCACTGGCACAGTGAATTCGAAATTGTGTATTGTGCAGAAGGGCAGTTCTCCGCGCAGATTGAAGAAAGCCGGTATGTAGTATATGCGGGAGATATTTTGTTTATCGGAAGCGCCTTACCGCATTCATATTTTGATTGCTCGCCGGATAACCAGATTACGCTTGCACGCGGAGGAAGTGTGTTTTTCGGAAACCGTCTTTTTACTGAAATTGCAAAAAAATTTTTCGCATCGCCCGTACTCCGTCAGCATGAAGAAACGGTCTCGCTTTTTAAACGTGTGTCGGAAATATGCGCAGACAGAAATCTTATGGAAATTTCTTCCGAGAACCGACTGGAAGCACACGGTCTCATCTTTATGATTGTGGCAAATCTTTTGCGTCATTTACCGCAGGGCGAAGGCGGCGTGCGGAGAGATAAACGGTTGCAGTATGTGCTCAATATTCAAAAAACGCTTGAGTTTGTATCGGTGAATTATAACCAGGAAATTACCGTAGAATCCGCCGCAAAAATTTCGGGGTATGAAAAAAGTGCGTTTTGCCGTATTTTCAAACAGGCAACGGATACAAGCTTTCATCAGTATCTGAGTCAGTACCGCATAAAAATGGCATGTATGCTTTTGGCAGAGAGCGACAAAACGGTTTCCGAAGTAGCGGAAAAAACGGGGTTTGGGGAACTGAAAACCTTCTGCCGTGTTTTCAAACAAATTATGGGCATGACACCGAGTGAATACAGACAGAGTAAAAGTGCAAATTAAAGTGAAAATGGTTTAGCAAAAAACGCCGGAATCTGAAGAATTCCGGCGTTTTTCCATAAGTTACATATTTTCCGGAAAACCGTAGGATTTCCGGCTTTAAAGTAATTTGCAGGAAGCCCGGAACAAGGTGTGCAAATTTTTGGGTACAAACAAGGAATTTTGGGGATTGCAAGGCGTGCGGGGATGCAGTACAATAAAAGAAAAAATGAAAGTAGGTACAGGGATGGACAAAACAAGAATCACGGCATCGATATGGCCTTGGGGAACTTCTCTTCGTGAGGAAATGGAGCTTGCGGCGAAAGAGGTTTCCGCCATCGGATACGAAAGCTTTGAAAGCGTAAAAGCGGCAATCTATGCATTTGATTTAGACCTTGCGGCATACAAGGAGGTTTTAAAGCGGTATAATTTAAAACCCGTCAGCTTCTATTATCATCTTCCTGCAAAGGAAGCGGAAAAAGACTTTTTTGCAAATCTTGATAAGGAACTGGAATTTATTGCTGAACTTGGCGTAAAACGCATCTGCGTACAGGCCACATGGGGCAGACCCGAAGTGATGGACAAGAATGAATTGGATGCACAGCTGGACCTTGTGGGCAGATTTGCCGAATGGTCTAAAAGATATGGCATCATGTCCAACCTCCATCCCCATAACAATACATATGTGATGTACGAAGCGGAGCTTGCCAATTGCCTCGATAACCTGGGTGCAGATGTATTACAGTTTGCTCCCGACACGGCGCACCTTGTCTGCGCAGGGGCAGATCCTGTGGCAGTCATTAAGAAGTATGCCGACCGCGTAAACTTTACCCACTTTAAGGACATTCCAGCAGGCGGCGTTTCCTCCCGTGGCTTTGCAGATTCAGGCGTTGAACTTTTTGATTTTGTGGAACTTGGTACCGGATGTGTCGACTTCCGTGCAGTGTTTGATATCTTAAAGGAAGCCGGTTATGACGGCCCCTTGTGTGCAGAGCTGGATAAGGCACCGATATCGAACGCGATTTCCGCAGAGAAAAACTATAACTTTATTTTAGAAAACTATTAAAAAATGCATTTTCTATTGCGTAACCAAAAAAAGGAGTTGAGATAATATGGAAACAAAAACGATTAAGGTGGGCATTGTAGGCGTAGGCGGCCGCGGACAACAATTATTCAAGCCGCTGAAGAACATTCCGGGTGCGGAACCGGTTGCTATTTGTGATTTTAAGGATGAAATGATCGACCGGGCACTTAAGTATCTCGGAGAAGGGTTTGAAAATATCAAGCGATACTCGTCGTACGAAGAGATGCTGAAGAGCGACATCGATGCAGTTATTGTTGCAACGGATCCGGATAGCCATGCCAAACTTTCGATGCAAGCTTTAGATGCTGGGAAGCATGTTTTAAGCGAAATTCCGGCACTTGTTTCTGAAGAGGAAGCAAAACTGCTGAAAGCTGCAGTGAAGAGAAGCTCTGCGAAATATATGGTTGCGGAAAATTGTTGCTTCTGGGCACATATTGATGCATATAAGAAGATGTACGACGAGGGTGTTCTTGGAGACGTCCTGTATGCAGAGGCTGAGTATCTGCACCCTTGCAAAGCATTATTGGATCCGGAAGAGGCCAATAAACCGAAAACCTGGCGCTCCTATTTGCCTGCGATTCACTATTTAACACACAGCCTCGGACCGATTTTATATATTCTGGAGGACAGAGTGGCAGAGGTATCCGGATTTGTCCCGGAGAAGAATCCCGTTGAAGAGGCACACCCCGGTCCCCCGAACGGACTTGCCATTATAAAAACAAAGAAGGGTGTTTTGATTAAAATATTTATAGGCTTTGGTATTAATCACATTCATGGGTCGATGCATCACTATCTGCTATATGGAACAAAGGGGTGCGTGCAGACAGCACGCGGCAATTCCGCTGACCAAGGCAAATCGGTGGGATGCTTCAGCCATACGCCTTATTTAAAAGGGTATGTAGATATTCCTGTTTATTATGATTATCCCGGTAAGGGTGCCGGAACCCATGGCGGTGCAGACCCGATAATGGTGGAAGAATGGATTCGTTGTATTCGGGCAAACGAGGAACCAAAGCTGGGAATTGATTATGCGATTGATATTTCGATTCCGGGAATCCTGGCAGATATATCCTCAAAGGAACATGGCAAAATGATGCAGATGCCGTCCTTTGAATAAAGGGAGACAAAATGGACAAAAAAGCTTATTTTTTTATAGATGATGTAATTTGGCTTTTTCGTGATTTGACACGCCGGCGAGAGGCATCCATTTATGATAATTCATTCCTTGGTATGATGAAGGATGTGCACGATAAAACCGGTATGAAGGTACAGCTGAATGTATTCTTGCGAACGGATTATTATTACGGCGCAGATGAATTCCGGCTTTCCGAAATGACAGATGCTTACAAAAAAGAATGGGAGGAAGCTTCTGATTGGCTGAAATTCGGTTTTCATGCAAGACAGGAATTTCCGGATTATCCTCATATCAATGCATCTTACGATGATGTCAAGCAAATTTTTGATGAGACAAAACGTGAGATTGTTCGTTTCGCGGGGGAAAAGAGTATGACGTATGGTGTCACGCCCCACTGGATGCCCATGAGCCGTGATGGTGTGCGCGCCCTTTATGATTCAGGTGTGCGTATTATGAACGTTTCCGTGGGTGACCGTACGCCATATAATGGCGACCCGTTCTCACTACCTTATGGACATGCCGGAAGACTTCAGCAAAACAGAAAGCCGGAAACGGAAACGTATACAAGAAGGTCTTTGGACGTTGCAATAGCTCGTTCGCTTTGTGCGTACAATCATCTTTCTGAAGAGAATGCAGAAAGAACGCGGTATACCACAGAATCTATTCTTGATAAGGAGACGGGGATGCGGTTTAAAGAGTTTTGTAATTCTTCCTGTTTGAATCTTTCAAAGCTCGAAAATATTGAAAAGGAAATTCGGGAATCGGCAAAGGGTGAGTGGCTTTGTGCAGCAACCCATGAGCAGTATTTTTATTCCGATTATTATGCATATCAGCCGGATTATCCGGAAAAAGTTCTTACAATGGCACAGACCGTCAAAGACCTTGGTTATCGCTTTGTATTCGCAGAAGAACTGGTATAATTTTAAATTTATTCCCAAAGAGGATAAAGATGGAACCCGGAGCGTGAAGGCTGACGACATTGAAAAATCGTCTGTTGGATTTATATACCGGAGAAATTGATGTTTTCTCAGGGATAAATTATAAAACAATTTGAGGAGGAGTATTCAAATGTGTAAGAAACCAGGCGCAATTTTGTTGGCAGTGATGATGCTTATAGGAGCATTGTTCACAGTTCCTGTTTCGGCAGAAACAGGGGGACCAAGTTTAGACATGGAGACATGGGAGCAGGAAGAGGGGAAGACATATCAAGAACCGATAGGCTTCGATGTTAACCTTGGTGAACAGGCAACCGTAGAACCGGTTGACGAAGCACTTTACGGCAATACCTCGAAAAAAATGAAAATCGTACATACGCAGAACACTAAAACGACTGTGACGGTTCATGTAAATCTTGACGGTGCATCCGGTGTGAATGCGGAATACAGTATGTATTTTCTGTTGAAAGAATTATCAGAGGGTGAGGGGGTACGTTTTTCGATCAGTGGCTATTACAGAAACTATTCCACGTATTATTTTAATGACGTCACATATGAAAAGTGGCGCAAAATGATGTGCGCGTGTATCGGAAATGCTTTGTCAATGGATATGACGGTAACTTTCAGCGGCAAGGGAGTACTGTATCTGGATAACGCAGAAGCCAAAAAAACTATAGGTGTTATGAACGGCGATTTTGAAGGTGTTATTGGCGATGGAAAGTTATTTGGTACGACTGTAGCTGCTGATAGTGTAACTTATGACGATGTTGAATGGAGAATCGGGGGCATGGTTGACTCAATGCCTTTTTGGCCGAAAACCCTTGTAAATGTTAAACCCGGTGCAGCAGAACCGGCCGCCGAAGAAAGCTACAAAGAATATTTTGTGGAGACAAATGAAAATAACTATATTCTTTTAGTGAATCCGAAGAGTTATACGAATAAGTTGTTGTACTATGGACGTTCAAATGCCGCCGGGCTGGAAGATGGAAAAAGTTATCGACTTTCACTGCGTCATAAAGGAACGAACAATCTTGGCATAGGTGTTACTAAATCTTTGACAATAGCAAGCCTGCCCAAGAGAACCTATTCGATAAACTATGCAGGTGCATCTGCAGATTGGAAAGAGAAACATTTTGATTTTGCTGCTGGTTTCGGTGCTACCGGGAGCTCGTTGTGTTTTGGTTTGTCCGGATGGCAACATAGTACTACCTATACAGACGAGACGAAGGCATACATTGATGACGTTCGCGTTACAGAAATCAAAGAAAAAGCGTCTCTTTTGAAGGCAGAAACAGGCGAGGCTATTGAAAGATTACCCAGAAAAGAAAAGGTGACGCTTTTATTTGAGAAACCACTTTTAGACACGGGGAGAGATACATTTGAACTTCTTGAAGTGGATGGTGCAGAAACGGCAAGGAAAATTACTCTGATTGCTGCGCTTTACGAAAAAAATGGCACAACTAAGAAGATTAAGGATATCCAATTTGCAGAAAAGAGTGGCGAGACCGTTGCGGGTGATAGCTTCGGGGGTAAAGATACAAAACTTCCAATGGAAATTGGCTTCTTGCCGGCACAGGCGAGTTTTGATTTTGAAATTCCGGAAACGGGAGAGTATGAAATCCGTCTTATGGCATGGAATAGCATTGGAAGCATGACCTCTGCAATCGGAAAAACCTATACCTTTGAAACTACACCTTTGCAAAACGAATGAAAGGGGGATCGGAATGAAGCGAAGAATACTTACAGTTCTTTTGTCTGCCGTGTTAATGCTGTTGTCGCTCACAGCAATCGTAAACGGAAAAGAAGCTGAAACGGTGTATCTTCAGGCTTTGCCGTCAGAGAATAAGACAGCGACCTTGCAGGCAATGGAAGATGATAAATATAACATTCTGAAAAACAGTGACTTTGAAATAGTGGATGACGAAGGTAAAGCAACACACTGGAGTCCGACCGGTGCTGTTTACGGCGAAAGCATTATGGTGGTACAGGGTACAAAGGAAGATCCTGCGCCTTCGGGGAATAATTTTCTTCGGCTTTGGCATGAGGATACCCATATTGGTGCTAGGATTGAAAGTTATGATATAGTCGGTGGTGAAACATATGAACTCAGTGTAAAGTTTCGCTGCCCGGATAATGAAAAAAGAAGTGTGGCTATATATATTTCAACCTTTAAAAAAGACGAGAACGGGAAATATGTCGGACTGAAGGACTATCATCAGTTCCCCAAGGCAAACCGTACGGAATGGACAGAGTTTTCTTGTCCGATAACGCTTGAACCGGAAGCGGCGAGACTTTACATTTGGTTTCGTCTTTTGGGAGGCGGAGAGGTACATGCCGATGATTTTCGTTTTGTAGGGAAGCTTGTTGGAGACAGACAAATTGCAGAAGCTTTTCGTGCGCAGCTTAACGAAGAAGCACAAAAAGAAGAGGCGACCAACAAACTGATATACGGAGATATCTCTAAATATGATGCGCCTTATCCGGGACAGGAAAATCTGCTGAAAAATGGAGGGTTTGATGAAAATAACGACACGCTGCCGGCAGAATGGGGTTTGCAAAGTAGATTTGCTGGGCATGTTGCCATAGAAAAGAACGGTGGACGGCAAGGTGACGATTGCCTTAAGATTGTTTTTGACGGACCTAATGATCCCGGTACCGCAGCGCACCCTTTTATTACACAGAATATTAAGCTGCAAGGTGGTGCAGAATATCAGGTCAGTTATTGGTACAAAACAAAAAAAGCAGGCGGGAGACCAACCCTGAAATTGGAATACCATACGGACAGAAGCCTTCCGGGGGCACAAATAGTCGGAGAGGCATATAACACAGCGAGCGAGATTGAGAGAAACGGAGAGTGGGTACATTATTCCCACAAAGTGTACCCGGCGCAGACTGTGCGGGAAGCCTCTGTTTTGATTCGTGTGCTTACAGAAGTAGAACATGAAAATGAGTTTTTCTTTGATGATGTTGAAATCTATATGACACAGGCTCCGCCGGCCTTTGAGGTTACAGCGAACAAGGTCTTTTATTATACAGATGATAAAACAGGAGCATTTTTGTCTGATATTAACATCGGATATTATCCGGAGCTTGCAGAAGCAAGGGTGGATTATGCGTTTCTCGACGCGGATTGGAAAACGGTTATTTGGGAAAAGAAAAACGTAATGAGTGTAGGAGGGAAAACCGAAGTCTCCTTCCCTGTGTCTCTTATGAAAGAAAAAGAGGTGCCATACCGTGTTCGTGCAACTCTGTATAATACAGACGGGAGTGTGCATTCCATAGGTACGCAGAATGTATATCTTTACGACAGACCCAAGTGGATGGGCGAGGATGGAATGTTCTTAAAGGGTGGAAAAACACCTGTAGACCCGATAATTGGCTATCATGTTGTTCCAACACGGGAAGGTGAACTTGAAAAAAGTATTGAAGCAGTGAACACGATACAGATAGGTGCTTTCGCCACAGCGGAGTCAGCCGTAAACACTATGGATATGCTTGAAGAAAACGGTGTTATGGGAATGGTTGTGATGTATCCGGGTATGAAGTGCGCTGGTAATGAGGCAAACATTGATAAAACCGTAACGGTTGTAAACGCACTGAAGGACCATCCGGCGGTCATCGGCTATATTGTTATGGATGAGGTGTTTCTCCATGGTGGGGAGCCGTCAAAAGATTTGGAAGCATCTTACCGTTTAATACATTCCTTAGATAAAAACCATCCGGTCACAGTCCTGGAAGCGATGACAGGTTATTATGAAAAAGCAGGTAAATATGTTGATATGCTTTTGATTGACCCGTATTCTTCTGCAAAGGGAAAGAGAGCTTCAGACTGTACAAAACTTGCCTATGAAGCGGTAAATTATGAAAAACCGGTATTTTCAATTCTGGAAACCATGAAAGCATCTTCGGCAGACGGGTATCGCATGAATACGGGACAAGATGCAAGAAATAACAACTGGCAGGCACTGATAAGCGGAGCAAAAGCCATTGGTTATTTTTCAATTAATGACGCTGAAACAGGACCGGATGGTAAGGCACTTCCTTTGTGGAATGCATCGGATGGCGGCGATCTTTGGAATGGACTTACTACATTTGCGGAAGAGGAACGTGACCTTGCATTTGCACATTTTGTGCATCGCAAGACGCCGGAATTCAATGCATTTAGTGGTGAAAAATATAGATATGCATCGTGGGTGGACGGCAAGGATGTATATATGATTGTCCTGGGCTTTATGGACTATGAAGAGACCGTCGATATTTCTATTCCACTTGAAAGCTTTGCTGGCACAGTGAAATTAGGCAACTATACGGCAACACTTTTAGCCGGTGGAGAGAAAAAGGAAACAATAACAGGAAGCGAAAAGCTTGACATTACGCTTCGGGGCGTTGATGCACTTTTCTATAAGATAACACCTCTCGAATCCGTGGATTTCTCAGGTCTGGGTGCTACAAAGTTCTTGGATCTTGAAGACTTCGAATGGGCGAGAGAGCAAATTGCCAGAATGGATGCTGCAAATGTAATTACCGGCAGAACGCTCCATGGATATGCACCTGCCGAAAAAATTACACGTTCGGAATTTGCAGGTTTCCTGATTCGTGCATTGGGACTCACCGCTGACAGTACAGAACTTTTTGCAGATGTCGCAAAGGATGACGAGTTTGCGAAAGAAATTTCAATAGGTAAAGCGTTGGGAATTCTCAAAGGAACAGATGGGGTAAACTTTAATCCAACGGCAGAAATATCAAGGCAGGATCTTATGGTAATTGCTGCGCGTGGAATGCGTCTTAAAAAAGCACTTGAAGACGGCGAAGAGTTGACTTTTACGGATAAAGATGCTATTAGTGATTATGCTGTCTTAGATGTTGCGGCAATGGTACGGGCAGGCATTGTTGCGGGTTATACTGACGGTACAGTTCAGCCGCTTGGTAACACGACACGTGCGGAAGCTGCAGTGATTATGGACAGAATTGCGGCCTGGAGCACAGAACCATGAAAGGATGGCTTTTCGCTTCTGACAGCTGAAGAAATGGAAACGCTTTTCTACCTTCTCTTGTCAGACGGAGCCTTTGAAACAGAAAGCTTCTGGTATACAGCGCAGGACGGCCTGCTGGCTCTTTACAACGGCGGGGACGAGGTGCAGACCTTTGAAACGGCACTCTCCTCCTCTGCTCCCTGCCTTTTGTACGGCACACCGGTGCTGACAGTTTCGCAAGGCGTGCTACGCCTCGAAATCCCGCCCTGCTCCCTCGTGGTGCTCGCCGATAAAGACGGACGCGGCTTTGTCAAGGACGGTATTTTATACAGAGAGCCGATAGAGGACAGTACGGTGCAGTGCGAAAACGATGCCGTAGCGGCAGTATACAAAGAGTACAACGGAATACTGGAGCTTACCGGGATGTATAGAAGCGGAGATATAATAAAGGATGGAGATGTACAGTTCCAATTTTTCCGTTGGGATAAAGAATTACGACCTATAAAAAATTAAGCTTTATTTGGGAGGACAATAATTATGTACAGAATCGGACAGGAAGAAAAAGAAGCTGCGGCACGTGTTATTGATGCTAAAAACTTTTTTAAGGTCAACGACGGACTGAAAGAAGTAGAACATGCAGAAAAAGAAATTGAGGAAAAATTCGGCTGTCGACATGCCATTGTAATGACTAGCGGCAAGGCGGCACTGATTTCGGCACTGACAGCACTTGGCATCGGTCCCGGCGATGAGGTTATCGTGCCTGCGTATACGTATATTGCGACGGCCATGGCCGTCCTGGCCGTGGGGGCCATCCCGGTGATTGCGGAAAGCGACGAAACCATGACGCTTGACCCTGTGGATACAGAAAAGAAGATTTCAAAGCATACAAAGGCGATTATGCCGGTACATATCCAGGGGTTTCCCTGTAACATGGATGCTTTTTGCACACTTGCGGAAAAATATAATCTGAAAATCGTGGAGGATGCCTGTCAGGCAGACGGCGGCAGTTATAAAGGGAAAAGACTCGGAACCATTGGTGATGCAGGTGCACTCAGCTTTAACCAGTACAAGGTAATCAGCTGCGGCGAGGGTGGTGCACTTCTGACAAATGAAGATATTCTCTTCCAACGTGCTCTTATTTATCATGATTCCAGCGCCGTTTCCTTTTTCGGAAATCAGATGGATTCCTTCTCCGAATCCATGTTCGGCGGTGTGGAATACAGAACGAATGAACTCAATGCCGCAGTACTCCGTGTGCAGATTTCAAGACTTGATGGAATTCTTGCAGATTTAAGACGCGTAAAAAAGACAATTATGGATTCCTGCAAAGATGCTGTAAGCTTTATTCCGTCCAATGATATCGAAGGGGATTGCGCCACAACGCTTGCGCTCCGCTTCGATTCCGCAGCGGAAGCCGTTGCCTTTACGGAAAAGGTAACACTTGGCACAACGATTCCGATTAATACCGGAAAACATATTTATAAGCACTGGACACCCGTCATGGAAAAACGTGGTGCGTTCCATCCTTTGATGGATCCCTTCAAAATGGAAGCCAATAAAGAAATTATTCCGGATTATCATGAAAATATGTGCCCGAAAACGTTGGATATTCTTTCAAGAACGGTGTATATTGGTCTTAATCCCGATATGAGCGAGGGGGATATAGAAAATATCATCCGTGAAATCAGAAAGTGAGTGATGCTTTGTGAATGCTACCTTTGAAGTTGGCTTTGATAGGCGGCGTATTACGCCGTCTGTTGGTGCCCGCTTATACGGTTATCCCAATAATCGCATAAGCGAAAGTGTGCACGATGATTTGCATGTCAATGCTGTTGTATTCCGTAGCGGAGAAACGGCTGCAGTATTATTGAATTTTGAACTTTGCGGTGTTACGACAGAACTTGCGAATGAAATACGGAAACAAATTCAGGAATGTATAGGCATTCCTTACAAAAACTGCATCGTTACGTGTACGCATACCCATTCCGGTCCTTCTGTAGTAAGTTCATACGGTTGGGGAGAGGCAGATGATATTTATATAGAAAATATTCTGCTGCCCAATGCCATAGAGTCTGTCGAGAAAGCTTTTCAAAGTCTGAAGCCGGCAGAAATGGGCATTGGTCAGACAAACAGCTTTGTTGGAATAAACAGACGGGAACGTCAAAACGGTAAAGCGGTTCTGGGACAGAATCCGGAAGGAATTTATGACCCGAAGATGTTCATGCTTGCGTTCCGTTCCGTATCGGGTGAACCGATTGTAAATCTGATTCATTTTGGTGCGCATCCTACTGCCTGCGGGCCGGGAGCGGAAATTACAAGAGATTGGCCCGGATATATGGTTGACAGAGTTGAAGCGGAGACCGGCGCTCCGGCTGTGTTTTGCAATGGTGCGGAAGGGGACGTGGGACCAAGACTCTCAAATGGTAAAACGATAGGCGATATAACCTATGTGGAAGAAGTCGGCACGATTGCAGGCGAAGATGCTATGCGAGCCTGGGGGAATATTGCGCGCTATGCAGTGCCAGAGGTCAAGGTGTATACAGAGCTGATTTCATTACCGTATGAGCCCATTCCGACGAGAGAAGAAGCGGCGAAAACCCTTGTAGAACTTGGAACACCAATCAACGGCGTGGATTTTAAGCTTGAAGAACGATGTAAAAAGATTATACAATTTTATGAAGAAAATCAATCTATAGAAACAGAATGGACATTCGAACAAACAGTTTTACGAATCGGTTCGGTGGTGTTTGTACCATATCCCTTTGAAATGTTTTGCGGTATTACCTTGGAACAACAAGAAAAAAGTCCATTCCCCTATACCTTATGTCTTTGCAATGCAAACGGATGCGGATTTTATATGCCGACAGAAGAAGAGATTTCTTTTGGCGGATACGAGGTTGGCTCTTTTAAAAATAAAGGCTTATTTGCCTTTACAAATGATGCAGGAAAACGAATTGTCCTTGAAAACCAAAGACTGATTGAAAAACTGTTATAAAGCAGTTTTTCTTAAAAAAGTAAAAACCTGGTAGCTAAAATACAACAATTGTTCTTTGTTCGCCAGGTTTTTTACTATCTTTATGTACAACAAAAATTTTATGCATGTTTAGTCGGCGTTAAAGCAGAATAAAATGTTGTAAATGACTTGAGGGGAGAAATAATGAAAAGACATACTGCAATTATTTAAAGTATGATCATGCTGTTTCTCATCTTTAGCATAACCGGTGTGGCAGAACCGGTGCAAGTCGCGAGCGGGATAAGCGCCCAGAATCCGGATGATGTGGGCGATACCTCCCTTGTGTGCCACGGCATCCATTGAAAAGCCGACAGATAACGCAGAATACATGTATAAGGCATTTGCGCAGGACGGAATCGGTACCATGCGTTCGAAAAAAATGGCTAAAACACTTCGATGAAGGTGTGTATTGTGCAAAAGGAATTTTTGAGGGAGTAGAAAATCTGTTTCCGGGGCGAAAGTGTAAGATTATCGTCCCGGAAACAAGTTATCCGAAGAATTCACTTGGTTTTCTGAAAAAACAAGAGTGAGAAAAACGCCGAAAAAACGGGGTTTTTGAGAGGTACGGAAAATTTTTTAAACTTTTTTTGAAAAAATGCTTGACATTTTCTTTTTGGCGTGGTAAACTATTTAAGCTGTCGCCGCGAGGCGGGGCTGAGGGATTTGGATTTTGAAAAAAATTTAAAAAACCTCTTGACAAACCCCTCTCGTGTGTGGTACAATAAAACTCCGCCGCACGGATGCGGCACCGGACTTTGAAAATTAGATAGCGTAAAAGGGCTCAAAAGAAATTTTTGAGTAAAAGAATCTGTCGAATCAGACAGAT
>JAFSAU010000008.1 GCA_017442155.1 Clostridia bacterium | reverse complement strand
TTTTCTTCATAGATAAATCCTCCAATGTGTTTTTATTTTGACTGGCAGGTCATTTTTATTATAACACATTGGAGGATTTTTGTTCACCGGTTAACCTTGATTGAACCACGCGACTATCGCGTGGTTTTCGTTATACAAAAAGGAGCAGTAAAAACCGTGTGTTTACTGCTCCTAATTTCTGTTCTTTTTTCTGTTGAATTACACAATCCCCTGTGCCATCATGGCATTGGCAACCTTGAGGAAGCCAGCCGCATTTGCACCGAATACGTAGTTATTTTCCATACCGTATTCTTTAGAAACTTCAGAGGTTGTAGCCTCAATATTGCGCATGATACCCTTCAGCTTTGCATCCACCTCTTCAAACGTCCAATGCAGACGCATGGAGTTCTGGCTCATTTCAAGAGCCGAAGTGGCTACGCCGCCGGCATTTGCCGCTTTACCGGGAGCAAAGAGAATGCCATTTTCCTGGAAATAGGCAACTGCTTCCGGTGTGGAGGGCATGTTCGCACCCTCAGCTACCAGCTTACAGCCGTTTTTCACAAGCATTTTTGCATCTTCACCACAAAGCTCATTCTGCGTAGCACAGGGAAGCGCAATATCACACGGAACGGACCATACGCCTACGCCGTCATGATACTCGGCATTCGGACGATACTGCACATATTCCTTAATACGTCCACGCTTCACTTCCTTGATTTCCTTCAGAGCGGCAAGGTCTATACCATCCTTATCATATATATAGCCGGTGGAATCGCAAGCCGTTACCACCTTTGCACCCAGCTGCTGTGCCTTTTCAATTGCATAAATAGCCACGTTACCGGATCCGGATACGACAACTGTTTTATCTTTGAAAGAATCGCCCCGTCTTTCGAGCATCGCCTCTACAAAGTACACAAGACCATACCCCGTAGCTTCCGTCCGGGCGAGAGAACCGCCGTAGGGAATGCCCTTACCGGTTAAAAAACCCTCATAAAGGCCGGTGATTCTCTTGTACTGGCCGTACATATAGCCGATTTCACGGCCACCTACACCGATATCGCCTGCAGGAACGTCCACGTCAGCACCGATATATTTGCAAAGCTCTGTCATGAAGCTCTGGCAAAAAGCCATTACTTCACGGTCCGATTTTCCCTTCGGGTCAAAGTCAGAACCGCCCTTACCGCCGCCAATCGGCAGACCTGTGAGGGAGTTTTTAAAAATCTGTTCAAAGCCCAGGAATTTAATAATACCGAGGTTTACGGACGGATGGAAACGAATTCCGCCCTTATATGGGCCAATTGCATTGTTGAACTGTACACGGAAACCACGGTTTACCTGTACGTTACCATTATCGTCCACCCAGGGTACACGGAACATAATCTGACGTTCCGGCTCCACAAGACGCTCCAGGAGACCTGCCTTCTGGAACTGGGGATTCTTTTCTGTAATAACTGCAAGAGAGTCAAGAACCTCCTCAGCAGCCTGATGAAACTCTTTTTCACCAGGATTTCTGCTCACAAGCTGTGCGAGCACATCTTTTACATACGACATGTAAATTCCTCCCGTATAATCTAATAATATTATATTATACCCACTCTTTTTTTCGATGTCAAGGTTTTTACGCGAAAAATTTAAATTTTTTGGGTATTTCTTGTCATAAAACCGAAAAAAATGCAAAAAACCCGCACAACCTCTTTGGTATGCGGGTTTTTAGTTTATATGTCAGTGAAAACATTCTTGTTAGCGCGGGATTTATAGAGCGGAATATGAATACTTGCATAATCCGTTATGATTTTTTCCAGAAGATCCACCACAATATATTCACTTTCATAGTGGCCAAGCTCGATAACTGCGAGTCCTGATGCCGCCGCGTCACGGGCTACATTATACTTAATGTCCCCGGTAATGTACGCATCTGCGCCCTTTTCCTGCGCGAGACTGTACAAATCGCCACCGCTTCCCGTACACAGTGCCACGCGACGTACCTCACGGTCTCCCCTTCCAATAAAGCGGATATGAGAAAGACGGTAAATTCGCTTAATTTCCGCCGCCAAAGCTTCCAGGGTCAAGCGTGCAGGCAATTCGCCGATACGTCCGATACCATGATCGCCATCCTCTTCCAGCGGCGCGGTTTTAGAAAGGCGCAGGAATCCTGCGGCCAGGTCGTTAAGTCCACCGGGTGCACTGTCCAGATTTGTATGTGCAGAATAAACGGCAATCTTATTTTCTGCCAGATACAAAAGGCATTTTCCTTCCGGTGAATCGGCCGTTATATTTTTCACCGGATTAAAAATCAGCGGATGATGGCTGATAATCAGTTCCGCTCCCATAGCCTTCGCCTCCATGGCAACACCGAGGTCCACATCCAGGGTCAGGAGAACAGCCGTAACATCCCGGTTTCTGTCGCCAAGCATCAGGCCTACATTATCATACGAGGAAGCCCACGCTTTGGGCGCGTACTGTTCAATTGCATTTGTAATTTCATAAATCTTCATGTAAAATCCCCTTTAAAAAATTGAATCAATAAGGCGTTGTCCCCGCTCCTCAAGTGCTTCAAAATCTACGGCCGGAACATAAATGCTTTCTAAAAACCCATGAGCCGTTTTCGCTTCCGCAAAAGCGTCAATAGCCCGCTGCATCAGCGTTCCCGCATAATTAAAGCTCTCGCCAAGCCCCGGTGCCCGGTCGATGTATCCATCTATTTCCACCGTCTCACCGGCTGCCGCATGGGTATAGAAATCATAGGTCGTGAGCGAAACGCGTAGCTCTGGAATATACACATGCTCCATTTTCTCGTCCGGGCGCATAGGACAGTAAAATACTATCGGAGAAAAACCGCGAAGCCGCGCAATCTCTACAAAGCGGCGCACAAAAAGAGATGTTCCGAAGCTGCCTTTAACGGCTACACAAAAAGTATCACCAAATACAGTATCTGCAAAATTTACAAATCCCTCCGGCGTAATGGCACTTACAAAAAGCTTTCGCATATCAGTAGCATCGTCGCAGAAATATGAGCCGAACACGCGGTCGGCAAGCTTTTCTGCCGCCATATAAATGCCCCGGACATCTGTGTTTTCCAAATACTCACTGTCCATCTGCCGAAGGAGCGGCAACGCCGCAGCCAGATAATGATACCCCTTGGCAAAGGCCCGCTTTTTCTGCTTCGTCTGAAAGGTTACTTCCTCCGGATCGGAACGCATTTTGTCTTTTTGGATATGGATGGAAACGTCAAAAAGCTCGCCGCCAATACACGGATAAACCGGGTCACAGTTATGGGGCGCAGTGGCATCCAGAATCGCTGTACGAAGTGCGGGAATATGCACCCCGTCTACTGACGCAGGATCCGAAGAGCAGTGAAAAATTTCGCACTCCAGCCCTTCTTCCGCTGCCCTCGCCGCCACCTTTTTCATCAGTGTTGACTTCCCCATGCCGGGACCGCCCTTAATAAAAATCTTTCGTGACTCTGCACTGTCCGGCATAATCTTGTCAAATCTTGAGAAAAAGCCCTGCGGAGAATTCACTCCTGCAAACATATGTTTTTCTTTCATATGCACATCTCCTTTCACCTATCAAGGTATAGAAAATATGCATGTTTTGTGCCTGTCCGGACGGATTATTCGGAAAGCATGGCCTCCATCTCTTCTTTTGTCACTGTATAGACTTTATTGCAGAAATGACACGTCAGCTCAGCGTTTATCTGATGGTCGATAATATCCTGAATTTCAGTTCTTCCAAGGCTGCGTACCGCCCGTTCAATTCGTTCCTTCGAGCAATCGCATTTATACGCCGCATTGCTTGTTTCAAAGGTATAGGACGGAAAATCGCGAAGTGCAAAGGCCAGAATATCCTCCGGCGTAGCCCCCTCCTCCAGCATGGTGGTGATAGCCGGCATTTCCTTGACCATAGCTTCCAGCTGGGTAATCTGTTCATCCGTTGCCTCCGGCATCACCTGCAGAATCATACCGCCGGCGGCTTTTACGGAATAATCCCGATCCACCAGAACGCCCAGCGCAACCACGGAAGGAATCTGCTCGCTGCGTGCGTAATACAGCGCAATATCGTCACCGATTTCTCCGGTGCATAATTTCACATGTCCCACATATGGCTCCTTAAGACCGAAGTCACGGATAATTCCTAAAGTTCCGTCCACACCGACGGCACCGCCCACATCCAGCTTTCCGTTTTTCAGCGGCAAATCCACCGCGGGGTTTGCGACATACCCCTTTACGTTGGCACTGCTGTCCCCCACTGCAATCAATTTGCCGATAGGGCCGCCACCGTCAATCTGCAGTGTCAGGCTGTCCTTTTCCCCCTTCATCATATCACTCATAATCGCACAGGCCGTAAGCAGCCGTCCAATGGCCGCAGTAGCCGTAGGGGATGTGCTGTGAATTTTCTGTGCCTCATTTACCATTGCTGTCGTAACCGCCGCCGAGGCGCGCACGGCGCCGTCCGCTGTAACAGCACGAATAATATAATCTTTCATGTTAACCTCCTATAAAGCCCGGTGTCCGAGACCGATGGCCATTTCATTCAGATGCAAAAGACCAATGCCGAAAAACATACAAACGCAAACATGTTCTCCGCTTCGGGCAATGCCGATTTTACCGCCCACATTCAGACCGATTGCTTTTGTCACAATCTGAGAGACGGCTTCTCTGGCCGCTCCTGCCACAGCACCTTCGTCTCCGTGGCTTGCACTGATAAGACCTTCCCGGCGGGCGGCCACAACCGTTCTTTCAATAAGCTTATTCACCGAAGTGATAAATTCACCGCCGAAATCTGCCGCGGCAACCAGGATTTCATTTTCCGCACATTGCTTTTTCATGGCCTGCTCTGCGCTCCTGTCCGGCGTCATTGCCATCTGAATGGCGCAGGTGGCCACTTCTTTACTCCCCTTCATTGCATTTCATCCTTTCTCCGATTGCCCGACCGGCCGCCGCGCCGGTGGAAAAGGCAATCTGCAAATTAAAGCCGCCGGTATAGGCGTCCACATCTATCATTTCTCCGGCAAAATACAGGCCGGAAATTTTTTTGCTTTCCATCGTTTTCGGATGAATTTCTCCGGTACATATTCCTCCCGAGGTGACAATCGCCTCTGCAATGGGGCGAAATCCGGTGACAGTAAGCGTAAAATTTTTCAGAATATCAAGAAGTGCAGACCGTTCTGCTTTCGTAATAAGGCCCGTTTTTTTATGCGGCGGTATACCGGTGCGGGCAATCACGGTATCAATCAGCCGTCTGGGCAGAAGGTCATCCAGGCTATGCACAAAATCCTTCCGCGCATATTTTTCAAAGTCCCGCACAAGACGCCTGTCAAGCGTTTCCGCATCCAGTGCAGGTTTGAGGTCAATGGATGCTCTGTACTCGCCCTTTTTCTGCATATGGGCACTGGCACTTAAAACAATTGGTCCGGAAATACCGTCATGGGTGAAAAGCATTTCTCCAAACTCACTGTAAACACAGGTTTCTCCTTTATAAACAGTAAGCGTTACATTTTTAAGGCTCAGACCGGCCAGGTCATACCGTTCCCGGCAAACAAGAGGCACCAGGGACGGTTTGGGAGGAAGCACTGTATGCCCCACTGCTTCTGCCATGGTAAACCCATCTCCCGTAGAGCCGGTCTGCGGATAGCTGACGCCCCCGGTGGCCAGCACCACAAAGTCAGCGGCAATTCCTTTTTCACCGAATACTACGCCCCGGATTCTGCCATCCTTTACAACCAGCCTGTCTGCTTTCTTCTGTACGATATGCACACCAAGCCGACGAAGCCATTTTGTCAGTGCGTCTGCCACGTCTGCCGCTTTATCGCTCTGCGGAAAGACACGGTTTCCCCTCTCTGTTTTCAGTGCCACGCCCTGGCTTTCCATAAAATCCATAAGATCATAATTTGAAAAACCGCGGAACGCACTATGCAGAAAACGGCCATTCACCACTGTATTTTCAATCAGTTCCTCGTGAGAACAGTTATTTGTAAGGTTACAGCGACCCTTGCCGGTGATGCGAAGCTTGCGGCCCGGCCGGTCATTTTTTTCCACCAGACACACATTCGCCCCAGCTTCTGCCGCCATCCCTGCGGCCATCATCCCCGCCGGTCCGCCGCCAATAACTAAAACCTGCATGGAGTTCTCCTTATTTTTTCTCTACTACAAAAAATATTCGTTCGCTGTTTTCTTCCGGCGGCAAAAAAGTCAGACTGTCATACACACCCACGACCGAAAGTCCGGCCCGTTCTGCTGCTGTTTTCAGTTCCTCCACAGTGTAAATCCGCTGGGTCTGCCACTCGTCACAGCGCACATACCGCCCATCTTCCTCTTTCATGAAAAACGAAATATAGAAATGGCAGAAATCGTCCTCCAGTTCGTTTTCCCAGACATAATAGAAATCTTCTTCATCGCAGACAAGCGTTTCATTCCCGAAAAGGCTTCGCAACTTATAGGCACTGTTAATATCAAAAATGAACAGCCCGCCGGGATTCAGATAATTATATACCAGCGCAAAAAGCTTGTCAATATCCTCCTGAATATAATTCACACAATCGAGGGCACTTACGATAGCGTCCACTGTGCCGTACAATTCAAAATCCGTCATATCCATATTGAGGTATAGAATTTCGCTGTTCTTCTCTCTGGCACGGGAAAGCATTGTCACAGAGGAATCCAGTCCTATCATATCATATCCCTCTCCGGCCATTCTTTCTGTGATATTTCCCGTACCGCAGCCCAAGTCCAGAATAAGCTTCGGGTTTTTATGAAATTTTTCAAAAACAGCCTTGTAATACGACACCCAGGCATCGTAGGGAGTATCCCGCATGACAAGGTCATAGATATTTGCAAATTCGTTATACATCCTGCACCTGCCTCCGGTATTCATACAGCATAATTGCACCGGCCGCCGCCACATTGAGTGATTCGGCCCCACCGGGCATCGGAATCAGCACATGGGTTTCAGAGGCGGCAATCACTTGTGCACTGGCACCGTTGGCTTCATTGCCCAGCACAATCATACTCGCCTTTGGGAATGTGACAAACGGAAGCGGCTTTGCCTTTTCAGAAAGCGTACCGCAGAAAGCGGTGTATCCTTCTATGCGCGGAAATTCCTCTGCCTGTGCAATTGGCAGAGCAAAAACAGATCCCATCGAGGACCGCACGGTTTTCGGAGAAAACGGGTCCACGCACCCTTTCAGCAAAATCACTCCATCTGCGCCAAAGGCATGGGCTGTGCGGAAAATTGTGCCCAGATTTCCGGGGTCCTGTACCCGGTCACATACCACCGTAAGTCCCCCGCGGGCCACCTCTTCCAAAGGCCGCAGCTTTGCGGCGGCGATGGCCAGGATGCCCTGGGGTGTTTTCGTTTCTGTCAGCGCGTCAAAAAGCTTTGCGGAAGTCTTGTACACCTTTTCGCAGAGGGGGATTTTTCCGGCATAGTCCTCCCTGACGAGAACAGAACAGATTTCACCGCCGTATCTTGCACTATCGCAGACAAGTCGCTCCCCTTCCAGTACCGTTTCGCCGCTTTTTGCACGGTACGAATGCACCGAAAGCTTTCGGATATGCCTTAGTATTTGGTTTTCTGTGCTTGTAATTTCAATCATGGCGTTCTTCCTATGAAAAAAGCTGCCGCAAAGAATCACCTTTACAGCAGCTTTGTTTTCTTATAAGCTTGCTTTCGCCTTTTCTACCAGTGCCTTGAAAGCATCTGCATCGTTGATTGCGATTTCGGAAAGCATCTTGCGATTGATATCAATGTTTGCCTTCTTCAGACCGTTCATAAATGTGGAATAGTTCATTCCGTTCATTTTTGCCGCTGCAGAAATACGGGTAATCCAGAGTCTTCTGAAGTCGCGCTTTTTCTGCTTTCTGCCTATGTAGGCATATACCAGCGACTTCATAACTGCCTGGTTCGCTACACGAAAGTTCTTCGACTTGTGTCCTCTGTATCCTTTCGCCAGCTTCAGAATCTTCTTACGTCTTTTTCTTGTGCTTAAAGCGCCTTTTACGCGTGCCATATCCTTTTCCTCCTATTATTTATACGGTATCAGCTTCTTGATTGTTACGGCATTGGGAATGGATGCATATGCCGTCTTGCGAAGTCTTCTCTTACGCTTTGTAGACTTCTTGTTCAAAATATGGCTTTTGAATGCCTTTCCTCTTTTTACCTTGCCGGACTTCGTGAGGCTGAAACGCTTTGCTGCACCTCTATGTGTCTTTAACTTCGGCATTTTACTCTCTCCTTTTTTAGTAATATATTCAAAGCCTTGCGGCTTTCAATCAGTTTTTCGGCTGTATGAACATTGTCATACTTCTGCCTTCCAGCTTGGGAAGCTTATCCACCGTGCCGACCTCGCTCACCGTTTCGGCAAAACGCTTTAAAATCTCTTCGCCGAGAGAAGCGTGATGCAGTTCACGGCCGCGGAAACGGACACTGACCTTCACCTTGTCGCCACCCGAAAGAAACTTAATGGCGTTTCTGGCTTTTGTCTGAAAATCATGGTCGTCAATCGACGGGGAAAGCCGCACTTCCTTCAAAGCGACAACCTTCTGATTCTTTCTGGCTTCCTTTTCCTTCTTCGCCGCTTCAAACTTATACTTGCCATAGTCCATAATCTTACAGACCGGGGGACTCGCCTGCGGCGCAATTTTCACCAGATCCATATTTTTGCCATACGCAATTTTCTGTGCCTCCTTGGCACTAATAATGCCAAGCTGTGACCCGTCGCTGTCAATGAGCCGGATTTCCTTATCGCGGATTTCCTCATTGATCATAACTTCCTTACTGATATACAGCACCTCCCAAAGAAATATAAAAAAGCAGCACTGCACAAGCAATACCGCCCCATTAAACCGGTTGATATTAACCGTATGCACAACTTAAAATGATACGGTGAGGGCACTGCCCTGCTTGCTACTTTACATATGATAGCACATCTTCTCCGGTTTGTCAAGAATTTTTTTGAAATTTTTCATTTTTTTATTTTTATACCGACAGCAGTTTGTCCTTTAAGGACAAACCGCGAGAAAATCTTCAATAATTTCATTCATGTGCGCTTTGGAGGGCTGGAGTGTGTTACAAAGGTCGGCGAATTGCAGAAGCCGCTCCTTTTCCGTTGTAACATCCGTTTCGGACCATATGCAGGTTCCGGTCTCATCCCATATTTGCAGACCGTATGTGGTATATGCTCCAAGCTCTTCCGTTTCCACACTGTTTTCCTGTACTATGTACTGCTTCATCTTTTTTTCTCCTTTTTGACGTGCGAAAAGGGTTGCAGGCAGGCGTTTTGCCGTCTGCAACCCCATCCGCATTTTTTAGATTGTCACTTCATCGCTGTATGCGATAAAGGTTTCGGCAATATTGCCGGATGCATCATATGCTCTGTGCGTGCACTGCAAGCGGTAAGTACCGGAGCCGGGATAATAGTACTCCGCAACCGTGGATGCCGTGCTGCCATGTGCGTCTTCCCAAGATGTCACGCCGACCCAGGATGAGCCGACTTTCTTCTGCAGCAAAACAATGACACCGGAAGTGTAGCCCGGATAAGAATCCGTGCAGGCATAGATGCTTAATCTTCCGAGCGATTGATCTGCCGAAAGACCTCTGGCACATTCCCAGATTGCCACAAAGCAGGGTGCAATCCCGTCGTCAGAAGCCGATAACGGCTCCATACGCAGTCCGGCCGTTGCACCGGTGGCCATTGCCATATTGAACAGCATCAGGCACATCAGCAGAACGACACAAAGCTTTTTGCTTCGCTTTTGCATAATCCAAACCTCCTTTTCTGTAGTTTACATATATATAACTACACAAAGGAGGTTTTTGTGACAAAATTATTGAATATTTTCTGCAATTTTTATAAGCTCATCTTTTTCAATGCTTCCGAGCAAGGAATATACCATATCCTCTGTATACCATTTTATCGAAATCTTTCCATTTTTCTCTTGCATATACCCTTCTGAATTGCCAATCTTTACTTTTTCCACACCGGTTTTCTGACTATCCAAATTGTAGACTACATTCTCCTTGGTAATTCTAATTTGAAAAAATTGTTCCCCTTTTTGGAACTTTAACATAACAAAGGTATCTTTTCTATCGCTTTCCGTCATCTGCATCCCTTTTGGTACATACCCCAATGTCAAATCTTCTGTCTCATATGTACCTTCCACAACATCGGCTTCTGCAATGCTGACTTCTTCCCGACGGATTTCGGTATTCGTTTCGGTCGTATCGGTATACAGTCTCTGTTTATTTTCATTATGCGCAATGGAACCCACGGCCGCCAAAGCAAGCAATACCGCCGCCACAAGCAGCACCCTGACCGCGGGACGACCTTGCTTTTTCTTCTTAGGGGCGACAGCTGCAAACAGTTTCTCCATCTGCTTTTCATGTCGCTCAGAAAAAACAAATTCTTCCTCTTCGTCCACCATTTCCGCCAAAAGTTCTTCCTCGGCCACGCTCGCAATATGTTTAAGCAATGCCTCATCCATTTTTTCGTAATAGTCTTTTTCTCTGTCTATTGTTTTCGTCATTTTAACGCCTCCTCTTTTGCCACGGTTATCAACCTGCTGCGAATGCGCTGCATCCGCTTCCGCACTGCTGCCGGATCCATTTCCAGCCTATCGGCAATTTCTTCATATGAAAATTCATCGTTGCACTTCATGAAAAATACGGATTGATATTTGTCCTCCATTGATTTAACTTCACGAATCACTGCACCTAATGTCTCTTTATTTACATATGCAGAAAGCAAATCCGACCCATGGTCCTCCGCAACATCCATTTCCTCCAGAAGGTCTGCGTTTCTAAGCAGCTTTGTTCGTTTTTTCAGCATGGTCTTGGCCAGATTTACACACATTTTCTGTAAGAACCGCCTGCTCTTATGTTCGTCAGATTCATCCACCTTGTACAAACATCCTGTAAGCTTTTCAAATGTATTATGTACCGCATCCTCCGCAAGTGCGTCCTCTTGCAGAATTTTACGGGCAGAACAAGCTAAAAATGTGCGGTACTTCAAATACAGTCTCTTCAGCTTTTCTGCATCTTCCCAGTCTAATCTTTCAACCTTCATTCCCATTCCTCCTGCTGATTTTTAAGTTTATCATTTCTATGCATCTTTTGTCAATGCAAATTGATATTTTTCTGAAAATCTACATTTTTATAGACAAATCCCCCTGCAATTAAGCAGGAGGATTTGTGCCCGAAGGATAGTGCAGTCAGGCAAGTTTATGGCATATTGTGTTCGAGTCTTACTGCACTACGCTTTACCAAACCGGGAGCAACTTATCCCCGCATTTCCTTCATGCAATTCTTACAAATGTTCTTACCCTTGAACGATTCAACATCACGGGCATCCCCGCAGAAAATACATGCAGGCTCATATTTCTTCAGAATAATCATATCGCCTTCTGTGTATACTTCCAGCGCATCTTTTTCCCCGATGTCAAAAAGTTTTCTCAGTTCCGCAGGCAATACCAGTCTGCCCAGTTCATCAATTCGGCGAACAACACCAGTAGATTTCATTGTGCATCTCTCCTTGTATTTTAATATTTCTTTTGTTTGCGAATACAGTATACCACATTTTCCCAGTTCTGTCAATAAATTTCTTGAAATTTTTCCAGTTTTTGTCATATTATGTCCGAATTCCCATTTTAATTTACTAAAAAACGCCGTTTTTTCGGTACTTTTTCATATTATTACAGAAAGGGGATTTTTGAAAAATTTGTCAGAATATGGATGTTTTTTCGTAGTAAAAGATGTTTCTGCGTTACAGTAAAAACAAACTTCACCCCGGAAAGCACCAAAGTGAAGTTTATTCGCAATATAAAACTATTTTATTCGCCGAGAATTTTATACATGGAGGATGCGGCATCCTTGGTAACGTGTTCCTGGATGGAAAGCACCTCAAACCGCACCGTTTTTTCTCCGAAACCAATTTCCACCACATCGCCGATTTTGACCTCGGCCCCGGCTTTCACAGGCTTTCCGCCGATTTTAACTCTGCCGGCTGTACATGCTTCATTGGCCACTGTCCGTCGCTTAATCAGACGGGAAACCTTTAAGAATTTATCAATTCGCATTATTTTCTCCTTCGGGTACGTACAGAGCATCATACTGCAACATTCCCTGCATTATTCTTTTGCAAAAAGAGCGTTCACACTTTCCGCAATCGCATCAATCTTTGCTTCCAAATTCCCACGGGTTACGCCCGCATAAATTTTAAATTTCGGCTCTGTGCCGGAGGGACGGAAGGCCACCCAGCTTTTATCCTCCAGTTCAAAACGAAGGACATTGGAGGAAGGCAGATTCACCTTTGTTTCGCTGCCGGACAAGACGTCGTGCCGGACGCCGACGGAATAGTCCGTGTACGCCACCACCCGGGACCAGCCGATTGTCTCCGGAATATCGGAGCGAAGCCGTTCCATTATTGATTTGATTTTTTCTATGCCGTCTGTTCCTTCAAAGTAGACATTCTTAGTCCATTCCTTATGAATCCCGTACTTTGCGTACAGCTCACGCATTACATCGCATAATGTCATGCCCCGGCTCTGATACCAGGCCGCCATTTCCGCAATCAGGAGACATGCGGAAACGCCATCTTTATCGCGCGCATAATCCCCTACCAGATAGCCATAGCTCTCTTCAAAGCCAAATACAAAATTCATGTCTCCGGCTTCCTCATGGTCATGAATCGTATCAGCAATATACTTAAAGCCGGTTAAAACGTCAATAAGCTCTACGCCATAATGGTCTGTAACGCAGCGAATCATCTCGGAGGTTACGACCGTTTTGACCACATACGGATTTTCCGGCAAAAGGCCCAATCCTGTTTTTTGCGACAGAATATACTCTGTAAGCAAAACGCCGGTCATGTTGCCGGTGAGTGCCACAAAGCTTCCGTCCATCTCGCGGGCCAGAACACCCACACGGTCAGAATCCGGGTCAGTTCCGATAATCAGGTCCGCTTCCATTTTATTCGCCAGTTCAATTGCCAGGGCAAAGCCCTCTTTATCCTCCGGATTCGGGCTTTTTACAGTGGGAAAAGCTCCGTCGGGTGCTTCCTGCTCCGGCACCACATATACCTTGTGGAAACCGCCGCGGCGAAGCACCTCTTTCACCGGTACCGCACCGGCACCATGGAAAGGTGTGTACACAATTTTCATTTCCGATGCTGTATTCCCCAGGTCCTTATGAATCATCTGCGAAAGCACTGCATCGTAATACGGTTGGTCCACTTCTTCGTTAATCATACGAATCAGTGGAGAATCCATTTCACTTTCCGGAATATCACCAAAAATCGGTGTGCTCTGCATTTTTTCAAAAATATAATCCGCCGCTTCGTTGGCCACCTGGCCTCCGTCGGGTCCATAGACCTTATACCCGTTATATTTTGCGGGATTATGGCTGGCCGTAATCACAATGCCGACCTCACAGCCCAGATGCCGTACAGCGAAGCTAAGCTCCGGCGTGGGACGAAGCTCCGTAAAAAGATATACACGAATCCCATTGCCCGCCAGCACCCGTGCCGCAGTCCGGGCAAATTCCGGGGAATAGAAACGGCTGTCATAGGCAATTACAACGCCTCTTTCCTCCCCGCCCTGCTCCTTAACATAAAGCGCAAGGCCCTGCGTTGCGCGGCGGACCGTGTAAATATTCATCCGATCCGTTCCGGCACCCAGGATGCCGCGAAGGCCTCCCGTGCCGAACTTCAAATCAGAAAGAAAGCGTTCGCGAATTTCCTGCTCGTCCTCCCCGATAGCCATCAGCTCCAGCTTAATTTCATCGTCGAGTTTATCATATGCAAGCCACTCATTATACTTTTCTAAAAAATCCATATTCTTCCTTTCTGTTATTACAGGCATAAGAAAAGTCTCTTATGCCTGTAGTATTCCCTATTCTTAGAATGTGAATGCATTTGCAAAATATGCATCCAGGTCTGCAATTTTTACTCTTTCCTGCTCCATAGAATCTCTGTGGCGAATCGTTACACTGCCATCCTCTTCGCTTTCAAAGTCGTAGGTAATGCAGAACGGTGTGCCGATTTCGTCCTGTCTTCTGTAGCGTTTACCGATGCTGCCGGCTTCGTCATATTCGCACATGAATTTCTTGGAAAGCTGTGCATACAATTCTCCCGCTCCTTCTGCCAGCTTCTTGGAAAGCGGCAAAACGGCAACCTTTATCGGCGCAAGTGCAGGATGCAGGCGCAATACCACACGGGTGTCACCCTCCAGCTCTTCCTCATCGTAGGCATCCACCAAAAATGCAAGCGTTACGCGGTCTGCACCCAGTGACGGCTCAATGCAGTAGGGCACATACTTTTCATTCGTGGTCGGGTCCATATACTCCAGATTTTCACCGGAATGCTGTGCATGCTGTTTGAGGTCAAAATCTGTTCTGTCTGCAATACCCCAAAGCTCGCCCCAACCAAAGGGGAACATAAATTCAATGTCTGTCGTGGCGTTGGAATAGTGCGAAAGCTCTTCCTGGGAATGGTCGCGAAGCTTGAGGTTTTCCTCGCGGATACCGAGGGACAAAAGCCAGTTCTTGCAGAAGTCCTTCCAATAAGCAAACCATTCAAGGTCTTCGCCCGGCTTGCAGAAGAATTCCAGCTCCATCTGCTCAAATTCGCGGATACGGAAAATGAAGTTACCCGGTGTAATTTCGTTCCGGAAGGATTTACCAATCTGGCCAATACCAAACGGAACCTTTTTACGGGTTGTACGCTGTACATTCTTAAAGTTTACAAAGATACCCTGGGCTGTTTCCGGACGGAGGTACAGTTCAGAGCTGGAATCCTCCGTAACACCCTGGTACGTTTTATACATCAGATTAAACTTACGGATGTCCGTAAAGTCATGCTTGCCGCATTTCGGGCAGGGAATATTATTTTCATGAATATATTCCAGCATTTTTTCATTGGACCAGCCGTCCACCGTCTCGCTTTCGCCGTTTTCTGCCATAAAATCCTCGATAAGCTTATCTGCACGATAGCGGGATTTACATTCGCGGCAATCCATCAGCGGGTCAGAAAATCCACCCACATGACCGCTGGCAACCCAGGTCTGCGGATTCATAAGAATAGCCGCATCCAGGCCCACGTTGTAGGGGGATTCCATGATAAATTTCTGCCACCAGGCACGCTTAATATTATTCTTGAACTCCACGCCCAGAGGACCGTAATCCCAGGCGTTGGAAAGACCGCCGTAAATCTCGGAGCCGGGATATACATATCCTCTTCCCTTACAGAGATTTACGATTTTATCCATTGTTTTCTTTGTGTTTTCCATGGTATTCTTTCCTTCCTATTGTTCTATCTTTTCAATGGACAGACGCGCACTTCGGCCCAATCCTCCCGGAGAATCCGTCGGGCTAAAGCCTCCACGCTTTCGCGGTTTACTGCTTCAAAGCCCCGAAGAATTTCCTTCGGCGTCTGCACCGTATCAAACAAAAGCATATTCCGGCCCACGCTCTGCATCCTGCCGCTGACGCTTTCCAGGCCCATTATGTAGCTGGCGCGCAACTGGGATACACTGCGGGCAATCTCCGCTTCGCTGAGTCCATTTTGCAAAATATCCTCTATTTCCTCCCGGATAAGGGAAGATACAAGGTCGGCATTTTCCGGCGAAACACCGGCATAAATATTCAGAATTCCGGCATTTTTAAAGCTTTCCGGTGATGCATAAATCGAATACGCAAGCCCCTTTTCCTCCCGGATTTTCTGAAATAAACGAGAGGACATCCCGCCGCCGAAAGCTCCGCAGAAAACGGCCATATCAAACCGTTCGGGTGCGTTTTGTGCAAGCCCCGGATACGCAACAGCGAGATGGGTCTGCTCAATATCCTTCTCTTTTTTTCTTCTGCCCGGACAAAAGGGGACTGTGCCGTAATCCGTATAAGCTGCTCCGGACGGAACATCACCAAAATACCGCTCGGCAAGTGCAATAATTTTTTCTTCCTCAAAGCTTCCTGCCACAGCTAAAACAGTATTTCGGGCGGTATAATATTTCTCCATGAAACGGCGAAGGTCACTTCCGGAAATCGACTGTACCGTCTCCCTCGTGCCGGCAATGCCGTAGCCAAGAGGGTCCCCTCCCCAGACAAGACCGGCCAGCATTTCCTGCGCCACATCCTCCGGAGAATCCTCGTACATGCTGATTTCTTCCAGAATAACACCGCGTTCCAGTTCTGTTTCTTCTTCAGCAAGAAGTGCGCCGGTATACATATCCGCCAGAATATCAAACACCGTCTCCACGTCAGAATCAACACTTTTTGCATAGAAGCAGGTGAATTCACGGGTTGTAAAGGCATTGAGGTTACCGCCGATAGCATCCATGTCGCAGGCAATCTGCCCGGCAGACCGTTTTACCGTTCCTTTAAACAGCATATGCTCCATAAAATGACTTATGCCGTTTTTCGACGCCGTTTCCGCCCGGGAGCCGACGCCGACCCACAATCCGACGGAAACGGAGCGGACGTGAGGCATTTGTTCCCCCACAATCCGCAGACCGTTTTCAAGTCGTATATTCAGCAACTTAGTTTTCTTCCTTTGGCACGATTCTCTGCAGATTGATTCTGCCCATCTTATCAATTTCGATAACACGGACATCTACTGTATCGCCAATCTGCACCACATCTTCCACCTTCTCAACGCGCTTGCGGTCCAGCTTGGAAATGTGAATCAGACCGTCTTTTCCGGGCAGGAACTCAACAAATGCGCCGAAGTTCATGATGCGTACAACCTTACCGGTAAATTCCTGGCCGGGTTCTACATCGCTTACGATGCCTTTGATAATACGCATAGCCTTTTCACCGGCTTCCTGGTCCACCGTGGCAATATAAACTCTGCCGTCATCTTCAATATCGATTTTTACGCCGGTTTCGGCAATAATCTTCTGAATGACCTTACCACCCGTACCAATAACCTCACGGATTTTATCCACATCAATAGACATGGTCATAATCTTGGGTGCGTAGGGCGAAAGCTGCGGACGGGCTTCCCCGATGCAGGGCAACATAATTTCGTCCAGAATTTTAATGCGGGCTTCTCTCGTCTGCATTAAAGCTGTTTCAATAATTTCCGGTGTGAGACCGTCAATTTTGATATCCACCTGAATAGCGGTGATTCCGTTCTTTGTTCCGGCAACCTTGAAGTCCATATCGCCGAAGAAGTCTTCCAGTCCCTGAATGTCTGTCATGGTGATGAAGCGATTGCCCTCCGTGACAAGACCGCAGGAAATACCGGCAACAGGTGCCTTGATCGGAACACCGGCATCCATCAGTGCCAGCGTGGAACCGCAGACACTGCCCTGCGAGGTGGAACCGTTGGAAGAAAGTACCTCGGATACCACACGAATGGCATAGGGGAATTCTTCTTCTGTAGGAATTACCGGTTCCAGAGCGCGTTCTGCCAAAGCACCGTGACCGATTTCACGGCGGCCGGGGCCGCGGGAAGGTCTCGTTTCGCCTACGCTGTAGGACGGGAAGTTATAATGGTGCATATATCTCTTATATTCTTCCGTATCAATTCCATCCAGCATCTGCTGGTCGCCCATTGCACCTAATGTGACTACGGACATGACCTGTGTCTGTCCACGGGTAAAGAGTCCGGAGCCGTGAACACGGGGCAGAAGGGAAACCTCCGCAGCAAGCGGACGGATATCCTTAAGACCACGGCCGTCTACGCGGCGGCCTTCGTCCAGAATCCAGCGACGGACAATGTATTTCTGCAGCTTGTACATCACAGCGTCGATTTCCTCGGGTGTGACGTCACTTTCAGCATATGCTGCGTATACCTCTTCGTATACGGGCTTGAGGCGTGCATCGCGCTCGGTTTTATCGTTTGTATCCAGTGCTGCTTTAACCTTTTCGGTATATTCCTCACGAATTTCTTCAAAAAGGGTTTCCGGCACTACGATGTGCTGATATTCGCGCTTGGGCTTGCCGATCTGGGCGGCAACTTCCTTAATGAAAGCGCAGATTTTCTTAATTTCCTCATGGGCCATCAGAATGGCTTTGAGCATAACATCCTCCGGCACTTCGTGGGCTCCGGCTTCAATCATGTTTACTTTTTCAGCCGTACCTGCCACTGTCAGCTGCAGGGTGCTTTTTTCTCTCTGCTCCAGTGTGGGGTTAATAATCAGTTCACCATCCACAAGGCCAACCTGCACGCCTGCAATAGGACCGGCGAAGGGAATATCGGAAATGCAGATAGCTGCAGAGGCACCAATCATAGCAGCCACTTCCGGTGAGTTGTCCTGCTCCACGCTCATAACAGTGGTAATAACAGTTACGTCATTACGAAGGTCAGACGGGAACAGCGGACGAATGGGGCGGTCAATAACGCGGGAGGCCAGCACTGCCTTTTCGGAAGGCTTGCCCTCTCTGCGGATAAAGCCGCCGGGAATTTTACCGACTGCATACAGCTTTTCTTCATAGTCTACCGACAGTGGGAAAAAGTCGATTCCCTCTCTCGGCTTTGCGGACATGGTTGCCGTGGCCATTACAGCAGTATCGCCGTAACGCACCAGCACTGCACCGCTGGCAAGCTGTGCAAGCTTACCGGTTTCAAAGGTCAGGGGTCTCCCTGCCAGGGTGGTTGAAAAGATCTTTTCCATTTCAAAAACCTCCAAAAAATAAAATATTTTTCGGCTGTCGGGTCTATCACTTATATAAGCGTTTTACTGCGAAAGCGTTTATATAAGTGCTAAACCGCCGACAGCCCTGCGACACCATATAGTATGTGCCGAATGTTCAGATAAATAACAAGGCTTGCCGCAAAGTTTCCTCTGCGGCAAGCCATACTGTTACTTTCTCAGGCCGAGCTTCGCGATAAGCTCACGATATCTTTCGATATCCTTTTTCATCAGATAATTCAAAAGACCGCGCCGCTGACCAACCATCATCAGAAGACCGCGTCTGGAATGATGATCCTTTTTGTGAATCTTCAAATGTTCATTCAGGTGATTGATTCTCTCTGTAAGAAGAGCAATCTGCACCTCAGGAGACCCGGTATCTGTCTCATGCACTTTGTATGTGCTGATGATTTCAGTTTTTACATCTTTCTGCATATCTTTCACCTCCCTTTTTCGCTTTATCCCCATGCAGCATAGCCCAAGGCCGGTTATTCCAAAAGCCAAGCCGCAGGTTTATCTATGGTATTATACCACAAATTCTGGCACTTGTCAAATTTTTTTTAGAATTTTTTTCCGTTAGTAAAAAATAAGAATTTACGTAACTCTTTTCAAAGAATATGCCTTTATGCTAAAGAAAAGTTTTCTTTTCCGGTTATACCGCCGGATTTGCCGCAAACGCCTGCAGTTTTGCGGAAAGTTCTGTGATTTTGGTCTTTTTCATATAGAAAGTACATTCACTGTTCTCATACACAGCATAATTAAATTCGTCATATGGGTAATAGGCTAATGTAGTCGTACTCCCGTCAACAAAAGTGAATACAATAGATGCTTCTGCTTTTTGCGTGCCAATATCTGACGGACTTTGCACCTCGCCGTCCACCTCCAAAGCAATGAGTTCTACATACATATTCTTGAAGGCCTTTTCATCCGCTTCAGTACCGTTTACAAAAAACCTGCTTTTGTCCCCTTCGGTTTCGATAAGCAGATTGGCTGTAATACCGGGAAGTATAACATCAACAGACGACACGGTATCAATTGAAATCAGATTTGTCATTCGTTCAAGCACATCGAAAGCACCCACATCCATAAAGGAAAGTACATCATTTCCCATATAGTACACCGCCGGCTTTCCCTCCAGCATAATATACTCCGCGCCGCCTGCCTCTCCTACGGAAAAGCGTACGTCTGCCGTCAAAGTGCGGATTTCCACCGTATCGCCTGCAAACCCGTACTTGCTTACATCCGCCGGATTATCATCCGCAACGCCTGCGGCGATTATGTTTGAAAGGGGCTGCAGAAGCTTTTCCTGCACCAGGCTATCATCCGCTTTCCTCTGAATCGGACTGGTGATATTCCAGCTGGAGGAAACCGTTTTATCTTCCCCTGTCCCTTCATATTCCAGGACAAGTGCCTGGCCGCCGCGGGTGATAGAAACATAGCGGATATCATTCATATTCAATGCTGAAATCATCAGCACCCGAAACGAGGACAACGGGCTGAGAAACTGGGCCCCTGTAGCGGTCGGAATCAGATACACATCCTCACTTTCTGCAAGACGGGCATAATACCCCCCGTTGCCCGGTGCCATGTCTCCGATTTGAACTGTAGCTGTCTCGCCGTTTTCAAAAGTCAGCGTCACTGCGGCTTGCGGCGACGTCAGTCCGTAAATACTCACATCCGGAGCTGACCGTGCAATCAGGCCTTCAGCCGAAAGCATAGCTGTGCTTACACACAGGGATTCAACCCTGTTACTGTAGATTTCCACATACGGTTCATTTTTTACAACCCAGGGCTCTGTAGCCGCGCTGCGGGTGAAAGCATACGTTTCTTCGCCGTTTGTGATTTCAATCTGCATCACTTGCGTGGCATCTTCTGAAAGCACCTGAATTATCGGTGTAGGAGTGACCTCCGCAGGTGATTTTGGCGGTTCCGTTCTCTGCAGCAGAAAATAGGCAGTACCCAAAACAATAAAAACAAGGATAAAAGAAACAATACTCTTCCAGTTTTTTCTCACAGATGCCGCCTCCTTCTCCATGTCCATACCCCCGCCGCAAAGAAGATAAGCGAAGGAAGTACGCACACTATAACAATATAAAAGGTTGCCATTCCATCACTGATAGCCAAAACGCGCATAAGCAGGGTTTTTGGAGAAATGGAAAGTGGTGAGTCCTCATCATAGTGGATGTAATTGGCAGTGCCGTACAGAAGTGTGCTATTCGCCAGTGAAGCTTCCGCCAAAAGCGTAGTGTCGTACATGTGATAGGAACCGGAAACCACCATTCGGCCTCTCTTCTCCCCCTCTTTGGATACACGTTCCAGTGCTGCCGACACAGGTAATTTTCCTTCCCGGATTGGCTCTTTCACCGAAGAATCCGACCCATGGAAAGAGCTTCCTGCACTTGTGGTGGCCGCAAGGACTGTGGAAGAAACATCTTCTAACGCCTCCACCGCCATACTTCGGGCATACATATATACTGTGTTTTTATTTCCCGAAGTAACCGGGGCTGTTATGGTATGTTCAGCAATATCCGGAATAAAGATGGTGTTATAATTGATTGTGCGGCTGGAATCCCCCTCCAGCACAACGTCATGATACATAGTAACACCCCAGAACTCCTGTAGATACTTTTCCAGACGCGGCAGGACGTCTCTGTTGGCATCAAAGGCAATATGCACACCGCGTCCCGTAGACAAGAACGCATCCAGCCGGAGAATTTCTTCCTCGGTAAAATCTTCTGCCGGGGCCATGATGTACAGAGAATCCACATTCTCCGGCACCTCTGTTGTTTTCAGATTCACCTGGTAAGCATCCATATTTTCATTTTTTAAAAGCTCTGCAACCGCACTGTAGTCTGCCTCATTATGGCCGGTGGTAAAACAGACCTTTTTTGTATCTGCCGCCGACACATAGGCAATTGCACGGGTAACCAGCTGTTCCATACCGAACATGGCGTTGTTCAAGGTTTCGCCGGACTGCGTTGTGTATCCTTGGTACATTTCCGAGGCAGCAATGGCTTTATAGCGTTCCCCCCGCTCCAGAACAATCGTATTCTGCTGTACCGACACACCTTTATCCGAAAACCGGCGGGCATCCATGGGGTTTGTATTTGGGTCAATCTGTATGATTTTCAGCTTGTCTGTGGCCGTGCGGTACATATCCAGTGCGCGCACGATCTGGTCTTTCTCCTGCCCCGGAGATGCAAAATAATAGAGCGAAATTTCTTCTGTGAGCCCTGCAAGAACGGCTTTCGTCTCATTCGTCAGGGCATATAGCTTATTTTCCGTCAAATCCCAGCGAAGCTGAATTTTATCAGCAGCCACACCTATGACAACATTGAAAAGAAAAATCGCCGTAATTGCTGCGGCTAAAAACGCGGCGGCCGAGAGAGTTCGTTTTGTTTTGTTTTTCATACTTCCCTCTCCTTTCTCAGCTCCAGCGGCGTCTGTCCACCGCATGAATTGTACACAGAAGGAATACGGCTGTAAAGCTGATATAATAAATAACAGCAGGCACACTAAGTACCCCAAGCTCAAACTCGTTATACCACTTCGTAATGCTAAGACAATCTATAATCGCCAGGATAAGTTTGCTCTGTACCGAACCGCGGACCCATTCCACTGCATATAGAAACAGGAGCGACGCAAAGGTAGCAATCGCGGCAGATGCCTGATTCTGTGTCAGCGATGAAATAAACAATCCCACAGATATAAACGCAAAGCCAATAAGTACAAAACCAAGGTAATTGCAAAAAATCTTTCCGTAAGAAGGTGCACCATGGATTCCGATAACAAGAAGATACAAAAGCGTAATCCCAAGTGTCAGTAAGTAAATGGCAGTAGCGGCAAAAAATTTACCGAGCACAATGTCGCGCACCGAT
This sequence comes from Clostridia bacterium, assembly GCA_017442155.1. Classification (GTDB taxonomy): domain Bacteria; phylum Bacillota; class Clostridia; order UMGS1883; family UMGS1540; genus SIG447. The sequence continues at coordinate 187,281 of JAFSAU010000008.1, read as the reverse complement.
ACGGGTGCGGTCAGAAGCAATTGATCCGTCCGACTGTTCTTTTCCTCACTCAGAAGCCGCATGGTCAGAACCGGTATCAGGAAAAGAAACATCATCAGCATATTGGAAAGCACAGAGCCAAGATCCGGCAATTTGGGCAGCAGATTGGAAGCAGCAAAGAAATACCCGGACACTGCCAGGAACATCCCTATGAAAATATAGCCTACCGGTGTTGAAAAATACGCCTTGATTTCACGATAGAAAATGGCTTTCATTTTCCTGTCCTCCTCTCTGCACCCGATACGGCACGGAGGAAGATTTCCTCCAGTGTAGGCGTCGCTTTTTTCATCATTAAAATCGGCACATCAGCCGACGCCAAGGCACGGCATACTGCCGGACGCACATCCGAATTGCAGTTTATGGAAACGTAGACGGTATTATCCTTTTCTTCCATCTGTAATTCCAGTATATCCTCTATCCCTTCCAGTGCGGTGCGGACTTTATCTGCGTCCCCTGAAAGCTGAAGCGTATATCGGAACTCATTCTCGCCTGACATTTCCTCGCGGCTGCCTGCGGCAATCAGCTTGCCACGGTTTATAATCAACATACGGGAGCAGATGGCACTGGCCTCTGAAAGAATATGTGTGCTGAAAATCGTGGTTTTTCCAAGCCCGGAAACCACATTCCGGAACTCAATAATCTGCGCAGGGTCGAGACCAATGGTCGGCTCGTCCAGAATCAGCACCGGCGGATCGCCCACCAATGCCTGTGCAAGCCCCGCTCTCTGACGGTAACCCTTGGAAAAATTCCGCAGAAGCCGACCGCCCATATGGCCGAGGTTTGTCAGTTCCTTTATCCCTTCCAGATGTTTTTTCCGTGGCTGAGAAGCTCCCTTCAAATCATATACAAACTCCAGATATTCGTCCAGAGTCATCTCCAGATAAAGTGGCGGCAGCTCCGGAAGATAGCCAATGCACTTTTTGGCTTCCATCGGACTTTCCAACACATCGTGTCCATCTATGGTAATGGAGCCGCTGGTGGCAGAAATATACCCGGTCAACATATTCATTGTGGTGGATTTCCCAGCACCGTTCGGGCCAAGGAAACCTATTATCTCTCCAGGCGCGATGGAAAAACTGATATCATCCACCGCCCGCACTGCGCCGTATGCTTTAGTAAGATGCGACACTTCAATCATACAAAAATCCGTCCTTATTCTGTTTTTTCAGAAGCGGTAACTGCGATGCCAAGCTCCTCCAGCTGTTTACTGTCCACCGGAGACGGTGCCGCCGTCATAAGCTCCGAAGCATTCTGTACCTTCGGGAAAGCGATAACGTCACGGATGGAGCTACAGCCGCAAAGAAGCATGACAAGCCTGTCCAGCCCATAAGCCAGACCGCCGTGGGGGGGTGTGCCATAGCGGAAGGCCTCCAGAAGATGACCGAAGCGTTCTACTGCTTCCTCCTGACTCATACCGATAGCCCGGAACATCTTTGCCTGCATATCGCTGCGGTGAATCCGGATGCTGCCACCGCCGACCTCTACGCCGTTTAATACTATATCGTACGCCTTTGCAAGCACTTTTTCCGGTGCAGTTTCCAGAAGGTCCGCATCCTCATCCCGCGGGCATGTGAAAGGATGATGCATCGCCGTATACCGACCCTCATCCTCGTTGTACTCCAGGAGCGGGAAATCGGTAACCCACAGGAAATTCCACTTATTTTCGTCCAATAGATCCATTTTCTTCGCCACATGAACACGGAGATTGCCAAGAGCGTCGAATACCACGCTGTTTTTATCGGCCACCATGAGAATCAGGTCCCCCGTCTCTGCCGCGGCCGCTGTAATAATGGCATTCAGTTCTTCCTCGCTGAAGAATTTAGCAATGGGGCTCTTCACCGTTTCCGCAAGGCTGATCCATGCAAGGCCCTTGGCTCTGTATGTCTTTACATATTCACCAAGTGCGTCAATTTCCTTTCTGGAGAAGGAAGCCCCGCCTTTGACCGTGATAGCACGGACACTGCCGCCGTTCTCTATAGCCGACGCAAATACAGAAAAACCACAACCGCGGACAACCTCTGTCAAATCACACAGCTCCATGCCAAAACGGGTATCCGGCTTGTCCGAGCCGAAACGACGCATAGCTTCACTGTACGGAAGCCGCGGCAGAGGAAGCTGAATGTCCACACCGCGGATTTCCTTCATCAGGCGGGCAATATACCCTTCGTTAACCGCAATAACGTCATCCACATCCACAAAAGACATCTCCAGGTCAATCTGGGTGAATTCCGGCTGACGGTCTGCACGAAGATCCTCATCACGAAAGCACTTTACAATCTGAAAATACCGGTCCATGCCCGATACCATAAGCAGCTGCTTATACTGCTGAGGGGACTGGGGCAGTGCGTAAAAGCTTCCCGGATGCACGCGGCTGGGAACGAGATAGTCTCTCGCTCCTTCCGGCGTGCTCTTTGTCAGCATCGGTGTTTCAATTTCCCAGAAACCGTTTTCCTCAAAATACTGTCTCGTCAGAAAAGCCACACGATGCCGCACCTCCAGCGGATGCATTACGCTCTGACGCCGCAAATCCAGATACCGGTACTTGAGTCGCATTTCATCATTGACCTTTGTCTGCTCGGACACCACAAAGGGCGGTGTTTCAGCGGCAGAAAGAATATTCAGGGCCGAAACCTCTATTTCAATTTCACCTGTTTTCATATTGGGATTGGTCATACCCTCTGCCCGGGGGCGGACAACTCCCTTCGCTTCAATTACATATTCCTGATGCAATGTCTGACCGATTTTGTAAATTTCTGCGTCGTCCGCATTCATAACAAGCTGTAAAATACCACTGCGGTCACGAAGGTCCACGAAAATCAGATGACCCAGGTCCCGGACCTTCTGCACCCAGCCCATCACGGCAACGGTTTCGCCCACATTTTGAGCCGAAAGCTCTGTACATCTGTGTGTTCTCTTAAATTCCACGTTTTTTCCTCCTTAGATTCTATCAATGAGTGCCGGAATATCAGAAAGACTTACTGTCTCCTTCTCACCGGTCTCCATATTTTTCAGCTGTGCCTCGCCGCTTCTGACCTCATCCTCGCCGAGAACAAGGGAGAAAGCCGCGCCTTCTCGGTCTGCATTTTTCATCTGTGCTTTCAGACTACGCCCCGCTACGTCGCAGACAGCATATACTCCTGCTTCCCGCAGTTTCTGGCAAAGAGAAAGTGCCGCTTCTGTCTGGCCAATGGAAGCCACAAATATCCTGGGCGGATTCTTTTCCTCCGGTACAAGACCCATAGCACGAAGCACCAGAATAATCCGTTCAATACCCATGGCAAAGCCCATGCCGGGACCGGGGTTTCCTCCCAGCTCTGCCAGCAGGCCGTCATACCGGCCACCGCCGCACACAGTGCCCTGCGCGCCAATCTGGGTGGAAACAAATTCAAATACCGTGCGGGTATAGTAATCGAGACCGCGCACGATGGAAGCATCGATTTCAAACGGGATATTCATTGCTCTTAGATACCCCTGTACTGCTTCAAAATGGGTGCGGCAATCTTCACAGATATAGTCCAGAATAGCCGGTGCGCCAGCCGCCACCTCTTTGCAAACAGGGCTTTTGCAGTCCAGCACACGCATGGGGTTTTTCCCCAGACGGGTGTTGCAGGTTTCACAAAGGGTTTCGCTGTGGGCAGACAAATAAGAAGTCAATGCCTCATTATATTTTTTTCTGCATGAAGGGCAACCGATGCTGTTTATGTTCAGCTGCAGGCCCTCACATCCCAATTTTTTGAAGATTGTGGCACCAAGAGCGATGATTTCCGCATCGAGTGCCGGATCCGTACTGCCGAAGGCTTCAATTCCGAACTGATGAAACTCGCGCAGTCTTCCTGCCTGCGGTTTTTCGTACCGGTAACAGGCACCGCAATAATACAGCTTTACCGGCTGGGGTAGCGCGTGCAAAGAGTGCTCAATATATGCGCGGGCAGCCGAGGCTGTTCCTTCGGGACGAAGGGTGATGCTCCTGTCTCCTTTATCATTAAATGTATACATTTCCTTTTGCACAACGTCTGTAGTGTCTCCTACGCCGCGCTGGAAAAGCTCTGTATGCTCAAAAACAGGCGTGCGGATTTCTTCATACCCAAAATTCCGGGCCGTCTCCGCCGCTGTTTTTTCCACGTATCGCCATAGTGCGGCATCCTGGGGCAGAATATCTGCCGTGCCGCGGGGTGCTTTCATTGCCATAAAGATTCCTTCCTTCAATTCGCAGGGCCGAAAAGGCACACTGCTTTGATGATATCATATATTTTACCCGAAAGTATATGCCCGTGTCAAGGTTTCTATGAGAAAATTTACAATAAATACATCTTTTTCTATCCACCGTGTGGGCAAATAAAACGACAGTCCCCCTTTTTCTGCAAAAGAGGACTGCCGTCTTGGTGAAATATTGTTTATCCGACAATCTGTCTGGCATACGCCACGCCGGAAAGCGCATCATGTGCATAAAAGTCGGCACCAATCGCTTTGGCATACTCCTCTGTCAGCACTGCACCACCCACCATGGTTTTCCCGGAAAAGCCTGCAGCCTCCAGCTGCCGGACGCTCTCCTCCATGCTCCCCACCGTGGTGGTCATCAGTGCACTGAGGCCGACGATATCAGCTTTTTCTTCCATAGCTGCTTTCACAATTTCTTCCGGCGGTACGTCACGGCCCAGGTCCACAACGCCGAAGCCGTAGTTTTCCAATAATAGTTTCACAATATTTTTACCGATATCGTGAATATCCCCCCGTACCGTAGCCAAAATGATTTTGCCTTTCCGCACATCGTTTTCACCTACTGTGCTTTCCTTTACCGCTTCAAAGGCTTCCTTCACCGTCTCGGCACTGGAAAGCAGCTGCGGCAGGAAAACCGTGCCTTGTTCAAACCCACGCCCCACCGTATCAAGGGCCGGAATCATCACGCTTTCCACGAGTTCCATAGGCTTTACGGTTTCCAGCATCTTTTTCGCTGCACCATAGGCCCCGCCGCGCAGACCGCGGACAATCATTTCATAAAGCGAGGTTTCTGTCTGTGGTGCCGGCGTAGAGGAAATCTGCTTCTGTCCGTATTTTCCCACATAACGGGCACAGTCAGCATCCAGTCCCCGGAGGACACAAAACGCATCGTATACGCCCATCATAGCCTCTGATTTCGGATTGATAATCCCCGCTGAAAGTCCATTTTCAAGTGCCAGCGCAAAGAATGCGGAATTTACGGTTTCCCGGTCCGGCAAACCAAAAGAAATGTTGGACACGCCCAGTACCGTATGTACACCTAAAACGTTCCGCACCGTACGCACCGCTTTCAGCGTCTCTGCCGCCGAGCCTTCCCCGGCACTGACAGCCATAGTCAGTGCATCCATCAGAATATCGTGCTTCGGTATACCGTATTCCGCGGCCGTGCGGATGATTTTATCGGCAATCTTTACGCGGTCTTCGGCACTTGTCGGAATACCGTTTTCGTCTAATGTAAGAGCCACAACCGCACCGCCGTATTTTTTCACAACCGGAAACACGGCATGCATATTCTCTGCCTTACCGTTCACAGAATTAAAGAGTGGCTTGCCGTTATAAAGTCGGGCGGCCCGTTCCATCACCCCAGCATCTCCGGTGTCAATCTGCAACGGGAGGCTCAGAACGCCCTGAAGTCCCACGACCACCCTTTCCATCATTTCGCCTTCATCTATACCCGGAAGGCCCACATTTACATCCAGGATATGTGCCCCCGCCTCCTCCTGGGAAACACCTTCTGCCAGAATATAATCCAGATCCCCGGCCTTCAGTGCTTCTTTAAAGCGTTTTTTTCCTGTGGGGTTTATGCGTTCACCAATGATAACCGGAGCCCGGTCTATCACCACTGCGTTCCCATAGCCGCAAACTACGGTACGATTTTTTTCTGACAATGGTACAGGTGTTATTCCCCTACAGGCTTCAGTCATCAGTCGGATATGCTCCGGCGTTGTACCGCAGCATCCACCGAGAATATGGGCACCGTTTTCCGCAAAGTAACGCATATGCTCCGCAAATTCAACAGGTGTCAGGTCATACCGGGTTTCTCCGTCCCGCATTTCAGGCAAACCGGCATTGGGCAAAAGGGCAATCGGGATTGAAGTAATAGCGCACAGCTCTTCAAAAAATGCTTTGAACTGTACGGGGCCAAGGCCGCAGTTAAGCCCTAAAGCGTCCACGCCGAGCCCCTCTAAAAGTGCTACAACTGACGCAAGGTTTGCTCCTGTAAGAAGTCTCCCCTGCGCGTCAATGCTCACTGTTGCCAGTACGGGCAGATCTGCATTTTCTTTCGCCGCCAGCACAGCTGCCTTCAATTCGTAGGTGTCTGTCATGGTTTCAATGGAAATCATATCCGCGCCTTTTCCAGCCCGCACCACCTCGGCAAAAATTTCATACGCCTCCTCAAAAGGCAGTGTTCCCATGGGACGCAGCAGTGCGCCCGTGGGACCAATATCCAGCGTCACAGCAGCATGAGCTTCTGCCGCCTCTCTGGCAATTTCCACCGCACGCTTTACCACTTCCTCCACGGAGCGGCCGGTCCCCGAAAGCTTCAGCCGGTTTGCGCCGAAGGTATTGGTGGTAATAATATCAGCACCGCTTTCCACATAGCTTTTATGAATCCGGCGAATCCGGTCCGGGTCCTCCAGGCACAGCATTTCCGGTACGCCTGCCGTCTCTCCCAGCATAGTGCCCATGGCACCGTCAATAAATAATAGTTTTTTTCCGAATGTAAGCATGTTGACCTCCTACCTGTTTTTATCCAAGGGAATAACCGCCGTAACAGATTTGGTGGGCAATAGCATATGGCTTTCCAATACCGTAATGCCGATTTTTTCTGCCCGTACCGCTTTCAGAAGCCGCGGCTGCATTGCCAGCGGATAGTCCCCGTATCCGGGGCTGAACCGGTATACCCCGGATATCCCATCCGGCATGTTTTCGTCGCAGTATGTTTCAATCAGTGCCGCCGCACAGGCATCCAGCACCGCCGCCCGTGCCATATCCACCGCCTGGTTTTTTCCAATCTCCCTATCCACGCTGATGCCGAGGGTAGCGGCTAAAACAGCAACCCCCGCCGCGCCCGCAAGATGGTTTTTTATATCGTTCCCGACTATATAATCTGCAAAGTCGTGCATAGAAAATCGTCGGCAAATACTTTTGGGAACGGCAACCTTTTTCACTGTTTCCATGCAATCCGAAACAAGGCGAAGCGTCTTTTCATCCGCATCGCCCTGCACACCTAAATACCGAAGTGCTTCTTTCAGCATACTCATCACCTCAGTGGATAATGCTACTAATATTTTCCAGAATCTTCCCGGCAATTTCAGGTTTATTCATCGTATAAATATGGATGCGCCGAACGCCGTTTGAAATAAGGTCAATAATCTGCTCTGTCGCATATGCAATGCCGGCCTGACGGAGCGCATCGGGTTTATCGCCGAATTTGTCCACCATTGCACGGAATTTCGGTGTGAGCGTTGCCCCGGACATGGCGCACATCCGCTTAATGGAATTGCCGGAAGTAACCGGCATAATACCGGCTGTTACGGGAATATTGATATTTTTCGCTGCAAGCCGGTACAGAAAGCTATACAGCATATTATTATCAAAGAAAAGCTGTGTGACAAGAAAATCCACACCCGCTTCTATTTTATACAGAAGGTTATCAATATCCTTCTCCTTGTTGGGGTTTTCCACATGCCCCTCCGGGTAACACGCCCCACCCACGCAAAAACCACCGTATGCCTTGATTTCGCGAATCAGCTGGTAGGCATACTTATATTCCATGCTGTCCTTGTCAAAAGGTACATCCTTAGGAAAATCCCCACGCAGGGCCAGAATATTCCGGATGTTCCTGGCTTTGAAGTTATCCAGAATTTCTAAAATAGCATCGCGGGTTGCTCCTATACAGGTCAGGTGCGCCAGTGCCGTCACGCCGAAATCATTCTGGATTGCCGAGGCTACCTCCAGCGCATTGGCCGTATTTCCGCCGCCGGCGCCGTAGGTCACACTCATATAGGCCGGTTTTGTTTCCGCAAGCGTCTGCACTGCCGGTAAAACATCCTCCAACGGCACCTGGGCTTTTGGCGGAAACACCTCCAGCGAAATCACTGTTTCGTTTTTTGCAAAAATATCCTTAATATACATCACACATTAAACCGGAATACAACCACGTCGCCATCCTTCATGACGTATTCCTTCCCCTCGCTTCGAATTAGCCCCTTTTCTCTGGCGGCTGTGGTACTGCCGAGTGCCACCAGCTCATCGTAGCCGATGACCTCCGCGCGGATGAAGCCACGTTCAAAATCGGAATGTATTTTTCCGGCGGCACCAGGGGCTTTGGTGCCCCGGGTAATCGTCCAGGCCCGGACCTCTTTCGGTCCGGCGGTCAGAAAGCTGATAAGCCCGAGCAGTGCATAGCTTTTTTCCACCAGGCGGTCAAGGCCGGAGGCGGAAAGTCCCATTTCCTCCAGAAACATCTGCTTTTCCTCTCCTGAAAGGTCGGCAATTTCCTCTTCAATTTTAGCTGAAATCGGCAAAACCTCTGCCTTTTCTGCCTTCGCAATCTCTGCCAGCTCGTCCATATACGGATTATTGGTCAGCCCGTCCTCAGACACGTTGGCGGCATATATAACCGGTTTTATGGTAAGTAGGGCAACTTCGCGAAGCATTTCCTCTTCTTCTTCCGAAAACTCCATGCTTCTTGCCGGCAGCCCCTTTTCCAGTGTTTCTGTAATTCTGGCCAGAAGAGCTGCCTCAGCAGCGTATTTCTTCTCCCCGGTTTTTACCATTTTTGAAACACGCTCATACCGCTTGGATACCATTTCAAGGTCTGCAAAAATCAGCTCCAAATTGATAGTTTCCGTGTCCCGCTTCGGGCTTACAGAACCATCTACATGGACGATATTGCTGTCATCAAAGCAGCGGACCACATGCACAATGGCATCCACCTCGCGAATATGGGACAGAAATTTATTTCCGAGTCCCTCTCCTCTCGACGCGCCCTTTACAAGACCTGCAATATCCACAAATTCTATGTAAGCCGGCGTTGTTTTTTCCGGAGCGTACATCTCCGTCAGCACATCCAGACGCTTATCCGGCACCGCCACCACGCCCACATTCGGTTCAATTGTGCAAAACGGATAATTCGCCGCCCCTGCACCCGCATGGGTAATTGCATTGAAAAGCGTGCTTTTTCCAACATTTGGAAGTCCCACTATACCTAATTTCATTTGTTCCAAATCTCCTTTATTTTCAAGGTTTCAGGATTGGTCTGACACCAATTTGACACCATTTTATTTATAATTACCATTTTTATGTATTATATCATAATACCTGCAAATAGTCAATTGTTCTGCGTGTTTTGTATCAAATTTGTGTCAAACCCCTTAAATTTCTATCGATTTTTCAATATATTTTATGAATTCTCTTCTCTTAAATATCACACATTAATTGCGTGTATAAAGAATAATAAATTTCAAAAAGAGAATAAAGGGTATGCCTCGGTTTTAGAGATATGTCCTTGTTTTAATGGTCTTACTTATAATTAACACAATAATCTTTCTTAAATCCATGTGCTCCAAAAATTTGCCACTGTCCAACACCAAGACGCTGCATAATTGCTTGTCTTTCTTCCAAGCATAATTTCGGATTGGTGTCAACCGAAGTCATAAGTATCGGTGCATACTGATTGTATTCTGCCTGCTCTGCTATAAGTCCATGTGTGTTGATGTAAATATCGCCTGTAATTGCAATATGCTTTGAATAGTCTATCAGAACAATCTCACCGGGCAGATGACCGCCTTTGCCTTCATATACCTCAAAATGTAATTCTTCAAAGTCAAAGAATCCGATTTGTGTAAGTGGTTCCGTGGGACTTTCAATATCATTCCAAAAGGCAGTCAGCTTTGCTGGGTTCACCGCTTTATACGAAGTCAGAATTTTGCAAATGTTTATATACGGCTTATGAAGAGGATTGGATTCTCTGTATCCGTCCTTGCCTTCATATTCATTTACAAGACAATTTACCGTTTTCGTACTTGCAATTATATCATCAAACATCGGCAATAATCCGCAATGATCAACATCCGCATGCGTTACAAGGATTGTCTTTTTCATTGTGTCAAACTCAGGAAGTATTTTCCTGAGCACCTCAAGCATTTCATCGGTGTAACAGGCATATCCGCTATCTACAAACAATACCTTGTCATTGCTTTTTATGATAATTGTATTACTTCCGCAAGGTGGCTCGATAAGAGTTATCTCGGTATTATCTGTTATCTTGTGGGTGCTTATACGGGGAATAAAGTTTTTGCCCTTTGAAGCACCTAAAAGCTCTGCGAACTTACTGATACTGTCAAATGTACGATATGGTGACAACCCTTGTTCGTCAAGTGTCTGCATTGCAAGGTTGACATGTACCAAAAGTTCACGGCTTACATCTTCGGAAAGTCCCATTGTCTGCGACAAACCTAAAACATAGGTGTTATAAAAAATACTGTTATCATAAACCTTTTCAGAGCTGTTATACTCTATCACACGAACCATGCAAAGCTTCTCGGCTTCTTTCAAAAATTCCGAAATTTTATCAAAATCATCAACATACAATCCCATTTTGAAATACTGATACTCTGTTCCATTCTCCTGTGAACTGATGTAGGAGATGTTAAAATTGAATTCGCTTATAAGTTCAAGTACATTTGTTACACTTCCCGGAACATCCGGGAGACAGAATTCTATTAAGACAATGCTTGTTTTGTTTGCATTGCTCTGCAGATAACCAATTTTCTCAAGCTCGGCATCTGCTTTCTTTAATTGTTCTTCTGTGCCTTCCGCATCAATAAACAAGGTGTGTGAATCAACCGCTTTATTGTAGCTTACACGGGTGATGTTTATATTAAGTTTCGTAAAGCATTTACTTGCTTTCAGGAATGCGCCAATATGATTAGGCATAGAAGTTACATAGGTTTTTTTCACATAAATCCCTCTCTTTTAACTATTAAAAAATCTACGGTCTACACTATACAATCATTTCCGTAACATCGGTCAGAACAAGTTCATTATTTTGATTAAACACTTCAAAGGTAATCTCAACAATACCATTTTTTGTTTTGTCTTTTCAAATTGGATATGGCAAATGTAAGCTATAATCCATTGTTTTGTCTCCTTTCATTTTTGACAAATTTGACATTTGGTTACAGATCTGAATAAATCAAAAAACCCGCCTCAAAGAGTATGCTTTGAGACGAGTTATAATAACCCGCGGTACCACTCAAATTACGGAAATGAAAAAATCCGTCCCTCACCGGGCTCTAACAAGCCCTTTGCCTTTACGCAGCATTACGGAAGGAGTCTACTAAGCTAAGCTTTTCGGTCCTTCGACTCAGAGGTGATAAGTCATTGGAAAGTCTCGCCATTGCCTCGCACCAACCGGCAACTCTCTCCAGGCTCAACAATCCGACCGTCCTCGTCATAGCCGTTTTTTGTGATATTCAAATTTCAACGAGTATTATACTACCCATTTTTTCATTTGTCAATAGTTTTTTTCCTCCTAATTATTTTCAAGTGTAGGTTTACAATAGACATACACTCATTTTTAACATGAATCTTGACATTTGTTAGATTAGATAATTCCATTGCAAAAATACTTATATTTGATCTGAATTCAAGCAAACTGCCTATGCAATTTAATGCTCCTATTTGCAAAAAAGCATCAGATTTTTCTGATATTTACAAAACTATTTCAGGCAACCGCACAAACAGCACTGTTTTTCTTGCATCAAAAATATATGAGATACTTTATATAATGGAAAAGGAAAACATCGTAATTCCTGATAAATACAAAAAATTATCCCTGCCGTAAATGAAATCCAAAAATTTTATTTTGAAAACAAAAAGCTTTCATACTATTCCGATATGTGCTGCATGAGTGAATCGAATTTCAGAAAGCTTTTTAAAGAATATACAGGAAAATCTCTTATTGAACATAGAAATTTTATAAGAATTTCCCAGGCTCATAAAATGATAAACAGCGGTGAATATACTGTTCAGGAAGCCGCGTATCTTACAGGCTTTAACAATATGTCATTTTTTTATGAAGTTTACAAAAAATATGTAACATACTCTCTTAATTGCTTTAATTAAATCTGTAAATCAAACAAGCCAATGGTTATATAACCATATCTGCCAGAATCTACACCATCATACAAAAAGCCCCTTGAATCTGTACTGTGCTACAGTTTCAAGAGGCTCTATTATTTTTATGTCACTCGATGCAGGAAGAGAAATAAGAGGCAAAAGCACATTGAAAAACTTTATTCCGGTTTTGTTTCCAGCTTTAACGGATAATCGCCCAGCTTATTGACTTTAAAACCATTTGCTTTATAGGTTTCATAATCAAAGGCTTCCAGTTCATCAATGGCGAGCTTGTGAAATTCGTAAAAATTATGCCACCACTCATAATCGGTACCGAGTTCTGCCGAAAGAAATGCGTCTGCAATATCACATCCCATCTTCGGTGCCACATAAAATGCGCCCATTGCAAGAACATTTACACCGTTTCCCGTAATTGCACGTCTTGCCGCCGGTACACTTTCCACAACTCCGGCGTGTACATGCGGACATTTGGACGCCGCAATATGAATTCCCATGCCTGTGCCGCAAAACAACAGTGCTCTTTCAAATTCGCCTTCAGAAATCATTGCTCCGACACGAAGTCCCACGCGGTGGAACATTAAATCCGTATCATTCGGGTCAGAATCCGCACGCACGCCTACGTCTGTAACTTCCCAGCCTTTGTTTTGCAGATGCTCTACAACAGCATCCTTAAGCGGTTGTCCTGCGAAATCGGCACCCACCAGTATTTTCTTGTCTTTTACCATTTTCATAAAAACACATCCTTTTATATAACTCTTAAAAGCAAGGAACATAAACATCTACAGCATTTAACTTTAACCATTTTATAAGCCATGCAGCTTATTTTATTCTTCCGGCCTTTCAAACGAAATCCGGCCAAGCTTTGCACCACGGCATTCATCAATCAGAATCTGTGCTGCCCGCACCGTATCCGGTTCGCCGCCTCGCACCACAAAGTTCCGGGCCTTTGCCACACTGCAAAGAAGCTCGTAGCCATCCATATCAGCCGGATTTTCAATACGGTACCGCTCGGTCAATGCGATCGGATAGAAATTCCGTAAAAAGTTCAGAAGTGCTACGGCCAGCTCTTCCGGGTCCACCACCTCATCGCGGATAGCCCCCGTAAACGCCAGGTGCAACCCTTCATTTTCACCTTCAAACTTCTGCCAGAGCATTCCGGGTGTATCGAGAAGTTCATAGCCGTTTCTGAGGGTAACCCACTGCTTACCCGTGGTCACGCCGGGCCGGTCCCCTGTTTTGGCACTGGCCTTACCGGACAAATTGTTGATAAACGTGGATTTCCCCACATTCGGAATCCCTGTAATCATCATACGGACGGGTTTTCCCTGCATATTTTTTTCTGCCCGCCGCTGAAGAAGCTCTTTCAATGCTTCTTCCACACCGCTAATGACGGTTTTCCATATTTTATCATCCCGGCTATTGATAAACACAGCCTGTTCATTATTCTTTTCGTACTGTTTCTTCCAAAGGGCATTTACCGCCGGGTCCGCAAGGTCTGCCTTATTCAGCACAAGTACTCTCGGCTTGCCCGCCAGAAGCTTTGCAAGATATGGATTACGGCTGGACACGGGAATCCGTGCGTCTGCAATCTCAATCACCACATCGGTAAGCTTCAGATTTTCGGTAATAAGACGGGCGGTTTTTGCCATATGCCCCGGAAACCACTGTATCTGCATTACGGTGTCCCTATCTTGTTCAGCGGCCAGAAGCGAAACGCCGCTTTGCCAAGGACATTGTCCACATGAATATAGCCTACACTTTTCGTCCGGCTGTCTGCGCTTCTCGGTCGGTTATCCCCCATAACAAACACAAAATCCTCCGGCACCGTATAGTCTGTGCCCAGGACCATGTCCATCGTTGAATACACATCAGAAGAAATATATGTTTCTTCCAGGAGTGCACCGTTTCGCAGTACCACAATTCTGCCTTCTGCTTCTTCAAAGCGAAGAACGTCACCGGGCATACCGATAATGCGTTTAATGTACCTCTTCTTTTCCTTATCCTGCTTTGAAATATTCTCTTTGTCACTCACATCTACCACAACGATGTCTCCTGCTTCCGGCTCATATCCCAGCCGGATCATCACAAGACGCTCGTTATTATACAGCGTCGGCTCCATAGAGCTACCGTCTACCCGTACAATCGTGAAAACAAAGTTACGCAGAAGTGCGGTAATCAACACGGCCGCCGCAAGACACGCCACCCATTCCAGAATCTCTCTGCCTATGGTTTTTTTCATAGTTTACACCTCCTGATATTGAAAAAGGGACACGCAAGCGGTCCCCTTTTTCTTTCCTATAAACGTTCTTTAACCTTAGCTGCCTTACCAACTCTGCCACGCAGATAGTAAAGCTTTGCACGACGGACCTTACCGTGACGGATAATGTCAATCTTTGCGATGTTCGGTGAATGAAGCGGGAAAATCTTTTCCACACCAACACCGGAAGCAATACGCCGTACCGTGATGGTTTCACTGATGCCACCATTTTTGCGGGCAATCAGCGTACCTTCGAACATCTGGATTCTTTCCTTATTTCCTTCTTTGACCTTCAGGTGAAGACGAATCGTATCACCGATTTCCAGCTTCGGCAGGTCAGTCCGCAGCTGTTCATTCGTAATTGCGCGAATGGTATCCATTGTTTTTCCTCTCTTTCTCAGGCATTCATGGACACAATATTCTGTTCACAGAGGAATACCCATAATTACATTTCGGTATTATACCATACTTTTTCCCCGAATGCAAGTGTTTTTTGAATTTTTTTCTTAAAACGCTAAAATTTTATGTATCCCCGGCCGTTTCTGATGGTAAATTCCGTCCCGAAGGGCACTGAAAGCTCGGCCAGACGTTCCAGAATTTCTGTATTTTCTGCCACTTTCGGAAGGCCTTCCAGTCCCCGAAGCGGACCTCCCCCCAAAATCACAGGCAGTATTTCAATTTCTTTTAGCTTTCCGTTCTCAAACTGCATACCGGGTATCACTGTCTCCAGCATCTTTCTGTCCCGTTGCAGACCAACCGTAAAGTCCCGGCTTCGGATACGGAATAATTCATGCATCGTACTCTCCGAAGTCAGTCCCCACTTTGCAAAAAAATCTTCCGGTGCATACGGGCCGCTTTCCAGCTGGAGCAGAAAATCACCCAGTGAATAAAAAATCGGACGTTCCTTATAAATCTCAATACCGCGCAAAAGATGCGGCCCATGCCCGATTACTGCATGGGCACCCCGGTCAATACAAAGTCGACAAAGGTCTGCCAGATAGTCCGGCACTGTTTCCTTCGAGTCCCCTACAGTTTTATGGGAATGGATGGAAACCAGAATCATATCTGCCGTAAGGCTCGCCTCATAAATGGACTTTTCCAGCCGCCGTAAGTCCTCATTTTGTACTTCATACCGAAAGCCGGGTGTATCGCCGGTGCAGAAATGCATATCGCCAAAATCAAAGTCCCCTTCTGCAAGCGGCGGCAGGTAACCCTCTGCCCGGATAATATCATTGTAGGCATTGATTCTCGTGCTGTCAGCAATGGTGCGCAGCTGCGCCAGCTCCTCCGGCCGGACAATCACTGTTTGTTTGATTCGCAGACCGTTAACCCCCGGCCGGCCCGGCAGCCGCCGGGATTGCTCTCCCGCCATAGCCCCCGGCGAAAAAGAATCCGTCACACTGATAAGTGCAACACGGCCCTGCGGCAAATCAAGATACGCCGGAGAAGCGGCTTCGCTCAAATTCCGGCCTGTACCAGAAAAGATATATCCTTCCTTCTGCACGTTATCCATCGTCTGTAAAAGACCGTCATAGGCAAAATCTGTAGCGTGATTGTTCGCCGTCGTTGTCACGTTAAACCCGAAGGAACGGAAGCTTGCAAGCACCTCCGGATCCGTCCGGAGCCATGTACCACCACTGAAAAATGCACCGAAACAATTCTTATTTACGGTTGTTTCCAGATTGAAAAAGCGGACGTTGCCTTGTCCGATAAAGCTTTGAATCTCCTGAAACCCTTCATAGGCTCCGGGAATTCTCCGCTGTAGTGCAACATCCCCAACCGCCGTAATTTTCATCCTATATCACCTCGGCAAAAGCGTACCACAAAAACCGGCATTTGTCAAGATCAAAGGAGAAAATGTAGTTTTTCGCCCGGTACGTCCATATACATAATTAAAGAAAGGATGTGTACAGATGGCAGAATGGATTCTTGAAAAAAACGAGGCAATCAACCAATTCTTATGGGGACCGTACATGCTTGCACTTTTTTTATTCACCGGGCTTTTATTTACCGTGGGAACCGGAATTTTTCAGCTGCGGCATATAAGACTTTGGCTCCGGTACACTTTTTTTACACTATTTAAAAAAGAAAAAAAGCAGAAAGGATGTATCACCCAGCTGCAGGCCATGTCTACGGCACTGGCCGCCACAGTGGGAACGGGCAACATCACCGGCGTTGCCGCCGCACTTGTTACCGGCGGACCCGGCGCGGTATTCTGGATGTGGATTTCTGCCTTACTCGGCATGATGACGGCATATGCTGAAAATGTGCTGGGCATACTGTACCGGTACAGGAGCAAAAACGGTACTCTTACAGGTGGGGCCATGGTATACATGGAAAAAGGTCTGGGCGTAAAACTTTTTGCCATACTGTTTTCTCTTTTCTGTATTCTGGCTTCCTTCGGGATGGGCAACATGGCCCAGATGCATTCCGTAGCCGATGCCCTATATACTGAATTCGGACTCCCTCCCTTCTGGACGGGCCTTTTGGGGGCGGTTCTTGTGGCCATCATCATCTCCGGAGGGCTCAGCCGCATCGCCCGGGTAACAGAACGTTTAGTGCCGCTGATGGTGGTTTTATTCTTTGCCGGCAGTGCTCTCTGCCTGTTTCGCTGTGCCGACAAAGTTATACCCGCCTTCCGTCTGATATTCGCATCTGCCTTTTCCCTGCGCTCTGCCGGCGGTGGTGTTTTAGGGTACGGAATTTCAAAGGCAATGCGCACCGGTATTTCAAGAGGTGTGTTTTCTAATGAAGCAGGTCTCGGTTCCAGCGTGTCGGTCCATGCTTCCTCCAGTGTGAAGGAACCGGTCATTCAGGGCATGTGGGGCGTGTTTGAGGTTTTTGTAGACACAATCATTGTGTGCACCATAACCGCACTGGTGATTCTCACCTCCGGTGTATACACCCCTGCTCCAAACGGCGAAAGTGTGCTGACAGGCGTCTCCCTTACTGCGGCGGCATATGGAGTGGGTCTTGGAAAAGGCGGGAGTCTTTTCATCTCAGTTTCCATCGTTTTTTTCGCTTTTGCCACCGTACTGGGCTGGAGCTGTTTCGGCGAAAGAAGTGTAGAGTATTTGCTGGGTTCGCGGGCCATTCCGGCTTATAAAGCCGTTTTCGTCGCTATGGCCGCTCTCGGTGCCTGGAGCAGCATGGAACTCGTTTGGGGTATTTCTGATACCTTTAACGCTCTTATGGCTATTCCGAATCTGCTCTCGCTCCTGCTTCTTTCCGGGCAGGTATTTAAGGAAACAAAACGCTTCATGAATGGGCCGCACCCGCATCTGTAGTTTTCAGACAAAACAAAACACATATATATTGCATGGATTTTCTTGATTTTTTGCAAAAACAAATAATAAAACAAACTTTTTTAATGAATTTCATTGACATTCCTGTTTTGATATAGGATAATATGGTAATAAGAGGTGATTTAGAAAATGAATTCCAAACTGGAAGCTTTTAAACAAAACATGCACGGCAAAAAGGTTGTTGTTCTCGGCATTGGCATCAGTAACAAACCGATTATACAGATGCTTCTGTCCTACGGTGCCACGGTTACGGCCTGCGATAAAAACGACGAACTGACGCCTGAGCTTGTATCGCTGATGCGTATGGGTGCCAAATTCAGCCTGGGCGAAAAATATTTAGATAATCTGGATTGCGACATGCTAATCCGTACGCCCGGTATGCGTCCCGACCTGCCGCAGATTCAGGCAGCGAAGAAAAAGGGTGCGAAGATTACCAGCGAAATGGAGCTGTTTTTTGACCTGTGCCCCTGCAAAATCATCGGCGTAACGGGCAGCGACGGTAAAACCACAACTTCAACGCTGATTTATAATCTTTTAAAGAAGGAAGGACATACTGTACATCTGGGCGGTAATATCGGTACACCGTTGCTCCCTAAAATCGAAAGCATTGAAAAGGGCCAGTACGCTGTTGTGGAGCTCTCCAGCTTCCAGCTTCAGACCATGAAGAAAAGCCCGAACATTGCTGTAGTAACCAATGTTTCCCCGAATCATCTGGACATTCATAAGTCCATGGAAGAATATGTGGAAGCAAAGAAAAATATTTTCCTGCAGCAGACAAAAACAGGCCGTCTGATTCTGAATGCAGACAATGAAATCACGGCCGGCTTTGCCGCAGAAGCAAAGGGCAACGTCATTACCTTCGGACGCGAAAGCGAGGACGCCAACGTAGTGCTTCGCGATGGTAAAATTTATATGGACGGCACGATGGTTGTGGATACAGCGGACATTATTCTTCCCGGTATGCACAATGTGGAAAACTACATGGCGGCCATTGCAGCAGTACAGAAAATCGTAAAACCTACCACCGTGCGCAAAGTGGCCAAAAGCTTTGCCGGCGTAGAACACCGCATTGAGTATGTACGGGAAGTGGACGGCGTGAAATTCTACAATGATTCCATCGCATCCAGCCCCACCCGCGCCAGAGCCGGTCTGTACTCCTTTGAACAAAAGGTCATTCTGATAGCCGGCGGCTATGATAAGCGTATACCCTTTGATCAATTCGGGTATGATGTAAAGGACAGAGTTAAACGTCTGTACCTCATCGGTGCCACTGCCTCTAAAATCAAGGATGCTGTTGTCCGGGCATACGGCGGCAAGCGGACGATGCCCATTTTTATTTATCCCACCCTGGAGCAGGCTGTAAAAGAGGCTTACATGGGGGCTGAAGCCGGTGATATTGTCATGCTTTCCCCGGCCTGTGCCAGCTTTGATATGTTTAAAAACTTTGAAGAACGCGGAAAGCGTTATAAGGAACTTGTCAGAAGCTTATGAGAACACTTTTAAAAACGCTGACTACTGCGCCCGGTTCATCCGGGCGCGAAAACGCTGTGGCAGATTCTTTTTCTGCCCTCTTAATGCCTTACTGTGAAAAAATAGAACGGGACCCTTTGGGTAACGTAATTGCCATGCGGCGTGACTTCAAGCCTTCGCGAAAAACACTGATGCTGGAAGCCCATACTGACAAAATCGGTCTGATGGTGCGCCATATCACAAAAGATGGGTTTCTTCTTGTTGCACCTGTGGGCGGCTTTGATACAAAAATCCTGCCCGCATCTGCTGTCCGTATTTATGGGAAGCAGGTATTACACGGCGTTATCTGTGCCATCCCTCCCCATATTGCCAAAAACGACAAAGCACCGGATATGCAGATTCTTTGCGTGGATACGGGGCTCGCGGCAGAAAAAGTATCGGCTCTTATCAAAATCGGAGATATAATGGAATTTGAAACCGAGTTTACTCCCTTAGGCAGCAGCATGGCCGCGGCCTCCGCTATGGATGACCGGGCAGGACTCGCAGTTATCATCCGCACGCTGGAGCTTCTTCAGAAAACAGATCTTCCCTTTAACATTGCGGCCGTAGGAGCTGTGCAGGAGGAAGTCGGTATGCGGGGCGCAGGGACGGCGGCCTACCGGGTAAATCCTTTTGCAGCTGTCTGTATTGACGTTTGTCACGGACAAACACCGGACGGCGGAAGCCGGGACACCTTCCCCATGGGAAAAGGCCCGGTCATTACCATAGGTCCCAACGTGCAGCGTGCGGTTTCCGACCGGTTTATTTTCACCGCTCGTTCCCAAAATATTCCACACCAGATTGACGTGGACAGCGGCTGTACCGGTACGGATGCCTGGGTTGTGCAGGTGGCTCGCCGGGGCGTATATACAGGACTTCTCTCCCTGCCGCTCCGGTATATGCATACAGGGTACGAAGTCCTGCATTTAGAGGACGCAGAAAATACAGCGAAGCTTCTTGCCGCTGTGATAAAAGACATAGGAAAGGAGGACACTTTATGCTTCTGAAAGATTTATGTGCAGCCGCCGGCGTTTCCGGTGATGAAGCAGAAATCCGGAACCTGATTGCCTCCTGTCTGCCGGACTGTGAAATCCACGTGGATGCCATGGGAAATCTTTTGGCAAGTCGCGGGGGACACGGCAAAAAAATTCTGTTTGCCGCCCATATGGACGAGGTTGGTTTGATTATTTCCGGCATTGAAGAAAACGGCTTCCTACGGTTTAAAACTGTGGGAGGGATCAACACGGATGTTCTGCTCGGGAAGAAGGTTTTTATCGGCAGGCGGAAGGTACCGGGGATTATCGGCGTCTGCGCGGTGCATCTGCAGAACAAATCCCAACGGGAGGGCGCCATGGCAGAATCCGACATGTATATCGACATCGGCGCAGCCGACCGGCTGGAGGCAGAAAGCACTGTTTCTTTGGGAGATACTGCGGTTTTTCCTCCGCATTTTGAAGAATTCGGCGATAATCTTATTGACGCCCGTGCTATTGACGACCGGGCAGGATGTGCGGTACTGATTCAGCTTCTGCAAAATCAGTATCCGGACGTGCAGGTGTGCTGTGCCTTTACCGCCCAGGAGGAAGTGGGTACACGGGGCGCGCAGGCAGCGGCTGAATATTTCCAGCCGGACTATGCAGTCGTAGTGGAATCCACGTTTTGCTCAGACATTTTCCCGACAGACCTTTCCGGTCATATCACCACTTTAGGCGCAGGACCTGCTGTCACTTTCATGGACCGGACATCTACGCCCGATCGACTGCTTATCTCCTCCCTGACCCTGACAGCAAAAACCCACGGCATTCCGTGGCAGTACAAACGCACTGCGGGTGGCGGTACGGATGCGGGTGTAATTTCGCGTGCGGTGGAAGGGATTCCCACGGCGATTCTGGCACTGCCATGCCGGAATCTGCATTCACCCTGCTGTGTCATCTGCCGGGAGGATTACGAAAATCTGGGGCACCTTTTAGATACCTGGCTAAAAACCGCAGCACCCTCGCTATAAAAAGGAGAACAGTATGGAATCAATTTTAAATACATTGGCTTTAACGCCCGCCCCTTCGGGCAGTGAAAACACCATTTGCCGCACTATTCGTGGCTTCCTTGCGGATTTTGAAACGGAAACAGATGCACACGGATCACTTCTGGTGCATAGAAGCGGTGTCGGCGACGGCACGGTAATTCTATGTGCCATGGACACCCCTTGTCTCTACGTCACCTACCCGGAGGGTGGGTTTGCCCGTTTTTCGGCAGTGGGCGACCTGAAGGCAACACCGGGCATGGCGGTGCTTTGTGAAAATGAAATCCGCGGTATTATAGGCACTGACGAGAAGGGACTGTTTATCGATACAGGAAGTCACAGTCTCGAAACCGGTCAGTGGGCTGTACCGATGCCCTCGTTTTATAAAATAGATGACGACATTTGCGCCGGAGCCTCCATAGGGCAGTATGCGGCTATGTCCGCAGTGCTTACGGCGGCTTTGCGAAATACGTCCAGGGATGTCTGGTTTGTTTTCGCGACTAAAAGTCATATTCGCCAGCTTTCCCCTTCTTTTATGCAAAAAATCCGGGCCACACGTCTTGTATCCGTAGAGGTCAGCTCTGCAAACGATACCCCGGCAGAAAAAACCGTGTTTGCATCCCTTGGGAAGGGCACTACACTACGGGTCAAGGATGAAACGATGCTCTCCTCTCCCGCTTTTTTGTCGGAACTGGAAGCTGTTCCGTTCCCGACCTACCGGGAGGTCAGCACCCGTCGCGGTGTGGGCGGTACCGTACAGAAGGCCTACGGCGGCATTGAGAGTGTCGGCATAGGAGTGCCCGTCCGATGCTGTGGCTGTGCAAACGAGGCCGTTTCACTGTCCGATATTAAAAACACCGCCGACATTCTGTCGTATCTTCTCCAATAATATGAAAGCACCGGATTTACCGCAGGACTTACAGTACTTGTTAAAAGGAAAACCGTATACAACTGACAAAATCGGACAGTCCGGGTCCTCCATATTTCTTTATGCAGATGCTGTTTTGAAAATCCGGCCGGAAACAGAGGAAACACGCTCGGAGCACATCATGCTGACCTGGCTGGACGGCAAACTGCCGATTCCGCACTGCATGTACCATGCCGCCGAATGTGGAACGGACTATTTGCTTATGTCCCGGGTGCAAGGGAAAATGGCTTGCGACAAAACATATATGTCGGACCCGGTTGCACTGACGGATGCTCTGGCTACGGCCCTGCAGCTTCTTTGGCAGGTGAATACTGCGGACTGTCCCGTATCGTGGGCACTGGACCGTAAGCTGGCTGCCGCTCGCCAACGTGTAGAACGCGGCGAGATTGACATGGAAAATACGGAGCCGGACACGTTCAGCGATAACGGCTTCCAGGACCCGATGCACTTACTTACGTGGCTGGAAGAAAACCAGCCGCCGGAGGACTTGGTACTGTCCCACGGCGATTTTTGTCTTCCGAATATTTTTCTTACAGACGGGGAGCCTTCCGGCTTTATCGACCTTGGACGGGCAGGTCTCGCGGACCCTTGGCAAGACATTGCACTCTGCTATCGCAGCCTTGTACATAATTACAGCGGCAAATACGCAAAAGGGCCTGTCCCTGCAACCTTCGACCCCGAAAGGCTGTTCACAGCACTGCACATCGAACCGGATTGGAAAAAGCTTCGCTACTATATTTTATTGGACGAACTTTTTTAATAAAAAAACGGCTCTTCCCTGAGCCGTTTTTTCAATGCAAAAGCCAGTGCCTCCTACGTTGTCCGGATACAGAACGCAAAGTCCACATTTTCAGCTTTCAGCTTATATTTTTCCTGCAAAGGTGCGCCACAGCTTCCGGACCCAATGCCGCTGTTTTTATAGTCAATCCGGACAACCACCGCATCCTCCATGGTCAGCTCGTCCGTGTGCATTGCCGCCGTCAGCATTTCCGCTGAATACCGGGACACATTAAATTCAAAATCTGCATCACTTTCAAATCGAATGCCTTCAAATTGCAGATACCGTGCCCGATTATGGTTGCCGTGTTCCTGCGGAACAGGGTACGCTTCATATTCTTCTTCAGCCGTACTTTTAAAACGACCAATTCTCGTATGTCGTTGCATATCTGTATAACAGCCGTGCGGACCGCCGCCATAATACGAAAACACATTCTTTTCTTTTGGAAGACGGAAAGTAAAGCCAAGACGGGGTAAATAGGTAACCGCTTCGGTAAGCTGTCCCATAAGATGCACCCGAACACCGTCCTGTATAAAGCTATACGTGCACTTGAAAGGAAAAATCGGCCGCATGGAAACAGCAGCGAGGGTTCCGTGTACAGTAATTTGGTTCCCTTCTACAACGCATGAAAACACCTTGGTCTGCATGCAGTTGTATTGATTCGAAAGAACTCCCTGCGGTGTGAAAATGATTCCCCATTCATACCGTACCCGTCGTTCATTATCAATCGGCGCACGCCAGACATCCAGAATTGCCCTTTCAGAAAGACTGTCGTCGATACCGCAAAGACAACCATGCAACACATCAAAGGTATACGTATTCTCTCCTTCTGTTACGAAGATATACTGTCCCTCCCGTCGCATGTGCACTTCCGCACCGGAATATTCTGCCGCCCGGCTCTTTATGGGTAACTTATGCTGTGCAAACGCAAGTTCCTCTGTCCCGTCACAAAGAGAAACTGTCAGGTACGTGCCGAAGCGGCAGTCCGTTATTTCCGGAAGGTCAAGCTGTATTTCCACTGTCTCATGCGGCATCACCGATATACTTTCCGTCCATTCCTTTACAGAATCGCCGTCCAATTCCAGGCAAAAACGAAACATAAAACTCCCCAGATTCAAGAAATCATACCTGTTTGTTATTTGTAATCGGTCCCCACATAAGACAGAATCAAATCCACGGTATGCCGTTTTTGCAGCATAGCTTCCGGATTTTAGTGTGCGGTCAGCAAACACAAGTCCGTCACAGCAGAAATTCAGGTCGTGGACACGTTCGCCAAAGTCACCGCCATACTGCATCACGCCGTCTTTCAGCAGCGCATGATCGCACCATTCCCAGATGCAACCGCCTATAAAATTATCATACTTGTAAAACTTCTCCCAATAATTCTCTAAATCCCCGGGACCATTACCCATAGAATGTGAATACTCACATAATAAAAACGGTTTTTCTCCGATAAAATCCTCCAAATCATCCACCGGAATATACATCCGGCTCACCATGTCCACCACACCGTCAGAACGCTCACCTGCAAATGCACCCGCATAATGAATCGGCCGAGTCGTATCCCTCCTCTTGAGCCATCCACTCATGGCAACATGGTTTGCACCGTATCCGCTTTCATTTCCAAGAGACCAGAAAATGACACAGGAATGATTTTTATCCCGTTCGTACATTCTTTCCGCCCGGTCCAAAAATGCCTTTTCCCATGTCTTGTCACAGCAAAGCCACCCTTCCGCATCAATCTCCGTATTATAACTTTGCCGCTGTGGTGTATGATATGTATTGCCATGGGCTTCTAAATCCGCTTCGTCAATTACATAAAATCCCATCTCATCGCATAAATTCAAAAAATGAGGATGCGGTGGATAATGGGATGTGCGGATACAGTTTATATTGAGCTTCTTCATCAGAAGTAAATCTCTTTCAAAGCTCTCGACATAATGGCCTGTTTTCGGGTCCGTTTCATGATAGTTCACACCCCGAAGCTTTACGGGACTGCCATTTATAAGAAGCTCTCCCTTCGCAGAAAACGAAACCTCACGCATACCGACTGTAAACGGAATGAATTCCGTACCGCTTTCAATCACTACCGTATATACTTCGGGCGTTTCCGCCGTCCATAAGCGTGCCGGTCTTTCTGCCGGTTTTCCATCATAATACACCGTATACCTTTCGGCATCTACCATAATTTCTTTTGTATTTGCCGTAACCTTAAAATCACGCCGTCCGTTTTTATCTCTTGACAAGAGATATACGTCCCGGAAAATTCCTGACAGACGCATCATATCCTGGTCCTCCAGGTATGTGCCGTCACACCACTGCAACACCTTCACCGTCACCGTATTTTCCCCTGTACAAACATATTGGGAAATATCAAATTCTGCCTGCATACGGCTCCCCTGGCTATACCCCACATATGCATCGTTTACATATAGGAACAAGCAGGAGTCCACCCCTTCAAATACGATATCCGTTTCTCTCGCCGTCCAGTCTTCGTTGAGCGTAAAAGTGCGGCGATAAACGCCCATGGGCGTATCATCGGGTACAAACGGGGGATTGAACGGAATAGGATATCTTGAATTTACATACTGGGGCGTGCCGTAGCCGTGCATCTGCCAGCATGACGGTACCGGAATTTTTGCCCAGGGTGTGTCTGTCTCCAGTGCATAACTTTCAAAATATCGAAAATCCCATTCCCCGTTTAGGTTTTTATAAAAGGCAGAAGCCTCGGGGTTTCCCCCAAGGGCTTTTTCTGCCGTATCATACGGAATGTACCATGCGCGCGGCCGAAGTCTGTTCTCCTCTAAAATGTTCTGATTCTCAAATATATGCATTTTTCCTCCTACGATTTCACTTCGGCTGCATGGCATCCCAACGAAAAAACCGGATTTCCCCTTCTCCATCCAAAACTATATCTCCATTTATATACAACCGAATAAGCTCCGGGTTTCCGTTATAGGTACTATACTGTGCCGCCACCGCATCGCTTTCGCAGATTATGCGTCCTCCTTCTTTAGGAGCACTGTATATGATACCGTTCTTTTCAACACCTCGTGCTGTTCCGTTCTCCGGTATGAATACAGCCAGTGTTCCGGGCGGAACCTCTGCCCGGAGCCTCCCGTCTGAAAGTATACCCGTTGCATTCCCGTAAACGATACGTAATTTTGCATCGTCCGTTTCCACCCAAAACGTCCGCTCCATGTTGTTGCCGTTATAAAAGGCAAACATACCATTCAATTCGTTTTGCCAGGCTCCATCCGTTTCAAAGGCTCCGGCAGACAGCAGAAGCTCGAAAATCATCCCCAATTCCTCTGCTGTCATTGCCGCGAACCGTGTCCTTCACGGATTTGCTTCCCAGGTGATAATTCTTTCCATAATAACCGCCGCTTCCGCTCGGGTTGTATTCCCAAGGGGACGGACTGTCCCGTCTTCATAGCCTGCAACAATATTAGCACGTACCATGGCAGCAATATCCAATACGGCATAATCCGCAATGGCATCCTTATCCGTAAATGTCATGTTGCCGCCTTCCTCCAGGGCTTTTTTAAGACGCATACCGCGTGCACAGATTACCATTAAATCCTGTCTGGAAATTTCTTCGTAAGGATTGTAATGTACGCCGTCTATACCCTTCAGGATGCCGAGTGCTTTACCGACGGCAATTTCTTTTGCAAATCTTGCGGAAGCATCTACGTCTGCAAAGTTATCGCTTGCCTCTGCCGAAAGTCCCAGAGCACGGATTAAGTACATTGCAAAATCGCCGCGGGTGATTGCCTTGCCGGGACGATAGAAATTCTCCGTATCCCCTTCGATTACATTTGCGTCGGCAAGCGAGCGAATCTGTGCCGCCGCCCAGGGGTAGTCCGTAAGGTCACGGAACTCACATATTTTTAGAGAAGAATAACTGACAGTCTCGGAAGGTGTGATTGTAAATACAAGAACATCGTTTTTCGGTACCGTGCCGGAGAGAGTGCCGTTTCCGGTAATGGTTGTACCGCCGCCGCTTACGCAGTTTGCGGTAAATGCACCGATTTGAATTGTGCCGTCATCGCTTGTAAGCGGAATTTCAAATGCTTCGTCTGCGCCCAAAAGGGTAGGATTCTGATTCATCACAACAGCTTTCAGAACATTATCCTTCACATACAGGCTATACCATGTGTTCCCGCTCTTCCCCTCTTTGAAAATCGGATATTCACGGTATGCAAAGTGCGAAAATGCTTCAGAAAGCTCTCCTTCGCCCATCTTGCAAAGAATATTCCAGACCGCTTCCACCTCCGGGTCGCCTGGCGAGTTCAAATTAACGCCGGATTTTGTATTTTCAAACTTATAATGACCAACCGCATCGCCGCCGGCAAACAATGCCTGATAAATCATACTGCGTGCATCGACTGCCGTGGGGTAATAATTTCCTGCTTCTGCGCCTTCCGGCAGATAGTTTTTATTGTTGCCGTAGGTAAAGGTCTGGTTGAGACACCATATCGGCTTTTTGTAAGAAGCCTTTTCTGCAAGAATCTTTGTCTGGTCGGCAACAAAGGTTGCGACAGGCTCTTTGCCCTGCGGATACGGGTCGTAGCCTAAAATATCGGCATAGCTTCCCGTATCGGCATAAGTGCCATTGGATTCCATTACGAAAACAGGATTCGTATCATCAATAGCCCGGACTGCCATGTAGGATTCTTTTAAAAGCTCGTTGCTGGTAGGATAGTGATAGTGGTATTCATCCATCACCATCCAGCCGATAATACGGGGATTATCTTTATACATTTCGACCAGTTTCTTCGTTCTTTCCAGTCTGGTCGAATGGCCCGCAGGGGTGATGCCTGAGGTTGTGTCCGCAGAATATAAAACAGCAAGAATGTACAAATCATTTTTCTCTGCCGCGGCAATCGACTTTTCGTTTGCAGAGCCCTGTACCACATTTACACCGATTTTATGTAAATCAGGATAGGTGGTTTCCAGATTATATGCACCGTAGGAATATGCCGGATTTTCAATCCGGACACCGTTTTTCGTTATAACACCATCTTTGCCGAGGGTGGCTGGTCTCGGATACCGGTAAATATCCTGGGTAAATACTTCTGTCACTGCACCCGTCCCATCATACAGCGTTGCTTCTACGATATATGGTTTTTTCTCTTCCGTCAGAAGGTGCATACCATAGGAAAAGGTTGCTTTGCTGTCTTTTAGCGCTGTCCTTCCTTTTTCCGCAACAGTAACGCCATCCTTTAAGAGGCGGAAACTCACAGTCCCTGCGGCGGCAATATCTGAATAGTAGCGTTCGTCTACATCTAATGTTGCAGTTCCATATTCGCTGTCGGCATAGTAAAACACATCATCTGTATCCAGAATTGCTCTCGGTGCATCTGATACCTTATAGCAGGAAACATCATCGAAATAGCAGGTGGTTGCCTGATAGGCACGTATATACAAGGCAAGGGTTCTCGCACCCTTCGGTACCTGTACTGTATCGGAATAATGATACCAATCATCCGTAACAAAGGAGTAGAAGGTGGAATTCGAGATGCCATTTTCTATCGCAACGCCTTCCCCGCCGGCAATCCGGTCGCCGGAATAAAACTCATATTTAAAGCAAACGTTGCCGGTCTTCTGATTCATAACCCACATAGAGGGCTGCAGTACGTCCCCTTCCGTAAGGCCTGTAATCAGATAACAAACCCAGGGCATATTCCCGGTGGTTGTGGAAACCTTAAAGCTGTACTTGCCGGTATGTGCCTTTTCGTCTGTTACATAGGCGTAAGGATTGCCGTCCGCATCCAGCTTACTGAAAATTTCATTCCAGCCGTTCGGAATGCCTTTGGTGCTTTCCACACCGTCTTCAAAGCCCGGATTATTGACAATCAGCTCCTTTCCGTCCGGTGCCATTGGCAAAAGCTCCGACTCCGGAAGACTGATACCCTGCAGTATGACAGGAGACTCCGCCGCAGAATCACCTTTTACCGCATCCTTGGAAGCACCCATCACGGACGCATTATCCCAGTAGGTCGTACCGCCGCCATAGGTACGCAGAAGAAAGCTCATTCGTGTCGTGCCCTCGGGCAGTACAAAATCGTACTTAACTTCCTGCCATTCATTTAGTTTAAGACCTGAAAATTCATTGTCAAAGGCTCCCATATAGCCGGAAGCAGAATAATATTCAATCTTAATAGTCGGCTTCGTTTTTGCCGTGCTGGGTTTCGCCTGTGCCGTAAAGGTATAAGCGGCGCCGCCTGCAACAGTACGGATATCCTGCATTATATATCCTGTGGACGAATTTTGCCGCATACTGTACTGTCCGGCAAATTTTTCTCTTTTATCCGGGGAACAGGTTTCCACATCGGGCGCTACCTTCCATGCGTCTGCCACGCCGTCCGTCACCGCTTCAAAATCGCCGTTTTTAAAATGTTCTACCGCTTCACCCGTAACAGTAGCTTCTGTTTTTTGTGTTTCGGCAGGCTTGGTCGTTACCGTAGGCGTTGTCTCTGCAGAGGCGGCGCCTGCTTTACCGGGGCCATGCATTGAAACATCATCCCAGACTACCTCATGACTGCCATACGCACGAATCAGCAGGTACATACGCACTGTCCCTTCGGGGATTGTAAAGGTATGGGTGACTTCCTGCCACTCTTTTACTTTGAAGCCTGTAAAATCGAAGGACATATCGCCGATATAGCCGTTTGCATCATAAAATTCTGCCTTGATTGCCGGCAGGGCATTAGCATGTACCGGACGCATCCAGCCCTTGAAGATATATTCCGCACCGCCCACCGTTGTGCGGATATCCTGCGTGATAAAACTGCCGCCGCCAATACGCATAGCGTACTTTCCATCATGTACATCCTTATCGATGGGATATACCTCCGATGCATCCTCCGGCAATTTCCAGCTGTCAGCCGCGTCGTTTGTCACCGCTTCAAAATCACCGTTTTTCAGATGCTCTATGTTTTCCGCTCCCGATATAAGCGGGCACATCTGCAGAAGCAGTACTGCCGTCAGCAGAAATACAAGTGATTTTATTCTTTTTCTCATAATGCCCTCCTTGTTTAATGCAGTATTGCTTTATTAATGATCGGTGACAGACTCCCCGCACCACGGAGCAGATAGCTTTCTGCTACAACAGTTTTTCCATCCGCTTCCGGCACCTGATTTTCTACCGTAATATATTGATTTTTTGCTGTTACAAGCTGACTGTTGAGATTGACGGATAAAAGCTGGCGTACTCCGTTTGTATCCTCAGTGAAAAACGCCTGAACAAGTGTTGCTGTTTCTGATGCATTTGCTGTTTCTTTCACATAAAAGCAACGGGTTCGGAGCGTCTCACCGGCTGTCGGAACAGCTCCGACCGAAGAATTTCCCGTGTTTGTGTACTCCATTTCCGAAGCTGCTTCCATAAAACGGATATCATCAAAATAGCTTCGCGTTTCTGAGTTGCTTCCACGAATCCCTATATAGTTCAGTTTTCTGTAATTTTTATCTGTGATTGTTCCGTCTGCCGGGACCGTAAATGACGCATAAAACGTTTTCCAATCGTTTGTCGGTGTCACTTTAACCTTGCCATCACTATCCTCCGCAAAATTAGGATGATATTCTGTTCTGCTCATTTCATCATAGGTGCTTTTCGGGGTTTTTTCTGTTCCGAAATACAGGTACAGGCAAGGCTGCGCACCGGCCGCATTCTTATATCGGAAGGAAATAATATATGTTTTACCGGGAACAACCTTCTCGCCGACTTTGAATGTTAACCCCTCACTCCATGTTTTCCCCTCAATATAAGCAACGCCATTTCCGTTTTCTTCCCGTGTGATTCCGGCAGAAACGCCACTTGCCATCTTCGTCCGGGTGCTGTATGTATCTGCTTCAAAATCTCCGTTTGGTATCAATCCATTTATGCAAAGTCTTAAACCCACTTCACCCACAAGAACAGTTCCTTTGCCTGAAAGTTCTATAATGAGATTTCCGGTTCTTTCCACATCATAATCATAATGAACTTCAAAAGCCAGCGACTTATACTCCTCCGTTACGGCAGTTGTATAATTGCTTGCACCCATTTCCTCTGCTGAAATATCCTTAAAATACATTCTGAATCCGTTACCGCTTTCATAAGAGCAAAGCTTATACCAGGCCGATGCCTCATACGATTGCCAACCAACATATGTAATTTCCTTCTGTAATTTAATCACATCTGTTTCTGCATTTCCTATAAGCTGCAATGCACCACTGTCCGTCTGTGATACATTTTCCGCAGAGCCCTCGGAAATCCTCCATCCGGCCGGAATCCCGCCCTCAAATGTTTCAAACGAATCCGAAAAGCCGTTTACATCGGCCGCCTTCGGAACAATGACCGACACTCCCATCAGCAACGCTACCACCATTAAAATCGACATAATCCTTCGCATAAATAAAACCTCCAATGCATTTTATAGTTTTTGGCTTAAGCTTAAACTCAGTATAGCATGTTTTCGCAAAAAAGTGAATACAGAAAATTGTCCACTTTCTTGCACAATATTGCGAAATTACTTTTCCGTAAAATGGATTCAGTTCCACTCAGCATCGAATCTGTGTTAATAATTTTTTTAATAAATTCCCATGTTTTTGTTGCAATAGAACTCAATTTATGCTATTCTTATTCCAAGAGCCGCCAAACCGGCAGGGAGGTTCTACGACTTTACATCATATTGTTTTTATTATATTGCGGAGGTTGCCATGTTTAACGAAAAAAACTTCCCGGTTTCGGAAAAAAATCCTACCAGCAGAGATATTATCCACATTTACCAATCCAATCCCAATGATATCGTAGCCTCACTCTCCGACTGTATGGTCACAGAATGCGGTTTCTCGGATTTTGGCGCAAGAAAATACCACCTGATTCGGGAACAGGGACGCCGCGCAGGTGACATTACCGACTGGCACATGATTTATCTTGTAAAAAACAGCAGCACCTTTATTACCAGTCAAGAAGAAATATGTATGAAAGCAGGTGAATTGATTTTCATCCCTCCAAATACAAGGCACGGTTATAAAATCGAAGAAACAGACTTAGTGGCATATTATTGGATTCATTTTATGGGAGATAAAATTGACCTGCTTATGCAGGATTTGCATCTGGAGACAGAAACCGTGTATTCCATTGGCTTATCTGCTGGTGTCACCCGAATTTTTGATTTAATTATAGGAGAGCTTCAAACCAAAAATCTCCATTATAGTGTTGTTTCCACCGGACTTCTCATACAGCTTCTCAGTGTAATTGCACAGAAGAAAAGCAGCTTTCTTCAAGCTTCTTCGATAAAACGTGTGATTACCGCCATTCAAACGGAATACTATGCCAATACCAGTGTAGAGGAATATGCAAAAAATTCCGGCTACAGCAAATATCATTTCATACGCCTGTTCAAGGAAGCCACCGGTCAAACACCCGTTGATTACCGCATTCGACTCCGGCTTGATAACGCCTGTTCTCTCCTTCGAAGCACCTCATATTCTATGCATGAAATCAGCGAGGTTCTGGGTTTTTCCGACCCCGCCTATTTTTCACGTCTTTTCAAAAAGCGATTCGGAAAATCACCGCAAAGCTACAGAAATGAATTTGAAGTAAATGATAAAACTCAGTCCGAATAAATGTTTCAGATAAAAACAAAATCACCTTCCGTCTTTAACAGATAGAAGGTGATTTTTTTGTTTGAACAGAAAAATATACTGATATTTTAGTTTTTTTCTATGTGCAATGCTTTTTGCAGATTCCGTGCATACTGCCAGAAGCCTTCTGCGTTGGGATGCGCCTTCAGCTCTCCTGCATCGCCGTAAAAACAAGTGTTTGGCGGCACAAGGTCTGTGCCGTTCAGTATAGTGATATATGGATATTTTTCGTACTCCTTCCGGATGAGGGCACGCATTTCGTCAAAGGTCATACCGCTCCGCACGGTATCGGCGTCACTTCGCCAGATGGGCACAATGCCGTACACATTTCTGCAGGCATACAGACCGTCCAGCTTTTGCAGGTACGAACGAATATTCTCCGTAAATTCCGCCTTATCCTTAGAATGCCCCCAGTCGTTACATCCAAGCGCAATCGTAATCACATCCGGTTCCCGACCGATATATTCCAGATTCTCCGCCCGGAAAACACCGCCGCCGACACCCGTGTTCAATACATCCAGCCCCAGTGCCCGGGCCACGCGGGCCGGATACGTCACAGACGGATGCACCGCGTCCATACCCTGGGTAATGGAATCACCAAGACAAAGCCAGAATGTATCCGGCTTCGGTGCCGGCCGGAGAGGCGCATCCCCCCGGACATCTTTTATAGACACCTCTACAAGGTGCGGCAAATAGATTTCCGTTTTTACAGCTTCGTCACCGGAAAGCGGAATTTCTATGCTTCCTTCGTCCTCCCAAACCAGGACAGAATCCATGAATTCTCCATCCTCCAGAATATCAAAGGCCGCCCAGGTACGTGCTCTCCCCTTTATTCTGTATGAGAGTGAAAGGGTTTTCGCAGAGGAGTGAAACGCCAGACGTATACCTGCCGGGGCCATGCTCCGAATCCGAAGCGGTTCGTTAATCGCATAGCTTTCCAGCTGTTTTTCTGTAAAACGAAGGGGCGTAAGCCAGCCATCGTCTTGTCGGACTGAAAGTGTTCCGTGAAATAGAGATTCCATTCTACATTCTTCCTTTCTATATCTCTTTTGATGCTTCAATCAACGTGTCTGCCCAGATATAGCCGGCATCCGGTACCATGCGCGAGCTCATATAAAATGCCTCATAGGCAGTACTGCCGAACAGTTCGCGAATCGGGACATAACAAGTCGGGTCTCCGTTCGCAAGTTCGATTATGAAGTTACGCTCTGTGTCTACGCCTTCCTTAATCTGCTGTGCAAACTGGTTGAACATTTCACAAGGTGACGCAAAAAATGCACAATCCCCAATTTTAAACACTTTAAGCTGTACAGGAATATCAACGGGCGTTTTATCAAAAAGACGTAAAATTTTCATTGCATTATAATATTCCATCTGGGGGCTTTCAGGGAAAGCAAGATCAAGATAGCCTTCGGGCTGAACGCCGCCGTATTTCACTTCCACAATGTCTCTGAGACGCTGCAGCTCTTCCTCAGGAAGCTCCCGTCGCTTTGTCGTTATATTTTTTTCAATCGTTCGGATTTCGCCCTTCACTTCGGAAAGACCTGCTTTTTCAACGCGAACAAATTCTTCTGCCAGTCTTTCTCCGATGGGAATATAGTATTTAAAGTTATCGTCAAAAGGCTTTGTTACATCATGGTGATTGAGGTTTCCACAAAAGCCATTTAGGAAAACACATACAAAATCCTGTCCGTACGTCTTCTTTAAAGTTTTTGCCATGTATCCGGAATAATCACTGCTGAAGGCCGTTTTCCCGACACAGCAATTATGGAGAGAAAATTCTGCCAAAGCACCGAAAATTTTTCCGTTCTCATCTTTTGCTAACAGAATTGGGAAATCGGGATCAATTTCGGAAATCGGGCGAACAATATCGGGATTCAGCCTTCCCGGATTGGAACGGATATTGCCGTCCTTCATGTAGAAGTTTCTGACAAAAGATACATCATTCACCATACCAAGCCCATAATGTAATGTGGCTTTTTGCAGACGCTTGTCAGCAAGGTAAACTGCATCTGCCGCACGAAGCTTGAGCATTTCAATATACAGCGCATCCACATCGCCGTTATTCGGGCTCCACTTCAGGCTTGTACCACCATTATGCGTATGTGTCGCAAACAGAATCACATTTTCTTTTTTGATATCTGTAAAGGCTTCAATTCTTTCGTAAATTGCATCTCTTTCTTCTGTAGAAACAAAAAGCTTGTCAATCATGAGAAAAGCAATTTTTTCTTTTCCGTCGGAAATAACTGCCGCCTTGGCATAAAGAGTATCCCAAACGTCATTTCCCTTTCTGGTTACAAAATAGCCGGGGATATCAACTCCCATCGGCGGCGTAATGTCCGCCTCATAAAAACCTGCATAAAACACAATACTCTCTCCTTTTTTAATTTAATTTACTTCTGATATAGCGAATGGCCGCTATATTGGCCTCCATCATTTTTTCTGCATTTGTATGTTCAAGGCACATATATCCGTCATATCCGTTTTCCCGGAGCCGGCATAGAATCTCTTCTGCCGGAAGTTTGCCATAACCAAAGGGTACGTCGTAGAGCACCTCACCGCTTCGCACTGTACGTGAAATGGCTCCGAACGCTGTGGGGCTGTGGGAATAATCCTTCAGATGCACGTGCCGGATTTTTGGTTTTAAAGCCTCCAAAGCCTCAAGAGGGTCCTCCACCGTATAGAAATTGCCGCTGTCGTATGTATAACAAAGATTTGGGGCCTTATCCGCAAAATAAAGCATATCCTGCGAAGTACCAAACAGGGTACGGCCGTCATAATCCTCCACCGTAACGGAAACCCCGTGTTTCTGCCCGTAATCCGAAATTTCCCGGAGCGGTCCCGCGCTTTGCAGAAGAGCTGTTTCCTTATCCATTTCTTCGGGGATGGAACCGGGCAGAAGCATTACTGTTTTACATCCGATTTCTGCCGCTTTATCTACAAGCTCTATTCCCTTTTGTGTTTCGCCGGAAAAAACAGGGACAACCCGGTAAAGCGAAGATACTTGAAGGCCCGTCTTCTCCAGCATTTCCAAAAGTACATTATCGGCATCCGGGGCGTTGATATCGACGCCCTCCAGTCCTTCTGCATGGAGAATTTTCAATATTTCCGAAACCGGTTTCCCCGTTTCTTCTGCCGCTTTCAAAACATGATGATAAAAAATTGCTGTTTTCATGCTGCAGTCCCTCTCAATTCATATATCCGGCTCGCGAAAAAGGAGCCGTTTTCCATAACAAATACTTTTATATACCGCCCCGCAGCACTTTGAACGGGCATTTCCAGCGTTACCATCTGACTTTTCCCGGCAGTTACTCTGCTCTTCGGTGCTACATGCACCATTTCCGTTTCCGGCACCTCGCCGCCGTACAGTGCAATATAAACAGTGAAATCCGAATTTTCTGCACTATAATGGCAATACTTTATAGAAACAGTGCCACTTTGAAGTGTTTCGGTCTCCCTGCCGTTCTGCATAAACACCAGTGCTTCCCCTGGCTCAAGAAGCAGTGCCGAAAGCGGAAGAAGTGAAACCTTTATTTTTCCGTTTTCGTAAACCGGCGTATTTGCGGAATTTCCAGCCAAAACAGAAACAGAGCAACACGGCTCGGAAAACGGAATCTCGACGCTCTGTGCAGAATTTGTCCGGTTTAGCAGAACACAGCGAACGTTCTCTCCGGCACGAAGCATCCTATACCAGTATGTATCGGTCATGTTTTCTGAAAGTATCTCATATTCACCGCTGATAAAGGCTTTGTATGCAAAATCCATTTCATTTTCCGCAAAGCTTACCATATCGGACCAGCACACCCGCTCCCAGAGATGTACAAACTTTTCTTCGTCTGTGGTGCCATCCTCGTTATAGCCTTTTGTATCCCGCAAATCATAATAGCCGATACCGGAAGCCCCTGCCAGCAGGGCTTGATAGGTCATGTTTCGCACTGTCTCCCCATCCGGCTGATAGCCGGCAAGCGGAAAGCACTGGTTTATGCACATGACCGGTTTCTTATCCCGAACGGCTGCTCTTGCCGTCTCCACCCCTACGGTTGGATTTGTCCCGGCAATTTCAGCACTTGCAGGATAGGGATCAGTGGCAAAAATGTCAGCGTATCTGGCGATTTCTGCATATTTATGCTTTTTGGACATGGATTCTACAAGATATGTGGGGTGCTTATCGTCCACATCCCGTACCGCCTTATATAACGTCTCCATCTTTTCCATCGATTCCCCGTTATTCAGCGGCTCATCCATAAGCATATATCCGAAAACAGCCTCGTGATTCATCGATGCTTCCACAATTTTCTGTGCATCCTCCACAGCACTTCCATACAGGGCTACAAAAGCCAAAAGGTCATACTTTGCAAGCAAATCAAGCTTCTTCTGAATCGACTCGGCCTTTGTTGACCATGGAAAAAACTGCACGACGTTCACGCCGATTTGCGAGGCGTACGTATACTGCTCCGTATTGTCCGTCTGGACATGATAGCCCATCACCGGCATAAAAGGCTTTGCACCTACTGTAATTTTTCCATCTTCGGAAACATCCGCAGGATGATATATTTTTCCATTTCCATCAATCATCCAGGGTCTGTTGTACCGATACACTTTTTCTGCACCGCTTTCCACCTCGATACCATCGGCATGCACCGTATAAAAAACAGTGTATTTCTTTTTCAGAGCAAAATCTGCAACCGAATACGTAAACTGTACACTTTCATCTGAAAACGGGATACCACGCCTCTCGTTTATTACCGTTCCGTCTTCATCACATAACGAAAAATCTGCCGTTATTGCACCGTCTACGGTCCGCAGACCCGTTTTGGAAAGGGTGGCTGTTCCGGTTTCTGTACCGGTATAATAAAATTTTTCGTCTGTCAGCATTACAGAATACGGTGCTTCCTGCACTTTTACGCACCTGATATTATCCCAGTGCACGGTCCCGGCTGCCGAGAGGCGGAATAAAAACGATACTTTTGTCGGCTGAATCTCCACGGACGGTGTAAACCGAATGGATTTCTCCACCCATTCGCCATTCGTATCTGATAAACTTTCCGATAAAAAATCCACAGATCCGCTAACGCCCGCCTTATAATATTCGAGCTTTACAGCCGCCCGGGTTCCTTCCTCGGAACGCACATAAAACGTCAGATTATATGTAGCACCTGCCTCAATGGGAACGGAGGGCTGCAGCAGAATGGGCTTCGTTGAAGCCGCAGTTGACTGCAAGCACATATAGCTGTCCCCTTCCGGGGCGTCCTGGGCCGTCACCACGTTTCCGCAATTGCCTTGCCCCCAGCCCCCGCCGCTTATCTTCCAAGGTTCTGCCTCGCCTTGTTCATTCAGAGGCCCCTCAAAGCCACTGCCGCCCAGGATGTTTTCTCCCGGGAGCGAAGCCGCAATACCCCGTACGGGGGCCGAAAACCAGGTTCCGGTCAACAAAAATAAAGCTAAAATAAAAACAAAAACTTTTTTTATCATTGAATCCCTCACCATCGGAAAGACGGGGATGTAAAATAATTTTTGAGAATTATTTTACACCCCCTTGTCTTCCGGAGAAAACGAATTTAGAGCATTTCCAATATTCTCTGCATAATTACAGCTGCTTCTGCGCGGGTCGCATTTCCAAGGGGATTCACCGTACCGTCTGCGTTCCCTTTTACAACACCTGCACCCACCATGGCTGCCACATCATCCTTCGCGTAATCAGCAATGCTCTCCGCGTCGGAAAATTGACCCAGGTCACCTGTGCCCTCTCCATCCATCTTGCCCGCAATCCGTAATCCGCGAGCACAGATGACCATCAGATCCTGTCTTGATATTTCGGCATAGGGTGCATATACATTTTCTCCCATACCCTTGAGAATACCTGCTGCCTTGCCGGCCGCAAGCTCTTTTGCATAATACGCTGTTTCCTCTACATCCGCAAAGCTTTCCGTCTCACCGACTTCCATGCCGAGGGTACGAACGAGGAACATAGCGAAGTCTGCACGGCTTACGTTTTCACCCGGTGCATAGGTACGAAGTCCGGGAGTGTTTACAATTCCTTTTTCGCGGAGCAGTTCAATCTGTGCCTTTGCCCACGGATAGTCGGAAAGGTCGCGATACTGTGTCACAGTCAGCTGGGATGTGTCTACTTTTTCCGAGGGGGTAATTTCATAGTATGCACACTCACCGCCGTCCAGGGTCACAGACAGCGTCCCTGTTCCGTTTACCTTCGGTTCTTCTGTAATATCCAGCTCTTTTGCCGAAAAAGCACCGACCTTCACCTTACCGTCGCGGCTTTCAAGCGGAATTTCTGCCTCCACTTTTTCCGTGGTCAGGTTTAAGATATTCGCGTATATCTTATCATCCTTTACATAGGTACGATAATAGAAGTTTTCCTCCCATTTTTCATCCAGGATGGGATATTTCTGCAAAACGAATGCTTCAAATGCCGTCTGCTGTTCATTCTTCGAGAAGAATTTCAGACCTTCGTAGCAATCTCTTTCCCAAAGATGCTCTTTTGCGCCGCCCTCAAGGTAACCGGTATAGTCGCGGACATCATAATATCCGATGCCTTCGCATCCAGCCTCCAGTGCCTGATACGACATATGGCGTACATTATCCGGCGTGGGGTTAATACCGCGGCGGAACACCTGCGTAATGCAGTAAACCGGTTTCTGATAGCGGACAGCTTCCTTTGCCTTCCTGATCACCTGCGTGACGCGGGTTTCTACCGGATTGTATCCGGAAGGATATACATCTGTTACAAAAACATCTACACATTTGGCGTCGTTTTCAAATGCGCTTATATGGCCGGGAGATTCCAGCATGTATGCAGGATGATCGTCTGTAGCGTCGCGGATAACCTTGTAGGAATTTTTCAGGTCTTCCAGCTTACAACCGTTTTGTCCCGGTTCATCCATAATCATATAGGCGAACACTGCCGGATGGTCCTTTGTTGCTTCGATTACCTTTGTAGAATACTCGGCATTCACCTCGTGTCCTGCCGGCTTCATGCCTGCATACAGGGAGATACACGCCATAAGGCCGTATTCCTGCAGCAAATCGAGTCTCTTCCAGACCTGCTCCATGGAATCATTTTCCGGGAAAAACTGAATTACATTGATGCCTGCCTCCTGGCAAACCTTGAAATCTTCCTCCCCGTTTTTCTGCACATGATATCCGATAACCGGGAAGAACGGCTTGCCGTCCTTGAGATATACGCCGTCCTCACGAAGACGTGTGGGGCGGTCATAGCGGTAAATGGCTTCACCGCCGGTATCCGCCACATTGCCTTCTGCGTCATACACTGTATATCCTGCAGTATATGCCGTTTTCTTTTCGGTCATTGCATGTACCGGAAATTCCATGGTGACGCCTTCCGCCCCCAGCGGAAGACCTTCAGCACTCTTCAGTACATTCCCGTCCTTGTCTTTCAGGAAAAGGTCAGCCGTATGTCCTTCCGGTGTGCCTACTACCGGGTTAAAGTTCAGCGTCATATTTCCCTTATCCCATTCGGAATAATAGAAGTAGTTATCGGTTTCAAAAAGATACGCATCCGCTTCTTTTACCTTATAGCAGGAAGCGTTGTCCCAGAGGACCTCGCCGGGGCCGTAAAGACGCAGATATGCACGGATGCACTGGCAATTATCCGGTGCTACAAACTGCATGGCAATCTGCTGCCAGCCGCCGAAATACGGTGCAATCGTAAATGTATTTTCCCCAAGACTTGTCTTGGAAGCCCCGTTCGGGTCGTAGGAATATTCAAACTTCATAACCGCACCGGTGGTGCCTACGCTGATTTGCTTTAAGTACGCCTCCAGCTGGTACGTTGCGCCCGGTGTAATATCCTTCAGATAAAAGCGAAGCCAGGGCTTTTGATTGTCTGCCGCATACAGACGAACGGAATTTTTTCCGTCATATGCTTCCCTTGAATCTACGGAAACCTTTGTATTCGTCCCTTCCGTAGGACTATAGAAGCTCCAGCCTTCCGCCGGGACGCCGTTTTCATCTACTGTTTCAAAGCTGCCGTTTGCAATTTTATTCTTCTCACCCGGAAGGGGTTCAAGATAATTCATAGCGGCATTTGCGCCCGCGCTGGCAATTTTGCCTTTCAGGGAAACATCATCATAGTATACTTCTCCGGCTCCGTTAAAACGCAGAAGGAATACTGCTCCGTTTGCCGGTGCT
Organism: Clostridia bacterium; assembly: GCA_017442155.1. Lineage (GTDB taxonomy): Bacteria > Bacillota > Clostridia > UMGS1883 > UMGS1540 > SIG447. The sequence continues at coordinate 146,505 of JAFSAU010000008.1, read as the reverse complement.
TCAAAGGTAACCTCATGGGTTTCCCACTGCCCTTTTTTCTCTACCTTAAAGCTTTTAGAAAAGTCTTTCCCCTGCACACGTTCCACTCCACGAACATTGTGGTTTCTGAATTCCAGCTTAATGGCAGGCCCACCACCGGATTGATTTACAACCTTCATGCTCACAGAAACAGTGTACGTCTCGCCCTCTATCATATTTTTAATGGTCTGGGCTATAATTGTGGAAGAAGCATCGGTCTTGATATGCACCGCCTTGCTGCCACTGTTTTTCTCTCTTTCCGTTACGGAAAGGTCCTCGCTTCCGGACGACCAGGCCTGGGGTTTTCCATCCTCCAGTACCTGTTCAAAGCCGCCGTTTAATAAAAATTCTGCCGGTTCTGCTTCCGCCGCACCAAAAGCACCCATCGGTGCAAAAATGCACATGACAGCTAAAAGCAGTGAAAATAGTTTATTTTTCATCCTGTTTTGTCTCCTTTACTGCGCATTGCTGCCGCTCAGAACCGTAATCGGCTCCCCAAAGGGCCGCAATCCGGCTGCACTGTCCCACACAAAAGCTTCAATGGTATAGGCTCCGGCTTCCGACGGCATAGTCATCGGAATAACCGCTGTTCCGGGAACATTTACGATTGAAGTATGGACGGCTTCTGCCGTGTTATTATCCTTAACATATCCGCCGTTTATAGTCTTGAGGTTTATAGACTTAACTTCAATGCCGCAAAGCTGTTTCTTTGTTCCGACGGTCTTGTATATTCCGACAAGTACAGACTTCTGCTCCGATGCACCAACTGCAAGGTCTTTGTCTCTTACATTTGCCAGAAGATAGACATTTTCTTCCGGATTCGGTAAGGTTGCCACACTCTCTCCATGAACATATGAAATAAAAGCAACTGGCGCATCATCTTGCGCTGTTAAATCTTTGGGTTCGGCATTAAAGACTTCAAATACCTTATCGTTTTCAACAATCGTTAAAGAAACATCATCAAAATATCCATCTGCATTCAGCGAACTAATATAAACTGTTTCCTGAGGTACACGATATGCACGATTTGTAATATAACATGTATATCTCACCCATTCATTTGTCCCATTTGGAGCACCCTGGAAATTAAATCCCCACTTCGTTGGTGTTGACCCCATATAAACTCTCGGTGTACCACCGTCCGATTTATATCGGAAAGAAAGCTTATACATAGCTCCGGGATAAACGTACAATGTCGGAAAGCTTGCACTTTTCCCTGCCGTAATTTTCAGACTTTCATTCTCGAGAGTTACGCCCGTTCCCGACCAATATAATGCTTTTGTACTGTCGAGCGTAGCCGGTTCACTAAAATCATGATTCAAAAAAAGATTATCGCCATCCACATAGCGTAAGGAGGCATCGTCAATCAAAGCACCGGGCGTTCCCCGTTCTGCAATATTAAGACGGAAGGCTGTAGCTCCCTCTGTCAAAACAACACTAAAGCCGACCTTCACCCATTGTCCTGCATTGTCAGCTGTTCCCTTAACTTGTATATTTCCATTGTAGCCGGACGGAACAGTTGCAAACTTCTTTGCTTCTTCATCATATTTTTGCGGATATCCTATAAAACGAAGGTCGCTGCCGTTTATCAATTTAACGTATACCGATACCTCTACTACCCGCCCCGTTGTCAATCCGGATACCAGCTGTGTTATAGCATTTGAATTTGAACTTTGTTGTACCTTCGTTGTTAAACAATGCCCATTATCTCCGCGTCCGCCTTCAGCCACGTGGCCATATATGGTTCCGTTGAAAGACCAACCCGTCAGTTTTTCTTCTTCATTTAAACTGAAATTCGGACTTTGAAAAAGCTCTTCTGCTTCTCCGTTTGCTGAAACGGTTGCGGTCATTCCTGCAAACACCATTGTGCAGGCCAGTGCCAGTGTCAGAATTTTTGCGTAAAATTTTTTACTCATTCTAAAATCCTCCTAAAATTTTTTATGAATACCGGTTTATTTCCCGGATGATTCATCATGACTTTTTTTCTTTTTTCCAAAATGCGCTTTGGAGTAAGCCGAGGGAGACATGCCCGTTTTGGCCTTAAAGGCGCAGTAGAAATGATTCGGAGAAGAGTACCCCAGTGCGTCCGCAATCATGGAAAACGTACTCGTGCCGTCCTCCATCATTTCCTTGGCCTTTTCCAGTTTCATATCGCTGAAATAGTGCATGATGCCTTTTCCCATCTCGTCCGAAAACGCTTTTTTGAGAGTAGAAGTGCTTACGGAAAGCCGGCGGGCAATCTGCTCCGTTGTCAGCATCTCCGTAATATTTTCCCGCATAAAGTCAATACATTCCCCGATGAGCTCCTCATATTTCTTCCGGGTGCTCTCTTTTTTTAGCTGTTCGATAATACCGAAATCATTCGTCCGGACGTACAGCATGAGAAGAAGTCGTTCAATAGAATTTTTCAGAAGCTGTAAGGACGCCTTTGTTGCCGTATCCTTCAGCTTGCAGCCTACAAACTGTTCTGAATTATCTGCAATTACATCAAACAGCTTCACTCCCATTGCCGTGGTTTTAAGAAGCAAATCTCTTTCCTCATGGGAAAGGGAAAGAATCTTTTTTTCGTGAAAATACTCCATCAGCGGTGATTCACAGATAAAGCTTAAAATGATAACCTCACTGTTCATAAAGCCGCTTGTCGATACCTTATGCACCTCACCCGGGGCCCGAAAGGCCACATCACCCCGTTTCATAATGGTTTTTCCATTACTTGTTTCCGTTTCTATCTCCCCATCACAAACATAAAGGAAATGCCAGAAATCATACGGTTCCGTCTTAGGCTCTGTTTCCAGTCCCTTGAAATGATATATTGTGGCAATAAAAGGTACCTCAAAGCATTGGTCCAGTTTTGTGAAATAACGTTCTTTCATTTTATTCCTCACACAAAAAGATTTTGGCTACAGGAAAATTATACTTTTTAAAAAACAAGATTTCTACGAAGCTCGTCGCTGTCCGGAATGCCCAGACCGCGAAGATCTGCCATAACTCCGCGTTTTTCCGCCTCGTACAGTGCCCAGATAATCCGCAGGGACTGGAGCGATGCTTCCCCGTTCGTATAAGGCTTTTTGCCGGTACGGATGCAGTCGAGAAAATGTCCGATTTCCAATTCCGCACGTTTCAGACCCGGTTTTCTGTCTTTGCCATCCATAATCACCGTAACGGCCTTCTTCTTTTTCTCATCCTGGTATTCCGAGCTTAAAATTTCCTCGGTACGTCCCACATGGAAGAGAACCTGCTCCGTATTGCGGTTATATTCCAGCATACCTTTTTCGGTCTGAATCTGCATACTGTTCCCTTGCTTTGTCCCCCTTGCGCCCCATGTTGCACCGTGGTAGCCCAAGGCACCGTTTGCAAATTTCAGAATTACATGACTGGTACCTTCTTTTAAGAGCCATTCCGTTCCGATGCGTGTACCGAGATGTGCGCCGGTGACAGGCTCACCCAGGAAGCGAAGAAGCGTATCAATGTAATGACAGCCGTGTGAAAAGAGCTGTCCGCCGCCGAGACGGCCCGTATGTGCCCAGTGATACTTATCCGGGAATTTGGTATACTGCTCCGTCCAGATGGACATGGAAATGATACGTCCGTATTCACCGGTATCCACAAGTTCTTTCAGCTTCAGCACCTCCGGCCAGTACGGAACAGGGTATGCACACATCAGCGTTATGTTCTGCTTTTTCGCTTCCTCTATCAGATTTACGCACTCTTCCTCCGTGTTGCAAAGCGGTTTTTCCATAAGAACATGTTTTCCGCGTTCCGCAAAGAACATGCCGCATTCGTAATGAAGGTCGTGCGGCAGAGACACCAGCACTGCATCCACATGGTCTGCCATTTCACGCCAGTCAGTCGTTGCGTGCGGTGCATGGAGAAGATTTTTGGCGTTCTCCAGGCTTTTGGGATTGATGTCGCAAACGGAGCTTACCTCCAGCTGACCTTCTTCGGCAAGCAAATTCAGCCCCACAACGTGGCCGCCGTTTGTTGTCATACCGCCGCATCCTATGATGCCCAATTTGATTTTTTGCATATCGCGTTTCCTCTTTTCTGCTGTCCTTACAGCAAATATTCTTCTTTTATTATAGCAAGCCAGCAGAAAAAGTCCATATTTCTTCAGACATAAAACTCTCGGATTCGGACAAAATTTTTCATTGATTTAAAGAATAAATCCGATGATATCTATATTTATTATAGCAGATTTATCAAAATTGTCCATAGCAGATCAGATAAAAAACTATTGATTTCAGACAAAAAACAGGAAATGCACCTTTTCTGACAGTCCGGAATACTATGAAAGCAGAAAAACATATTTAAAGGAGGAATATTATGTCAATTTTTTCAAACCAGGCAAAACTGACCTATGACGGATTTGCGACCCATTCCAATTTTGTGACCGGAGAGATCGTGTCCGTGCTTTCCGCAAGCAAAACAGCCGTCTGTACATCGTACCGTTTTGGAGACAGAATTACCTATATCATCCGCATTACAAACAGCGGCACGACCGTGCTTTCTGACATTTCCTTGTCTGACAATCTCGGTGCCTACTGCTTCAGCGGTGAAACACTGGTCCCGCTCGATTATGTGGAAGGTTCTCTGCTGTACTACATCGACGGCATTCTGCAGCCAACGCCCGTGGCAGCGGCCGGCCCGCCCCTTGTCGTTGACGGGCTGTGCATCCCGGCAGGAAGCTCTGCACTCCTCATCTATGAAACATTTGTTAATGCATTTGCACCGGCAGGTCCCGGCGGCAGTATCACCAACACAGCAACCGCTTTCAGCAACTCGCTTTCTGCGCCGCTGGAAGCGACGGAAACAGTAACGGCTGCGGGCAGTGCGTCCCTGATTATCAGTAAAAGCCTTTGTCCCGCGTCGGTGACAGAAAACGGGCGGCTGACATATACCTTCGTCATCCAGAATATCGGCACTTCAGAAGCAACAGCAGAGGATGCCGCCGCCATTACAGATACCTTTGACCCGGCTCTTTCCGGTGTTTCCGTTACCTATAACGGCATTGACTGGAGTGCACCGGAAAATTTCACCTACGACGAAGCCAGCGGTCTGTTTTCCACGCTTCCCGGGCAGATTACCGTTCCGGCAGCCACCTTTGTTCAGGATCCCGTTACCGGAAAGCATGTGATGACGCCCGGCGTGGCAACGGTGCAGGTTAGCGGTATCGTGCAATAATGTCAGGAATGTAAAAAAAGAAGGAGATGTAAAAGGCTCATTTTTTACATCTCCCTTTGTTTTCTTATTATATCGCTTTCAATATATCGCAGATTGCCTTATGGGCCAGTTTAAACTTTTCCGGTTTGTTCCCATCCGGGGACAGCTGAATTCCACTTCCGTCTATATCGGCAAGACCTTCAAAAGCGGACAAATGTGGCTCCATAGAAAGGAAATAATTGCGACCGCTATCCCGAAGCTCCCGAAGGATTGCGGGATAATCCGTATCCCCCATACCCGGCGGCACGATTGTCATGTCACTTTTGGCATCTTTAATGTGAATATATTCCACATGCTCCTTCAGCATATGGTAAGCCTTAAGCGCATCATAGCCTGCGTAAGAGAAGTTGCCTGCATCGAAAGTAGCCCGAAGCTTATCACTGCCGATGGATTCAAAAATATCCAGGCACTGCTCCGGTGCACGGCCGTAGATATAGCCGCCCTCATTTTCGTGCAGCAAAATCACATCATGCCCCTTCGCCGCATCCACATAAGCCTGCATCCGCGAAAGTGCACGGTCACGGAATTTCACTGCCGGTTCGTCCTCCGGCACAAGACATGTAAAAACACGGATGTATTTCGTATCAAAAATTTCTGCTGTTTTCAGTACGCGACGAAACACCTGCAAATCGTCCTCCAGCGGCACATCGAGCTTCACTTTTCCAACAGGAGAGCCGACAGCGGACACTCTGAAGCCTCTTTTGTCCCAGCCCTTTTTTATTTCCTTTGCTTCCTCCTCTGTCAGAAGTGAAACATTCTTTCCTCCGCAGCCCCGTGGCTCCAGATAGCGGATCCCGATGGATTCAAGCACGTCCATCTGCACGTTCAAATCCACATCAATTTCATCGGCAAAGCCAGAAAATGTATACCAACTCATATAAAATCCCTCCATTTTTAAAGTATAGAATTTGTGTACAATTTAGATTCCAAACATTTTTATTCCGCCATGAATTATTGCTATTGCAACATGAATTGAATTGCCTTTAATATACTTTAGTGCAATTCATGAGCCACAAGGCTCAATTCATGAAACTGCAAGTTTCAATTCATGCCGAAGGCAATTCATTGCTTTCATCAAAGATGAAATCATTATAGCATATTTTTCCCGAAATTGCAATAGCAAAATGCTTTCTGTTCTTTGCAAAAAACAAAATAATCGCATAACGTTTTCCATTGCGGGCAAAAATAAAGCAGACTATGGAAAATCAGGAGGGTTATATGAAGAAAAGTATAAAGCGCAGCTTTGCGCTGATACAGAAAACGTATACCATGCTTCGCAGAGAGAAAAAAAGTATCCGCAGCGGCACAACAGCAGAATGGCTCTGTGATAATTTCTACATTTTTGCCCAGGAATACACAGCACTCCGGCGTCTCCGCACTACGTCCCGTCATACCAAAAAAGCTGCCGCCCGCATGTACCTCTGGGCAAGCGGGTATCTGGCCGGGCAGGAATACAGACTTGAAGAATGGGCTCTTTCCGAGGCCATGCGTGCTGAGCAGAGTTCTACTCCTTTTTCTACAGAAGAACTTCGCTTTCTGCCCGCGGCACTGTCTGCCGCCCTTTTTTCCCGTGCCGCCTCACTCTGTTCACGACCGCAGGCGGAAGAAAATATGGGAACGGTGGTAAAATCACTGCTTTCTCTGAGAGAGCTGGATATAAAAGCACTGTTTGAACGTCACTCGGCCGTGGATGCCGCTTTTTCTTCCGACCTGGCTTTCTCCGCCATGACCTTTGCTTCCAAAGTACAGTACCGCCGTGCTGTGGCCCGGTTTGCAGTGCGATGCGGTAAAAGCGAAGCTTTTGTGGCAGAGCAGGTAACCGCCCTTACCAGAGGAAAAAAGGGGAAACAAGCACATGTGGGCTATTATCTTATCGGCGAAGGAGAACCCCTCCTGCGCCATGCTCTTTCCCTGCCCGGAAAGAAACGCAACCATCTTACGGCTCTCTATCTTTTTGGCGTTTTTTCCCTCACCGCTGTGTTTCTCTGGAGCTTTTATTCTCTGACTGGTCATCTGGTATGGCTTATACTGGCCATACTTCCTGCCATGGATATTGCCGTACAGATTCTGCAGTACTGTCTGCTTCGCGCCACGCCCGTTCGACATCTGCCCCGGCTGGAACTATCCGAGGGGATCCCCGAAAAAATTCTGGTGGTTTATCCTACGCTGCTATCCTCCCCGAAAAAGGCAGCAGAAATGGCTGAAAAGCTGGAAATCTGTTATCTTGCCAACCGGGAGGAAGCTCTGCGATTTGCGGTCCTCGGCGACTTCCGCGACAGTGCTGAGCGTATGGAAGACCCGGAAATCATTACTGCCTGCGCCGATGCCATTGATACACTGAACAGAAAATACGGCAACCGTTTTTATATGCTATGCCGCGGTCAGGAATTCGCCCCACGACAGAAAAAATGGATGGGACGGGAACGGAAACGCGGTGCACTCTGTGATCTTAATGCTTTCCTCCGGGACAGATACACGTTCCGTTATACCGCGGGGGTGGTCAAAGAGCTTACCGGCATCCGGTATGTACTGACTTTAGATGATGATACGCTTCTTCCTCCCGGTGCCGCACGCAGTCTTGCCGGCATCGCCCTCCACCCCATGCACGCGCCTATCATACAAAACGGAAGAGTAACGGAAGGCTATGGCCTCATTCAGCCGCGCGTGTCGTTGCGGCTGGAAAGCGCGGGCCGTACCTTTTTCTCCAGAATTTTCGCAGGCCAGGGCGGCATTGATACGTACCAATCTTCCGTTTCTGAATTCTACATGGATGTGTTCGGTGAATCGGTGTTCACCGGCAAGGGACTATACCATGTGGACACGTTTCTGAGTTGTCTCTCCTTCCCTCCGGACACGGTTTTAAGCCATGACCTTCTGGAAGGAAGCTATGTCCGCTGCGGTCTCGCCTCCGACGTACAGGTGTTCGACTCCTTTCCCCACCGTCTTGCCGACCACAGCACCCGCCAGCACCGCTGGATCCGCGGAGACTGGCAAACGGTTCCCTGGCTTTTTTCCCGTGTCCGTGACAGTGCGGGGAAAAAGGTGAAAAATCCGATTTCTGCCCTTTCTCGCTGGAAAATTTTTGATAATCTCCGCAGAAGTCTGACACCTTTTTTCACACTCCTGCTTCTGATTTCCGGCGGCGGCATTCCGGCACTGGTAGCTTTTCTGGCCCTTATGCTTCCCATCTTTTTCACAATTCTCGATTCCGCTTTTCAGAAGAACTTCTTTCACTTAGGTGAAAAAATGACAGCCAACATTATTTACGGTGTCCGCTCTGCCCTTTATCAGGCCACACTATCCATTGCTTTCCTCGCCCACACCGCTTTTACATCCCTTTCGGCTGCTCTTACAGGACTGTGGCGTTCCTTTACCCACCGCCGCACACTCCAGTGGGTTACAGCCGCCGACGCCGAAAAGGGACGCCGCCATACGCTTCCGGCTTCTTTCCGTTTTATGATGCCTTCAGTGCTGCTTGGTCTTTTTCTGGTGCTGTCTTGCCTTTCCGGTGCTTTTCCCTCCGGGGGAATACAGCTTCTTCTGGCCGTTATCTGGATTTTCGCGCCCGCGCTTGCCTATATTGCAGGGCTTGAGCCGGAACCGGACGTCTATACCCTGCCGCCGAAAGGCGAAGCCATGCTCCGCGAGACGGCAGAGCGCATCTGGCACTTTTTCCGGGATTATATGACGGAGGAGGACCATTTTCTGCCGCCGGATAACGTGCAGGTCAAGCCTTACCGTGGTGCAGCGCACCGTACCAGCCCTACAAATATCGGTCTCGGCATTCTCGCCTGTCTTTGCGCAAACGACTTAGGCTTTATTTCGGATGCAGAAATGGAAGATCGCATCAGCAAAACCATGGACACACTGGAAAGTTTGCCCACCTGGCATGGACATCTCTATAACTGGTATGATACCCGCACGCTCCGTCCTCTCCCACCCCGCTATATTTCCACGGTGGACAGCGGTAACCTCGCCTGTTATCTCCTGACAGCGGCCATGGGCATTCAGGAACAAAAAGGTGCGGATGCGCCTCTTGCCGCTCGGCTTCTCCGTTTTGCGGAAAACACGGATTTTCGCCCTCTGTACAATGCAAAAAAGAAGCTTTTTTCCATTGGCTTTTCTCTGGAGGAAAACCGTCTGACCGATTCCTACTACGATCTTCTCATCAGCGAAGCGCGTCAGGCCGGGTTCCTTGCCATTGCGCTCGGCCAGATTCCACCGGAACACTGGTTCTCGCTCGGTCGGGGACTTGTCGCCGCGGACGGTTACCGGGGGCTTGTTTCCTGGTCGGGTACCATGTTTGAATATTTTATGCCGCTGCTTCTTATGAAAAGCTACGACAATTCTCTCCTTTCCGAAACGTACCGTTTTGCCATCCGCTGTCAGAAACGGTACGGCAAACGGCGGCGGGTGCCCTGGGGGGTTTCCGAATCCGGCTTCTACGCCTTCGACAACGAAGGAAACTATCAGTACAATGCCTTCGGCGTCCCGGAGCTTCGACTCTGCCGCCGGGATAATGAAGATGTGGTTATTACCCCCTACGCCACACTTCTGTCGCTTATGGAGGACCCTAAAGGGGCCATCGCCAACATGCAGATAATGCGGCGGGACGGACTATATGGCGAATACGGCTTTTTTGAAGCTGCCGACTACACCCGTACGCGTTTGGGCGGTAATATGCGCCGGGGAATTGTGAAAAGCTACATGGCCCACCATCAGGGCATGTCGCTGGCTGCAATCACAAATCTGCTGTGCAAAAACAGTCTGCAACGTCGGTTCCATTCCCACGCTGCCATCCGTGCCGCCGAGCCCCTTCTGAAGGAACGGGTACCCGTACACGCCGCCGTTATGCAGGACATCCATGAACGGGTGGAGCCTGTCCGTTTCCGCTGGCAGACCAGTGTCCAGAGCGAGCGGATTTACCAGAGAGAGGAAACGTGCCCCCGTCCGGTACAGCTGCTGTCAAACGGAAACTATCATGTACACATCGACACGGCCGGAGAAGGGCGCAGCAGCTTAGACGGTGTGCAGTTCAATTCCTTCCCTCCCCTCCTCGGCGGCGGACAGAGCATCAAAATTATCAATACCGTATCCGGCGAAATTATCGACGGGTACGGTTCGGAGTGTATCTTTACCGGTAATTCTGCCGAATTCCGCGGAGAAGGAAACGTACTTTCCACCCGGCTCAGTGTCACAGTCTGCGCAGAAGAAAATGCAGAAATCCGACGTCTTACGCTGATAAATCAGGGTAAGAAACGACGGGTGTTTGAGGTGTACTATTACACTGTGCCTTCCCTGACCTCTGCTGCCGCAGAAAATGCACATCCTGCCTTTTCAAAGCTTTTTATTACTACCGGGGAGAAGGACGGTGTTCTCTATGCGTCCCGACAAAAGCGCAGTTCTGACGAAAAAACATTTGTGGGCTTTGCCGCTGCAGTTTGTGAAGGCGAAATGGAGGGGGGCCTGCAGTTTGATACCGACCGCCTCTCCTTCTTTGGCCGAAACACAGACATACCCAAAACCGTTTCATCCGGCAGTATTCCGTCGGGTAAAACCGGAACGGTGCTTGACCCTTGCTTTGCGTTGAAACTCCGCATTGCGCTGGAGCCCGGCACAAGCGGGTCTGTCACCTTTCTTGCCGGTCTTGCTGAAAGCGAGAAAAAAGCCGATGAAATTGTCCAGCGGTACAAAAACAGCGACCCGTCTCACATGCCAGCCGCCACCCGTGACCCTGCTCTAATCTTTAAAGAGGGAGAGGAGGCGCGTTTTTTGCACGCCGCCGCATTTATGATCCGGGGCGGCGCACGAGTGCCGCAGATTGCCGAGGCACGTACCAGAAATTTACTGCCGCTGCAGGAAATCTGGAAACTCGGGATTTCCGGCGACTTTCCTATTCTGACGCTTCGTCTCACCACACTCGAGGACGAGCCACTTTTAGAAGAAGCCCTTAAAGCTGTACAGTTCTGGAAAACCTGTGGTCTGCGCGCTGATCTGGCGGTGTTCTGCGACGAGCCGGGCGGCTATACGCGTCCTCTTTTCCAAATGGCAGAAAAGCGAAAAAGCGGCAGCGTCTTTATCTTTGGCAGGCGCGAACTCTGTAGTGCGGATTATGACCTTCTGCTCGCCGCCTCGACTTTATATCTTGATGCAGCATCCGGCGGCTTTGGCGCACTGCCCCCCTTTACGCCCCTCCCTGCCGAAAAAAGCCCCTCGAAAAAACCGGAGGACGGCACACTACCGCCGATACCGCTTTTATTCGACAACGGACGGGGCGGTTTCTGTAAAGAAACGGGAGAATATATTATTTCAATGACACGGGCCGGACAGACACCGCTTCCCTGGGTCCACGTTGTGGCAAATGCAGGCTTCGGCTTTATTGCAGGCGAGAGCGGAAGCGGGTATACCTGGAGTGAAAACAGTCACGCGTTCCGTCTTACCCCCTGGTTCTGTGACCCCGTACGCGATCCGCTTTCCGAGCGGCTCACCATATCGGAAGCAGGCGACATATGGTCTCCCATGGCCGCCACCTTCCCCGAAGAAGGTGTTTATCGCACTCGTTATGGGGCCGGATATGTGATTTACGAACGCAGTACCCGTCAGATTCTGCACACGGTGACCCTATTTTCACCGCCCGATAAGGCACAAAAAATTATTCAGGTCTGTCTCTCCAACCTTAGTGAGGAAAAACGAACACTGGCGGCAGAATACAGTGCCGCGGCAGTGCTGGGAACACTCCCGCACCCGGATCGGATTACGGTTCTGGAAACCGGCGGCTGCGTCCGGGTCCGGAATGCGCTCACAAACGCCGCACGCGAGGTGTATCTCACCGCATCGGGAGAATGTCATTGTACGGCGCGCGGACACCTTATTTCTGCCAAAAGTGAGCTATCCCTGAAAAAAGGCGAAACGAAAACTATCGTCTTTATTTTAGGCGAAGGAAAGCCGGAAATGACCGATGCGGCACTTGCATTGCGGGAGACCAAGGCGTACTGGAACCAGCTCTTAAGCACCCTTTCTGTGGAAACCGGGGATGCAGCGGCAGACCTGATGCTAAACCGCTGGCTTCCCTATCAGGCTACGGCCTGCCGGCTTTTTGCCCGTACCGCCTTTTATCAGTCCGGCGGCGCATTCGGATTCCGGGACCAGCTGCAGGATTCTCTTGCACTGATTGACCTTGCACCTGCACTCGTAAAGAACCAGATTATGCTCCACGCGGCGCATCAGTTTACGGAGGGCGATGTCTTTCACTGGTGGCATACCGACGAAAGGGGTGTCCGCACCCGCTTTTCTGATGACCGTCTTTTTCTCCCGTATGTAGCCTGTCTGTATGCAAAAGAAACCGGAGATGACAGTATCTGGGATATGACGGCACCCTTTGTGGAGGAGCCTCCCCTGCGTGAGAATGAGGAAGAGAGATATACCTTTGTGAAAGGGCACACAAATCCTTATTCTCTCTATGAGCACTGCATACGGGCAATTGAGATTTCTCTCCCCGCCGGTGCACACGGGTTGCCCCTGATGGGCGGCGGAGACTGGAATGACGGCATGAATGCTGTCGGCATCGGAGGTAAAGGCGAAAGCGTTTGGCTCGGTTGGTTCCTGAAATCCGTTCTGGATATGTTTATCCCCGTTGCCGAAAAGAAGGGCGATACCAAGCGGGCCGCACGTTACAGACGTGAAGCACTGCGGCTTCTGGAGGCGATAGAAACGGAGGCCTGGGACGGTACGCATTACGCCCGCGCCTTTTTCGATGACGGTACGCCTTTAGGTACCTCGGCCTGTGCAGAATGCAGTATTGACGCTATCAGCCAGGCCTGGGCCGTCATTGCCGGCGGTGCGCGGCCTATGCGGCAAAAAACAGCTATGGATAGTGTCTACCGACTGCTGGTAGACCGGGAAAATGAACTGTTACGCCTTCTGGCCCCTCCCTTTACCAGTACCATTCCTTCTCCCGGCTATATCCAGAGCTACCCGGCAGGTCTCCGCGAGAACGGCGGACAATACACCCACGGTGCCATCTGGGCCATTATGGCTTTTGCACTTTCAGGCGAAAAAGAGAAAGCCCGCGAGCTTTTCCGGATGCTGAATCCCATTTCCCATACGGAAACACCGGGCGAAGTCAGCCGTTATAAAACGGAGCCGTACGTTTTAGCCGCAGATGTATACACAGCTCCCGGTCACGAGGGACGGGGCGGCTGGACCTGGTATACTGGTGCCGCGGCTTGGATGTACCGGCTGGGCATACGGTATATGGTCGGCTTTCAGCATGAGGGTGACAAGGTGTCCTTCCACCCCTGTCTGCCGATTCCCGAAAAAGGTATCACCGTAAAATACCGGTACAAAAACACGCCGCACACCTTTCATGTGTACGGCGATGGGGAAAATATTCAGTTGTTTGATGATGGAGAACTCCATGAGATTACCATTCGGTAATATCTCCGCTTCCAAAACCAGCCGATAGTTTTCAAACAAACAGAAGCTCTTTTTGTAGCCGTGTACTATATTCGGACTACAAAAAGAGCCTGTTCCATTTTAATATGGTTTCATGTATTTGCTGATTTGCATACCTGCTTTTACTGTCCTAAGCATTCGCTCTGCCGCACGGCGCATCATAGGAGCGGCATTTTCGATTGCCGTCGAAAGCGGCATTGCATTGTCAAAAACAGAGAAAACAGCCGTGATTCCCCTATTATACACAGCTTCAAACCCATCGCCGATGCCGCCCACCATGGCAACCACGGGGATACCGCCGCATCTTTGCGCGACGCCCACCGGTGCCTTCCCGAAAGCAGATTGGCCATCCATTTTCCCTTCGCCCGTGATAACCAGGTCTGCATTTTTCACTTTTTTATCGAAACCGATAATATCCAGCACGGTTTCAATGCCTGGACAGAATTTTGCACCTGCAAAGGCCAGAAGGGCAAAACCCACACCGCCGGCCGCCCCCGCGCCGGGAAGCGTTTCAAACCGCTCACCAAGCGTCCTCGCCGCACATTCCGCATACTTTTCCATGCCCTTTTCCAGCATGTCCAAATCGGCTTCTCCCGCACCTTTTTGCGGACCATACACCCGTGTAGCCCCTGTCTCACCGAGCAGCGGATTCTGTACATCACAAATAATATAACAATCTGCCTCCTGCAAAAGTGGCGTAAGGCCGCTTGTATCGATTGTGCAGATATGCGTCAGATTTTCACCCTTTCCCTCCAGGGCTTTTCCGTTTGCATCCAGGAAGCGAACACCGAGTGCCTCCAGCATTCCCATGCCGCCATCGTTAGTAGCACTGCCGCCAATCGCCATATACAGCGTTTTTGCGCCGCCCTCGAGCGCGTGCAAAATCGCCTCACCAAAGCCACGGGAAGTTGTTTTTTTCGCCTCGCGGAGCCGGGACATGCAAAGTCCGCTCGTTCTTGCCATCTCAATATAGGCCGTATCTCCCTGTTTACCATAAACAGCACTGCATGGCTCAAAATCCGGTCCCGTAACAGAAAGAGTGACCGTTTCCAGCTCCAGTCCCTGCATAATCGCGTCCAGTGTGCCCTCGCCCCCGTCAGCCACGGGTGCTTCTATAATTTCAGCCTCCGGAAAAACTGCGGCTGCGGCCTCTGCGATTTTTGCCGCGGCTTCCCCCGCCGAAAGACTTCCCTTAAAAGAATCCGGTGCAATCAAAATTTTCATTAAAATCTCTCCTTTTCCCTTATTATACATGCTTTCCAGCAAAAAAGCAAGTCTTTCTTTCCATGTATGCTTCGTTTCGTTTCCGGCAATACTGAATTTGTAATTCAAAAAAGTAAAGGAGCGAATACAATGACCCCGAAAGAACTGATGTATATGGAGGACGCACTTGGAATGGAGCAGCAGCTTGAAACCAAGTGCAACGATTATGCTTCCAAAGTACAGGACCCAAATCTGCAGAATACACTGCGTCAATTTGCCACGCAGCATCAGCAGCATTATTCCTGCCTCTTAAAACAACTGAACCAGTAATTGAAAGGAGCATAAAAAATGGCAGCAAAACAGAATATGACCGACCGGGAGTATATGGATGATATTCTCCTGACCTCCAAAACCGTATCAAATCTTTATCACTATGCCGTGCAGGAATCCCCCACGGAAAGCGTACACTGCGAATTTAAAACCATTCTGAATCAGTCACTGGATATGCAGCATAACATCTATACTGTGATGGAACAGAAGGGCTGGTATACCACAACCGAGGCCCCGGCCCAGCAGATCGACCAGGTGAAAAATAAGTTTTCCATGAACTAAGCAAAACCGCAGCCAGAGCAAAAAACGACCCCCTTTATCAGACAAAAATATCTGATAAAAGGGGGGCTCTGCATGCAAAAGAAATAAATTTTTATCTGTAAATTACAATCAGATGTTCTGCCGCATTCTTTCGGGAAGCAAAGAACATATCGTCTTTTGAAAGAGAATTCGCACTTCCTACTTTAATGGACTGCCGCACCGTATCAAAGATCAGTACCGTTGCACTGCCGTATGTATGCACTCGCTCACGCTGTTCATCCTTATGGTTGGTAGCATAGAAACGGAAGCCGTTTTCTCCTGCATAAATTACTTTTGAATATACCCACAGCCCCAGATAATAGTCGTTAGTTGCTGAAGGCCATTTTCTTGTTGTTCCTTCAAAAGCCATTTCCAGTTCTTTGGGAGAACCGGCCCTAAAGCATACCATCGCATTTGTCAGATTGTCATTAACTGCCGCATACTTGATAACATCCCCCGGTTCAAGCTGTGAAATTGCAATGTTCGCAGGAAGCTTTTTTGCGCCATCCGCACCGACCACAGCCGTTGCATCTGCCTCCGCATTTGTGATTGCCGTTGCAGAAAAGACTGCCTGAATTTCGTTCGGATTATAAAGAAGCTGTTCTTTTCCGCCGGCACCTACAACACGTACTGCCTCACAAATCTCGCCATCCTCCAGTGCCACTGTCGAAACACTCTTAACAAGCACGGCATTTGATTCGTACATCGATGCAGCATCACTCAAATCCAGCTTTGTGACCATCACTGCCGCTTCATTTTCTTCGTTCAAGTCGTATAATTTCAGACCCGGATAGTGGCCGGAATGCTCCAGGGATGAACCTGCGGTCACTTTATACTGGTCATCGTTGCTCCCCGTATAGCTTTCACCGACAGAGAAAACAATTGTGTCTGTAGGAATTCTAAGCTTCGAGTTAAACATACGAAGTCCGTATGCGAGGAACATTCCGCTGTCTGCTTCATACTGCAGGGAGAATACGCTTCTGTCTCTTTCGAATATCTCTGTGCGGTTTTCCGCCGTTGTAATAGAGCTAAATTCTCCCTTCTCGTTCAGCTCGTATACAATCAGCTGTTCCACTGTTTCATTATTGTTATAAATCTTAGAAACCTCCGCATTTGCAGCATCGGAAAGCGTGGCTTCAGAATTAAACAGCTCATTTTTTCCGACTGTGACCGAATTAATCTTTACAGATTCCGCAGCCTCAAACACCTTGATTTCATCATCGGAAGTCAGAATCTTTACCTTCGGTGCTCTGGAAAGTCCTTTTCCCTCAAAGGTAGCATACATCAGATACCCGTATTTTCGGGAAGAAACATTTGCTTCCACTGCCACTATTTCTCCGACAAAGTTTAATGCAAGCTGTACATTGTCGCCTATTGCCGGAATGGTTTCGGCAAAGTTTGCAGAAAATGCATAGGATTTGCCGTCGATATATACTGTATCATCTGTCTTTTCCGTTATGATGCCTCCGATTTTCTCTGTGCTTACAACAATTTTCCGCACGCTCTTATCCCGGCTTTCCATAACAGAAAGTACCGTACCTTTGCTACAGCTTCCCAAGTCTGCCAGATTCCCTTTTGTATCTGTTACCGTAGTATATACGTTGGTATCAGCATAAGAAAGCTCGGTTTCTCCGGGCAGAGCATTTTTAAAATACAGAATGCTTTCTTCTTTGTTTACGTCAGCCACTATCATGTCTTTGTACTCTTCCACCACAATCAGAGAGGCCGTGCCGCTTCTGGTTTCGGTAATACAAACTCTTCCCTGCAAGGGCCTAAGATCGTCTGCTGTAAAGGGAGCGCACGCACTTCCATTATAAAGCACTACCGCATCCGATGCAATTGCCAGAGTCAATGCACGTGTGTCCTCACTTCTTTGATACACAATGGAATTAACCGTTGTGGCAGGCAATACATCCTCTGCATCCAGAGTAAGTGTAGTTGTATTCCCCGCATCCCGGAAAGAAATAACCTCTTTTTCCCCGAATTCATTTTCTTTATAATACACAACTACCTGTCTGCCGATTTTCTGTGCAAGGGCATCCGGTGCATAAAACACGCTTCCTTCCACAGCCACTTCCCCGCTGCGGAGAACAGCACCTCTCACAGCCGTTGCCGCATTTGCCGTGACCATTCCTTTTACTTCGCTGATATGCAGGAACTGCTTTAAAATATTTTTCTCGTTTTCTGTATAACTGCCGTCCGTATCCCCGTATGAAGCCTGTTCTGCCGGAAAGACAAACAAAGTGTTATAAAGCATCCGGGCAAAATCACCTTTTGCAAAGGAAGCGTCTGTGGAAACACCATCGAGAATTTCCAGACGATGCGCAAGAGACAGATATCCTGTAGGATAGCCGCCCTCCGCTTCTGCGTGCGGCTGATATCCGGCAAGCGTTACGAGCATTTTTGCCGCCTGTGCCGCAGAAACAAACCCGTCCGGGTCAAAACATCCGTCACCCACACCGGAAACAATTCCCATCTGATGCACAAGACCAATGGCCGCAAAATCGGGATGTGACGACGGAACGTCCGTAAATACTTCCACGCCTCCGGTACCCTGTACACCGGAAAGTAAAGCAATGTACCTTGCGGCATCGCTGCGCCGGACAGGTTCTGACGGCTCAAAAAAATCAGGAGATACCCCTTCCATGATTTCGATGTCGCATAACAGCCGTACGGCGTCCTCATATTTTGTTCCATGTACATCAATAAATTCCGCACCAGCCGGAATACCTGCCAGAAGAATTGTTATCAGAACAAATATTCCTAATATTCTTCTTTTCATTTTGTTACCTGCCTTTCTCTCTACCCCACCTGTCTTGCCTCATCCAGGCAATGCAGGCTTCGGTTCCAATAAAAAATTTTCACGCTGTATCTTCCCATTCCCCGTGGAATTTCAACCGTTTCATCCACGCTGTAGACATTTTTGTTTTCGCCGGATGCTGTCACAGTATAGTCCGGTATGCGGACATCCACACATTCTTCTGTTCCCGCATCCTCGCGGACAACCGAAATGAAAAGCAACGGGCTATTTGTATCATCGGTTTCCACGCCTGTAAGAACATTTAATTTCATACCGGCTTTAATTTCGGTAACCGGCTCACCGTCCTCTGTCAGAAACAGTGCCTTTTTCATCCGCAAAAGCACCACATCTCCGGCACCCACCGTAACACTTGCCTTGCCGTTTCCGGAGGAAAAGGACTGAAGTGTGCCCCCAATTGGCTGTGCCTGCCATGAGCCCTCTGCCGTAACCGACACTTCGGCTGTTATGCTCTCATTATATTTTTTGCTTCGTACAATGACGAAATATTCTTCGTCATCCTTCCATACGCCCCACTGACAAGCTTCCGTTTCCGCTTCACCAATCTTTTCGTATTTATTATATATAAAAAGATTCAGTGCAATTTCCTGTTCTCTCTCTGCAAAAGCTTTCATCGGTGCCCAGAGTGCAGTTTCATCCAGATTATCCCCTCCACTTGTGCAATCTTTGTATTTGAAGCATCCAAACCCCTTACAGCCTGCCCAGAGGGATGCGTACTGCATATTCCGTACCTCCTGTGGCTGGGGGAAGGTATTTAAATGCTCAAAGGTCTGCATAAGGTGATACACGGGTCTTCCGTCCGATTCGGCAACAGCCTGCACATTCCGCGTGTACGGATATGTGGTAAACCGCGTGTTGTTGTACGGATAGGAGTCCTGAATTATTGCATCGGTATACTGATGCAGAACATCATAGTGGTTATTCGCCGTGATAACAATCGGATGGTCGGAATCAATTTCCCGGATTGCCAAATAAGCATTTACCAATTCTTCCAAATCCGTTGATTTTCCAGCATTCGGTTCGTCAAAAATCAGCCAGCCGAAAACCGCAGGATGTTCCATGGCACTTTTCACGTACTTCACTGTGGTGCTGAGACGGGCGGCACTGCCCGCGGAATTTCCGCCGCCGTACAGTACCACAAAGCATTTCATTTTCCGTTCATGCAGGGCATCGAGCCACTCCGTGGAATGATATCCCTGCACAGCGTTTACACCAACTTCCTCCAGCTTATCAAAATGCTCGGAATTTACACCGTACATAATGGAAGGCGTGAAAATTTTGTTGTTCTCATCCAGGAAAAAGCCTTTCTTATCAATATGTGTCGGTCTGTCCACTTTATAAACCGTATGGGTTTTTACGATTTCCTCCCCTTCCGGCGGTTTGAAGCTGCATTTTACGGTATACCCTTTCAGCTTTTCCGAAAGAAGACTTACAGGATAGGAAAACGAAGCTTCCCCGTTTTCCGGCACCTTCACGGTTTGCGTTTTCAGTATGGTCTCCGGTGCATCTTCCCGGAATAACGAAAAGGTCACATCCTCCCCCGAAAGCTCAGGATAATACGCTGTATCCACTTTTACACTTACCGTTCCATTCCCGGTGCTGTCGGAATAAATGAATGTGCTGTCACTTTCAAAATCATACAGCATTTCCGGTCCATCCGTCATGCTTATGGATACATCATCATAATACGCCTCACCGGGACTGCTGATTCTCAGCTGCAGATACATGCTGACTGTGCCGCGGGGCGGACGGAATTTTTCGGTAAAATGATACCACGAACCGGTATAGCCGTTATAGCTTTCAAGTCCCATGGCATCATGAAGCCAGACACCGTTTTCGTCTATACAGGTGAAGCGAAACCGTAGGCCGACATTTTGATTCATCGTCAGTGCCCATGCCCCGAAGGTATATTCCGCACCGCCGACAATGCCAGTAATGGTCGTTCTTGCATATGGATAGTCCGAAACTGTTTGTGCAAACTTCAGAGAGTAATCGCCCGAATGCACATACTGTTTATCCGAGTTTGTTGTGATGCGGTCAGAATGCGACCGACTCCAGGAGGATGGAAATCCGTTATCTGCCCGAAGGGTTTCAAAGGACGGATTTGTAATTGCCGCATCTGCCGCCCCGGCATTGGTGCCGGGGGACAGACATAGGATACATAAAAGAGTCAGCACAAGTATTCTTTTTAAAAACATACCTTGCTCCTTTTATCAAAGTGCCATAAGACGTGCAATCATCACTGCCGCTTCGGCTCTTGTTGCATTGCCGAGGGGATTCACCGTACCATCGGCATTGCCGACGATGAGGCCGGAGCCTACCATTTTGCCAACGGCTTCCACGGCATAATCTGCAATGGATGCGCTATCGGTAAATTTGGTTAGGTCAGCCGCCTGTGCGCCTTCCAGCTTTCCTGTATATTCCAGTGCACGGATGCACATGACCATCATGTCCTGACGGGAAATGTCATTATCTACACCGAAAATGTTTTCGCCCATGCCGTTCAAAAGACCTGCATCACGACCGGCGGAAAGTTCATCCTTATAGTAATCCCATTCCTTCACATCGGCAAACTGCTCCGCTTCTGCCCCTGGAATCTCCAGAGCACGCATCAGCATATATGCAAAATCTGCACGTGTTACATTTTCGCCGGGATAGTATTTGTGACCGTTTGTGTATAAAACATCTTTTTCATTTAAGGTTTTTACCGCTTCTTCTGCCCAGCCGTGCTGATACATATCGAAGAAGCCGCTGGAAACCGTGCCGGAAAGATTCTTATCTACATCAATGCTATACAAAATTGTCTGTCCCGGTTCAAGATTTACCTTAAACGTGCCGTCTTTACCGGTTATGATTCCCGCTTCCGCACCGTTTATGACCCGTGCGGTAAAGTTTTCCACTTTGACTTTTCCGTCTGCACTTGTAAGATTTACGGTTGCCTCTACATTCTCCTCGTCCTTTCGGTTTAAAAGAACGAGGCTGAGTCTTCCGTCATTTACCCAGGAGCGGTACCAGAATCCTTCTTCTCTTACTTCATTGAAGGTCGGATATTTCTTATATACAAAGTGGTCAATCACTTCGTCATATTCCAGTTCAAAGAAAGATGTAATGGGTTCCCAAAGATGAGTATCGTAAAGCGGAATGGCTGTGCCGTCCTCATTTCTTCCGGAATCGTTCCAAGAGTATATGCCGATACCTTCCGCCCCTGCCCAGAAATTCTGGTACATCATATTCCGCATTTCATTGGCTGTGGGGTAGGAATTCCGATAATCAAAAGCCTGAAGGAGGTCATACACCGGTTTACGGTTACGAACAATATCGACCACTTTATCTACGTTTTTAAAATCTGTCGTCGTAAAGGGTGAAAAACCATAGGGGTAGCTATCGGCAGAAATGGTATCTGCAAATCGACCGGACGTATCAAAATGACTGTTCATGGTGATGAAAACAGGGTGATTCGGGTCGATTTTGCGAATTTCGATATATGCTCTTTTCAGGTCTTCCCAAGCCGCCGGGGTCGGTTCGTCCATGAGGGACCAGCCGAATATGGCAGGATGGTCTTTAAACTGGGTTACATGTTTTATAGTATTTTCAATTTTCGATTCGTGACCTGCACTCTGGCCCGAGGAGCCGCCGGTATAGAGAACTGCAAAGCACTTCATGCCATGTTCTGCAAGCAGATCAAGCTGTTCCTGCACGGGATATCCCTGAATCATGTTAAAGCCTGCTTCCGAAGCTTTGGATAAATCTTCTTCTGTTCTTGCAATGTGATACAGATACACGGGGTCAAACCGTTCGCCATTTTCCACATAATATCCTTCTTCGGTAATATACTTCGGTCGGTCCACTTTATAAACCGTATCCTGTTTCTGCGCAATAAAGCCACCCTCATGGTCGTGTAGTTTTACGCGGATGGTGTATCCCTTCATTTTTTCTTCCAGCGCTGTAAGCGGAAACTCAAAGGTAGTGCTACCCGATTCATGGAGGGGAATGGTTTCTTCATAGATTACCATTTCCTTATCCTGTACCGTAAAGTGCAGGGGCATGCCTGCAAATTCAGGATAAAATGTGGTGTTCGCTGTCACGGTTGCCTTGCCTGCACCTTCCCATTCGCTATAATAGAATACTTCATCTGTAAGGAAAGTATTAAAAGCTTCCGGGCCTTTTGTGAGTTTGAATTCCACATCATCAATATAAACCTCACCCTGCCCATACATACGTATATAAATCGTTACGGAATCAGAGGAATCGGGGATGATGTCGGTGCCTGTTATCTGCACCCATCCGTCTGCTGCACGGGGGTTTACGCGGGGAGAATTGGCGAAGCCCGTCATAACGGAATGGTCATAGTTTTGCACATAATATTCCGTTTTAAAACCAACGTTGTTGGCTTCCGTCGGAGAATATACCCATGCAGAATACGTACATTCCGCCCCCGGTATAATGCCTTCACTGATAACAAACTTTGCCCAGGGCAAGCTGGAATCCTGCGCTGTAATCTTAATAGACTTGTCACCCGATCTTGCATACTCTTTGTTGGTGTTGAGGGTTACCTTATCCTTTGCAATGGGTGTCCAGTCTGCGGGGAAATTGTCGGAAATCTTCTCTAAATCAGGATTAGTAATCATGTTGTCAGCGTCCTCGAAGACACTGGGCGTCCAGGTGCCGGTTTTCTCTACCTCTGCAATCTCACCACTCTCGTCTCCACCGGAAACGGAAACAGTATCAAAGTATACGTCTGCCTCCCCTACCTTGCGGAATGCAATTACTGTTTTTTCCGTGCCGGGCGGAACGGTGAACTGAATATCCTTTTTAATCCATTTTCCGATTTCCGTTTCCCCCAGGGGTGTTACGACGGCATTATCGGAAAAATACCGTCTGCTTCCGTTTTCCGTGTAGGAAAAATCAACGCGGGCTGTAATCTCAGTGCCTTTCTTTCTGAGCATATAAAAAGAAAGCGTGTATTTCGCACCGGCACGTAAGCCTTCTATTTCCTGACTGATATATGCATTATCACTTTTTCCGGAAAGACGGACAGAAGCCTTTCCTTCCTCTGCCGCATCGGAGATTGTGATATCCTCTCCCGGTGTTCCCACCGGAACACTCCACCCTGTGGGCATATGGTCTGCATACTCTTCAAAGCCGCCGTTTGTCACGATGTCTGTCATATCAGCCGCAAGCACTCCCGCCGTGCCAAACAACAGCAGAAGAGACAAACAAACTGTTAGTATTTTTTTCATAGCATGACTCCTTTTTTTTCACTTATTCTCTTCCTATTTTGCAAACGGGGTTGTTTGTTCTGCTTTTTCCAAACAACCCCGCAGTAAATTTCATTTTCCCTTATTTTATTTTAGTTTGCACTCACCGTAATTGCGCTTCTCTTTCCAATAGGATTAATTCCATTTTCGCCATCCCACAGGAATGCCTTGATACTCTGACCTTCGGCATCTGCAGGAATTACATAGTCAAGTCTAATATCTTTCGCTGCGGTGGTATACCCTGTCATTGCAGTACCCATATTTACGGTTTCATCTAAAACACTTACTTCTATACACTGCATGGCATCACCAACCTTTGCATAACGTGCCAACACCAGTTTCACCTTTCTGCCGCCATCGTCTGCAATTTTGTCGGAAACAATATGGGCCTTCACTTTAACGGTCGCACCCGGGGTTTCCTTTTCAATGGGTTCAAAATTGGAGCTGAGGATTTCCACATTTCTATCACAATCCCGTTCAATCATCAAATCATCAATCCAACCACCGAAATATCCATAAAACTTTATTGCTACGGTACTTGCCTCATATGTTGGCATAGTGAAATATGCAGAAATCTCACTCCAGCCATTTGTAACATTCCCGACCGTCCAGTCATCCTTATCTATCCTTAGAAATTTATCGTTGCTACTATAAGAAGCCCAATCTAAAATATCTATTCGTGGACCTAAATAGGTGGCCTCATTTACATTCGGTTTAAACCGCATGCTCACCCGATATGTTTGCCCTGCGACAGGATTAGCTGCCAAACGGGTGGTTGCCCTTGCCGAACTATACGTCGTTTCATTAAATGTTCCGTTCCATATATAAAAACAGTCATCCCCGGAATACGGTGTTATCGGAGTTCCTCCATAGCCTTCATTACTAATATAACCATGCGTAGCATTTGCTAACGCAGTTGTACCGCTCCATGAGAGGTTTCCGGGTAACAAAAGTCTTTCTTTATGCTGGATGGAAACATCATCTACCCATACAAGTGCAGTTCCGTACACGCGCACATAGAACATGTATCCTTCTGTTGTTGTAGTTGTGTCCGTAATGGTGCTTTCAAAAGTCTTCCAACCTTTTGTCGCTTCCGTATATGTAATTTGGGCTCCCATAGTATTCGCGGCACCAAAGCCTTTGCGGTTGGAATCAATCACTACGGACGAACCGGCTTCCATGGACTCAATAAATATTTTGCCGGAGATAACAGTTGTTCCGTTTGCAGATTTGGCGTAGTCCCATCTGTTAAGTGCATATAAGCTCTTACTCACATCAAGATTTCCGCCTTCAACAGTGCCGTGTGATGCATTGATTCTAAGCACCTCGTTTTCAACTTTAATAGATCCGCCTGAGCCACTGGGCTTGGTAAGGCTCCATCCTACCACCGCTCCGTCTTCATCTTTGAGCGAAAAATCACCATTTACAAGCAGTTCCGTGTTCAGTGCTGTATTATCCGCCGAAACCGCCATCATTCCCATTGTGCCGATGCCCAGAAGTGCGGCCATACCCATAGCCATGATTTTTTTGAATACAGTATTCATCCTTTATTACCTCCTGTTTTTACTTTTATTTTAAAGTGTACCCTGCACTTAGCGCACATTTTGGTGCATGATTTCGTCAATTGTTTCCATGACCTTGAGTGCTTCCTTACTCTTTATGGGATAAGCTTTTCCTTCCCGCACTGTTTCGTAAAGATACGTCCAGGTATGGTCCAGCTTATTGGTTTCCCATTCCTTTTCCTCTTCTACGAAGGGAAGCGGCTCTGAAGCCTTGAACTTTGCACCCTCGGGCGTGTGGGGGTCCGCCTTTCTTTCCGGAATCACATACGAATCGGCCAGACACCTGATTGTATACGTCTTTCCCTTATCAATCAGCGCACCCCGCGTGCCGTACAATACGTATTCCGGTATCGGCAATGCCGTTCCGCCACTTATCTCGATTTCCACAATTCTGTCATTTACGCCCTCGAAAACGGCGCGGACAAAATCCTCACAATCCCCTGCTGCGGTCACCTGTCTTGTAATGGCCTGTACTCTTTTATACTCGCCACCACAAAAACACAGTGCCTGGTCCACGATATGCGGTCCCCAGTTTAAGAGCTGTCCGCCGCCATACTGGGAAAGCGTCTGCCAATCCGTTCTGGGCGAATAATTCGCAACAGTGCGGCGAATCAGGTACACATCCCCTAAAATACCGGACTCGATTATTTTATTCACCTGCATGAACTTCGCTTCAAAACGGCGGTTATGCCGGATATAAAGCTTGTTGCCGCCAAGGCTCTCGTTCAGTGCCATCAGTGCCTTTGCTTCTTCATATGTTTCCGTAATGGGCTTTTCCAGGAAAACAATTTTTCCGGCTTCCAGTGCTGTTTTCGCGTGGCGGAAATGATCGCAGGAGCGGGTGGCAATATCCACCACCTCCACATCGGGGTCCTCTACCAAATCCTCCACATTTATGTAGGTTTTACAGCCGTACTTTTCTTTCATGGCCTCGCACCGGTCCGGCTCCACATCACACACGGCAGTAATAGAAAAAAGGTCCTCCTTCCCTTCCATTTCTTTCAGGTGCATCCCGTAGCCGGCGCGTCCGAGACCTACCATACCGAGCTTTATAGGTTTGCTCATACTTCTGTCCTCCATTTCTGTAAAATATCGAAGCTTTCCTTTAAATCAATGTGAGGGTCCTGCTCGTGGGTGTCATGCTCGATGTGAACCCAGCCGTCAAAGCCATTTTTGATTGCGTTCTTGAATACAAATTCATTATCAATGAAAAAGTCACCTTGTCCAAGGCCGCAGAAATGCCCTCGGTCCTGCCATTTTTCCGCATCCGGCGTTGTGCTTTGCTTCCAGCCCTTCAGATGATATGCTGCAATGCGGTCGTAATATTTTTCTGCAATATAGCGGACATCCCCGCCGGCCACGGCCAAATGACCCGTATCCAGCAGAAGATACGTGTCCGGACATTCGTGAAGAATCGTTTCTACCTGCTCCTGACTTTCCGCCATTGAGCCCAGATGATTATGTACCGCAATTTTTACGCCGTATTTTTCTGCCGCCTTGGTCATTTCGTAAACTTGCCGGAGATACGCCTCATAAGACTGTCCTTTTACCTGTGCCCATACATATGAGGCTCCCAGTGCCGCAGTCCATTTAATGGAAAGCTCCGGCGTTGCGGCATTGCAGGTTGCAAAGCCCATCCCCAGCTTTCGAAGCTGTGCCGCCTTACGAAGCGCATCCTCCGCACTGTCCGGATACAGCCGTTCCAGACCGTCGTATCCAATTTTTCTGATTGCCTGAATGCGTTCGTCATAATCGTAATGTCCGCCGTACCACACAAGCATTCCGTAGTCGGCAACCCCAAGTTTTACCATTTTGTATCGCTCCCCAATTAACAATATTGTTGATTTCATTATAAATGATTTTGCACTTATATACTATAAGCAATCTTAACAATATTATATCAAAATTCGTCTTATTTTAAGATTTCACTTTTTTAAAAAATCTGAAATTACGCTATGCTTACTAAAAATTAACATTTTTACTTTAAAAAAATTAAAAAGGGTTGAAATCTATTCACCCTTCTGATATACTGAATACAGAATCTTTTTAAGGAGTGATTTAAATGGACACGCTTTTCCGGTCTGCTAAATATTTAATATTCTCGTTTTACCGACGAAAATCAGTCATTCCGCTTCCCGAACTTACAATTCCCTATATGGATTTAACATATCTGCTGGAAGGCAGCATGGAATATTATCTGAACGGCGAGAAAATTCTTCTGCACGCCGGTGATGCCATTTTGTATCCCCCTGGTTCGGTCCGCAAGCGTACACCCAGCAGTGCACCTGCTATGTATGCCAGTTTTAACATCCTATTCCCCAATGACTTTCAGCCACTCATCTGCGGTCACTTACCAAACTGCATCCGATCCAATACCCCTGTCATGCTTGAAGCATTTAAGAAGGAATTCACCTCCGTATCAGCCCATAAGCAGGAGAAATGTGCCTCTATTTTTGCATATTTATATTATCAACTGATTGACACAGTGCTGGATATAGAAAATCCCCATATAAAAAAAGCAAAACAGTATATCGCTGCACATCTTTCCGAACCGCTGACACTTGAAAGGATAGCCGATGCCGTTCATCTTGCTCCGCAATATCTCTGCTCCCTTTTCAAAAAGCATACATCTGGTACAGTCGTACAATATATTACTGAAGAACGGATAGATTTTGCAAAACGTATGATTATCACACAGACTAACTCCCTTTATGAAATTGCCGAGCTTTGTGGCTTTGGTGACTATAATTATTTTTCAAAAACCTTTAAAAAAATAACCGGTACCACAGCTTCACAGTACCGCAAGGCAAAGCTGAAAATAAATTAGAAATATTGCTTTTACCTTACCGGCAATCACTTTTATCACGAAAACAAAAAAGACCTTGCAGGATTTTAAACAGAACCAGTAAAAACGGACAATGACACAACTAAAAACAAAACTGACTCCCCTTGAAACGAGAAGTCAGTTTGTTGCTTAAAAATCTAATATTTACCATAAAGGCTTTTTGTACTGTCTGCCCAAACTGGTGCAGTTCATACATTCAGATCTGTTTTTTATGGATGAAAATTTCTTTCTTTATTTCAAAGCGGTGAGTGCCTCACGGAGCATCTTCTGGATTACGCCGGGGTTGGCCTTTCCTTTTGAGGCGCGCATTACCTGGCCCGTCAAAAATCCGATGGCCTTATCTTTACCGGCGCGGAAGTCTGCCACGGCCGCCTCATTCTGCGCGAGCACCTCCTGTATCATATCCATAATGGCCCCCTCATCGCTGATTTGAGCCAGGCCCTTTTCCTCTACAATCTGCTTCGGGCTCTTGTTTCCTGCAAACATTTCGGGCAACACCTGCTTGGCAATCGTGCCGGAAATAGCACCGCTTTCAATCATGGCAATCAGTTCAGCCAATGCCTTACCATCAAACGGAATCGCTTCAGCCTCCAGCATCGATTCATTCAAAATTTTGCTGATTTCACCAAGCAGCCAGTTGGAAGCCGTTTTCGGCGCGGCACCGGCCGCCACCGTGTCCTCAAAAAGCTTTGAAAGTCCCAAAGACGCGCCTATCAGTCCGGCATCGTACTTCGGCAAGCTATAGGTTTCCACATACCGCTTTTTCTTTTCCGAGGGAAGTTCCGGCAGCGATGTGCGGAGGTCTTCAATCCAGGCATCATCCACGTAGATGGGGGCGAGGTCCGGCTCCGGAAAATACCGGTAATCATGCGCCTCTTCTTTGGAGCGCATCAGGAAGCTTTCGCCCTTTGCATCGTCCCAACGGCGTGTTTCCTGCTCCACGGTTCCACCGGCTTCTAAGACAGCAATCTGCCGGTCTCTTTCGTATTTAATCGCACGGACGGCCGCATGGAAGGAATTCACGTTTTTACATTCACTGCGGACACCGAATTCCTCCTGTCCTTCCGGACGGACGGAAACATTTATATCACAGCGGAGTGATCCCTCCTGCATCTTACAATCGGAAACGCCAATGGCCTGAAGCGTGGATTTAATCGCTTCCAGAAAAGCCATAGCCTCCTCAGGCGAACGCATATCCGGCTCACTGACAATCTCGATAAGCGGTACGCCGCCGCGATTATAGTCAACCAGCGAAAAGTTTGCTCCTTCGGCATGGAGGAGCTTTCCGGCATCCTCCTCAATATGAATCCGGGTAATACCGATATTTTTCATACCCTCTTCTGTGTCGATTTCCACATAGCCCGCCGAACAAAGGGGCAGGTCAAACTGGGAAATCTGATATGCCTTGGGAAGGTCGGGGTAAAAATAATTTTTTCTGTCCTGTTTACAATAAGATGCAATACTGCAGTGCATAGCAAGACCTGCCTTGATACCATAGTCCACCACGGTACGGTTTAAAACAGGCAGTGCGCCGGGGAGGCCGATACATACGGGGCAACACCGCGTATTCGTATCGCCGCCGAAGCTGTTTTCACAGCTGCAGTAAATTTTCGTTTTCGTAGAAAGCTCTGCATGGACCTCAAGTCCGATAACGGTTTCATACTTCATTTTATCTGCCTCCCTTTCCGTTTTGTTCTAATGCGTAGGCCGCCCGCAAAATCACATCGTCCCGGAGTCTGCCGCCGATAAGCTGAACGCCTACCGGCAACCCCGCCGCATCAGTGCCGCAGGGCATACTGAGTGCCGGAAGTCCTGCAATGTTTACCGATACCGTACAGATATCTGCCAGGTACATCTGTACAGGATCTGCCGATTTTTCTCCGAATTTCCACGCCGTGCAAGGCGAGGTGGGCGTCAGGATACAATCAAAGCTTTCAAACACGCGGGCAAAGTCCTGACAAATCAAAGTCCGGGTCTGCTGTGCTTTCTTATAATATGCATCATAATAGCCGCTGCTGAGAACGAATGTACCCAGCATGATGCGGCGTTTGACTTCCTTCCCGAAGCCTTCGCTTCTTGTTTTCAGGAACAGGTCTTCCAAATCCTTGCAGCCCTCTGCCCTAAAGCCATACCGTACGCCGTCATACCGGGCGAGATTGGAGCTGGCTTCAGCAGAAGAAATCAGGTAGTATGCTTCCAGTGCGTAATCAAGCATGGGAAGGGTACATTCCGCAACCTCTGCGCCCATAGCCTCATAACTCTTTGCCGCCGAAAGCACTGCATCCCGGACTGCCGGGTCCACCGCGTCACTGAAATATTCCTTCGGAAGTCCGATTTTCATGCCCTTGCATTCGCCCGTCAGTGCACCCATAAAATCAGGGGTAGGAACGGATAGGGATGTAGAATCCTTCGCGTCTTTTCCGCAGATTGCGGAAAGAACCGTTGCGCAGTCCTTCACATTTCGGGCAAACGGTCCAATCTGATCCAGTGACGATGCAAACGCATCAGACCATAACGGGATACAAGGCCGTAGGTTGGCTTCATACCAACAATGCCGCAAAAGGATGCAGGCTGCCGAATGGAACCGCCCGTATCAGAGCCTAAAGAAACGACCGCCTCCCCCGATGCAACTGCTGCTGCACTGCCACCGGACGATCCACCGGGCACATGTGCAGGGTTGACCGGATTTTTTGTCTTTTTAAAATAAGAGTTTTCTGTAGAAGACCCCATGGCAAATTCGTCCATGTTGGCCTTACCAATCATAACGGCGTCCTGCTCCATCAGTCGCGCATAGGCTGTGGCATCATAGGGAGGAACATAATTATGCAGCATTTTGGATGCACAAGTCGTTTTTACACCCTTTGTGGAAATGTTATCCTTAATGGCGACCGGTATGCCAGCAAGCGGTGCAATCGGCTCTCCGTCAGCAATCTTCTTATCAACCGCCGCGGCCTTTTCAAGTGCTTCGTCCTGCGTTATAGTAAGGAGACTGTCAATCTCGGGCTCCATCTTTTGAATATGGGTAAGATGGGCCTGTGCAATTTCGCAAGCAGATACTTCTTTATTTCGCAACATCTTCTGAAGTGCATCTACCGAAAGCTTTGTAAACTCATTCATATCAGTTCGTCCTTTCTATTCAACGGTTTTCGGCACCACAAAGCATTCCATATCCTTTTCGGGTGCGTTCTGTAAAATGGCCGACGTGGGCAAGGAGGGATGAATTTCATCCTCCCGAAACACATTCTGTCCGTCCGAGGCAAACATAGTGGGGTCGGCTGCCGTATCCAGTCCGGAAAGCTTGTCCGCAAAGCTGAGAATACTCTGCATTTCTCCCGTCAGCCGCTCTTTTTCCTCATTGCTGAGAGCCAGCTTGGAAAGCCGGGCCAGATGTTCGATTTCCTGCATCGTAATTGCCATATTTTTTCTCCTCCTTTTATACAATCCGTCTCGGCATAAATTCCAGATAGTCTGCCGAAACGAGTAAATCCCTCTCGCTCTGTGCAAATTTATTCCACGCATTTTTTCCGTGCAGATGTCCATACACGCAAAATTCCACGTTGTATTCGTCAAGTAATTCCGCAAAGCCCACATCCGGCGGATAGTGCATCATCACAATCCGCTTTTCCGACAGCTTCTTCCCTTCTTTCAGGGATAATTCCAGCCGCACCATCTCCCGTTCATAAATTTTACGGTCCTCGCCGTTGAAATCCGATTCAAACGGAGATTTCCAGCCACGGCAGGCGCAGATGGCATATCCGTCCGCAAGGGTGCTGTTGTTATGCATGAAGGAAATTGTTTTCAGGGCGTTAGCCTCCAAAAAAGCTGAAAGCTTTGCGGCGGTTGTCCACCAATAGTCATGGTTGCCCTTGGAAATCAGCTTCCGGCCGGGCAGAGCCTCAATAAAATGAAAATCCGGCAATGCCTCTTCCAGGTATGTAGCCCAGGAGACATCACCGCCAATCAGAACGGTATCCGATTCTTTTACGGCCGATTTCCAGTTTTCGGAAATCCGCTCCACATAATTTTCCCATCCACCGCCAAAAACATCCATCGGTTTATCAATCCCGAGCGGCAGATGCAGGTCCGATATGGCAAAAACAGCCATTTACATTCTCCCTTAGTATAACTTTTTACTTTCTGTGCAAGCTATATGCGAAAGCCAATTTTGAAGGAGGTTTTTTCTATGCGACCGAATGAAAACCGCGAGGCACTGCGCGATGTGCGCTGCAGTGTGAAAAACTGTCATTTTAACAACTGCAGCGGCAAATGCACTGCAGAAGAAATCGAAGTCAGCCCCTGCAGCGGGTCCGGCTGCGAGGGTACGCTTTGCGCCACTTTCGTGGACAAAGACAAGTGTGACAGCTGCTTCTAAGGTCTTTCGCACACGTTGCCGCCCTGCGGGAGGAAATACCTTTTCCGCAGGGCGGTTTCGTTTTGTTTACAAATCTAAAAGTGTCTTGACCGCATCCCGCATTTTATCCGGCGGGCATGTCATGCCAAACCGTTCAGGCTTGGTGCGAAGTTCCCCCAGTGCCTTTGGCACGGGAAGCCCGCTCTCTTTTTCGATTTCTTCGAGAATTTCAAAATCGTCTTCCGGTACGTTTTCGCTTATTGCGCCAAGTACACTCTGTCCGAATTTATATGGGCTTGCGGTAGAGGCAATCACCGTTACGGCTGCATCCCCAGTTTTCTTTACATAATTGTCATACACCCGCAGAGCCACGGCCGTATGCGTATCTGCCAGGTACGCATATTTTTCATACGTTTCGCGGATGGTGTCCAGCGTTTCCGCATCGTCACAGCTACCGGCCCACAAAATCTCCTGCATTTTAGAGAGGGTATCCGCATCCACATGGTACTCTCCGTCCGTTTTCAGTTCTTCCATCCAGCCGGAAACCTTTTCACTATCCTCACCCGAAATATCATAGAGGAACCGTTCCAGATTGCTGGAAATCAGGATGTCCATGGACGGCGAAATCGTCAGATGAAAATCCCGTTTGCGATTATACACACCGGTGCTGATAAACTCGGTAAGTACGTCATTTGCGTTGGATGCACAAATCAGCCGAGCAATGGGTACGCCCATTTTCTTTGCATAATATGCGGCCAGAATATTGCCGAAATTACCCGTAGGAACGACCACATTGAAGCTCTCGCCCTCTTTAATTTCGCCTTTTTCAACAAGACTGACCCAAGCAGAAACGTAGTATACAATCTGTGGTACAAGCCGCCCCCAGTTAATGGAATTCGCCGATGACAGCACAATGCCGTTTTCCTTTAAAAAGGCATTGTATTCCGCATCTGTGAAAATGGATTTTACGCCGTTTTGAGCATCGTCAAAATTACCCTCCACCGCGGCCACACCCACGTTTTTCCCTTCCTGTGTAACCATCTGCTTCCGCTGGATATTGCTGACGCCGTCTCTCGGGAAGAATACAAGCACCCTTGTTCCATCCACATCCCGGAAGCCCTCCAGGGCTGCCTTGCCTGTATCGCCACTGGTTGCCACTAAAATAGCCACCTCATCGCGAATGCCGCTTTTCCGCATGGAAACGGTGAGAAGATGAGGCAGAATCTGCAGTGCCATATCCTTAAACGCACAGGTGGGTCCATGCCACAGCTCTAACACATGCGCAGTACTGCTCAATCGATGCATAGGCGCAATTTCGTCAGAACCAAATTTTTCAGCAGTATAAGCTTTTTCCACACAGTGGTCCACTTCCTCGGGCGTAAAGTCCCGCAAAAATGCCGACAGTACTTTTTTTGCCCGCTCGCGGTACGAAAGTCCGACAAAAGTGCTGACCCCTTCCAGAGCAGGAAACGATTCCGGCACATACAGACCGCCATCCGGTGCCAGGCCTTTTACAATGGCCGCCGAGGCAGAAACTGCGGCACTGCCGCGGGTACTCTTGTAATTCATGTTCTGTTACATCCCTTTCTGTCTTATGCGAACGCCTTAATCTTGTCGCTTGCGTCTGCAGCACTCATGCTGAGTGTCATAGCCATCTGTACCTCAAACTTTTCACAGAGAGCATTCAGTTTTTCCAGAAGTGCTTCCAGTTCCTCATCAGTGCCGGAGGCAATCTTCGTGATGCTGTCCACAAAAATGTAAGATACATCATAATTCTGCGCCAGAATGCCGCTCACCAATCCGTAAAATTCCGGATAGGTCCCTACAGAGAATTCAGAGGTGTCAACGAGACGGATTTTATGGCTCACATCCGTAATATGCTGGGAACCGTTGTTAATGAAAACCACATTGCCTTTCTCGCTCTCCACAGCGGCATGTACGCTGTCCAGCAGCATTTTGGTTTTACCTGTTCCTTTTTCTCCAAGAATAACTCTAATCATGTTTTTCGCCAACCTTTCATTGTTTATTTAAACAGTCTGCGATAAAACAGAACTGTTTTTCACTACATAGTGCCGAGCCGCCGGGACAGACGCTCTCCATCCTCCGCATAGCCCGGTTTTCCGAGAAGTGCAAACATATTTTTCTTGTATGCTTCCACACCCGGCTGGTCAAAGGGATTTACCCCCAAAATATAGCCGCTGATACCGCAGGCCTTTTCAAAAAAGTACACAGCCCGTCCGAAATGATAGGCATCCTGCTTCTCCATTTCCAGAAGGAGACAGGGTACACCGCCGTCCGTGTGGGCGAGCAGTGTTCCCAGAAATGCCCGGGTGTTCACATAGTCCACGGTCTTTCCTTCCAGAAAGCCGAGACCGTCAATATTCCCTGCCATTTCCGGTACATCCATGTCCCGTCGCGGCGTTTTTATACGTATAACGGTTTCAAAAAGATTCCGTTTTCCATCCTGCAGATACTGTCCCATAGAGTGCAGATCCGTGGAAAAATCCACCGCGGCCGGAAAAATCCCCTTGCCATCCTTTCCCTCACTCTCGCCGTACAGTTGCTTCCACCACTCGGCAAAATCATGCAGGCTACCTTCATAGTTGGCAAGAACTTCGATTGTCTTGCCCTTTTCATATAAAATATTTCTTGCTGCCGCATAGGCATAGCAATCATTTTTCTCAATAGAACGTTCGCCATAGGCATCCATCGCATCTCTGGCACCGGACAGCACCGCATCCGTGTCAATACCCGCTGCCGCCATGGGCAGAAGGCCCACCGGCGTCAGAACAGAGTACCGGCCTCCCACATCATCCGGAATGACAAACCGTTCATACCCTTCCTCTTTTGCCAGAGAAAAAAGGGCGCCGCGGCTTTTATCCGTGGTGACATAAATACGCTCACGTGCTTCATCCTTCCCATACTTTTCCTCCAGAAGAAGCTTGAAAAAACGAAACGCAATCGCAGGCTCCGTAGTGGTACCGGATTTGGAAATTACATTCACGGCAAACGATTTGTCGGCAATCAACTCTTTAAGTTCTGCAAGATAATTGCTGCTGATATTGTGACCCGCAAAGAAAATCTGCGGTCCGCTCCGGTCCTTCCGAATATTATAAAACGGCGCGCAAAGCATTTCTATCGCCGCTTTGGCTCCCAGATAAGAACCACCGATACCGATGACAATCAACACCTCCGCCTGCTGACGGATTTTGGCGGCTGCCGCCTTTATACGGGTATATTCCCCGGCGTCGACTTTTGCCGGCAGATCCAGCCAGCCCGTAAAATCGCTTCCAAGGCCTTTTCTTTCGTGTAATTCATCGTGTGCAGCAGAAACTCTGTTCTGCATTGTCTCCATTTCATTTGTTGTCAAGAAATCCTTTGCATACTGCCACGAAAACTGCATTTTAAATCTCCTTTTATTTTTTATATAAAAGACATACGGCTTCTGCCGCAATGCCTTCCTCCCTTCCTGTAAAGCCCATCCGTTCCGTCGTGGTTGCCTTAACGCTGATGTCCTCAATATCCGTACTCAGAATATCCGCAATCGTGCGGCGCATTGTGTCAATATACGGGGCGAGACGGGGCTTTTGCGCAATGACTGTGATATCGGCATTTCCCACCCTATACCCGGCTTCGTCAAGTTTCTGCCGGACAATCTGCAGAAGGTCTGTGCTCCTCGCACCTTTCCATGTGGCATCCGCCGGCGGAAAAAGCTTGCCGATATCTCCATGTGCCGCCGCACCCAGCATAGCATCCATCAGCGCATGAAGTGCCACATCCGCATCCGAGTGTCCAAGCAGACCGCCGTTTTCAGAAATCAGCACACCGCCTAAATAGAGCGGCCTGCCCTCCGCAAACCTGTGGGCATCATACCCATGTCCTATCCGCATCATGCTTCTATCCTCTTTGCAAGCACCGCTTCGGCCACGAGAAGGTCAAAGGGTGTGGTAATTTTAATATTTTCATATCCGGCGTCCGCCACCCGCACGCGCCCGCCCATTTGTTCGAGCGCAGAGGCATCGTCGGTAATTTTGCCGGTGCATTTTTCCATTGCTTCCAGAAACAGATTCCGGCGAAACACCTGCGGCGTTTGAGCCTGCCAGAGGGTTTCCCGGTTTGGTGTTTCTACAATGATACCGTCCTCAACCCGCTTGATAGTGTCAACTGCCTTCACCGCCGCAATAGCCGCGCCGGTCTCCCGGCTGGCTTCCACCGTTTTTTCAATCATTTCCGGCGTTATCAGCGGCCGTGCTCCGTCATGAATCACCACGACGTCTGCATTCTCCGCCGCACAAACACCCTTATACACGCTGTCCGCGCGGGTTTCTCCGCCGCAGACAATGGTTGTTACTTTGGTGAATCCTTCCGCCGCAACAATATCTCTATATGAAAAGATGTCCTGTTCGTTTGCGACAACCAGAATTTCGTCAACGAGGGGACAACTTTCAAAGGCTTCCAGCGTCCACGATAGCACAGGACGTCCCAAAACCTCCAGCAATAGTTTATTTTTACCGGCACCCATCCGGGTGCCCAGGCCTGCTGCGGTCACCACCGCCGCTATCTTTTCATTCATACACCAGAGGGCTGACCGCCCGAAGCGTCCAGCTTGCCTTTCTCTTTTCTACGCATCGAGTGCTGCTTCAAACAGCCGTTCGATTTCTTCCTGGGCGATGTTCTTCGCAAGTACGAGTTCGCTTATAAGAATCTGCTTTGCATTTGTCAGCATTTTCTTCTCACCGGTGGAAAGGCCCTTCTCCCTGTCGCGGCACATCAGGGCTTTCACCACTGCCGCCACCTCGTAAATATTTCCGCCCTTGATTTTCAGCATATTTTCACGGTATCGCTTGTTCCAGCTGTGCTCGCACTCCGTTTCCAGTGTTGCAAATTCACCGATTACCCTGTCGGCTTCCTTATCGTCAATTACATCACGAATACCAATTTTTTCGGCATTGAGCATAGGAATCATGACCTTCATGTCTCCCATGGGCATCTTCATAACATAATATTTATTAACCGTGCCCTGAAACTCCTGTTCCTCAATTGATTCGATAATTCCGGCACCGTACATGGGGTAGACCACCTTGTCGCCGATGCTGTACATATCTGATTACGCCTCCCACTCTTTCTTATGGTATTATTATACTACATTGTAAGCGTTTTGTCAAATATCAATTTTAATTTTTTATGGATTTATGTTGGGAATCTGCCAATCAATAGGGCTTTGTACCGTTTCAATCAAAAATTCATTGGCTTTTTCAAAATGACCGCAGCCAAAAAAACCGTTATACGCCGACAGCGGACTCGGGTGCGGTGCAGAAAGGCAGAGATGCCTTTCCCGGTTTACCCGGGCTGCTTTCTGACGGGCATTGGCTCCCCAAAGAAGGAACACCATGGGCTTTTCACGTTTGTCCAGCGCATCAATAACCGCATCCGTAAATTCCTCCCACCCCTTCCCTTTATGAGAATTGGGCTGCCCTTCCCGCACGGAAAGGACGGTATTTAAAAGGAGGACACCCTGCTCTGCCCAAGGCATCAGATATCCGTTGTCCGGTACAAAGCCGCCGGTCTCACTTTCAATCTCCTTATAAATATTCACAAGAGACGGCGGAGCCGGGACCCCCGGTAACACAGAAAAACACATACCGTGTGCCTGACCGGGGCCGTGGTACGGATCCTGTCCCAGAATAACCACCTTCACTTTTTCATAGGGTGTTGCTTTCAGTGCCGCAAAAAGATTATACATATCGGGATAAACCGTCTGATTTGCGTATTCCTCTTTCAGGAATCCACGTAGTGCCGTATAATAGCTTTTTTTAAATTCACCGCCGATAACAGCATCCCAATCGTTCCCGATTTTAGGCATATTCTTCCTCCATCAGACATTTTTCAATTTCCATCGGCGTTTCCACGATACAGTCTGCACCGTTTGCTACAAGCTCTTCCCTGTCGCGGAAGCCCCAGAGAACACCGACAGTGTGAAATCCGGCGCGTCTGCCTGTTTCCATATCCACACCTGTGTCACCCACATAAAGACATTCCCCAGGTTTGCATCCCAGCTTTCCGGCAATATCAAGGGCCGCCGCAGGGTCCGGCTTTATGGGCACGCCCTCCATGGCTCCCCGGATATCTGCAAAGGTTTCTTCGCCGAAAAAGCTTTTGATAATGGGAACCGTGGCCTCGTGCGGCTTATTGGAAAGCACGGCAAGTTTTATTCCTGCTTTCTTCAGCACCGCCAAAAGTTCGGTGATGCCGGGGTAAATTTCCGTTTTGAAAAGCGTGTCGCTGTTATAGGCTGTTATGTACATATCATAGGCTTTTTCAAACAGCTCGTCCGCATCCCGGCCGGCCAGCATCCGCTGAATCAATTTTTTGGCACCGTTCCCTATCATATAGCGGTACGCATCTTTTTCGTATGGCGTAAGTCCCAGCTTTTCCAGCGTGGAATTGCTGTAATAGGACAGCGTTTCCAGTGTGTCAAGAAGTGTCCCGTCCAAATCAAAAATAACTGCTTTGTACTGCATGGTTATCCCTCAATTTCGTATAAAATATTGCCGCAGGTCACCGGCCCCGCCGTTTCGGTGCGGAGAATCCGGCGGCCCAGGGTGACGGAAACAATTCCCGCCGCCGAAGCCCGGTTGATTTCATCTTCCGTAAAACCGCCCTCCGGTCCGATAAGAACGCTCACCGTCTCCGGCTTCTTATCCCGCATGGCAGCTTTAAGGCTTCGCTTTGTTTCACATTCATAGGGAATAAAAGAAAGCTCTGCCCTCTTTGCACCTTCCACGGCCTCCGCGAAAGAAACCGGGGTACCTACATCCGGCACAATTCCTCTTCCCGACTGCTTGGCCGCTTCCAAAGCAATTTTAGCAAGACGCTCCCGCTTCGGATTCCCTTCCTTTACCACCCGGTCCGTAAGCATTGGCACGATACGGCTGACGCCGATTTCCACGCATTTTTGCACAATATAGTCCAGTTTCGATGCCTTCGGCAAGCCCTGGTACAGTGTAATAAAGCACGGCGGCTCTGCCGTATTCTCCTGTTCTTCCAGGATTTTCGCCGTCACTGTTTTTTTATCAGCCGCTTCGA
This sequence comes from Clostridia bacterium, assembly GCA_017442155.1. Classification (GTDB taxonomy): domain Bacteria; phylum Bacillota; class Clostridia; order UMGS1883; family UMGS1540; genus SIG447. The sequence goes on along the minus strand of JAFSAU010000008.1, from coordinate 107,060 downwards.
GACTGCAAAGATAATCATGCCGCATTCCGTCACAGACGGTAAAGGTATCCCCTTCCCGCAGACGAAGTACCTTAGTAATATGCGACACATCCTCGCCCTCAATTAAAATTGTATTGCCGGAAATTGCTTTCTCCGGCACAAAAAATCTCGCCATGTTGTTTCCCTTTACTTTACTTCCGTCAGTATGGCCCACCATTCCCCATCCTGCTGTTTGGAAAGAACAGAAAATCCATTTTCTGAAAGTGCTTCAAGCACCTCCTCTACCCGGTCATTGATAATGCCGGAGCAAAGGAATTTCCCGCCCTTTTTCAGATAACGGCCCGCTTTCCCGGACAAGGGAATAATCACATCTGCCACAATGTTGGCCACCACCACGTCAAATTTTTCGTCCGTCACTTCCTGTTCCAGCACGTTGCCGCAGAGAACCGTATACTTTTCCTTCGTAATCCCGGAGAGTGCCGCATTTTCATAGGCAATCCGCGGAGCGGCGGCGTCTATATCCACCGCTGTGGCGTGTTCTGCTCCTAAAAGCAGGGCCAGAATCGACAAAATTCCACTGCCGCATCCTACGTCAAACACAGTCATTCCAGGCTTTACAATTTCCTCTAAAAGCGTAATGCACAAGCGTGTTGTATTATGGCTGCCCGTACCGAACAGCATTCCGGGGTTAATTCTAAGCACCGTTCCTTTTCCCTCGTACTCTGTCCAGGCCGGCACCACCGTGATGTTCTTTCCCACCGTGAAAGGCTTATAATACTGCTTCCATTTTTCAAACCAGTCATTCTCGTCAATATTGCAAAGCGTGACGGCCAGCGTCCCCAGCATCGGGTCCCCGGAAAGGCGGGCCAGGTTTTCCCGCAGAAGCAACAGCGTTTCCCGTCCGTTTTCATCATCCCGGAGATATACACTCACTGTCGTAGGTCCCTTTTTGGCCTCGCGCAGTGCGTCATCCACATAATCCCAGTACCGCGTGTTATTTTCAAGAAAATTCTCAAAATCCGCTTCGTCCTCAATTTCTGCTCCCTCAATTCCCATGGAAAGAAGCATCCCGTACAGCGGCTCTATCCCCGCGCTGGTGGTTTCAATACTGACTTTTATCCATTCTGTATTCAGCATAACGCTTCCAGCTTTCCACGGAGCGTATCTTCCGGCACAAAACCCACCACGCGGTCTGCCTCTTCTCCGTTTTTAAAGAAAATCAGCGTGGGAATGCTGATGATGCCAAAGCCTGCCGCCAGTGCTCCGTCGGCATCCGTGTTCACTTTATACACATATGCCTTTCCTGCAAACTCTGTTGCCAGCTTTTCCACTGTAGGGCTGAGCATTTTGCATGGCCCGCACCAATCCGCGTAAAAATCCACCAGAACCGGCTTGTCTGCCTTTTTTACCTTTTCTTCAAAATCAGCTGTTTTAATAATTTCTGCCATTTGATTCGTCCTTTCTCCGGGGTTTACCCGTACTTTTTTATTTTATTCGATAGACCCGCGCATATTAGCGCAAAAACCAATCTATTTCCCCCTGCAATGCAGCCACTCAAATAATCTATCCGGAAAATTCACTGTCATACCGTCAACGTTTAGCTGACACATTTTCTTCATAATCGAAACGTTTGAAACGCCCCATGCTCTTACTCCAAGTCCTCTTTTTCGCAGCGTGTTCATTAAATCTTCCGTGATATATTCGGCTTTTGGGGCCATTTCCTCACCGGAGATACGCAATAATTTTTCTATCTCCTGTTCTCCCGGGTTTTCTGTAAGCCATCCTACTCTTGCACTTGGGTCGATTTCCTTTATTTTTTTGATATATTCAAAATTAAAGCTTGTAAATGTGGTTTTACCGATAACACCGTACTCTTTTATCAGCGAAAGTGTTTCTGCCTCCACGCCCTCGCCCTTAAGTTCTATTGCAAAGTGTATATCATAACACGCAAATTTTTCTAAAAACTCTCTTACTGTAACGATTCTGTCAAAAAAATCAACCGTACTGTTTCCGTAAACCTTCAAAGCTTTAAGCTCTTCCCACGTGTGTTCCGATAGTCTTCCCTTTCCATTTGTGACTCGTTCCAGTGTATCATCATGAAACAAGACCAACGTACCGTCTTTCGTTCGCTGCACATCCGTTTCTATCCCGTTTGCGCCTTGCTGCAATCCAAGATAAAAAGATGACAGTGTGTTTTCCGGCGCATATTCACTTGCCCCTCTGTGTGCATAATTGATCATTCGTGTCCGTCACCTCCGGCAGAATAATTCATATTTTTCCTTATAGAGTATATTATATACAATTTTCAAAATATTGTCAACCTATTCTTTTCAATAAAACCACCATTTCAGACCGTGTCAAGGCAGAAACAAAAAATTACAGTGAATACCTCTCCAGAATCTTCTCACCTATTTTGCAGAGTAACTTTTCTGCTTCAAGCTTCAGGTCCAGATCCGGTTCAAAATCCGAATTTGAGATTGTTGCCGGTTCAAAGAAATTGGATGCCTCAAAAGTAAAATAACCGTCATACCCGATTTTTTTCAATCCTTTTACAAGAGAATCCACGTTCAGCGTCCCAAAAAACGGGCACATATGCTGATCCTTCTCCCCGTTGTTATCATGTATATGAAGTGCTTTCACGTGCTTGCCCAAACGTGTTAATTCTTCCTCCTGCGACATTTCCTGCATATTGGCATGACCGGTGTCCCATACGGCGTGAAAAAGAGGATGATTTACGCATTCAATCAGTTCCAGTAAATCCGTCGCATTATCAATCCAGTACATATCCTCAATGCACATTTTATTGAAGTTTTCAGTCAGTATGTTTACTTCATATTTTTCTGCCGTCCCAAGAAGGTTTTCATAAAACAGCTTATTTTTCTCAAGGGTTTCTTTTTTAGAAATCCCTTTTAAGTAGCCCGAATGGACAACTATATTTTTTATCCCCAATACGCCGCAAGCTTCTATGCATCTTTTTGTAGCATTGATAAATTCTTCATTGTTATCTGCAAGCGGTGTTCCCATTGGAGAATGTGCCTGTATGAGCGTTACCCCTATGGTTTTACAATGCTCCTGCAGCTCCTTTACATACTTTTTCCAATCCGATGCATATATACCGCTTCGGTTTTTATAATCCACCCCGAAACTGTAATCTGCATACGTAAACCCGGATTTTTTAATGCATTTTATTATCTTAGTCTGGTCATTGGTGTAAAAAGAAAAATCTTCCGTTGTAGTTGCAAGGTTCATACTTGTTTCCCTCCGTTATTTTAGGTATAATTTACGCTATGATTTTGTTAGTCAGGGACAAAAAATTTTGTTTTCTCAGAGGTTTCTCCTTGAGGGGAAGCCTTTTATTTCGGCATTTGTCTTCCTGATATATTATAGATGCCCGCCATCAATTTCCGCAGTATTTTTACCATGAATAATAACAGTTTTATCCTCAGGAACATATTCATCAGGAAAATGAACCATAATATTATCTTTTTCAAGCCTTGATTGCAATATGGAAATATTTACTTTAGCAACATCTGTCTTATCTTCAATTGCCATACATGCCACCTTTGCAGCAGCCTGACCCGTAATAATCGCAGGCGGAATAACACGAAGGATATCCCATCCATACCCTATACCGGCAGCACTTCTGCCTGCTGTTAACATATTTGGATATTCTTTTCGGGTTATGCATCTTAATGGCACCTCAAACAAGTGGTTTCTGTGTTCAAAATCATTTATTGCACATATTGAATCGTCAAAATGCCTGTATGCATCTTCAACCCTTAAGGCATAGTCAGCATCAAGTCTGCAAGTTGTCCTGAACTGAGGCATAAACGGAAGATGTGTAATTTCACGGCTAAATCTGTCTGTATCTTTTAACTTTTCAAGAACCAAATGTTGATTTCTTATCAAATAATCTGTAACCTCTTCAACTGTAAGACCAGACCATTTCGGTATGTCATCCGGCTGATTATCTCCGAACAGATTTATATTCCCACCGGAAATGCCGGTAAAGGCATGGTAAATATTTTGTTCTTTGACAGCTTTTTCACAGGATGCAAGCGTAATCATTTTTGCACTATATGTAAAAAAGTTTTCACCTGCAACAACAGGGACTCCACCACGACGCAAAACATCACAATCGCCCGTTACATCTATCATCATTTTGCATGCATAATACTCTGTGCCTGACTTACTTTCAGTAACAACACCTTTGCATACATTTCCATCCATAACAGGTTCACAAGCCATGCAATCAAAAAGAATATCCGCCCCTGACTTGGTTATTTCTTCTGTAAGCTGAAGTGCAAAAATATGGGGAGAAAACCGTTGAATATATCTTATGTCTGTAGGTTCTTTCGGTTCTCCGTTTCTCCATTCCTTTGGTATTGTATCATAACCATATTCCGCACTTAATCTTGCCCATTTTTCACATAAACCAAAAATAATTTGCTTACCGCGCCCATTACACATTGGAACAAAAAGATTGATTAAACCCAAGGTTGCAAGTCCACCAAGAATATTTGACTTTTCTATAATGAGCACCGAGTGTCCACCATTTGCTGCGGTGACTGCAGCGGCGACCCCCGCCACACCGCCTCCACATACAATAATATCGTATTGCTTCTTTACATTTAACTTTTTGGTGATTGTGATACTATCCATTTTAAAGTCCTCCATTTTGATAAATTTATACGCAATCCGACTCATGTAAAGTCAATATAAAAATTTATCCCTTGTATATCAAAGCTTATTCATATGGTTTTGTCAAGTTAGGCAAAAAATTGAATCACATCACACTTGCCTTGCTAATTTTATATATAACAGCAGATTGCCGCTATTCTCTTTGCAGATTCTTTTAACGATGGTATTAGTGCATATTCGTTTTTCGAGTGAATGTTTCCACACTCAACTCCAAATGAATCCAATGTAGGAATACCGCACTGTGTTGTATATGCTGCATCCGAACCGCCTCCCGTTGCGCGAGGTGAAAGTTTTGGCAAATTTGTTGCTTCAAAAACCTCGTTTGCTTTTTCAAGCAATCTGATGTTTATATCATTAAGTTCCATAGCATCTCGCAGACTTTTCAAAACTAATTCACAGGTGGTTCCTTCGACATAAGAAGTGTCTGCTACTCTTTGGGCGATATTTTTTACCTCTGAAAGTTCTTCGCTGTTTGAAAATCTAAAATCTACCTTGAGGACACATTTTTCGGGAACTGTGTTTTCTTTTGTTCCACCCGAAACTATACCGCAATTTGCTGTAATTCCGTTTTTATCTTTGTATTTTTCCAATTCAAGAATTTTATGAGCTGCTTCAGTTATTGCACTTATGCCATTAAAGCAGTTGGCAGCATGCGCGGCTTTTCCTGTGATAGTAAAGACATATTTTGCTATTCCCTTTCTTTGTAACACAGCCGTGCCGGCAATACAAGGTTCGCAATTCAAAAACGCAACAGCATTACGGGCACATTCACACATATATTGAACAGTGGTTTTGTTGCTTTCGCTACTGCTTGTTTCTTCATCGGACTGCAATATTAACTTTATAGGGCGTGTGCGAAAGCCTTCTTCATCAAGGGCTGCCATCGCCAAAAAAGCTGCCACAATTCCTCCCTTACAGTCAGAAACTCCGGGACCATAAATTTTGTCTCCATCTATTTTAACAGCAGGCGTTCCAAAAAGCCCTACAGGATGAACAGTATCAATATGTCCCGAAAGGCATACCGGAGTTTCTGTAGCCTCTGGATTCATAGTAATACAAATGCAGTCCCCTGATATTGTCTGATCTTGTTTTTCAATCTTCCAACCAAAAGCCTTTGCCTTTTCTATAATATAGTTGCCTGCGGCATCTACGCCCTCTTTATAATCAGTAGGACTTTCGATAAGGCAAAATTCCTCCAATAATGTAATGTACTGTTTTTCCAGTGCATCTATTCTTTTAAAAACTTTTTCATAATCAATCATTTGATTTACCTCCTTGTATATCAAACTTTATGATTTTGTCAAGCCGGGGAGAAAAATTATTGTTTCATAGAAATAAGCTTTTCGGCCATAATATAGCCCGCTTCCTTGTCAAGGCGGCTGGAGCCAGGTCTGGATTCATATATTGTATCATAAAACATATCGCGTGTTGGAACATAGCCAAAAGCCTCATTACAAAGCGTTGCAACAAGATTTATTCCTGTTCCATCTCCCTCTTTAACTATTTTCCCAAATTCAGTAAATATTTCCGAGTTAAATCCATAAATGGTAAATTCACCTATTTGAATACATTGCACAGGAACATCAAAGCTTTCGGGTGTTGAATCTAAAAAGTTAACAAGTCTTTTTGCCATTGCTAATTTATACTGCTCAGGATCGGTATTATCTGCAGAAATTTTAACACCTTTTTTCTCTTTTATTGTTGCTATTGTATTCCTTGCGTCTTCTATTTTTTCTTTTTCCACTTCAATGCGGGCAATAGTTATGTATTCAAGCTGTGAGCTTATTTGTGTTTTTTCTAATTCTTTTGCATATTCTGCAGTTTTTATAGCTTCGGCAGCTAATTTTTTACCCATTATAATATAATGATCATCTAAATCTGACTCTTTGGAAACATCGAAATGATTTACATCTCCACTGCAACCCAGAAGGAATATGGTTACAAAATCTTCCCCGTAGAATTTTTTTAATTCCTTTGATAATACCGAAACATAGTCTCCTGTAAGTTTTTCTCCGCTAACACAATCTGCATGACAAGCAAAACCAACAATTGCACCCATGGGGTTATTCATTTCATCTTTTATCATAAGAATAGGCAGTTCTTTGTCAGACTCTGTAACCGATTTAACTATTTCAGGGCTGGTTCTTGGCGGATTTGTCTGTGGTGTACCATTTTTCATAAAATAATCACGACAGAAAGAAATACCGTGTACCTCACCTTTACCAAAGTGTGCAGACGCTTTTTTCAGTCTTAAATTCGCCAATGTTACACAATCTGCAACTAATCTTGTAAATACATCTATATACCCCTTTATTGAGTCTGCTGCAATCTCATCATCTTCAAATGCAATCCCTTCAAATCTAAATGGTATTGCAGTGTGCGAATGAGTAAAGGCAATCATGATATTTTTGCGTCCTATTCCTGTATACTCTGTTATTCTTTTTGCTATACCGGCACATATATCTGTTTTAGGGTGAAGTCCGTCTATCGAAAGAATAGCCAGCTTTTCTTCCCCTGATTTTACTACAACTGCTCTTGCGTAAAGTCTGTCAAGAACATCGCAACTTCTGCGAATATTAAAATACCCCGGTATTCCGCTTCCTAATGGTGGTGTGATTTCTTTTTCATAAAATCCAAATTCAAACATAATAATTACTCCTTTGTATTAAATCAGTTTTTACATTTCAGCAAATATGATATTGTCAAGTCAGGAGAACAGTGAATAATAGGACCTACTATTTTCAGCCTGTTTTTTCAACTGTTTTTCCTTAATCACTTTTCCTTAGAACCCGCGAGAATACTGAATTTTCTCGCTCCCGATAGTGTATGTAAATATCAAAATCGGCAAACTAATGTTTAAAATTGTATGGACTTGACACAAACACATCATAACCGTCCCTTGTGTTATTATCTTATACATTATACTTTCTCATATAACTGATTCCGTCTTCACCTTTTTCGAGTTTGACTATGAAATCAAATTTGTCATACTCCACACACATATGAAAATCTGCCTCTGGAAAAACTTCATTTTGAGCTTTATCAAAAAACTTTGCCCCACTTGTTGTTTTAAGATTTTCTATTTCCGATTGTAAATCTGTCTCACATTCCAAAAGCAAACTCTTTATATAATTGGCGCACAGATTATCCTCTTCAGTTTGCGAAACGGCTTCAAGTCCCATACATACTAAAGAAATATCCTTTTTGTCAGTTTTTTTAATATAATTTGCTATTGCCTTTGCACACAAAAGACTTCCGCCGATTATTTCATCTGCACCGTCAGCGTTAACTATCCCTTGCGTGCCCGCACTTGTTGTATGAATTACCGTTTTGCCCTTCAAATCAAGCTTTACAATCTCAGAAGGCGAATTACCACAATCAAAACCCGGAAGGATTTTACCATGTCTCTCTCCTGCTAAGATATAATCAGGATTTTTTTCTTTAAACTCATACGCAAGCTTTACATCGCCTACGGGAATAATTTTTTCAGCACCCATAAAAAGGCAATATGCCTCTACTGAAAAAGCTCTAAAAACGTCTATTACCACCGTTGTTCCCGTTGCTTTTTTCGCTCCATCTACCATGTGTAAAATTTTAATTTTCATTACTCTATCCCCTTTTACATTATGAAAATTTCATCCTTTACCGATATATTCCTTAACCGTCGCCAGGTTCGTGTCAAGACTGGGACAAAAAATTTGACGATATACTCGCTCACACTTGTTCGATTCGCGATGTGATATAAGCTGTGCCTGTCCAAAGCCTTAAAATCATTCTCTATTTACTATTTTTTCGCCATCGAACAGGATAATACCCTCTCCTATACCAAAAACACCATAATTATCGATATAACTTATCATATTTTGACGTAAACGAGTATCATCAGGCAGTCCTTTCGATGAACCCTTATATGATGTATTGAATACTCTCCAGCAATCATCAAATTTTCTGCCTGCATCTATCTGTCTCACAACATCAAACATCTTTGCAAATTTTTTCAGATTTGAATTCTTGTCGTATACCTTTTCTATGTACGGAGGATACAACAACCACGACTGACAAAGGATTGGCAGTATCCCGCATTTTAGCTTTGCGCCGTCAAAAAATTCATATGCTTTCTTAAATGATAAAATACAATCTTCTTCTTTTAGCGGCCCCGATGACGGAATATGACATGAATATACCGAATCACCTTTCCTTAGTGTATAATCGCCCCATTGATAATCATTACATTCATATGTTCTGAAATTATACTGTAGCCTACCAAGTGCAAATAAATTAAGCTCTTGCTCCAAGAAAAACCACGAAGTAAAAACACCCACAACGCCGTAGACATTTTTACATTCATTTACTTTATATGAAATATTTGCTGCGGTATCTCTGAAAATTCCCTTATCAATATTATATTTTTTATAATTTTCTTCCATATATGGGACAAGATATAACCAAAAAATAAGTTGTAACGTATAGCTATGCTCTGGAGAAAGTTCTGAAACAATCTTTACAAATTCTGTGGACTTTCTGTGTTCTTTCATAAAAGTATTATTGTCCATCGGTTTGAACGGAAATTGGAAAAGCTCCGTTTTATAATCATTTGCAATCTCTTCAATCATTTTACCATATGTCCTGTCAAATTCCATAACATACGGTATATCTTCCAACAAAATTCCAGCTTTTTCAAAAACATCATATTGAACCATAACAACTTACCTTCTTTTTTAACCCTATGTATAAGGGACATAATGCTCTCTCGTGCCAAGCATCGTCAAATTATCATACTTCGACATTCTTTACTATGCTCATATCAAATCTGGCCCAAAACTCCTATGCATGTTTTGTATTTAAAAACCTTTCTTTGTACTCTTCAAAGGACTTTATATTTTTTTCTTTCATATCGGTACTCGCCTGCACTCCAATATAACGTAAATGCCAGGGTTCCGATGCATAGCCTGTTATGTCCACGATTTCCGGCAGATACCGAAGAATAAACCCAAACCTATAGCAATTTTCTTTTACCCAGGCTGCCTCCGGTGTTTTACTGATATTTCGTCCTCCCGGAATTGAGCCCTCGACATCTATAGCCAGACCAGTATGATGCTCGCTATAGCAAGGCCTGGCACATGTTTCATCCACGACCTCCATCGGATCATTTAAAAGAAATTTATTATACAGCCTCTCTTGTTCTTCTATCGAACGATAGGCTGAAGTCACTCTTATGGAAAACCCCTCTTTTTGTGCCGCGTCCCGCATTTTCACATACGCCTTTGCAACGGCTTTTCGCATACGTCTTTCATCCACCTCAACAAGGTCAGACGGACTATACTCTGCAGGAAGTTTAAAAAATTTATTCACGATAACATAGAGGTCATCGCCGTCGGAAATCTGAATATCAAACTGGTATTTTTCTTTATCGAGATTGTTGTTTACCCGCCATACAATTTCCTCTGCATCCATCTCAGAATTAGCAACCGCATACCGTGCATACCGCTCTTCATTTTCGGACATGAAAAATCCGATTTTACTGTAGTCTGTAGCCATATTTTCTTTTTCACTCATAAGATATCCTCTTTCGTGTTTTATCTCCCTATCTGACAAATACCGGAGAGTACCCCATAAAGAAACGCCCCGAAAACCCTATCGAATCAAAGCTTTTTGATATTGCGGCAATAACAAGTTCCTCCGGCCTGTCCGTCCCATCACAATATGCTGTATGCGTATGTAAATTCTGAATGTACAAAAACAGTCTGCATCCCAAAAATGGCAGAAGCGGAAAACGCTTCTGCCATCTGAACTTATTCTTCGTCTTCTGTATTTGACGTAATTTCTTCTTCGGCAGATACTTCCATTCCATCTTCCGTTTCCGGAACCTCATCTGCTTCCGCTTCTTCTATCTCTTCTATCACAGCATCCACATCCTCTGCTACGCCGTCCATAGCTTCCAGCTCTTCCAGGTCTGCTTCATCGTACACCGGAATCAGGTTGCCGTTTTCATCCATAAAGTATGCGTCCGGCTCATCATTCTTTTTCTTTTTGCGAAGGACCACAATCAGAATAATAACAAGAATGAGAATAATCAGTGCCATGTCAAGCACCAGGGGATTGATAACCGTTACTTCAAAGTAAATATCTCTGTCCGGTGCGCCGGCCGTCGCCGTCCATGTCATCGACTGACCCAAAAATCCCTTGGAATCGGCCCCACTACTCTTTGCAATGGAGAAAAGCGGGAACCTGAAGGTAACGCTGTTGGAAGCGTCCGCAAGCTTTCCCTGCATTTCTGCCGTATTCTCCCCCATCATTTCAGCATATGTGCCATACACACTGAGCTTGCCGGAAGCGGTATATTTCGTGCCCAGCACAGTATGTTTTTCTTCAATATCCAATCCGTTTCCAGAAGCATCCTTATTGAGGGACATAGTCCCCAGATTGCTCAGGTAGCTATTCAGCAGTATGGAATTCTGTGCATCCGAAAAGCTATCAAACTTCATACGAAGGCGTGTACCGGACATTCCTTCGGCAGACAGCTCCGTCCCGGGAGCCACCACATTGCCGTCCGCATCAATACGGCTCAGTTCCAGCCGCTCCCCTGTTTCCTTATTGCCGCTTTCTTCCAGGTACGCGTTCAGTGATTCTTCAGAAAACTGTTCCAGTATCACATCCGGGCTTTCCACGCCGAAGCTGGAATAGGTATCCGGAGAGGCTAAAAGTGTGGATGTGACCTCCATACCGCCTGCCATACCGAATTTCATCGTCGTATCCGACTTATAGCAGCCACCGAGCATTGTCAGAAGCATCAGTGCCGCTAAAACCAGTGCCATTTTTTTCATTTCAAATCTTCCTCCTATATAATAATAGGATAATTATACCAGTATTTCACTTCCCTTGCAAGGTTTTTTTGAAATTTCTTTTTTATTGCATAGGAAATTGCGTCAGTAATTGCTTGTAACAAGAAAAATTATCTTATAAAAAGTGAGCATAGCGAACATTGAATTGACGAAGTCAATTTTGTTTTTTTTCAGATTCCACATTTTTCTCACACAAGGGACAATTCTCACATATGTGCACTCTGCCCGGAAAAACCTTCATCACTGTTTCCAGAAGCTGTACATTCTGTAGCCACTGTGCACGATGAAAGGTAATTGTCCGGGGGGCTACGGTAATCAGCGTACTCAGAAGAATATCCTCTTCCGTTAGCCCTGCCGCGTCTCCCGTCCGTGCCGCTTCCTCACACAAAGCCCGTACATCTTCGCCCGCCCGGTTCAGTAGCCGGAAACGGCCGTTTTCCTCCGTCACCACATGCAAAACCGGCTCTCCCGCCGGTTGGGTGTTTACAAAATACCGAAGCAATGTGATAAACTCATCATACTCCCTCTCTGCCAAATATACATCCACCGCCGTCAGGGCAGCGTTTTTCAATAGTTCTTTATATTCTTTCAGGCGGAAATTCAGAAATCCCTCCAACGACAGCACTTCTGATTCCTCCAGAAAAGAGTACAGCCGGTTTTCAATATAATGCGCCCGTTTTGCAGGCGATTGTTTCTGTACAGCCAGGCGCGCCGAATGCAGGATATGCTGCCGTTCCCCGGGCAGAAAATACGGGTGCGCCGCGTCAATATAAGAAGAAAGGCTTTTTTCCTCGTACTCTCTGGTTATCATATCTGCAAGCTGGAGGGCTAAAAGACGTTTCAGCCGCTGCATATCCTCCTCCGAAGCGGCTGTAAATGTCACGCTGTCCGTCTCATTTTTTACTTCCACACCACGGACACTGGGTATGCTTTTTCGCGGTAGTGACCCTGCGACCGTCAATTTGTGCTGCAATATATTCTCCCCTTCCGGGCACCGTACCGACTACGTTTCCATAAGCGGCAACACGGAGCCTATATCTATGGGTATAGGAATGTGCCTTTCCCGGATTTTTATGCCCCTTTTCTGTAAAAACACAAAAATTTCCTGCTTCGACGGATGCGCGGACAAGGCACCGGTCACATACACCGCGTCCGCTGCTGTCTTGCCTGCCGCACCGCCCAGAAAGCCATACGGAAAACCAGCAAGCGTGACGCCTCCTGGCTGAATTTCCAAAACAGAAAAGCCGGCACAGCGTGCCGCCCGGGCAATTCCGGCGTCTGCCGTAATCAGACTCCGGTCATCCACCGGTACCACTGCGCACTTTGTATATCCCTGCCGCACCGGAATAACCCGTATATTTTGCATTTCAAAAAAACGCAGTGCCACAGGGTCGGCAATCTTCGGATGTAAAAAGGCCGCATTCCCAACTCTCGCTATATTATATGCCGCATCCGCGGGGTAGGTACTGCCAATATTTGTTTCTCCACAAAGTATTTCAAACCCGAATGTACTAAGTGCGTCTTTGTAAAAGGAAAACACCTCCGGTGCCGCCAGCAGTACCCGGCCGCCGAGATGGCAGAGCTGCAAATCCGCATGTTGACGCAAAGCGGGCGGCAGACAGGAAACCTCGGGCGGTGAGATGCATTGTATCCCCTCTATCGGCAAAGCAGAAACTGCCACTGTCACCTGATGCTCCGGCAAATTCGGTTCCTTTATACCATGCACGCTTTATCCCCCTCTTTCATACAATATATCGTACAGCCGCGGCTGATTATAATATAAGGGGTATACCACGCTTCACCGTAGTATGCCCCTCTTTGTTTTTATTACATAGGAAATTGCGTCAGCAATTGCCTGTAACAAGAAAATTTACCTTATAAAAGGCGAGCGGAGCGAGCACTTATTGACGAAGTCAATTTTGTTCTAATGAAGCAAATGCGTTCTGAGAAAGCTCTGCCCGTTCCCCTGCCCGGAATGCGTAATACCCGGCGCAGGAAATCATAGCACCATTGTCGGTACAGAGGGACAGCGGCGGCATATACATCTGCATCCCCGCACTATTCGCCGCCTTTTCCAGTGAGGCACGCAGGCAACTGTTTGCCGCCACACCGCCGGCCAGTGCAATTTTTTTCATGCCGCGCTCTTTTGCCGCTTCCATGGTCATGGTGGTCAGCACATCCACAATGGCCGTCTGAAAGGAAGCCGCCACATCTTCCCGACTGACAGTCTCCCCCTTCTGCTCCGATTTATGCACATAATTGATAACAGCCGTTTTTACACCGCTGAAGCTGAAATCCAGCCCATGAATCGGCCGCGGAAAGGGAATCACTGACTTCCCACGTTCGGCACAGCGGCTCACCGCCGGACCGCCGGGATATCCAAGCCCCAGCACTCGTGCAACCTTATCGAATGCTTCCCCCGCCGCATCGTCCATTGTGGCACCCAGCACCGTAAACCGGTTATAATCCGTCACCTCCACCACATGGCTGTGTCCGCCGGAAGCAACAAGACAAATGAAGGGAGGCTCCAAACTTTTATCTGCAATGTAATTTGCCGCAATGTGCCCGTGCAGATGATTGACCGGCACCAGGGGCTTTCCAAGAGCATACGCGTACCCCTTGGCCGCTGACAAGCCCACTAAAAGTGCCCCGATAAGCCCCGGACGCACTGTCACCGCCACCGCATCCAGCTCTTCTTTCCGGATACCGGCCTGTCCTACGGCTTCCTCGATTACCTGTGTAACTGAAAGAATGTGATTTCTCGAAGCAATCTCCGGCACCACACCACCGTATTTTTTGTGGATTTCCGCCTGAGAATACACCACATCACTCAAAATCTCCCGTCCATCCAGCGAAACAGAGGCCGCCGTTTCGTCGCAGGAGGATTCTATTCCCAATATATATGCCATATTTTTCCCCTTTTCCTGTAAAACTTTTCTTTACCTTCTAAAAGTATAACAGAAATTTTACAATTTTTCAAGATAATAATTATTACATTTTTATTTTTCGTTTTTTACGTAAAAAACCCTTGTTTTTCAACGCCTTTAGCAACATTTGATTTCTATTTATTTCTTTTTCGTTTAAAAAATTGTTAAAAAAGTTTGACAAAATGAAACATTTGTGTTATACTATTATCAAGTTAATGAAAACTGGCCCGGACGGCCGGTAAAAGAAAGGTTTATTTTATGAGAAAGAAAGCTTATGCGATTTTCGTAATCGCCGCCATACTTTTTATATCCACCGTCGCTTATGCTGACACCGGTTATATCACCGCCGACTCCCTGAATGTCCGCACAGCACCAAACAACGCCGTTATCGGCCAGCTCACCTATGGGCAGGACGTTACAGTTATTGGGTACGAGGGCGGCTGGTGTAAAATCCAGTACGGTGACAAAACCGGATATATTTACGGTAATTATGTAAGCATCACCCCCGCCGAAGCCGCAGCGGCAGAAACCGTGGCAGAAGAGACCTCCTCTGCTTCTGCCGGCCAGAACGTGGTAGAATATGCCAAAAACTTTATTGGCGTTCCCTATGTCTACGGTGGTTCCTCCCCCTATGGGTTTGACTGCAGCGGTTTTGTGCAGTATGTGTATAAATATTTCGGCATCTCCCTTCCGCGCACATCCTACAGTCAGATGCAAAGTGGTTATGCCGTCAGCACGTCTGACCTGCAACCCGGTGACATTCTTGTTTTTCGCGGCGGCGGACACGTCGGTATCTATGTTGGCAATAACACATACATTCATGCTCCCAACTCCGGACGTTCTGTTTCTATTGACCCGCTTGATCGTACCGTCACCGCTGCACGCCGTATTTTTTAATAAAATTTGACATCCGGCGAAAAGTATGGTATACTTATTGCAGTAAAAACTTTCGGAGGTTTGCTATGCTTAAAAAAATTCTGCTTCTATCTGCCGCAGCGGCGGCTTCCCTTCTTTTGATCGCCATTGGCGCATCAGCTGATACCACAGGCTTTACCGCCGGGGATGTTATCAACATCCGCCAGGTACCCGCCATGGATGCCGAAATTTTAGGGGAACTGTACTTAGCTGACCCTGTAAGTGTCGTAGCTACAGAGGGCTCCTGGTGCAAGGTCCGTGTTGGTGACGAGCTTGGTTATGTGCATAAGGATTTGATTGTGTTTGATATTAACGACGTGCCGGAGCCGATTGTAGTTCCCACGCCGTCCGCTCCCCCCACAAGCTCGGGGCGTTCCGGCTCATCCGGGTCTTCCGGCTCATCTGGCTCTTCCGGCTCTTCATCTTCATCTTCATCGAGTGTACCGGCAGCCACAAGCTATGATGGCTCCATGGGCTCCCAGATTGTATCCTATGCAAAGAATTTCATTGGCGTCCCGTATGTATGGGGCGGGTCCACCCCTTCCGGATTTGACTGCAGTGGCTTTGTACAGTATGTGTACCGCCATTTCGGTGTTTCGCTGCCGCGTACAACCTATTCGCAGATTGCTGTCGGACGTTCGGTTTCCCGCTCTGACCTTATGCCCGGAGACCTGGTCTTCTTCCGGAGTGCCGGACACGTGGGTATTTATGTAGGAAATGAAACGTATATTCATGCGCCCCAGTCCGGACGGACCATCAGTATTGACAGTATGGCTCATCGGTCATTATATGCCGCAAGGCGTATTTTCTAAAATTTCATACAAAAGAAAAAGGACGTGTAGCTTTATAGGTTACACGTCTTACTTTTTCGCTTTATTTGTCAAGCACGAAATTCACCAATCAATTTAAAAACTCTTCAAACTTTTCCTCGGAAAACTTCTGTAAATCCATATTGTATATCTCCCTTTCCGCTTTTTGTTATATTTACTTTACAATTTCAAGCACCGTTTCTCCTGTTACAATATCAACAGTATAATTATATGTTCCCGCCTCGTGCACCACCCTCTTAACCTCTTCGTCTATTTCGAGCACCATATCACTGTCGAAACAAAAAGAGTAAGAAAGCGTTTTTCCATCTTCCGAGAAACTCAGCTCCTCAGGAATTTTTCTTGCTCCCCACGCGCTTGTCTCAGGTAACGGAAGAGAAACAACCGCTCCGCTGCCCTTCACTGAACCGGGCTTGTATATAAGACATACAAAGCCTGCCGGTCCATGCGGGACACCTGACAAATAGCCTGAAAGTACAGTACATTCATCAGTTTCTATCCTTTCGCTGATACTGTACAAATTCTGTTCATCCACCATGTACTTTTCTATCATCTGTTCATATGTGGGAGCCGTATAAGCAAGGGCACCACTGGCAAAAACCTCTGCCAGTTCGAATCCGAGACGTATATTCATTCCCTTCCATACGAAATTGTTAGTAGGACCTATGGCACTCTCGGGAAAGAACTCGGACCACTTAAAAGCTCCTCCTTCTATTTCGTCAACAACCTGCCAGGTTTCCTTGTCAAGAATGTACCGGCGAATCCCTGAGCCAGAGCCGCTACTGCCGATTTGATTATTCTCCCATATCGTATAATGCGCGTGATGTACGGGCACCACAGCTTCAACATACTCTCCCTTATCCATTATGTCTAAAAGCATATGATTGTAAAAATAATGCTCATTAAGCCTTGTCTCGCCATTTTCGGAACGCACGGCATCCCCTACTGCACGATTTTGCACTCTGTAAGTCACAAAAGGATCATCAGGAAAGACCGTATCCCATTTTTCCTTTGTAAAAACACCTTCCTCAATAAGCCTTTCGTAAAGGCATACATCCGCATCCTTGCATTTGGCAAAAAGAGCAGCTGCTAAGAAAGTTACTGCATCTCCACGAACAAAGTTTATTATATCCGTTGTCGGCGGAAGCATTTCTATTTCAGCTGCCATCGCATAGGGCATCTGCCATATGAAGTCAACATCTCCTTCATCCGTATAACCCATGGCACGGAGAATAAAAGTAAGATACATATTAGACTCAACTGTGTCATCATTACCAAATATAGTATCAGAAACACCGTTAGTAAGTCCCATATCATAAGCATAAGAGATATAACCGTCTGCCCACGATGCAACATCGGTAAAGGGGTGTGTTTTTCCGTACTCTTTTGCCTGTGCTTCTTTGCCGAGAGTTCTTATCATCAAAACGATTGCTTCTGTACGGGTAAGTGTCCGTTCAAGCTCAAATCCTTTTTCCGTACCGCAAAAAAGTCCCAACGCGTTTAGCTTTTGGGCATATGTCTGTTCCTCTTCAAAAACTCTTGCTCCATCTGCAGAAACAACAAGCGTACTTGTGAAAAGAGTTAAAATTAAAAATATAGCTGTAAGTCTTTTCATATTACATCCCTCTTCCTTAGATTTCAAGCTTTAACCGGAATTATTATACCACTGTTTTCCGCGGTTTGCAAGCTTTTTCATTTGCTCTAAATTAAAAAAACAAAAAAAATAAAACTTTTTCTTGACAAGAAAGTTATTATGTAGTATAATAGATAAAGTCATGGGGGTATAGCTCAGCTGGGAGAGCGCTTGAATGGCATTCAAGAGGTCAGCGGTTCGATCCCGCTTATCTCCACCATCGCCCGCGAAAGCGGGTCTTTTGTTCCAAAATTGCATATAGGGGTATAGTTCAGCTGGTAGAGCAACGGTCTCCAAAACCGTGTGTCGAGGGTTCGAATCCTTCTGCCCCTGCCATAAAAAAGAGATGATTTTTACTGTCGGTAAAATCATCTCTTTTTTAGCTAAATTCGCCTATCGGCGAACTAAATTGGACAAGTTCGGCTAAATCACCTGCGATAGTTAAGACTTTTATATATCGCTTTATTCATTCGCATGAAATCTGCTCTTTATCAGTGCGCAGTTCTCCAACTTTTTCAGACGACAAACCAATCGGGTAACCAAAAATTTTATTACATATACCGGTTTATAATCCGCTGCATAATCACGGCCGCCTCTGCGCGGGTTGTATTGCCGCGGGGATTTAAGGTACCATCGGCATTTCCCTTTATGAGACCGGAAGCAATCATTGCCTTCACATGAGAAAGTGCGTAATCGGCAATCTCGCTACTGTCAGAAAATGCCGACAAATCGCTGTCACCCGAAAGTGCCATACCACGGCTGATAATCGTCATCATATCCTGACGGGAAATTTCAGCATCCGGATTAAACTTATTATCCCCTACCCCGTTCAAGATACCTGCCTCTTTGCCTATGGCAATGGCCTCTGCATACTCTCTATTTGTATAAACATCGTCAAAGCTTACTTTGGCACCGCTTCCGGTAAGCCCCAAAGCACGCACCAGGAACATTGCAAAGTCGCCACGGGTTATGTTTCTACCTGGTGCAAAAGCAACTGCCGAAAGGTCATTTACAATGCCTTTATCATCCATTTCAATTATGGCCTCTCTTGCCCATACATGGTGCTGCAGGTCACGGAATCGTGTGCCCTTAACACCGGAAAAATCAACAGCTTCGTTCGGTGTAATCTTAAAGACGGCTGATTGGAATTTCTCGAGTTCTACAGGGAAGGTATCACCGGAAATATTTACTGTTTTTGCTTCGCCGCCCTCTATGAGTTCTGCTTTTGCACCGTTTATTTTAATTTTGCCAGTATAGTCGACAAGCGGAATATTTACCGTACTTTCCTTGTTTTCCCAGGTGTTTACAGCAATCACATACAGTTCTCCGTCCCGCACAACTGTTCTCCACCAGACATCCTCTGTACGGCCCTCATTAAAGAGCGGGGCTTTTTGATTAACAAAGTGGTCAAAGATAAAATCATATTCCCACTCTGATGCCTTCACCATACCATTCCATCTTTCGTCCCCGGGCTGAACCCCCG
Source organism: Clostridia bacterium (assembly GCA_017442155.1). Classification (GTDB taxonomy): domain Bacteria; phylum Bacillota; class Clostridia; order UMGS1883; family UMGS1540; genus SIG447. The sequence goes on along the minus strand of JAFSAU010000008.1, from coordinate 87,753 downwards.
TACCATTTTCGGCAATACCGCCTACTTTGTCGAAAGTATGGAAGCTGAATCCACCCGCGCCCTCAAACATGGCCATATAAATATAGTTTCTGAGATCATTCCATGTAGGCTGGAATTCAAACCACTCAAAGGCCTGGGTCATGATAGACACTACCTTTTGCCAATCATTACTTTCCAGACCCATAGAAATTGCTTCTGCAATTCGCATGCCACGTTGTCCGTCATATGTTTGTGCGGGATAAATATCCATGTCTAAGATGTCGCAAAATTTACCAAGTTCTCCTGCATGGAGCGGCTGAGAAACAACACCGAAGAGAGGATGCTTGGGATCCAGGTCACGAATCAGCTTCGCACCAATACGGATATTTTCCTGCAGATCATAGGTAGACTCTGCAAATTTCGGTTCTTCCCATAAATACCAGCCGATAAGTGCCGGATGGTCTTTTACCATATTAATTGTATTTACCACATCGGCATACACCTCCGGATCACGAATATCCTCATGATTAAATAAGGTAACAGTAGCATACATTCCGGCTTCGTAAGCTACGTCCAACCGTTCGATTCTGTCCGTTCGCCAAGTACCGATTGCACGGCCGATTGTAGCCCCAACTTCGGGAATTTGCCACATAACCGCCGGCGTTGTACCCTGCGCCAGTATGTAATTTTCAATTTTGGTTCCGTCAGACGTCATAAGCTCCAATGCTTCATTCAGCATGGTGGGGCGATCATATTTATAAATGAAACGTTCCATAAAGTCGTCTGTTTCTTCCCCATTTGCGCCTAACATCATAGCTTCAAGCCTATATTCCTTTTTCTTTTCAGCCAAAAGCTCCAAGGGGTAATGGAAACGATATTTCCCTTCCTCGGGAAGCGTAACAATTTCTTCCTTTACAACCTTTTCTTCATCATAAAAGCGAAAACGTACCTTCTGATTTTCGTCGGTTGTACTTTTATAGGTAGTTATATCAGCATACCCGTTTCCTTCATAATCAGAATAGTAGAACACATCATCCGGAATAAAGCTACGAAGCTTTTTGCTGAGACCTGCGAGCGGATAAAGCTCTATATCGTCAAAATACATATCCTGTATCTTGTCACCGCCACGTAGCATAAAGCAATAATACTCCGCATCCTGATGGGTTGTAAAGTTGCCGACAATCTGCTGCCACGCAGGGTTTTTCGGATCTATACCGGGATGGACTGTGGTTCGTGCATCCGAGATATAGTTTTCTGCTGTCTGCTCCGGGGAATTTTTATACCCGTCACCCTGGAAACGGAAATTAACATTTCTTGGATCTACCACCTTTACCCAAGCTGAAATCTGATAGGTGGTTTCCGGCTCAACCTTTATGACCTGTCCCAGCCAGGGCATATTCAAATTATCGCCCTTTAAATGAATAGACTGCTTGCCCGAATGTGCTTCCGCATCCGAATAGGTAAAGTGCCCTTTCATAACATCGTCGTCACGGTCAAACCAAATGCCTTCATATTCCGTTCCGTGCTTAATATGCGTGACTTCCGTTCCTTCTTCGAAGCCCCCGTTTTTAAAGACGTTTTCCGTACCTTCGCTAGGTTTGACATACTCCGGCATTGTTGCAACCTCTACCGGCTTCTGAGGGCCGAGAATCGTAATACCGTCATAATAGATTTCACCGCCGCCCATAAGACGTGCCATCAAAGTTACTTTATTGGCATCCTCCGGCATCGTAAACTGAATGATTTTCTGTGTCCAGGTATTGGCCGGGGCATCGGCAAAGCTTAAGTTCACTCGATTGCCGTACTCCAGACTCATGTCTGTCTCCGGTTCAACATAACCAAAGCCTAAAGAAATATTGGCTGTGCCGGAAACCCGTTTACACCAAGCGGATAATTCATATTCCTCACCCGGTATCATGTTCGTAAACACCTGTACACCGTGTACATTTTTGCCTTCCGGTCCGGATAGCTTGAGTGCCTTTTTGCCTTCTGCGGTATCATCCACAATAAAGGCATTGGTTTCACCGATCACGCCGCCTTCAACGCCGTTTCCGCTCCACCCGGTAAGAAAGGTTTCTTTTGCATTTTCAAAGCCGCCGTCCGGGAAAATATTTTCATCTCCATTTTTCCCCGCTATCTTTGTATGCTTTGTTAAGGTTTGGATTTTATAATCGCCTTCTTTTATCGGACGCTCCTTGATTGAATAGGCTTCCCCATCCTCCCGCATTTCCACCGTGGGGGAAATTTTGAAGGGGTACTCCCTTTCCTCTGCGGGGGCGGATAGAACTGCGGCACCGGAACACAACATAAAGCCTGCCAAAAGGGTTGCTATTATCTTTTTCATGTAAAAATCTCCTTTTTTTAATTACAATACTCTATTTTTCCAAGAGAAACATTGCATAGCCGTCAATTTCAGGCAGATGCACCTTGGTATATGCTCCATCTGCTACAAATGCAATCGGCGTTTTTTCCGGCAGCCGGTATACCGCCTTATATGCACCCTTTACTGAGATGCATTCCCCTGCCGGAAGCTTTACATGCTCCTCAATCACGCTCATTGCATGTCCTCGTTTCTCCGGGAAACTTGTCTTGACGTGGAGAAGCTCATACGCTTCCGTACCCGTCAGCGTTACTCTTGCCGTGGACGGTATCCCTTCTGTCTTTAAAAGCGGTACAGGGAGAAAACGCCGGATGATTTCATTCAAAAGCTGCTTATGCACCGCATACGCCTCAAAGTAATAGCTTTCAAAAATGCGGAAGCAAATATGGCATATGCCCTCCTTTTCTGCAATCGCCGCCTGTCCCGTTGCCTTTTCCGGTGGAACGTACCGATACCCATGAATACCGTCAAAATGGCGGTTAAAATATGGTTTAATATAGTCGGCCGTTTTGTACCCGGAGGTCATGCGAATCCCCGGCCGGTACATCGCCGTCGGTCTTGTACGGACGGCATCGGTAAAGAATGACACATTATGCTCGTCTATACCATCAAACCGGATGAAATTCCATTCCTTACATGCAAAATCCGTTTTCTCCTTATTTAAGCCTGCACTACCGGAAGCAATCACCTTACCACCATTTTTCAAAAAGGCAGAAATCTTTTTTTGCAGGTTTTCTGACATGTGCAGGTCATCCGGCAAAATCAGCAGTTTATACGGCGCAAAGTCCATGTCCTCATTTAAAATATCGAAGCCATACTTCAGCTCTGCCAGCATTCTTGCTGCGCCACGTACTGAGGGGTTTCGCCCGAGACCGCCCCGCATTTCGTCTTTGGTAACCGCAGTTTTATCATTGAGAATGCCGATTTCAGAACGGTATACAGCATCATCCGACCATGCCTCGTACGCCTTTACACGGCTGTAGATTTCTCCTATATCTTCATACAATTTTTTATCCAGATTCCCTGCCGGATGCATATGGTCGCCAATCGAAACCTGCACGCCCTGTGAAAGCGCATCATAGCAATCATTTTCCATAGAGGCCTTTGATTTGTAGCCACCGAAATCGCCCCAGTTATAATGAAAACGGCCGGACATATACAAAATTTGGTCACGGCATTTCCGCATATAAGCAACCTGCGGCCCGAAAAAGTCGTAGCCCCATCTTCCTGCCGGGAGACATTCCAGCTCGCCATGGGTGCTGACGTCCTGTGCCCCGTCCCAGTCGAAGGGAACGCCGGTTTGCTGCACCAGCTTCCCCTCCGGAACGGAACTGCGAATCAAATGGGCAAATTCAAAAAACTTCTTATGTGCAAAATACCGCACATGGTCTTCATTTGTGACATCCAGCCCCTCTTCTATCATCTCCCGTGTGCATTTTGGGCAATGGCAGAAGGGGTTCGGTGTCATACAGTCAGCGAAAATACCGTCTATATCATATAGCTCTATCACCTCGCGGATGAGGGAAGACAAATACTTGCGGTATCCATCGCTGTTATAGCACATGGTACGGAAAAAACTGCTGGTTATTGTCCTCTCATGCTGCAGCACCCGTCCCTCGCTATCTACTCTCTGCCATTCGGGATGCAAAATCGCCTGGACATGATTTATAGCTGTATTCGTATATCCTACAACGCGAATGCCCCTTTTCCGGCATTCACGAACGATGTCCCCAAACATATCACCCTTCATATCCGGGTAAGGCACGCCTATCTTCGTCGGATAGTACACATGCCCGATATTACACTGAAAAAATGCGTTGATAATTTCAACGTTTGCGTTTTTCAGCCGCTCAGCAAACACCTCGGCATCAAACGATTCGCCGAAGTTATAAATACCGGGCAAGGTGTGGAAATCAAGATGAATCCCTCGTTTCAGTTTTTCCATGTGATTTCTCCTTTTTGCTGCATTACAGTTTCAGCCATGCCGGAAGGCTCCCTCCAAATACCCTCCGGCACGGCCGAAAAAACTATTCTATTTCTTCATCGCCATGCTCGCGAATCCAATCCCGCACCATATCCGAGGTCTTCAGCCCCACATCGGCACAGCAGTTGGAGCAGACAATCACGCCGGCAATCTCCTTATTTTTAAGAAGTTCGTAATAGGTATCCAGCTGCAGCTGCATTAAATCATCGCTGATTTCCTTTTTATTGCCGTAATCCCACATATACAGACCGCCGTAAATCGGCTGGTCACCGGAAAGCGTGCGAAGCTTTGCCAGGTTTTCACGGATAGCCGGTAAATCCTCCTGATGCCAGGTCCAGAGCGTTAGGACATCACATTCCGCAATGTAAGGAATTCTCTCTTCTGTCAGCTGATGGGTATAGATGGTACACCACAGAGGCATCGGACGTGCCGCATCCTTCAGCTTTTCCTTGAAAACCCGGTACGACTCCGGCGAAAAGATTTCCATTCTCGGCAAACGCATAATATCATCCATAATTACACCTGTAATGTTCGGATATTTGTGCGAAAGACGGATAATCTCGTCTGTATAATCGGCTTTTCCGCTTGTTCCGTCACCGATAATGGACCAGACCACGTTTTCCATCGTATCCAGCACCATCTGGTCCTGGTCGAAGGGGAGCTTCGGAAGCCCCATCATAACAACACGGCACATGTTATGGATGCCAAAATAGTATGCACCCTCCAAAGGTGTCATGCGGCTCTGTCCCGGCAGCTTGAAGGCGTCGTTTATATGATGTGAGCCTTCTGTCTGGCCCCAGAGCCATAACTTATCGCGAAATTTCATTTTGTCTTACCTCCAATTGTTCACTCTGCTGTCGCTTCTGTAATCGGCGCAACCAGCTTTGCGGCACCTGCCAGCGGTCTGAGCCCGGAAACGCCGTCCCATACCATGGTCTCCAGCGTATAGGTCTTACCATCCTGTACGGTAATCCCGGTCAAGGGGAACTCAACCACTGTGCCGCAGTCGCCTGCTACAATGGCAGTGGCATCGCCGGTTTTTACCGTTTCCAGCATTTTCATGCCATCTTCGTTTGTGCTATACACCGCACAAACTATGGTTCCCTTCTGCTCGGTGCCCTCCATGGTGGGATAGCGTACATAAATATTTGCTGTTTCGTCAAGTGTGTATGCTTCATCGATGCTTGCACGAGTCGTTAAGAAGGTATCGGGGCGTGTTGCGCTATATTCATCGCCGCCGTTTCCAATCGTTTTCAGTTCCTCATACAGGAAAATTGTTTTGCCTTCCGCAACAGCAGCAGTCTCCTCCGCCACTGCCGAAAAATCATCAAGTAAAAACTGCATGCTCGCATCATTTATACCAAGATCCAAACGGTACACCTGGTCTGCTACAGGTCTATACGGGAACCAATGCTCCACAGTGACCCACTGATTGAAATATTCCTTCGGTATGGTGCAGGGCCATGCTGAAAATCGTCCACCAGTATTTCCACTCTGTTTTTTCCTGTGACCGAAGGACACATTGGCATTCTTATCTTCTTCACCCACCGTTTCCTTTACCACCTTTATGCGGAAGCTGAATTTAATCGGGGTATCTGCTGCGAGGGCAGAAAGCTTTGCGCTGTCAAGATTAAAAAGGATCGTGCTGTTGACACCAGAACCTTTACCGGTAAGACACAGTGCTGTACCGTAATCCTCTGTCCGTTCCAGCCGCTTCAGCGTCAGGTCTCCCGGCATAGTTGCATTTGTACGGCCAAGCCAAGTGGTGTGCTGCTCCTCGGTCAGAAAGGAAAAATCCGGCGAGAATGTCTCAAATTCACCGTTATCTTTCAAAAGACCCGTGTCTGTTTCCCGAAGCTGCACGTCATCAATATAAAGTTCAAGAGCGTTAGTATTCGTATCCACGATAAAAGAACATCCGTTTGTCGCTGTCGATTCCCCACAAGTAAATACCTTAGAGAGACGAACCCAACCATTCGTAATACCAGTGCTTAACATGGTATCAGTACCAAACGGCGTTCTTCCAATCAAATCGCACACCGCAGTGCCGTTATAAATATCTCCTTCACGAAGAGCGATTCTTGCTTTTGTACCGGATGTAATATTGATGCAGGCAGAAATCTGATATTGCTTGCCCGCTTCCAGCGTTCCGGCAGGCAGAAACTGACGGAGCACCGCTCTCTCATCGCTTGTGCCGGTTATCATGACAGCACTGCTTCCATCCGTTTTTTCATCTGCTGTCACTGTACCGGAAGACACGGTAAGTGCCGGCTCTCCGCTGGCGCCCTTTGCAAGCTTCCAGCCCGTGAGCCCATCCTCAAAGGAACCATTTGTAATCAAATTTTCACCCGTAGGCTGTACCGCCACTGCGGGCATACATGTGCCAACCATTACCAGAACCAGTGCCAAAATTAAAATTTTTGTTTTCATACTCGTTCAATCCTCCTAAATTTTTGTTTTCTTTCCGGTGTGCCGGTTACGGCTTTTGGATTACCGTAGCTGCACTCTTCTGCGGCGAAAGTGCTGCATCCCAGGAAAAAGCCCTGAATTTGCAAATCCCTTTGTCTGCCGTTACATTTTCGCCATCTGCATACAGACAGTCGAGCTCCCACATTGTACCATATTTTTGGTACATTGCCCCAATCCGGGTCTCACCTGCTGCTCGGAATACGGCTCCGTTTTCAAAAGTTGCTTTTGCGGTGTTCCCGACGTAAAGGCCGGGTAAAAGTGCATCACCCGTCGTGAAAAAGAGACTGCTGTGCGGAGGGAGCGAAGCTATAAAGCCCCCACCGGCGTTATCAAAAACGCTGCTTCCGTTTTCAATCACCAGCTCTTTTGCGTATGTCCCCGCCGCTGCTCTCTCTACCGCAGTACGGCCTCCGTTGACAATCAGCGTATACGTCAAACCATTCTCTATCCGTGTCGATTGCCACACCGCGCCGTCATACGTACCGCCGGTCTCTGCCATCAGCATATCGTAGTACACCGCTCGTTCCTCAGCAGTGAGCTGTGCGGCATAAAATGCCGTATCACTGCCGAATGCCCTTCATGGATCCTTCTTCCACTGACTCATTCTGTTCGCTATGACCGCCGCCTCAGCTCTCGTTGTATTGCCAAGGGGGTTAATTGTACCGTCCGCATTGCCTTTTACGATATTAGCACGCACCATTGCGGCAACATCCAGCTTTGCGTACTCCGCAATCAGTCCGGCGTCGGCATAGCCCTGCAGCATCTCCTCCTCTCCTTCATTAAGCTCACGGCAAACCCGCATACCGCGGGCTGCGATTGCCATAAGGTCCTGCCGGGTGATTTCGCCTTCGGGATTAAACCTGTTGTCACCAATGCCGTTCAATACACCAAGCTTTTTCCCTGTTGCAATTTCCTTTGCATACGGTGCATCTGCAGGCACATCAGCAAAATTTTCGGTGGAATCTGCTGTCAGCCCCAGTGCCCGAATCAGGAAAGAGGCAAAATCGCCACGGGTAATATTTTCACCGGGTGCAAAGCTTACCGCTGTTTTATCATTGACAACCCCGGCTTCTTCCATTGTCAAGATAGCGTTGTATGCCCAACCATACCCGGTCAGGTCTCTGTATTTTGTGGTTTTCAGGCCGCTGAAGTCCATGGTATTCTTTGGCGTGATTTCATATAAATATGCGGCCATGCCTTCCAGGTTCTTCCTGAAAACGTTACCCGTTTCTGTTATGGTTTCTTCCGTTCCGCCTGCAATCCGTTTTGCCATAAAGCCATCAGCAGATATCGTGCCGTCAAAATCAGAAAGTACCACATCGGCCACATTTTCTTCTGCCACTTTCCGGTTCAGGATTGCGGCATAGATTTTACCATCCTTTACATAAGTACGCCACCAGACGGCATCCGTCTTTTCTTCGCTTAGCATGGGATACTTGCGGTTGACGGTGGCATCGAACAGGAAGGTAAGCTCCCAATCTGCAAATTTGCATAAACCGTCCCATTCGTCAAGCCCCGGTGCCAGATGTCCCGGCTCGCCCCCGAAGGAGTGATATCCTACGGCTGAGCCGCCGGAAAACATCGTTTGGTACGCATAGTGACGAAACTCATTTGCGCTCGGCATTTCTCCGCCAATCTCGAAGCCCTGCTGCAGAAGCAATACCGGCTTTCTGGCCTTTACTGCCGCTACGCCCGCCTCGATTTTTTCACCGATGACAGAGGCTCTGTAGGCCCCTGTCGATGGGTAGTGGTCAATGTCCATAATATCGCAGACCCGAGCCATACGTTTATAAGAACCTTCCCCCGAATCATCCAGATAAATAGGATGATGCGGGTCAAGATCCCGGATCAGCTTATAGGCCGTTGCCAGTTCATCCTCTGTATTCATCTTCTGTATCGGCTCATCCTGCACCTTATACCCAAAAAGTGCAGGATGATCTTTGACTGCATTTACCGTCTGCACGGTATTTTCCAGCATATCAGGGTGACCGCCACTCTTCTTTCCGTTATAAAGAGAAATAAGCACATGCAGGCCGGCCGCCTCTACCGCATCCATACGCTCCAGAAGCGGACGTTTTGCCTCATCCGTACCCATCTGCACCACGGTGATTCCAAGATCGCTTATCTCATCTCCCGTATTATCTATGAGCGTAAAGGGTACGTTGTTTCCGATAGAAATATTCTTCTCTATCATGCCACCGTTTCGGTCCGGCTTACGGAACACGCCGTCTGCCCCCAGATATGTGGGCCGGTCATACCGGTAGATGGGATGGCACTGGGTTTCTACGAGCTTGCCATCTGCATCATAAATTTTTACCTCGGACGTATATTCCTTTCCCTTTTCGGAAAGTGCCTGCGCTGTAGAAAATTCAAATACAGTTTTTTCGTCTGTCAGCGTCTTTTCCCGCGGCGAAAGCACCGCTGTATTGCCATCCAAAACAGTAAAAACTGCTTTTCCACCGGCAAGAGATTCGCCGTTCCCTCTGTCCTCTACTGTAACAAAGCCGGTTTTCCACTCCGTATAGTAAAAACGTTCATCCGTCTCTACAAGGGCAAGGTAGGGCTTTCTTGTCATATACAAGCTGGCATCATCAATGTAAAGCTCCCCGGCGGCTGAAAGATTCCGGAAACTGACAAGACAGCCATCCGCTTCTTCCGGACATTCAAAATCAAAAAATCCGTTCTGCCATGTTTGACTACTATACGCCATCATATTCTTTGTGCCGTCCAGCTCTATGTCTGCTGTTCCTTTTCTGTACTGCATCTGGCAGGAAAAACTTACGGCGTTTGCGGTTGGATTTTTATACTTAAACGTCAGGCGGTACTCCGCTGTCGGCATAAGTCCCGTAACCGTCTGCCGCAGCTGCGGCAATGTTTCTCCGGTCAGGACCTTTGCATAGTTCCCCTGTGCATCGCCGTCATTTTCCAGCACTGCGCCCCGGCCGTCAAAGGTTCCGCCCTTTCCCGGCTCCGGCCGCCAGCCCGTAACTGTCAGACCGTCCTCACTTGCTTCCGAAAAATCGCCATTCACAAGCATCTCATAGTCCTCCAGCACAGGCTTTTTTTCCTCTGCGTCTGCCTCTGCAAGCCCCTCCATACGCAGAGACATATCATCCACATACATCGCAAGATCGCTGTGCAGTTGTGCGCGGATTGTAATTCTTTGAATGTTCTCCGGCAACGTAAATGCAATAATCTTCTGTGTCCATGTATTTGTGTTTATATCAGCAAAAAACACGTTAATAACATCGGAATGTTCTACCACCGTGCCGTTTTGCGAAACCCAAAACGATATACGGACACGAACATCCTGTTCCGAGGGTTCGCCTTTTATCCGTGCAGAAAACTGACATTTCTTTCCATCCGCATCCTTCAGCACCACAGTCTGGGAAAGTGATGCATATCCTGTACCGGGGTAGTTCAGCTTTACACACGATGCATTACCGCGGATATGCTCAGCGGTTTCACCTGCACCAAAGGTTCCGGGATTTATTCCCCAGCCCAGCGGTTTCGTGTCGCTCTCCGACGTGGAAAAATCACCATTTACCAAAAGTTCCTGTGCGTTCACTTTATCCACCAGTGTGTGTGCAGAAATTTCCGTAAAGGAATAAGACGCCGCCTGTGCAGGAATTTCTGTACTGCACAGCATCAGGAAAGCGCAAAAGAGTGTACATAGTCTTGTGAGTTTCATATTTCCCCCTTCTATGCACCAACAGGCATGTTATAAATACGACTTGCAATGACGGCCGCTTCTGCTCTCGTTGTGTAACCCAAAGGATTTACGGTACCGTCTCCGTTGCCAAGAATAAGGCCTGCATTTACCATATCTGCCACGCTCTGACGTGCATAATCTGCAATCTGTCCCGCATCCGTAAAGGTATCCAGCACTCCGGTATCACTTTCTGCAAGTGCTTTTACCAACTTTGCACCGCGGGCCGTAATCGTCATAATATCCTGTCGTGAAATTTCCCGATGCGGGTCGAAAAGATTGTCTCCGACACCCTCTAGAATACCGACTGCCTTCCCTGCGGCAATCGCCTTAGCATAATAGGCATCTGACGGAACATCCGAAAAGGATGTAGTCTCCTCTCCCGTAAGTCCCAAGGCGGTTATCAGGAAATACGCAAAATCACCTCGGGTAATTTTTTCGCCGGGCGAAAACAGATAGTCTGTTGTACCCGTAACCACGCCTGCATTTTCCATGGACGAAATTGCGTTTTGTGCCCAATTATATCCTGTCAAATCGCGGAATTTCATTGTGGGAAGCGTGCTGAAATCCACGGGGGTGTTCGGCGTTATCTCATAGAGATATGCTGCCTGGGGTATAAGCTTTGTCGTAAAGGTGGTGCCGTTTACGGCAACGGTTTCTTCTTCACCGCCTGCAATCCGCTTTACGGTATACCCCTCTGCCCCATAGCCGCCGTTCACCCCCGTAAGGGTCACCGTTGCTGTATTTTCCTCCAGCTGTCGGTTTAAGACAATGGCATAAATTTTGCCGTCCAGCACGTAGGTGCGCCACCATACTTCATCTGTTTTATCCTCATTCAGCATCGGATTCTTCGTCTTTACAAGGCTATCAAACATAAATCCTTGTTCCCACTCGGCCATCTTCACAAGCCCCGGCCACGAGGAATGCTCGGGACTCAGTGGTGTGGTCGATTCCCCGAAGGAATGATACCCAAAAGAAGATGCACCTGATAACAGTGCCTGATAGGCATAGTGACGAAATTCATCGGCTGTGGGGAACGTACCGTCAAGTTCAAAAGCCTGCTGCAGGAGCCCTACCGGCTTGCGACCCTTGACCGCTTTAACAGCCGCCTCAATTTTTTCACCCAGCAGTGTGGCGCGATCCGCTCCCTTTCCGGGGTATACATCAATATCCATAAGGTCGCAGAACTTACCCAGCCTCTCGTAACTTGCTTCACCGGAGTCTACCGTGTAAATCGGATGGTTGGGGTCGAGGTCACGAATTGTCTTGTATGCCAGTGCCAGCTCCGCATCCGAATTTCCCTTCTGCATGGGTTCATCCTGAATTTTATAACCAAACAAAGCAGGATGATCCTTTACTGCCATGACCTTATCAATTGTATGTGGCAACATTTCCGGGTGTCCGCCGCTCTTTTTTCCGCTATAAAGAACAATCTGCGCTAAAAGGCCTTCCTTTTCGACCATATCCAACCGTTCCTTCAGTGGCAGGGATGCCCCGCCCACAAGCTGGACAACTGTAACACCGCAGGGGGCGACAATACTGATTCTCGGATTCGTTACGCCGTTACCGATGACAACATTATATTCTCGCATCACGCCGTTTCGGTCCGGCTTTCTGAACACACCGTCGGCACCTAAGTAAGTAGGTCTGTCGTAGCGGTAAATTGCACTGTCGTATTCCTCCAAAAGAGAACCCGTTTCGTTATACACCGCTGTATGGGCCGTGTATTCCTTTCCTTTTTCTGACAGAACACTCACAGGGAATTCCAGTTTCTTCACTTCGCCGGTCATACTGCCTTCGCTCGTAAATACAGCCGTTTCGCCGTCACGGATTTCCAGCACAATACGTCCGTTTTTCAGCGCACCGTTCTTTGTTCTGTCGCGAACGGTCACCTCGCCCTTCTTCCATTCGGTGTAATAGAATATCTCATCCGTTTCCACCTCAGCATAAGGCGCTCTTTTCGTCATATAAACACTTACATCGTCAATCATGTAATAACCGACCGGTGCAAAGTGCCGGAAGTCAATCATGCAGGTGTTTGCCCCGGGTGGACAAACACTGTCCAGATACACGTCAATCCAGTTATCATTTTGCAGAAGTACCATGTTACCCGTTTTGTCATGTCCCATGCGCACGCCGTTTACACCCCAGCGAAAGCCGTAGGATATAGATTCCAGCTTGTCAACGCCCGGCGATTTTAACCGAAAATGCATCTGATATTCCGCACCTTCCTCAAAGCCGGAAATATGCTGTAGAAGCTGTGGGTTTTTTCCACTATTTTCCGGTTCTTTGAAGATTTTTACACAGTTGCCGGTCGCGCCGCCGGGTACAATACTGATAAAATCATTCCACTGGCCGGGCTCCACGCCCCAGTTAAGTGTACCTTGTTCAAAGTCGCCGTTCTTTACCATTTCAAAGTCTTCTAAAACCGGTTCCTTTTTGGTGGGCTTTTCCACCTTTGGCGGTGCCCCCTCCAGAAGAAGGGATACATCGTCGATAAGCACCGCTTCGTCCTTTTGCACCGAAATATCTATTGCCGTATATGAGATGCGTTCGGGAATCGTAAAGCGCAGTATCTTCTGTGTCCATTTTCCGGCCTCCGCGTCTGTAAATGAAATGATGTTTACATCTTCAAGCACCTCATCCTGTATCTGCTCATTACGGATGCCAAAGGTCTGCGTAAGCGTCAGACTGCTACCCTTTTTCTCCGGCTTTGCCCAGAGAGATAGCTCACATATCTTTCCACTGTTCAGACGGCTGATTGCCACCTGTTGGGTAAGGTGCACCTCCTCACCGGCTGAAAGACGGAGGGCATAGCTTCCGCTGTGCGCATCTTCTGTCCTCTCGCTACCGCCTTCCACAAGCGGACCGGTTGACAATGCCCAGACCTGCAGCTTCGTTTCTGCCTCTAACATCTCGAAACCGCCATTCACCAAAAGCTCCTGTGCTGTTTCTCCGGCCACAAGGGTATGTGCCGAGATTTCCTCCCGGCTATAGGGAGCAGCTGTTTCTGCCGCTACTGCCCCCGTGCCGTTTAACAACAGAAGAGAGCAAAGCAATGCTGTGATTTTTCTAAATTTCATCTACGCACTCCTTCTATCTGTATACTACAATAATCCGCTCCGAGGCGTTCAACTTATAAGCAAAAATCCAATCGCCTTCATAAATTTCTGCACTCGTAATTGTCTTAAATGTATCCCGCCGGGAATCATACAGTACGATTTTGGGACCATTAAAGTGACGGATGCGTTCGTAGGTTTCCGGTCCTGTTCTTTTTTCATGCGTCACGTAAATTCTGGCACCGTATTCGGAAACTTTATCCGTCTGTGCATAAGCATACACGCTACCGATATAATCAGAGTCAGCCGCCAAATTGCCGGTGGCATTCCGGCCGCCCTCATTGTTGGCTCGCTCACCCACCAGGCGGGAACCGCTTCTTAAAAGCACCCGCATCGCCGTGGCTTCACCGGTTATCGTGGACATATCGTACTGCACCACGTCACCACGCTCCAACTGGGAAGGCTTCAGAGTTGCAGGCAAAACGCCTTCTATTGCCGCCGGGTCTTTTGCCGGGTCAGACAGCACGTTCTCCATTAAAACTGCCAGGTCTTCCTTTACAAGTACGGTAGCCGTATCGTTCTTTCTCTCCAGCGTCAGCTTCATAACCGGTTCGCCGTCTGCTGTAATCGTCTGGGTAATATGCGTAATGACGCCCGGGTCCCCTGTGGGAATCGCACTGACCGTATCACGGGAAACCATAACAGCGGCGACATTGTCTTCACCTATGTCATACAGAGACAAACCGTTATAGGTTCCGCCTGCACCCACATGGCCGACATCAGCCCAGTTTCTTATAGAATAGAGCTTATCGTCGCCGGTATACTGATTCGCAACGATAAAGATTTTACTGTTTTCACGAATCATATACCTTGTTGCAAAGATTTTGGATTCATAGCCAATAATACCGATTCTATCGCTGTAAAAGTCTCTGGAGAACTTCGCAACACGTTCTGCCTCCTGCAAAGTAAAATCTAAATTTTCCACAGCTGTTTCAATCTCTATAATTTCGTCCTCTGCCGTTGCACGGAATAAGAGCAGCTGTTCAATAACGGCCGTGCCGCTGTAAAGGACGCTTTCTCCTAAAACATCCGCAGAGGGATTGCCATTTACCTTACATTTATCGGAAACCGTAAACAGCTTCATCATGCCATCCTCGGTGAAAATTTTAAGCTGTGTATTGCCGTCGATGCCCTTCAGCTTCTGGCCGCCAACCAGCCAACCGTATTTGGTGCTCCGGTAGTTTTCGTTGTCCACCGCTGCGACCTTGCCGGTAAAGTCGAGACGGAAGTTTGCTTCCATGTCAAGCACCGGCTTTTTCAGTTCGGTACTGGTTTTTACATTCGCCGCAATTTCGTAGCTGTTTTCACCAATCACAAGCATATCCGCGCTCATTTCTGCCACTTTACCTGCGGTAAATTCCGTGCTGCGAATTACCTCAATTACACGGCCATCCTCACTCCTTGCCACAGACAGAACGTCCCACTCGGCACATTCTCCTACTGACGCATCCGTTCCGTTTGTATTTTTAAAGCTGAAACGGTACGAGAAATCTGTCGGATCCAGTACAAGACTTGTCAGCGGAATACTTCTGTCTTTAAAGATCAGCTTATGTTCTTCTGCCCGTATGCTATCTACAATCACATTCTGATAGGAACGAATTATAACCGTGTCGGCCACCGTGCCGTTTGCGGTAATCAGTTCGACTGTACCGGTTGCAAAAATCAGTTTATCCGGTGTCATATCCGTTTTTTTGCTGCCGTTATATATCCAGACGGCATCTGCCGCAATTTCTGCCGTATGCTCCTTATTTTCCACCTCATAGCAAAGCTTTGTCATTGTAGATTTCGGCAGAATATCCGATGCATCTACCGTAAGACTCTCAGAGCTTTTCTTTGCTTCAATATACAGCGCCGTTTTTACATCGTTTTCCTCTTTTGCATACAAGACGACTTTTCTGCCCAGGAAAGAATCTGCCGTCGTTTCTCCCACGGCAAACACTTCTTCGCCCATGGCAACCTCACCTTTACGGACAGAACGGCCTTCCAAAGTTATCATGCCGTTTGCTGTAATCTTTCCTTCGTGCTTTTGGATATGGAGATATTCTGAAAGGACAGTCGCACCCTCCTCTGTTGCTACGGTGTAGTCATCGCCATAGCTGGTACGCTCTAAAATATCAACTTCCACAGCGTTGGAAACCAGCATTGCCATGGTGCCACGGGTAATTGCACCGTCTATAGCCGCTACGCCATCAAGCAACCCAATCTGGGCGGCGATAGACAGGTATCCCGTGGGATAGCCACCGGCCGCCTCTGCCTTTACGCCGTAGCCGAGTGCACAGACAAGCATTTTCACCGCCTGCGGATATGTTACCACCGCATCGGGCGCAAAGGTGGTTTCGCTCGTGCCGTTGACAATACCTGCCTTGTAGGCTGCGCCCACTGCGGCAAAGGCCCAGTGCTCTGCTGTCACGTCTGAAAAAATCTGGGTTGTCTCACCGGCCTGCAGATTCAGAAGACGGAGTACAATCGTAGCCATTTCTGCTCTTGTCAGGGTTTCATCCGGAGCAAATGCGCCATCTCCACGACCTTCCACGATGCCTAAAGCCGACAGCTTTTCTACTGCCGCCTCGCACGGCAGACCCACCGTATCGGTAAATGCCGCACTCACAGGGCAAATGCAGCCCAAAAGCATAGCAAAAATCAGGGGAATTACAAAAAGTTTTTGTCTCATTTTCGTTTTTCCTTTCTTCTACGTCCTGTATGGTTTATCGATTTACAATACGCTGCATGATAACCGCCGCTTCCGCACGGGTGGTTTGTCCCAGCGGATTTAATGTACCGTCCGCGTTGCCTTTTACAAGGCCGGAAGCAATCATGGCCTTCACATGGGAAAGTGCGTAGTCGGCAATCTGACTGCTATCGGAAAATGCAGACAAATCGCTTTCGCCGGAAAGTGCCATGCCGCGGCTGATAATCGTCATCATATCCTGACGGGAAATTTCCACATCCGGATTAAACTTATTGTCTCCGACGCCATTTAAGATGCCGGCCGCCTTTCCGATGGCAATATCCTTTGCGTATTCACGGCTTGCGGAGACATCGTCAAAGTTCGCTTCCGTTCCGTCACCGGTAAGCCCTAAGGCACGCACTAAGAACATGGCAAAGTCACCGCGAGTAACGTTTCTGCCGGGTGCGTAGGCAATATAAGAAAGGTCGTTTACGATGCCCTTTTCATCCATTTCAATAATAGCATCCCTTGCCCATACATGGTGCTGCAAATCACGGAACCGGGTAACCTTTACATCAGAAAAGTCAACCGCTTCGTTCGGGGTAATTTTATAAACAGCAACCTGGAAATTATCCAGCTCTATATGGAAGGTGTCACCAGTAATAGTCACCGTCTTTGCATCGCCGCCTTCTACAAGCTCTGCCTTTGCACCGTTTATCTTGATTTTGCCGGTATGGTCTACCAGCGGAATATCAATCGTAGATTTCTGATTTTCCCACATGTTGATGGCAATGGCATACAGTTCGCCATCCCGCACAACCGTTCTCCACCAGACATCTTCTGTTCTTCCTTCATTGAAGAGCGGAGCCTTCATCTTGGTAAAGTGGTCAAAGATAAAGTCATATTCCCATTCTGCCGCCTTCACCATTCCGTTCCATCTTTCATCACCGGGCTTTACACAGGTTCCGTTTTCCGCAGTAGAGGTTTCCTTACCGAAGGTATGGAAGCTAAACCCGTTTGCGCCTTCAAACATACAGGCATAGACATAGTTCCGAAGGTCGTTCCAGGTCGGTTGGAAATCGAACCATTCAAAAGCCTGGGTCATAATGCCGATGGGAATCTGCCAGTCATTTTCCTCCAGTCCCATGGCAATACCCTTTGCGACATTCTCGCCGCGACGGTTGTCATAAATCTGTGCCGGATAAAGGTCCATGTCGATAATATCGCAATATTTACCAAATTCCTGGGAATAGAGACGCTCGGAAAGTACGCCGAACAGCGGGTGCTCCGGGTCTAAATCACGAATCAGCTTTGCGCCGATACGAAGATTTTCATCCAGGTCAATATCGTCACCGGCAAATTTCGGTTCCTCCCATAAATACCAGCCAATATGGGCCGGATGGTCTTTTACACGGTTTATGGTATCTACAACCTGTGCATATACCTCCGGGTCTCGGATATCTTCGTGGTTAAATAAGGTTGTCGTGGCGTACATACCTGCCTGCCAGGCCACGTCAAGTCTTTCCGTTCTGTCCGTTCTGACCGTACCGATACCACGGCCTATCGTAGCCCCCACTTCAGAAATACGATACATAATTTCAGGAGATGTCCCCTGTGCAAGCACATAATTCTGAATCACCTTGTCACCGTTTGTAATCAACTGCATGGCTTCGTTCAGCTTTGTGGGACGGTCATACTTATATATGTATCTGCTAAGTGTATCCTCGGTTTCTTCCCCATTCGGGCCGAGCATCATTGCTTCCAGTCTGTATTCCTTCTTTTTCTCAGATAAAAGTTCTAAGGGATAATTGAACCGCTGGGTTCCATCCGGTAAAACAGTTGCAATTTCTTCCAGTAAAACCTTTTCGCCATCATAGAAGCGGAAACGTACCTTCTGCTCTTCGTCGGATGTGGACAGATAGGTTTTCAGGTCTGCATAACCATTCCCCTCATAATCAGAATAATAAAATACATCATCAGGACTAAAGGTTCTGATTTTTTTACTCAGACCGGAAAGCTCATACAGCTCTACATCGTCAAAATAAGATACGCTGTTTCCTCCCGTACGAATCATAATGTGATAGTAAGCAGCTTCAGTCGGCGTTGAAAATACAGTTACAACCTGTTGCCATTCGTTATTATCAAAATCCGGATACACATGGAGCGAGCGTCGTCCGTCCTTAAAATAATTGTCCGGCTCTGTCGCTTTCGAGCTATAGGTAAAGCAGTCGCCCTGGAAATGATAGGTTTCCTGTGTGCCACGCGGAATCTTCACCCACATAGAAAGCTGGTATGTGGTCTCAGGCTTTACCTTGATGGCCTGGCCAACCCAGGGCATAACGTTGTTGTCACAGTTCAGCTTCAGGGATTTTGTACCGGTATGAGCTTCTTCGTCAGAATAGGTATACCAGCCGCGGAGTACATCGTCATCACGGTCAAACCAATAGCCTTCCTCTTCCGTTCCATGCTTTATATGCTTTACATCGTCCGCCTCTTCAAAGCTGGCATCCTTCAGAAGATTTACGGAATCCGCAGTCGGAGCAATATATTCCGGCATGGACATTTTCTTTGCCGGGCGGCTGGGTCCGACTAATGAAAAATCATCCCAATAGGCTTCTCCGCCACCAATAAGTCGAGCCATCAGCGTTACGGAGATAACATCTTCAGGAAGGGTAAAACGTATGGTTTTACGTGTCCAGACCCCTCCGGGTGCATCCCCGAATTGCAAATTGACACGATTTGTGTATTCCATACTCATAAGCGTCTCAGGGTCTCTATAAATGCAGGTTAAAGAGATTGTCGGTGAACCGGAAACCCTCTTTACCCACGCAGTCAGTTCATATTCCTGCCCACCGAGTACATTGCCGAGGCTCTGAAGAAAATGCACATTTTTTCCCTCTGCAGCAACTGTATGTGCCGCTATACTGCCGCCATGCACATCCTTCTTTTCAAAAAAGCCGCCGGACTCTCCCCATTTTCCGCCTTCAAGACCGCCCTGTCCCCAATTCAGGTTTAAAGTGTCGGACGAAGATTCAAAGCCGGGGTTCAGTACATGCTCAACATTCCCATTTTCTTCGGCCACTTTTGTGGGAGCCTCTAAGTTTACAACCTTATAGTCCGCCGATTTTTTGGGTCTCTCCTTAATGGAGTAGGCCGTTTGTCTATCTGCGCTCAGCTCCACAGTGGGGGCAATCATAATCGGCTTTGCTTCTTCCTCTTCTGCAAAAGCCGTAAAAGTCGTAAGGGTCATAATACCTGCCAGCAAAAGTGCAAATACTTTCTTCATGTAAATACCTCCCTCTATTCGATGGTATAACCCAGATTTTTCAGCAGACCTTCAAAATATTCCTTCGCCATAAGAATATCCTTTGTCTGCTGTTCGCCCGTAATTTCACGTTCAATGGTGATGAAGCGATCATAGCCCAGCTCTTTCAGCATCTCAAATACCTTCGGGAAATCTACCATACCCTGTCCCGCCGGTGTTTCCTTTCCGAGACCGCGCGGATCCGTGGGCAATGTGCCGTCCTTGCCGTGTATATTTCGTACATACTTCCCAAACACACGCAGGGCATCCATCGCATTGCCGTAGCCATAAATAAAGATGTTTGCCGGGTCATAATTGATATACAGATTGTCAAAGCCCACATCCTGAATCAGGCGCAGCAGTACAATCGGTGCTTCCATACCGGTTTCAAACAGAACATTCAGCCCCAGCCGTTTACATTCCTGTGCCAGGATGTGAATGGAGGTCAGCATATTCACATAGCCTTCCTCAAAGGGGTTGTTCGGTACATACCCTGCGTGTACGATAATATCCTCCACACCAAGCCAGGAAGCAAATTTTGCCGCCTGCAATGTGTAGCTCAGCCGTTCCTCCCGGGTGGCTTCCACATTCAGACCTGCAATGCGGAAATTATAATAGTTGTCATAGGGACTTGCCCCTCTCTTGTAGCCGCAGAACTGCGCTGAAATCTCAATGTCATACTTGTCTGCTGCCGCCTTGATAAATTCTGCATCCTCCTGTTTGTACACATCCGGCTTGTAAACAAGCTGACAGGAGCTAAAGCCGTTTTTCCGTAATGTGGCAAACTTTTCATCCGCCTGGCTAAGGTCTGCAATCTTCACAAATGTACCCAGTTTCATCTTTGCATCTTCCTTTCTTTTTTACACTTTCTCTTTATATTTCATCTAAATGGATATATTTTCCGGTTTCAATGGAGCGCGATGCCGCTTCCAGTATCTTTTGGCATGCCAGTCCTTCAGAAAGGTAAGGCGTAAGTGCATCGGTTTTACCGTTTAAATAGTCTACAAAGCATTCTGCCTGATTTGCAAGGAAAGTATCCGGCACCTCTTCCTCCGCAGGTCCCTCGCCTCTGTCTACGCGAAGGCCTTCGGCACTGCTGTAAAGAAGAGAACCTTTTGTTCCGAAAATTTCCATTTCCGTCAGCATCTTTATACCACGGGTACATCTCGATACGGAAATGGAAACCCCGGCCCCCTTCACGGTTCTTGCCAATATATTGCACCAATCATCCGTAGTGACAGGGGCAATTTCTTCTGAATCCAGTTTTTGCCGTTCTTTTACTACAATACCGCTTTCTGCATACACGCCCTCAAAATCACCGCAGAAAAGGCGTGCCGTATCCACCATGTGAGAGCCAAAATCGCCAAGTGCACCTGTGCCGGCAAGCTTTTCATCAAACCGCCACTCCAGCCTTCTGCCCGGACGAAGGGCACTATCCTTATAATAGCGGATATAAACATTTTTAATATCACCAATCACACCATCCGCAATCAGCTTTTGCATATAACGGATTGTTTTCTGAAACCGGAAGGAGAAGCTGACAAATGCCGGCAGTTCCCCTGTCTTTTTCTGCAGCTTTAGAACTTCTGCATACCGAAGACCCACAGGTTTTTCCACCGAATAGGGCTTACCTGCCGCAATTGCCGCCTCGGCAATCTCGCAATGCATAAAATTAGGCGTACAAATATCGACAGCTTCTACCGCATCACATGCAATCAGTTCCTTGTAATCTTTAAAGCAATATTCCTCCGGGATTCCCAGCTTTTCTTTTGCCAGGGCCAGTGCCTCCTCCCTGGTATCGCACACTGCCACGACTTCTGCCTTGTCAGCACAGTTCAGATACCCGTTGGCATGTGTTCCTTTAGCAATCCCACCAAAGCCAATAAGACCGATTTTGCGTTTTTTCATAACACCTCTACCTTTCTGCGTTTTTATCTGTGTACCCACTTAGTTTTCCTCTGCATACCGGAATATCTTTTCATCGTCGAACTTTCCATCTTTTAATATACATTCGCCGTCAACCTCGACTATCGGGTCGTGTACGTCGAAATCCACATGCTCCGTGGAGTGAATAATCTCTCCGCGCCGGCGGTTATTTCCGATTGCCACATGAATGCAATTAATCTGATGACTACCGTCTACCTTCCAGCCGTACATGTTATTTTCTGCCGATGTTGTCGTTACAAGCCCGATTTCATCACACAAATCTGCCTTCGGCGATACCTCTTCCAGGAGAACACGAAGTCGCTCTTCCTGCACCGGATCACCTGAAAAGTCTGTGAGAATACTATCCTGAAATACCAACCGCATCGGTTCCTTATACAGTTCATTATGGGTGGGCATATTAGGACGAATCGGGAAGCCACGCTGATTTCTCGTCCGCTCTGATGCCCCGTCTGCTACAACAGTACCGTTTACTGTGCCGAGCGAAGGAATTACAGCCACCTCAGAATAAAACGGAATAATACCCATTACAGGGTACATGGCATCCAGCCCACGGTGTATGGCACAACGCAAATCCGTTCCCCGTTTTGTTGTAATATGAATCTCTCTTGCTTTTTGCAACCAGGCATATAGTGCCAGCGCGCGCTTCCGGTTTGCAAGCACCTCTTCTTTGTTGATATTCCATTCCTCCATGCCGCCGCTTTCAAATGTAAAACGCTTGCTTTTTCCTAAAAGTGACTCGTCTCCTTCGTCCCGGGAACCGAGATAGGTGGAAAAACCTGTTTTTATCTGCGGCGTTGTCATAAATGTAATATCCGCATGCAAAATCGCCTGCCGGACGGGCTCCATAATCGGAATATTATCATATCCTTCCTGCCCGCCATACATATCTACATCCAAAATCACAGCGTTAAACCCGCACTCCCTTGCCACATCGCAAAGGGCACGGGCATTAGAATACGACTCACTGTCTGCGATCACAACAATGTTGTCTCCCGGCTGCGCCTGGGCAATATCCCGTAGTACGAAAGCCGCGTTTTCACGTATTTTTTTCATATCCTTATAAATATACATGTCCGTCAACTCCTCCATTATATAGTTTACGACTTTATACACCATCATCATATTACCATATACTACCCATATCTGTCAATAGATTTTGAAAATTTTTTTCTTTTTTCTTTATTGATTTTTTATTTTTTTTAAAAAAAATGGAAGTTTTTTTCAGAAACCTATTGAAATCCGCATCGATTCGTGCTATACTTAAATAAACAAGTGCAAATTATGTCCCTCCAGATGCTTAAAAACGCTTGCTTCCCTCCGCAAAAAATATTATAATATCAAGGAAAGAAGGAAAAACATTGACAGATTTTTTATTTAATGTAATTGCAACCGAGCTTGAAGATGCAGTCGGCAAAGAAAACTGCTCTACAAAGACAATCGACAAAATTACGCACAGCGTGGACTACTTCTGGCTTTCCAGAATGTGGGCAGACCGCGGTCTGCGGATGCCGGAGGCCGACTTTGTAGTTGCGCCGAAGGATGCCAAGGAAACCTCGGCCGTTTTGAAAATCGCCAACTACTATAAGATTCCGGTTACAACCTGGGGTGCCGGCGGCGGTTCTCAGGGTGGTGCGCTTCCGGTTTGCGGCGGTATTATACTGGATACGAAACGTATGAACAAAATCTACGATATAAATGAAGAAGGTATGTACATAGAATGCGGCACTGGCTCAATTTACAAGCACGTAGAATGGGCGGCAAACGAACGTGGCTATGCCACCATGCATTACCCTTCTTCCCTGACTTGTTCCACCGTGGGCGGCTTTTTGGCACACCGTGGAATCGGTGTATGCTCTACGAAATACGGCAAAATCGACGATATGGTAATGCAGATGGAGGTTGTTCTTCCCAATGGTGATATTATTGAAACCTCCCCTGTTCCCAAGCACGCCGCAGGACCGGATCTTAATCAGATTTTCATCGGCTCTGAGGGGACACTCGGTGTTATGACAAAGGCACAGATGCGCATCTATGCCCAGCCGGAAGAACGGCGTTTTCGTGGCTTCCTCTTTCAGAATATGTCCGATGCTTTCAAGGCCGCACGGGAGCTTTTACAAATGTTTAAGCCGTCTGTTATGCGACTTTACGATGAGGCAGAAACTGCCACACTCATTAAAAAAATCGTAGGCGTGGAAAAGCCGGGTGCCTTTATGAACCTTGCCATTGAGGGCGTTAGCGAAATGGTAGCCTTAGAGGAAAAGCTGCTTCTCTCTACCTTTAAAAAATATGGTGCAGAAGACCTGGGTTCGGAATACGGCGAAAAATGGTGGAAAGAAAAGATCACCTTCTTCTATCCCGGCCACATGATGGATATCCCCCAGTGCTACGGTACAATGGATACCATCGCTCCTTATGATAAAATTGAAAAAATTTACTGGGCAATGAAGGAAGCCATTGAGACCAACTTCCCGCAGGCACAATTTATTGCACATTTCTCCCATTGGTATGAGTGGGGTTGCATGATTTATGACAGATTTATTGTAGACGGCAAGGACGTGCCACAGGATCCGCATGAGGCATTCCGTCTGCATCAGGAAATCTGGAATTGCGGCGTACGGGCTGCCCTTAAAAACGGCGGCGTTGTCAATGACCACCACGGCGTGGGTATCAAGCTCGGCAGACTTATGAAGGAGCAGTATGGTCCCGCCATGCAGGTTTTTGAAGGAATCAAAAAACAGCTTGACCCCAACGGAATTATGAATCCGTTCAAGCTTGGGCTTTAATGGGAGGTAGACAAATGCAATTTACACAGAAATCAAGAGAACATATTGAATCCTGCCGGTTTTGCTGGATGTGTCACCACATCTGCCCGATTGGGAATGCTACAGGTCTGGAACGGCATACGGCCAGAGCCAGAGCACTGGGGCTTTCCCTCGTAGCACGGGAAGCCGTTGAATTTTCGGAAGATATTGTTGCAAACGTTTACGAATGTGCCCTTTGCGGCGGCTGCGTTGCGGACTGCACCACCGGTTGGGATCCCGTTATGTTTACAAAGGAAGCAAGACTTGGAGCGGCACTTGACGGAAAGCTCCCGCCCTATGTCCTGAAGATGCTTGCAAATTTTCAGGAAACGGGCAACGTTTACAGACTCAAAAATGAAAATAAAATCCCCGACTTTGCAGATAGCGACACGCTCTTTTTTATCGGTGAGGATACCCGGGCAATGGGTTGTGCCAAGATGGCCGTACAGCTTCTGCAGAAGGCCGGTGTAGACTTCACGGTGCTACAGGATGAACCAAGCAGCGGCTATTCTATGTCATTCTTAATCGGTGCCGCCGCAGAGACTAAGACTGTAATGGAAAAATGTGCTGCTACACTTGCAAAGTATAAAAAGGTTATCTGCTACGACCCGGCAGATGCAAAGGTTATGAAGCGTGAATATAAGGAATGGGGTATTACACTTGCGCCCGAGGTCCTGACCTTCACAGAATTGTTAGCCGATTTAATCCAAAGCGGAAAACTTCCGGTCCGCGCGCAGGATCTGGTTTTCACGCCTCAAGACAGTCCCCTTTTGGCCCGGGACTTAGAAGAAATCGAGCCGATTCGTTCCATTTTATCTGCCTGTGGTGAGGTGCGTGAAATGTTTTTACACGGCAAGGAAACCATGCTTGCGGGGAATCTTATCATGCATCAGTATATGCCGCACGTTATGGAAAAGGTGGCAGAAAACCGATGGCTGAATGCCAAAAATATTGACGCCAAAATTATGGTTACCGCCTGTCCCGCAGAATACGTACTGTTATCCAAAACCCGCCCGGCAGGCATCGAACTTATGAAGATTGAGGAGGTTATATTAAAATGCTTGTAAATCTGAAAGAAATTTTGGACATTGCCGAAAAAGGCTCTTTCGCCATCCCTGCCTTTAACGTATACAACATGGAGACGGTCATGGGCATTATAGAGGCGGCAGAAGCGTTGCATGCTCCCGTAATTTTACAAAATTATTCAAGACTTTTCACAAACGGCGAAGCATATTACGTTGCTCCCATTGTATTGGCCGCGGCAAAAAAGGCAAAAGTACCCGTGTGCTTCCATCTGGACCACGGTGCAGGCTATCCGGAAGTGGCAAAGGCTGTGCGCTACGGCTGTACAGGCGTTATGATTGATGCCTCCGCCTATCCGCTGGAGCAAAATATTGCCATCACTAAAACTGTAACTGACCTTTGTCAGCCTATGGATATTCCCGTGGAAGGCGAACTGGGACACGTGGGAAGCGTTAATGACGCCGAAATGGGCGAATATACAAAAGTAGACGAGGCTATACAGTTTGTAAACGAAACCAGTGTTGTGGCACTGGCCGTTATGGTCGGTACAGCACACGGCAGATATAAAAAAGCACCGAAGCTGGATATTAAAAGAATTCGTGATATAAAGGAAGCCGTAAGAATTCCTCTTGTTCTTCACGGTGGCAGTGGCGTTCCCGACGAGGAAATCCGTGCCTCTATCGCCGCCGGTATCCGCAAAGTCAACTTCGGAACCGATCTTTGTTACGCCTTCCTCGATAAGGTGTTTGAAACCTCACGTGACATCTATGCAATTGATATGTTTATGAAGGATGCTGTGAAAAACGTAGCAGCATTTGCAAAGGATAAAATAAAGCTTTTAGGAGCGGAGAACAAAGCATGAAACGTATCGTAGGAATCGGCGCAAATGTTTGCGACATTCTTTTAACAATACCACACTATCCGAAAGAGGATACTAAAATTGGAGCCACCGCCATTTCACGGTGTGGCGGCGGTCCTTGTGCTACAAGCCTTGCAACTGCTGCAAGGCTTGGGGCAAACTGCGCCTATATAGGCGTACTTACGGACGACAGTGCCGGTATATTTTTAATGGAAGATTTAAAGAAATACGAAGTAGAAACATCGCTGGTAGAATTTCAGCCGGGGTATACTTCGTTTTCTTCATATATATGCCTTTCGGAGGAAACTGCTACCAGGACGTGTGTCTATCACCGCGGTACTCTCCCCCCTTTGCAGCTTTCAGAGAAACAAAAGGAAGCCGTCCGACATTCTGACATTCTTATGATAGACGGGAACGAGCTCCCTGCGGCACTTGAAGCTGCAAAGCTTGCAAAAGATAGTGGCACACGGGTTTTATATGATGCAGGTGGGCTTTACGAGGGCGTCGGTGACCTTCTTCCTTACGTGGATATTCTGATTCCCTCCGAGGAATTCGCCCTTGGTTTTTCCGGTGAAAAGACTGCGGAAACTGCAGCAAAAAAGCTATTTGCTTCATTTTCTCCCGATATTGTTGTCATTACGCAAGGAAAAAAGGGCGGCATTCTTTATGACGGGAAAGATGTTGTAGCATACCCTGCCTTTCCGGTTACCGCAATGGATACAAACGGCTCCGGAGATGTGTTCCACGGTGCTTTTGCCTATGCAATCACTGCAGGTCTGGACTTTTTCGAAGCCGCTGTGTTCTCCAGTGCCGTTTCTGCAATTAAATGTACGAAAATCGGCGCCCGGGCCGCCGTGCCCACCCGAAAAGAAGTTATACAATTTTTAAAGGAGCGTGGATATGATGAATTTGAAGAAAACATGGACTAAAAACCGGGGGAAAAGTGAGATTATCACGAAAGAAAACAGTACCTGTAAAAAAGTAGAAATGGACATGCTACGCCTTGCGGACGGAGATACCAAGTCCTACAGAGAGGAAAACAAGGAATATGCACTTGTTATTTTAGGCGGAAGCTGCACCGTAACGGGCGATGGCTTTGCCTTTGAAAATGTCGGCAAACGCAAAACCGTATTTGACGGACCTGCCACCTGTGTTTATATTCCGGCTAACATCCCGTTTACTGTCACTGCTATAGGCGAAGCCGTAATTGCCGTAGCGAAATCCCCCTCCACAAAGGTAGGTACACCGACTCTCGTCAAGCCCGAGGACGTGATTATCAAAAATTTAGGCAAGCCCGGATGGGAACGGGAAGCTCATTTCGTTCTGGATGAAAGAGTGGACGCAGAAATGCTTTATATCGGCGAAGCCTTTGTAAAAGGCGGACAATGGTCCAGCTATCCGCCGCACAAACACGATGACGATAATATGCCAACAGAAGCTGCGACGGAGGAAATATATTATTATGAATTCGATAAGCCGCAGGGCTTCGGCATTCAAAAGGTGTATACCCTTGAAGGTGATATTGATGAAACATACACCGTAAAAACCGGCGACTTTGTGGAAATCCCGCGCGGATACCATCCCTTCCACGTTGCTCCCGGATATACGAACTACTATCTGTGGATTATGGCCGGCAGGGACCGTGGCTTCTTCATGACCACAGACCCAAACCATGAATGGCTTAACACCAAATAAAGGATTATAGGTATGAAGTATTTACTCGGAATTGATTTTGGTGGCGGTGCGTCTAAAGCCACGCTGCTTAGTGAAACCGGAGAAATCTGTGCCACCAGCACCCGTGAATATCCTACACTGTATCCGAAAGCCGGATTCTCAGAACAAAATCCGCAGGACTGGGTGCAGGTAACCATCGAAAATATTTCGGCGGTTTTAAAGAAGAGCGGTATCCGACCCCAGGAAATTGCCGCCATTTCTCTGGATGCGGCAACACACACCGCCGTAATTCTCGACGGGGATTTTCATGTGATTCGTCCCGCTATATATTGGACAGATACAAGAAGCGTTCAAGAAGTGGCCTACCTGAAGGAAAATTATGCATCGTGTATAGAAAAGCAGGTTCTGCACAGCCCGGATACAATTTGGTCTCTCCCGGCACTTTTATGGATTAAAAATAACGAGCCGGAAAACTGGAAGAAGGTCCGGAAAATTATGTTTTCCAAAGACTATGTGCGGCATTTTCTGACGGGGGATTATGTAACCGACTTTATCGAGGCAGAGGGTTCCATGCTTTTTGATGTAAATACCATGGCTTGGAGCCAGGAGCTTTGCGGCATTCTGGACATGGACCCTAAGCTCCTTCCCCGTGTGGTAAAGCCCACGGATATTGCTGGAACTGTCACGAAAGAAGCAGCCGGACTTACGGGGCTTTCAGAAGGCACACCGGTGCTTTGCGGCACAACAGACACGGTCATGGAAGTATTTGCTTCGGGCGCAGTTTCCAGGGGCGATATGACAATCAAACTTGCCACCGCCGGTAGGACATGTGTTGTCACCGATACCCCCTACCCTTGCAGACATCTTGTCAATTACTCCCACGTGATTGACGGTCTTTTCTATCCCGGCACCGGCACTAAATCCTGTGCCGCCTCCTACAGGTGGTTTCGTGATACCTTTGGTGAGGCGTATGCAAAACTGGATGAAATGGCAGAAAAAATCGGCATTGGTTGCGACGGACTTGTATTCCATCCATACTTAAACGGTGAACTGACGCCATACGCAAACCCCAATTTGTGTGCGGATTTTGTAGGCATTCGCTCCCACCATACAAAGGCACATTTTGCAAGAGCAGTTTTGGAAGGCGTTGCCATGAGTATGCTTGACTGTAAGCTTACTCTTGAAAAATTAAATATTTCACACGCAGATAGTGCCGTTATTATCGGCGGCGGCGGAAAAAGTCCCCTTTGGCGGCAGATGATTTCCGATGCCCTTGGGATAAAGCTTGTTGAAATGAAGTATTCCGATTCTTCCTTCGGGAGTGCTATGCTGGCAGGTGTTGCAGTGCATATTTTTTCAGATTTTAAAGATGCACTGCAAAAATGTAATTCTGCTGTAACCGAAACAAATCCTAATCCCGAAAACACAGAGAAATACCGGAAGCTTTACAACAAATATAAAAAGATTCAGGAAGCTTTAGAGCCCATATATAATTCCCAACTATAGGCCTTATAAAACAAACAAGGAGAGGGTTTTATGATTATAAAAAACGGAAATATTGTAACAAATACCGGTGTTATAGAAAAAGCCGACGTCCTGATAAACGGAAACAGGTTTGTTGCCCCGGGCACTGTCCTTCAAGATGAAACCGTTATCGATGCAAGTGATTTATACGTTTGCCCCGGCTTTGTCGATATACATACACACGGCGGAGGCAGCGGGGATTTTATGGATGCGGAGGCAGATGCATTTGATAACGCAATCCGATTTCACAGCCAAAGTGGGACCACATCCCTCGTGGCCACCTCTGTAACGGCTCCGGTGGAACAAATCACAAAAATGCTTTCCATAGTGCGCCAATACAAGGCTTGCCCATCTCTTCCCTGCCGTATTCTGGGTGCGCATATCGAGGGACCATATATCTCGCTGAAGCATAAAGGGGCACAACCCGAACAATTTCTTCGGGTACCTGCCCGAGATTCCTATCAATTTATTCTGGATAACCGGGATTGCATCAAAACCGTAACCATCGCACCCGAACTGGACGGTGCAGCCGAAATGACCGCTGCACTGACAAAAGCAGGTATTGTGGTTTGCGGCGGGCATGATGATGGCGATAAGCCCAGCATTATGCCTGTTATTGAAGCAGGCTTATCCCATTGTACACATCTTTGGTGCACGATGTCCACCGTATCCATGCGCGACGGTGTCAGGAATGTAGGTCTTTGTGAACTGGGGCTTACCGATGACAGACTCACGGTAGAATTCATTGCCGATAACCATCACATTACACCTGACATGGTAAAGCTGATTTGCAAATGCAAAAGTGCAGATAAGCTCTGCATTGTTTCCGACTGTCTACGTGCCGGAGGAATGCCCGTCAGTGACACACTTTACATTCTCGGCAGAAAGCAGGATGCAGAAGCGCAGAGATTCTTAGTTTCGGACGGGGTTGCCCGTCTGCCGGACGGCAGCCGATTGGCAGGCAGTATTCAGCCTCTTTCTCAAATGATCCGAAACCTTGTGGTAGATGCCGGCGTGCCTTTGCATGATGCAGTTACTATGGCATCGCTTACCCCGGCAAAAATCATTGGCGAGGACGGTCGTATAGGTTCCATAGAAGTCGGAAAGCTTGCAGACATTTGTATTTTAGACCACGACCTCAACGTAAAAATGACAATTACAGATGGAAAGATTATATATGACACTTTACGCACACAATAAAGAAAAAGGAGACATTGCAATGGAAAGAAAAATTCGTGAAAATATTCTCTTTAAAACTGTACCGCAGGAATGGGATGTGTATTTTGACATGGCACTCGCCATGCTGGACACGGTTATGAAAAACAACGCCGCCGGTAAAACAACCGTGATGATTGTGCCGGTAGGTCCTACAGACCAGTATCCGATTTTTGCGAGGCTCGTAAATCAACTTGGTGTATCTCTCAAAAACGTTCATTTTTTCAACATGGACGAATATATGATCACACCCACGGAATGCATCGGGGCCGACCATCCCATGAGCTTCCGTCGCCGTATGAACACGGAATTTTATTCGCAGGTTTCCCCGGAACTTGTCATGCCGGAAAGCCAGCGCCATTTTCCTGCGCCCAGTAAAGAAAAGGAATACGATGATCTGATTGCGGCCTTGGGCGGCGTAGATTTATGCCTCGGCGGACTGGGGATAAATGGGCATCTTGCATTTAACGAGGCTGCCGAAGAGGATGACCCCATTACAGCAGAAGCCTTTGGAAATCTTGGCACCAGGGTTCTCCCCATATCCAGAGAGACAAGAACCATTAATGCCTACGGGTATCAGCGCGGCGACCTTAGAGGAATGCCCGAATGGTGCATTACCATCGGCATGCAGCAGATTCTCGCCTCCCGTTCTATATATGTAGCTTTGAACAGACCATGGCAGCACGGTATTGTGAAGCATGCTCTTTTCGGTAAAATCCAGCCGCAGGTTCCTGCAAGCCTGCTCCAAAATCATCCTTCGGTAACCTTCTGTGCGATTGACACAGTCGCAGAAGGTTTGTTTGAAAACGAACAATGAAAATAGTTGTATGTGTAAAGGTCATTAAAGGAGAAATAAATCCCTTTGATGCGTCAGCAATAGAGTGTGCACTGCAATTATCCGATGATGTCACCGTTGTATCCATGGGGCCATCCTCAACGGAAACCGTGCTCCTCCCGCTGACAAGATTAGGGGTTCGTGTTATCCTTATAACGGATTCCCTCTTTGTAGGCTCCGATACACTGGCCACTGCCTACATTTTGTCAAAAGCAATCCAAACGCTCCATCCGGATTTGATTCTCTGTGGCAGGCAAAGTGTGGATGGTGATACGGCACAGGTGGGACCAATGCTTTCCGCCATGCTTGGCATTTCGCTTATAACAAATGCACTGCAGGTGGAAAAAAACGAGAACGGCATAACAGCAAAAACCCGGCTTGGTACTGAATCCACAACTTTTCCGGCTCTTGTAACCGTTGAACGCAGCTATACCTTACGCTTTCCCAGCATCTTTTCTAAGCTTGGAGAAGTCTGTCTTCTCACAAACAAAGAGCTGAATTGCGATATAAAGCGGTGCGGCCTTGCGGGCTCCCCAACACGGGTTCTGGAAACTTTTGAAAATGAAAAAGGGAAACGCCGTTGCCGCTTTATTTCCATGGATGCGCTAAAGCCACTTCTGACCATCCTGCAACAGCAAAAAGTGATTAAAAAAAATGTGCACACAAAGCAAAAAATGTTACCCTGTGCCTGGGCAATCGGTAAAGAAGTGTTTGAAAAAGCCTGCGAGATTGCAGAAAATGTAGTACTGATAGAAAAAACCGATGTTTATTCTATCGTAAAAAAAGTGCAGGAGGAAAAACCCGGCGTTGTCCTATGGAACGGAGATCTTTGGGGCAGAAGAAATGCACCTATTGCCGCTGCCTTGCTGCAGACGGGACTTTGTGCAGACTGTACACAGCTTGCGGCTGAAGAAGATACCCTTATTATGTATCGTCCTGCCCGGGGCGGGAATGTATATGCCAAAATCAAATGCCTTACAAAACCGCAAATGGCAACTGTCCGCACAAAAACGGCAAGCTCTGATATTATCGTGTCCGGCGGTCGTGGAATTGCTGACAGAATAGATACACTTTATGCCTTCGCCAATGAAATCGGAGCAGAGCTGGCAGCCTCCAGAGGACTCGTAGATACTGGGAAAATGCCTTACGATTTGCAGGTGGGACTAACAGGAAAAAGTGTAAGCCCTAAAATTTATATTGCAATTGGTATTTCGGGGGCAGTGCATCACACCTGTGCCATCGAAAACGCCGATACTGTAATCGCCATCAATCCCGATAAAAATGCCCGTATATTCGAATATGCCGATTACGGCATTGTCGATGCATTTTAATTCATAAAAAGGAGTAGATAGATATGAAGAAATGGAATAATAGAGAATTTCCGAGCGAATGGCATAAATATCCTTACCATGAAGGTGAATTCATGGGGCAGCCTTATATCCTTGTTTGTCCCAAAGATGTCCCTGCAAACGGAAAATGGGTGCTGAAAACAGAATATTTCGGCGCATTTCCCGAAACAGAATTTGCCCTTTTAGAACGTGGCTATCACGTAGCACACATTCACAACGTATCCCGTTGGTGTCCCGACGAAGTCACCGAAACACAGGCCGCTTTTGTCCATTTCGTACATAGTCAATTTAATCTCTCGGAAACTTGTGTGCCCATAGGCATGAGCTGCGGCGGTATGCAGGCTATATTTCTTGCGGCAAAGTACCCGGAAACCGTTTCTTGTATGTTCATAGACTCGCCGGCTTTAAACTTTCTTTCCTCGCCCTTTGGTTTTGGCAAGAAAAATCCGAACGATACGGTAGCGTTAACAAAAGAATTTATTGCACATAGAAATATTGATGAGATTGCGATTCTTTCCTTCCGACACCACCCCTTGGATTATCTTCCCCAACTTGTTGAAAACAAAATTCCTACTATTATGGTAGTCGGTGCGTGCGACACCGCCCTTCCCTACGAAGAAAACGGTCTTCTTCTCAAAGAGGCTTACGAAAAAGCCGGCAATATTCTTGAAACATATGTGTGTCCCGGCAGAGGACATCATCCCCACGGACTTGAAGACAACACACCCATTGTATCCTTTATTGAGCGATACAGCAAATAGAAAAGAATCTTTTTGTATACCCAAAGATTTATAACATCGGAAAAGATGCAAGGAGGATTTTATACGATGAGCATGATTGACTATTGTGTGGATGAAGGGGGAAAAACCTGGAAAGGTTTTTCGTTTATTGAAGGTAATTTTATGGGCAGGAATTATGTCCTTGTTCTTCCCAAAGAAGGTACTGCAAACGGAAAGTGGATTTTAAAAACCGAATATTTTAATGCTTTTCCGGAAGTGGAAATTTCCCTTTTAAACAAAGGTTGGCATGTTGCACATATTAACAATGTTTCCCGCTGGTGTCCCGATGAGGTTACGGAAACACAGGTGGCCTTTGTGGATCATATTCATAAAACATACGGACTTTGCGAAAAGTGTGTGCCTGTTGGCATGAGTTGTGGCGGTATGCAAGCAATTTTCCTTGCTGCAAAGCACCCGGAAACCGTTTCCTGCATGTACATAGACGCGCCGGTTATAAACCTTCTTTCCTGTCCCTTCGGTCTCGGAAACAAAACCACCCCAAGCATGGTGGATGAATTTATACAACATAGAAAAATGGATAAAATTGCCATGCTTTCTTTCCGTCACCATCCTCTGGATTATCTTCCTCAGCTTGTAAAAAACAAGATTCCCACCATTATGGTTGTAGGTGACAGCGACACTGTTGTCCCATACGAAGAAAACGGCATGCTTCTCAAAGAAGCCTATGAAAAAGCAGGCAATATCCTGGAAACATACATTTGCCCCGGCAAGGACCACCACCCCCATGGTCTGACGGATAACACACCGATTATTGAGTTTATTGAAAAGTACAGTAAATAGAAAGGAACGCACGAGATGCGCTATATTGAAGAACATGAACAATGCTTTTCCTTTCGAGAAGCCTATTTAAATTCCCTTGAGACTCTGCTTTCTAAAAAACAAGCAGAGTCTACAGTTTTGCGCGAGGCAAGGGGCAAAGACATTCTGTCGAATCCCGAAATCTATCGCAAGGAATTTTTGAAAATGCTCGGTTGGCCGCTTACAGAGCCGGATGATGGTCTTCCCACAGTTGAGAAGACCCTTATTCACGAAGAAGATGAAGGCAAAATTTACCGTATGCTGTTTACCCTGCCTATCGGCATCCGGTTTTACGGCATATATTTTGAACACAACACATCCGAAAAGCTTCCGTTTTCCATTGTACAGCACGGTGGTTCGGGTACGCCTGAGGTTGCTTCCGGCTTTTTCAAAAGTGGAAGCGGAAACTATAACGATATGGTCATGCGAATATTTAACCATGGTATCAATGTTTTTGCCCCGCAACTTCTTTTGTGGAGCCCTGCGGGAACCAAACCGGAGTATAACCGGGAGAACATGGATTGCAAGCTAAAACAGCTTGGCTCTTCCATTACGGCTATTGAAGTGTATGGTATACGTAAAGCCATCGACTACTTTGTTGCCAAAGAGAATATTGATACATACAGAATAGGTATGACAGGTCTTTCCTACGGTGGATTTTACACCTTATTTACTGCCGCTGCCGACACGCGAATCCGTAGTGCACTTTCCTGCTCTCAGTACAACGATCGTTTTACCTATGCAAGACCCGATTGGACTTGGCAAAATTCAGGGAAGACCTTTTTGGATAATGAAGTTGCACAGCTTGTGTATCCCCGGTATCTGTGTCTTGCTGTCGGTGATGCAGACCGCACATTTGAACCCGGAAATGTGCAAATGCAATTTGATAAGCTTTCTGCTTCCTTGCCGGACAAAAGCCGGACGGACTTTACGGTTTTTGAAGGCAAGCACGAATATATTAAAGAAGATTTTTATGTAGATAAATTTGTAGCGGAACTGAAAAAATAATGCAATAAAAAAACGGCGTGTAATCGAATTTCTTTTATGAATATGAATAAATTTATAGGAGTGTAACACGACGCCCCATTCCTCTCGTGGTCATAACATGCATCTGAAAAAATTCTTTAAAACAGCCTCGGATCCTGGAAGAAAAAAAGATTGACAAAACAGTGCACGATATGATACAATATAAGTGAAAAATTTTTTCATAATTTTGCATATAATTTCAAAATATACAGCAGAAACAAATAATTTCAAAGTCTACACCGGGAGATGCGTATGAATAAAGTCACTTTAAAAATCAAAGTTTTATTAGACGAAATGGGAAAGGCGGAAAAAAAAGTTGCCCACTGGATTTTAGAGCATCCGGGAGAAATTCTCCCCCTTTCTATTGTGGAACTTGCGGAAAAAGCCATCTGCAGTGAAGCAACCATCGTTCGTTTCTCTCAGCATTTAGGATTCACCGGTTACCAGGAATTAAAAATCGCGCTTGCCCGCGAAACCAAAAGTACCATTGTAAACGCACACATGACCGCAGAGGATAGCGCATTTGAAATATACGAAAAGGTCTGCAATGATATATATTGCTCTCTGGAGCGCACGAAAAAAGTGCTGGATGCAGATGTACTGCAGTCCGCGGCAGATGCCATTATGGCCGCCGGCAAAATTATTGTAATCGGTCTCGGAAACTCTGCTTCAGTGGCAATTGACGCGGGACATAAGTTGCTGCGTGCAGGATACACCGCATTTGCGTACACGGATAACCATATGCAGATGATTGCCGCGGCGCATCTTTCCCCCGGTGATGTGGCCATCGGCATATCCCATTCCGGCTCTTCCAAGGATGTAATTGAAGCAATGCAGACGGCACGGGAGCATGGTGCAACAACAATTTGTATCACAAATAAAGGAAAGTCCCCGATTCAAAAGCATAGCGACTTAGTTCTTTACACTTCCTCCGAAGAAACCCAGTATAATATTTTGGCACTCAATTCAAGAATTGCCCAACTTTCTATTATTGATGCCCTATATTTTCATATTGTATATCAGCAATCCCCCAAAACGCTCTCTTCTATTGAGGATACGGAAAGCTCGCTCAAAACTAAAAAATACTGACCATAAAACCAAATTTACGTGATTTTTTATTATTTAACATCAGATTGAATTATAAAATTTTATTATAATCAACATACATTTTGATATGCCAAGGGCACTCCGGCCGGAGTGCCCTTGGCAGTTATTTTTTTATCTGTTCATTATTATATGATTACTTAACTGCTCTTTGCAGGAATGTTACTATTTGACCTCTTGTACAGGTGTCATCAGGTGAAAATGTATTCGCACTTGTACCTGCGGTAATACCATTTTGTACCGCCCAGGCGACTGCTTTTGCATAATCGGCATTTTTAGGTACATCGATAAATGTGCCGACAGCATCCACATCGGGTGAGCCTGCATTCTTCCAGAGATACATAACAGTTGATGCACGGGTACAAGGTGTATCTGCCGAAAATGCATTTCCGCTTACCATGCCCTTCTCATATGCCCACATGGCAGGATAGTAATAATAGTGACTGCCGCTTACATCTGTGAACGGATTTTCTATCGTCGATACAGGCGGCTTTACAGCTCTCCACAAAAATGTGAGAATCTGCGCTCTTGTGCAAGTGTCATGCGGTGAAAAATGTGTTGCAGATGTGCCTGTTGTTATATTTCTTTGCAATGCCCATTCAACAGCTTCTGCAAAATAATCGTTTTTGCTGACATCGTTACAGCTACAAAGCTGCGGAATGGTCAACCTTACATCTATATCGGTTTCTGCCACGCCGTTTACTGCACGTAATGTGCCTTTAAAGTAACCGGCCTTTTCTGTTGTTGCCTTTTCGATATCTACAGCACCGTCCTTCCATCCGAGAACAGTTCCGTTTTTGCACGCAGCTTGCGCAACTTCACGTACAGTTATGTAGCCCGTCATGTTGCTCATATTCATAACATCCAATGCGCTCAGTACATTATTTACATCCTCTTCGAGCACGACCGCTGCATCAACATCCACACCTGCCTTCGGAATTACAATGCGCACTAAATAATGCCTTGTAAAATCATATTTTTCTCCGGTCTTCTGTGTGAAAAGAAAATTTGCAGAAACAGAGCCGTCTTTTTCTGTTGTTGCGTTATAAACCTTAAAATTAGAGGTGTAGTCATAGTCTAACGTAATGTTATACTCTTCCGGAATAAGCGCCTGCACTGCAGCTTTAAAATCATCCTCGCTCATATCGTTATATACCGTTATTGTGTCCTTCTTTGCTTTTACAGCATCAATTGCCTCGTCCAGATAATCTACCACTGCATATGATGTAATCGCTGTTGAAAGAAGTAAAACCGCCGTAAGAATTAAACCTATTATTTTTTTCATATTGATGTTCTCCTTTATTTCATAATTTTTTATAATTTATTTTATCGCTCTGTTTAAAAAAGTTACAATTTGTCCTCTTGTGCAAGTCATATCGGGGGAGAAGATTGAATCACTTGTACCGGAGGTAACACCGTTTTGTACCGCCCAGCTAACCGCCTTTGCGTAATCAGCATCAGCAGTCACGTCTGTAAAAGTGCCCACAGTACCCACATCAGGCGAGCCTGCGTTCTTCCAAAGATACATAACCGTTGACGCTCGTGTACAGGGTGCAGCCGCACTAAACTTACCTCTGTTTACCATACCCTTCTGATATGCCCACAAAGCGGCATCATAATAATAGTGGCCGCTGCTGACATCCGTAAACGGATTCGTACCTTCCGCTTTGGGTGCGCCTACCGCGCGCCACAGAAAAGTCAGAATTTGCGCTCTGGTACAGGTGTCATCCGGCGAGAAAGTGGTGTCGGATGTTCCCGAGGTAATCTTTTTTTCTACCGCCCAGTTTACTGCCGAAGCGTAGTAGGCATCGGGTCTTACATCAATAAAGGAAATCTCTTCGGCGTCTTCGTCCTGTACCGGAGGTGTGGGGCTTTGTGTTGCAGGACCATATCTGTATGTAAATACAGGAAGATTGGGTGCGTTGATTCTCGGTGTGTAGTTACCATTTTCTTCCTTCATCGCCTCAAAGGAAAGGGGCATATATGAAATATAGCCGTTTGCTGTTGTCAGAATGAGATAAACTTCTAAAATTTCTCTTGCATTTAAGCTTCTTTGGTCGGTGCTCACCTTACAGTCTACAATCGTATCACGGGCTGCAAACTGCTGTATCCATGTGTTTTCTTTCTCGGCATATCCGACTCCCATATATCCGGCTGCAAAGTTTAAAATATTTGCACGGTGACCGGAGCTATTCATCCACGATTCTACTACCTGTTCGGGACTGGTCTGCCCTTTTGCCGCATTTTCGCCCGTACCTTTATGCGGGAATGATTTCGGTATTGTTGTATAACAACCGGATCCGTCAGGTCTGGTGTGTGAAAATGATGTTTCCAGTTCAACTGCACGAACATCGCACGATGCCTGAAGGTCAGACACCATAGATAATGACTGAAGGCCGACGTTTGCACGTTCGATATTAATCAGTTTTAAAACTTCCCATTCATACTCCACCGCAATAGCTTTTATTTCGTCAGGCAGGCTTTTTGAGGCTGCCATAGCCGGAATGCTCACTATACCCATAAGCATACATGTGCATATAAGTGTGCTGAAAATTCTTTTCATACTCTAACCTCCTTACTGAACTGCTCTTTGCAGGAATGTCACTATATGCGCTCTTGTGCAGGTGTCATTTGGCGAGAAGGTTGTTTCCGAAGTGCCTGATGTAATGCCGTTTTTAACTGCCCAGGCAACTGCCTTTGCATAAGGTGCATCGGCAGGAACATCTGTGAATGTATTTGTAACACCAACATCAGGCGAGCCTGACATTTTCCAGAGATAAACAACAGTATCTGCACGGGTTACAAACTTGTCGGCTTCAAATTTGCCTTTTTCAACCATACCCTTTTCGTACGCCCACCAGGAGGGTACGAAGTAGTAGTCCTTGTAGTTTACATCGGTAAACGGGTTGTAAGAAGTGGTGTAATTCGGCTCTCCCATAGCTCTCCAGATAAATGTAATAATCTGTGCCTTTGTGCAGGTGGTATCGGGAGAAAAGGTTGTAGCAGAAGTACCTGTTGTAATTTTTTTATCTACCGCCCATTTTACAGGCTCTGCATACCATGCACTTACGGGAACATCCGTAAAGTTACCCACGACTTCTGCTTTCGGGGCGATTGCTACTGCATCCACATTCGGAAGCACAAAGCTATCTTCGGGAATGGAAGCAAGGACCTTTCTGCCAAGTTTATCGGAATGTCTCCACGCACTTCCAGAAACGGAAGTTCCGTTTGCATAGCAATTGCTTGTGGTAAAGGTAGCATCAGGAAGATATATAAGGTCTGCCTTTCCGGGTAACCCCATAACGTTAATTCCCTCATCTATGGTGAGCTTACCAACATTATAGCAATTTGTAAATGCACAATTACAGTTTGTTCTGCCGTAGTTGGCAAACCCTGCAACGACATTTGCCGTCAGATTACCTGCATTGTAGCAGTCGGTAACGGTTGAATGTTCTACCGCCTTGATATCGCCGTATTTCTCTGCATAGACGAACAAACCGCAGGCAACCGAATTGTAACCGTTAGCCCAGTCCGTTAAGGGAAGGGTAATATCTCCCGAATTGTAACACTCGCTTATTTTTGCCTTCTGAATATCAGCAGCAAGGCCGCCTGCTATAAGGTAAAAGTTATCTTTATCGTTTGATTTTACAGTAATATCCGCATCATTAAAGCATTTTGTTATTGTACATCCGGCAATTTCCGAAGCCAGACCGCCGAACATAAACTGCGTATTTATAGTATTCATATCAACTTCAGGTGCTTTGTTGATATTAAAATTGATTTTTCCGTTTGCCGTATAGCAGTTTGTGATAGTGGAATCAAGCATGTGTGTTGCAAACGCACCTGCCCAGATGTAGAGACTTTCGGAATATGCCGAATAGGTTACGTCGATATTGAAGTTTATAAGCCCGAGGTTGCGTATGCCTGCATCACTGTTTCCGAGACCGTTTGACATATATCCCATAAGACCGAAGTAACGGTCATTGCTTTTTTCCTGCATAAAGGGCTTTTCTTCGTTAATCTTTATAGTCATACCCGAGATAACGTGACCGTTTCCGTCAAGCTGACCTCTGAAAGCGTTTGCACCAAATTGTGCTTTATTATTAACATCATCGCCGTTACCGCCGTAGGCAGGTGTTCCGCCGATGGGAATCCAGTTGCCCCAGTTTGAAAGGTCGATATCTTTTATCAGCTTGAAATATTTGGCGGAATTCTTGCGTATTGCATCGAGCTGCTCTGCAGTTTCAATTAAGTAAGGATCTTCCTTCGTTCCGCTTCCCCCTGCAAATACATAGGGACTGTCGTGATTTGTTGCCGGAGCACCCTGCCAGTAATCGGTCATTACAACCTCCGTGAGGTATGCTTGGGGTACAAATCCCATACCGCTTCCAATCTTAACTCTGCACCAATCGCCGGTGATGTCGGGAATTTCATCGGTGAGATCCCAGTCGATAATCTCAATAATCTGACCGGGCTGTATTTCAAATGCCTTTGTGTAGTCAATAGGATAATGCCAAAGGTACGCACCTACGGGCAGTATATGGTTGTTTAGCTTTGATGTTCCTATAACCGGCATGGCATTGCCTCTCTGATACTGATGCCTTTCATTATAGTCCTTCATAGCCTGTGTTGGGGCGTTGGAAAAAACTGCATGGTCTACACGTTCTATATATTCGTGGTAAACAAGCTCTATATTTTTTTCGTCTATATAGTTGATACTGAAGGTATTGGTTATTAATGAGCTCTTGTCATTGAAAAAAACTGCTTTGGTTTTTTTATCCCGGGATGACTTTACATCCTCTGAAAAATGGTAGGGGTCTTTTGCAACGTAGGTCGCAGTTGCAGTTACCATTGAATAGAGCTTCGGAATCTCTGTCGTGCTGTAGGTAACGCCTGTGCAGGCATATTCATCTGTATTTACATATGAGGTGAGCGGCTCTTCCGTGCTGTAATCTGCCATATATGGCTTATGCCACGCAGTTGCATAGAGAAAATCAACATCAACCTCGGTTATTGCATTGAATTTGCCTCTGTCCTGCGCTCTCTTTGCTGCAAACTCTTCGTTGTAAGGTCTTTTCGGGTCGTTGCCTTCCTTTACAAAGTTTCCGAATGTGGCCCTTGCATCATTCATATTTACATAATCTACTTCCTCGAGATGCTCGTTCCAGATGGCATAATATACAGCATCTGTGTCAACGCCGTCAACCCCTGCCTCCAGAACAGTTATGGTCGCTTCGGTGTTCTGGCTTGCGCCGTACATCGTTCTTGTGTCGGGCTCGTGATACATGGAATATCCGCCGCTTACAAGCTGCATTGTACCAAAATCGCCCACTTCAAATTTGTCAACCTGTACAGATGGTATACCTTCAGAATTTTCTTTTTTGGGTGCGGTAGATTCTTTTGGTGCCTTGGTTTCGGTAAATGTATACGTCAATGCAACCGTACGGTTGCCGTTTGAAAGCTTGATTGTGGGCGGAAATCTGTTTACCATATGGTCAGCCGATCTTGAACTGAACACTTTGTTCTCGGCACTGTTTTTTAAGCTGACAGTCACAATTAAAGTGTATTTTACACCTTCTTTAAAACAACCATCGCCATCAAGCTCTCCCGACCATTCATAATCATCCACTTCCATATCGTTTGTATTCACAAGCTCTATGTCATCGTAAGGCTTTTCGCCTGCAACGGGATCGTCAACAAAAACAGAGACATAAACTGATTCCATTTTAGCGGTATGTTCTGTTTTGAAAGCTTCCTTACTGGATGAAAACATCGCCTCAACATACCCGGTACCGGAAAGATTCAGCATCTTATTTGTATAGCTTATCTTATGCCATCTTCCGTCAATACCGCCTTTTCCGCTTATGTACGCTTCAAGCACGTCAACCTCGTTGCCGGCGCTGAGATAGCCGGTAACCTTACTGCTTGAGTCCGGCTTTTCAAACACCTGCCAGTTTGTAACGACAGTTGCCTTTTCGCCTGCTTTAACCGCACCTGCGGCAAAGGCCGGCACGCTCATCATACCGATTAGCATACATACACATAAAAGCATAC
Source organism: Clostridia bacterium (assembly GCA_017442155.1). Lineage (GTDB taxonomy): Bacteria > Bacillota > Clostridia > UMGS1883 > UMGS1540 > SIG447. The sequence goes on along the minus strand of JAFSAU010000008.1, from coordinate 45,132 downwards.
TGAAAATTCTTTTTTTCATAACATAATTCCCCCTATTGATATTCCTTTTTTAATGTAATAATCTTTCAGTTTCAAATTTAGTACCTTTTACTTGAAAAATCAGATAGTATATGTTAAAATAATTATAATCCGTACCCCAAGGTACGATGCAATAGTTTTTTTGTTTTTTTTTAATTTTTATTTCATGCTCGAAATGAGGATATTTGTATGAATAAAAACAATTTATTTTCCATAGGCGAAATCGCAAAAGCCGTTGGAATTACAAGAAAAGCAATACTGGGTTATGAGATAAAAGGTCTTATAAAACCCGATCAGAAGGACGGTGCTTCAGGTAACAGATATTACACTATTGATACCTTTACACAAATTCGTACAATCCGTGTTTTTCAGAATTTAGGCCTTTCCCTTGATGAAATCAGAGAATACTTCAACGATTCTTCTGATTTAGAGCCGATGATAGAGCGACTTGAAAAAATGAGGGATGAGCTTAATCTTACCATAGAAAAGCTGAAAGAAAGAACCCATAAGAAGTGCGATACCATTAAGGAAATCATTATTGAACCTCAGACCATATACTGCCGTACATATAACACCACTTCTATTGCCGATAAGACTACCCTTTTAAGGGATACAGCACTTGAAGCCATGAGAACGCACGGAACCGATACAACAAGACGCATGTATTTTACCGAGATTTCAGCAAATGCTCCCGATGAAGTTTCGTACTGTGTTGCCGTACCTGCTGAAAGCAAGGGGGAACATATTAAAAACATCCCTCCGCTTGTGGCTCTTTCCTTCTTTCATCACGGAGCTTACGAGGACATTCCCGAAGTGCGAAAGAGACTTTTTTCTTATGCGAAAGAAAATAATATAAAGCTGTCCGGCGTGTTCCGAAACCTCTTTCTTGAGGGACCTCCACAGCACAAGGACAAAAGCAGATTTATTACGCAGATAATTGCGATAGTTGAATAAAAGAACGAGCCTCTGTGGAAAATCTTCGGAGGCTCTACATCTTAAAAAAATTATTTCTACGCTTTTTTACTCGGTTACAGCGTAGAATTGTTCCATAACAAATTGCAGCTCCTAAAACTTCCATAGCAGTACAAAATTCTGCTGAAGAAGGGGGTGTAAAAACTGAGTTTTTTTACATCTCCTTGAACCCAATATAGTTTAGCAATTTTATGGCATATTGTGTTCGGGTCTTACTGCACTACCCTTCGGACAAACACGCATACATACGCCGCAGACTGCGCCACGGCCAATATTACGGAACTTTTCCTTCATATAAACACTACAAGCGCGTGCATCCAGAATATCTTCCCTTTCCATGCCCTCGCAATATTCCACATTCCGGATAGCCATCGCTCCGCAGGCCCGGCTACAAAGGTCGCAGCTTCCGCATTCCGACTTCTGTGAAAAGCAGACCGTCTCCAGCGGTGCGTCAGTAAACACCGTACCCAGCCGTACCCGCGGTCCAAAAATCCGGGACAAAAACAGCCCGCTTTTGCCGATATAGCCGAGTCCGGCCCGGACAGCCGCTTTTTTATGCGAGAAAATCCCCGCCAGTCCTTCCGTGGACTGGCTCGCCGGCACCGCCGCCGCTCGGTACCCCTGTTTCTGCAGAAGCATCACCAACTGTAAAGAAACTGAATCAATATAGGCATTCATCGTGCGGTAATGCTGAAAATAGGTATGGGTGGGTGTTTCTCCGATCTGCTCCACCACCGCATCCGATAAACGAAACACCATTGACACCGCCTTTTCCAGCCCCAAAAACGGCGAATCCGTGCAGGATGCAAATCCCACCTCCGAAACAAACCTCTCTTCTAAAAATTTTCTTATCGTATCATTCATAGTTTTCTCCATTAAATGAATTGACTAAAGCCATGAATTCTCACTTTGCTCCATGAATTGAATTGCCTTTCAATGCACGAAGTGCAATTCATGAGCCGCAAGGCTCAATTCATGAAATCGTAGATTTCAATTCATGCCGAAGGCAATTCATTGAGTTTGCTTTGCAAACTCATTATACCACACTCATCCCCAATTTTCAAGCGGCACTCCGGAAGTTTTTATTTTCCTCCATAAAATTTATATTTTTCGCCAATTCCGTTCAACACTCGCATTTTCCCCTTGACCCCAGCGGCAGAATGTGGTATACTAATTAAATAAAGTAAAAAGAGGAGATGCATGCATATGCGTACCGGTGATATTTCCATCAGCACCGAAAACATTTTTCCAATTATCAAAAAATGGCTCTATTCAGATTGTGATATTTTTCTGCGCGAGCTGGTTTCTAACGGCTGTGATGCCGTAACAAAATTGAAAAAGCTGGCCGCCGTGGGCGAAGCAGCGATAGCAGACGGCGAAGCTTTTTCTATTGATATCGTTTTGGACAAAGATGCCAAAACCCTGACTGTTTCCGATAACGGTATCGGTATGACGGAAGAAGAGGTTGTGAAATACATTACGCAGATTGCTTTTTCCGGTGCCGAAGAATTCATCCGGCAGTACAAGGAGAAAAACGAAGGAGATGCCGGCATTATCGGTCATTTCGGCCTCGGCTTTTATTCTGCCTTTATGGTGTCGGACAGAGTAGACATTCACACAAAATCCTTTAAAGCCGACGCCCCTGCCGTATTCTGGAGCTGTGACGGCGGTATGAACTACGAGATTTCTGATGACCCGAAAGCAGTACGCGGTACGGACATCGTTCTCCATATCGGCGACGAACACGCTGAATTTTTAGAGGAAGCGCGCATCCGCGAAATCCTGGGTAAATACTGCGCTTTTCTTCCTTATCCAATCTATTTCTCGAAAAAAGGGGATGATAAGCCCAGTGAAAGCATTAACGACATAAATCCGCTGTGGCTGAAAAATCCGGCAGACTGCACGGACGAGGAATACAAGGCTTTTTACAAAAAGGTTTTTCTGGACTTTAACGACCCGCTTTTCTATATTCATTTAAATGTGGAATATCCCTTCCGTCTGCAGGGTATTTTGTACTTTCCCAGACGCACAAACGCCTACGAGCCAATGGAAGGGCAGATTAAACTGTACAATAACCAGGTCTTTATTGCCGACAACATTAAAGAAGTAATTCCCGAATTTCTTCTCCTTCTCAAAGGCTGTATTGACTGTCCGGACCTGCCGCTCAACGTCTCCCGCAGTTTTCTGCAGAATGACGGATACGTAAAAAAGGTATCGGCACACATTACGAAGAAGGTTGCCGACAAGCTGACCTCTCTGTACAACACGGAACGCGAAAACTTCAACAGCTACTGGGAAGATATCAATCCATTCATTAAATACGGTTGTCTCCGGGACGAAAAATTCTATGACCGGGTGAAGGACGTTCTGATTTACAAAACGGCAGACGAACGCTTTGTTTCCCTTTCCGAATACCTGGACGACGCAAAGGCGCACGGCCACGAAAACGAAGTGTATTATGCCACAGATGCGGAAAGTCAGGGCCAGTATATTTCCATGTTCCAGAGCCGCGGCATCCAGCCCGTACTTTTGCCCGCTGTAATTGACAGTGCTTTTATTTCCATGGTAGAGGCAAAGAACGAGGGCGTGAAATTTATGCGGATTGACGCCGCCGTAACCGATGCACTGAAGGATTCGGCTGATGCGGACGGCGATACAATTGTGACACGCTTTAAAACCGCCATCGGTGATGAAAAGCTGAAAATTGAAGCTGCGTCTCTTCGCGCGGAGGATATGCCTGCAGTGCTCACGGTGAGTGAACAGTCACGCAGAATGCAGGAAATGACAAGAATGTACGGCGGTATGTCGCCGGAAATGTTCCCCGTAGAAGAAACGCTGGTTATCAATCTGGCAAGCCCGGTAATTCGGAAGCTGACAGCGGAAATGGACGGCGAAACAGCCAAACCAATGTGTCTGCAGATTTACGACATGGCGAGACTTGCTCAGCGTCCTCTGGACCGCGAGGCCCTTTCGGCATTTATTGCGCGCGGTGCCCATATTATAGAGCAGGCATTAGATAAAAACGCATAAATCAGCAATAAGGAAGACCGTTATGCGGATTTCGGTCTTCTTTAAATATAAAAAAAGGTGATAATAAAAATGAACAGACTTTTCGGAACAGACGGTGTTCGAGGCATCGCCGGCAGTGAGCTTACGCCAATTCTGGCGTTTCAGCTGGGCCGGGCAGGCGCACATGTCCTTGCGCAAAAAACAAAACACCCCCGCATTTTAGTGGGTTGTGACACACGCCGCTCCTGTGATATGCTGGAAAATGCCCTCATTGCCGGTATCTTATCGGCAGGGGCAGAAGCTGTGCGTCTCGGCGTACTCCCCACCCCGGCAGTGGCGCATATCACACGAAGCCAGGGCGCGGCGGCCGGGGTGGTCATTTCAGCTTCGCACAACCCGGCCAAATATAACGGCATCAAATTTTTCAGCCGGGATGGCTGCAAGCTACCGGACGCGGTGGAAGATGCAATCCAGGCTACTATCGAAGGAGACACCGTGCCTGTTTTTACGGGCGAAGACATCGGCCGTGTCTTTTGTGACACAGATGCAGCCGCGGCTTATGCCTCCTACGCTAAAAGTACCATACATACAGACCTTACAGGCCTCCGCATTGCAATGGACTGCGCCAATGGTGCCACCTCAGCGGTTGCACCCGGGGTTCTTCGCAGTCTCGGTGCCCATGTGGAAACCATTTCTGCAAATCCTGACGGACTGAATATCAATGCCGGATGCGGCTCCACCCACATGGATGCTTTGTCGGATTTTGTCAAAAACGGTCGGTTTGATATCGGCATCGCTTTTGACGGAGATGGTGACCGGGTACTTCTGACGGATGGGGATGGCCACATTATTGACGGCGACCGCATTATGGCTGCGGCGGCTATTTCCCTGGAAAAGGAAAACCGGCTTTCGCACCATACACTGGTCGCTACCGTGATGAGTAACCTGGGTCTTGAAATTGCCTGCAAAGAGCATGGCATCACGCTTCTCCGCACTGCAGTAGGGGACCGCTATGTTTTAGAAGAAATGCAGAAAGGCGGTTACGTTTTGGGCGGTGAACAGTCGGGGCATATTATTTTCGGCGAACACGCCACCACCGGCGACGGCCTGATTTCCGCGCTGCAATTTTTGGAAATAATGCAGAAAAAAGGGAAAACAGCCGCAGAGCTTGCCGACTGCATGACGCTTATGCCACAAGTCCTGAGAAATGTAAAGGTGCCGAATCAACTAAAAAACTCCCTGACCGAACGGGCTGGGATTGCCCGGGAAATCGCCCGCATTGAAGCGGCATTTTCCGGTCGTGGACGGGTGCTGATTCGCCCATCCGGAACAGAGCCGCGTCTCCGCATCATGTTGGAGGGCGACGAGCTTTCTGTGCTGGAGTCCGAAGCGGATGCCCTTGCCGCACTGATCACTGCCGAGGCGCAGAAAGAATAGAAGAAGGAGATTATCCATGACCCGCACAGATGCATTCCTTCAAAAACTGAACGAACTTGGTGCCGACAGTGCCCTGCTCCGTAAGCCCGCGTCGCTTCTCTACATCAGCGGATTTACCGGCGGCGAGGGAACGGCGGTACTCTCTGCTAAAAGACGATGTCTTTTAGTCGATTCCCGTTATACACTGCAGGCAAAGGCGGAGTCCCCGGAATTTGAAATTCTACCTCACGATACGCCCTTGTCTGAAATTCTGGAGACGGCTTCTACAGTGGCATATGAGGGGAACCATCTTTCCGTCAGTGCATTTTCCCGTCTGAAGGAATCAGTGCCGGGCAAGGAATGGACGGACCTTGGCGATACGCTCCTCATGCTTCGGAAATCCAAGGATTTCGGTGAACTTTCAGCCATTACGGAAGCTGTAAAGCTTGCGGATGATGCTTTCGCATATACCGTCGGGCGGATTCGCCCCGGTATGCGGGAATTTGAGGTGGCCGCACTTTTAGAGGGATATATGCGCTCCGAGGCCGGGGCAACGCCCTCCTTTGAAACCATCTGTGCCAGCGGCTGGCGAAGTGCGCTTCCGCACGGGGCCGCCAGTGATAAGGCTCTCCAGCGTGGTGACTTTCTTACAATGGATTTTGGCTGTCTGCTAAACGGTTACTGTTCTGATATAACGCGTACTGTCTGTATTGGCCCGGCCAGTGACCGGCAGAAAGAGATTTATAATATTGTACTCTACGCCCAAAGCCTTGCGGAAAATGCGGCCAGAGGCGGCATAAAAGCAGCTGAACTTGACAGTGTGGCCCGACGTAGTATCGAAGGGTTTGGGTACGGGGATTACTTCGGCCATGCTCTCGGCCACGGCGTAGGCCTTGAAATTCATGAATATCCCACCGTTTCCCCACGCTCGCCCCACGAAGTTGCGGCCGGAGACGTCTTTACGGTAGAGCCCGGTATTTATGTGCCGGATTTTGGCGGCGTCCGTATCGAGGATATGCTGTATGCCACGCCGGACGGTTATGCCGTCCTGACAAAAACACCGAAAACACTACTTGAAATTCTATAAAAAGAAAGGAACGTATACGCTTGAAAACCTATTATCCAGTCCCACTACACATTCACTCTGTCTGGGAGCGAAACGCCAGCATGGAAGGTCATTTTTATAATGCACAGAAGCTGGGCATACGTCACATGTACCTAACGGATCATGACATCCGAATGGGTCGGCGGAAAAACCATATTGACCACTTTGATTTTTCAAAGGGACAGCTTCGTATTGAGGAACCGTCAACAGACCCCATTCGCCCCATCTGGCACGGCTTTACGGTAAACCGTGCGGACGAAGGAACGTCTGCTGTTGTTGAAAACGGCGCACTGACGCTTTCTGCCTGTTCTGACAATGCAGAATGGACCACTGTTTCCACAACATTTGATACGTCCCAGAAGCGTCACGAATGGGCCCTTTTAGGAGATGTGCAGCTTTGTCTCGGTCTCAAAACATCCGAAACGGACACGGACACGCAGATTGTGATAGACGTTGAGCTTTCACAGCGTCCTCCGGAGTTTCAGTTCGGACATATTCTTTATGTTTTTGGCACGACCGAAGGGCTTGCTTCCGCCTATGCAGCCATAAAGCCCATGAAGGATGTCACGGAATTCACGGAATGTATTCTGTCCCTTCTGCAGGATGCTGAATCGGTCGGCGGAGGTGATAATGTTTTCCGGACAGTTACTTTCTCTGTTTCTGCCCGCAATGGTAAAAGTGCCTCCCTTTCCGTAAACAAAATGACCTTTTCCTATGGTCTTTCTTGGGAAGAAGGTCGTCGGGAGCAGCAGCGTCTGGCAACAGAAATCGGGAAAAAATACGGCATTACACCTATTGTCACCACCGAATTCACTGCCGCCGGTCCGCACAAAATCTGCTTTTCCACCAAAGTACCGATTATTGATTACGAGGCCCGCGGATACTCTGTAACCGACGAGGAGGCTATGGCCCATGTCCGGGCCTACGGTGGTATTTACTCCCGTAATCACCCTTTTGAATACATTAAGGATGCACACCGCTTCTCTGATTCAAAAGAAGAACAGGAAGCCCTTATAGATAAAGTAATTGAAGACGTTGTAACGCATCGAGCCTGGGCTGCCGCAGCCATTGAAGTTGGTTATCCCCAAAAGCGCGAGACTATCGGCCTTGACGAACACCTTCGCCTTTGGGATGCCTTGTCCGCGGCCGGAGTTTTTATCACCGGTTACGGGGACAGCGATAATCACAACAACGATGTTTATTGGTTCAGCGGCAATAATTTTGTTGCCTATCTTTCCGTTTACGAGCCGGAAAGCACCCCCGGCGAAGAAGCTTTTATGGCCGCGCTGCTCTCTGGTGATGTGTATACCGGCGACCCGGTATACCTTCAGAATGTTGAGGTCACTTTTGTGGGAAGCAACGGACAACAGATGGGGCAGGTTTCCACATCCGCCACTGCCACTGATGCCGTTCTGACCCTCACGAATGTACCGGAAGGCTCTAATGTTGTCTGGACCGTAAACGGCAAAACCGTAAAAGAAGAAGCCTGCGCCGGCAGCTACAGCGGCCGGGTGGCTCTTCCTCATGATGAAAAAGTGAATTTCGTACGGGCGGCACTGTATAAAGACGGACGCTGTTTTCTTCTGACAAATCCTCTTTATCACACTGCAGATCCCTCCGTATGCATTCCCCGGGAAAGGCGGTGCACCCATGCGTAATATCCGCAAGCGACTATTTGCTCTTGCTTCCGTGCTCCACCCCATCCGCCTTCCCAATCGCATTCTAAACCGAAATGGTGAGATTTTGCTTCATGTAGGGGATATTCCCATTTGGGATTTTCCGCGTATGATGCGGTTAATAAAAAAAATCAGACCGGAAATTCTGGTCCACACCGGAGATATGGTGGATAACCTGAAGGTCAGCCGTAAGCCGGAGGAGGTACCAGCATACAAGAAGTATGCAAAAAAACTGATTAAACATATAGAAAAATACGCTACTGAAACATACATTGTTCCCGGCAACAATGATCTGGAAGATTTTCTTGCCGAAAGTGTAACAAAAACCCGGATTATTCCCGCAAATACATGCATAGAAATCCGTGGTCTCCCTTGTCTGCTCTGCCACCGGGTGTTGGATATTGACGGCGAAGCCAAGTTTTATTTTTACGGGCACGGTCCCACCGGTGATACACATTCATTTTCCGAAAACGGAAAATATTATTCTAATGTATTCTTTGCACCTGCCGTCTTGTTTCCGGACAGCGAAGAAATGATACAGTTAGCTGGTTTTAAAAGGAGGAACTTTAAAAAATGAAAATTTATATCACACGCCACGGACAGGTCGCACCAAAGCTTTTTGTAGGAAGTGTGGACTATCCTACCGGAGACATTCCGCTGACTGAACTTGGTCAATCCCAGGCTGTTTGTCTCGGGAAAGAACTGAAAAAACGTGGGTTTTCCGGTAAAATACTGTCTTCACCCTATCGTCGTACGATGATGACAGCAAATCTCGCCGCTGATGGCTGCGACGCACCGATTTATCCAGACGGGGCACTTCGCGAAATGTTTTTTTCCGACGAAGCCGGCGAGGCTTTTATCGGCATGGACCTTGACACGCTTCGCACTCTTTTCCCCCATGTGGCCCCGGATGCGGAGCTTCCCCACCCCTGGTGGACGACACAGGCAGACACCCGACCCGACCTCATTGCACGCCTTGCGGTGTTCTGGGACGGCGTTCTGGCTTCCGGTGTGGATGAAGTCCTTATGGTGGGCCACGGTGCCTCCGTGTTCGGCTCCATGGCCTATATGAACAAAAAATTCGGTCTTGGTCTCCCCGAAGATTTGCAGGCACTCGGAGATTTTCAGGCTACCAGAAATCTGAACTGCAACCTTTCCTGCATTGAAACGGACACGGCAGGCCAACTCGTTTCTGCCCGGCTTTTTGCAACAGACCATCTGCCGGATGATCTGCTGACCTCCAACACAAATCCCCTTCCCCGGCCCACAGAAATCTGTCTGTAAAAAAACATTTTTCTTTCCGCGTTTTATATGTTTTATAATTTATTTTTCTGTTCTATGTCGGTTTTTTAGAAATATTTTCTGTTTTTGTGCGTTTTGAACGAACAAATCAGAAAATATTTTTATTTTAATGCCTTTTTTCAGAAAAATTTTTGTTGCATTTCTTCCGTTTTTAGGGTATACTATATTATAGTTTTTTAAAAGGAGAAACGCAATGAATCAGATTTTGGAAATTTTAGAAAAAAACAGCCATATCACACCGGAGCAGATTGCTGTGATGCTGGGGCGGGATGTCAGCGAAGTGAAATCCGAAATTGCCGCCCTGGAAGAGGAAGGCATCATCGTGGGCTACAAAACTCTGGTAGACTGGGATAAAACCGAATCCAACCGGGTGACAGCTTTTATTGAGCTTCGTGTCACCCCCCAACGGGGCGAAGGCTTCGATAAAATTGCTGAGCGTATTTATCAGTATGACCAGGTAAAAACCGTCTGGCTCATGTCCGGCAGCTTCGACATCGGACTTATCTGTGAGGGAAAAACCATGAAGGAAGTGGCACTTTTCGTCGCAGAAAAGCTTGCACCTATGCCGGCAGTTGTCAGCACAGGTACCCACTTCGTACTGAAAACCTATAAAGATTCCGGCGTAATATACGATAAGCCCGCCGTAGATGAAAGAAGCGTGATTTCCTGATGATAGATATACAAAACATGCTCAATCCTACGGCAGCTGCCATCCCTCCCTCCGGCATTCGTAAGTTTTTTGACATTGTGGCAGAGCGGAAGGATGCCATTTCCCTTGGCGTAGGCGAGCCGGACTTTGTAACACCGTGGCACATCCGGGATGCCGGAATATATTCACTGGAGAAGGGACATACATACTATACGTCCAATGCAGGTATGATGCCCCTGCGGGAGGCAGTATGCCGCTATCTTTCCCGCCGCTTCTCTGTCACATATGACCCCAAAACGGAAGTGCTGATTACCGTTGGCGGCAGCGAAGCCATCGACCTTGCTGTACGCAGCCTTATCGGCCCGGGCGACGAGGTGCTGGTACCGGAGCCAAGTTTTGTCTGTTACACGCCCTGTGTAACGCTTGCAGGAGGAACAGCTGTTCCCGTCGTAACCCGTGAGGAGGATGACTTTCGCCTCACTGCAAAACAACTCCGTGCGGCCATAACACCCCGTACGAAGCTTCTCATTTTCCCCTTCCCCAATAATCCCACCGGCGGTATAATGGAAAAGGCGGACTTAGAAGAAATTGCAGACGTATTGCGCGAAACGAACATTCTGGTGCTCAGCGATGAAATATATGGCGAGCTGACTTATGGAGCGCACCATACCTCTATTGCTTCTATAGAAGGTATGCAGGAACGCACTGTTCTCGTCAGCGGTTTTTCCAAGGCATATGCCATGACAGGCTGGCGTCTTGGATACGCCTGCGGGCCTGTACCGCTTATAAAGCTGATGACAAAAATCCACCAGTATGCTATTATGTCCACCCCCACCACGAGCCAATATGCGGCCATAGAGGCCCTGGAAAATGGTGATGATGACATTGCTGCCATGCGTGAGGAATATAACCACCGGCGCCGACTAATGGTAAACGGCTTCCGGAAAATGGGGCTTTCCTGCTTCGAACCTCGAGGTGCATTTTATGTTTTCCCCTCCATCCGGGAAACGGGTCTTTCTTCCGAAGCCTTCGCCGAAACGCTTCTGGAGGAAGAAAATGTGGCCGTGGTCCCCGGCAATGCTTTTGGATCCAGCGGAGAGGGCTTTATCCGTTGCTCTTACGCATATTCTGTGAAAAATATCACGGAGGCACTGACCCGTATCAGCCGATTCGTGCAGAAACGTTTGAAATAAACCGACACTCTATTCAAAAAAGAGATATATCCATCCGAAAAAAATACAATCCCCTATCTCTCCCTCCGGGGAACGGCAGACTTCATCCCTGCCGTTCCCTCTTTTTATAAAAAATATTACTTTTTTCAAAAAAAAGCTTGACATTTTTTTGATAATGCAGTATAATATATAAGCTGTGTAACGGGATGTGGCGCAGTTTGGTAGCGCGCTTCGTTCGGGACGAAGAGGCCGCAGGTTCAAATCCTGTCATCCCGACCAAAATCGACAAGATTCGACAGAGTCTTGTCGATTTTTCCTTTTACCCATTCACTCTTCACTATTCCCTGAAATCGTGCTTGTTGATTTGAAGTGATAAGTAATATGTAATAGTGAAGAAGTGAGGTATCCCTTTGATAATGAAGATTATCCTACAAAACAAATTACAAAACCCCTGTTCCATATCGAATCGAACAAGGGTTTGGATAATTTATAGTTTTCAGTGTCTGCCTTTACCTGATAAATACAAGTACCGGTGGCTTCTTTATACGCATTCTGCTTTATTCATCTAAAGTTAAAGTCCGAGCTTTGACAAAATCGTTTCTTTGGCCCGGTATTCATACGTATCGTCGAGTGATTCCAAAGCGTCAATCTCATACTTTCTTTGCAAAGCCGAAAGCAGAAGCTTATCTGCCTGCTCCGGGTTTTTAGAAAGAAAAGGGCCATGAAAGAAGGTGCACACTGTATTTTTATACCGTGCGCCCTCATTGCCATCCTCCCCGTTATTTCCGTGGCCGGAAAGCACATGTCCCAAGGGCTTCAGATTCCCGATGCGGGTACACCCTGCATGATTTTCAAAACCCACGGCGCGAACGCCGTCAATTTCTGCGGCGATATTTCCGACAAAACGAACGTCCGAAGGCTCTGTAACAACCGGCAGAATACCAAGGCCCTCTCTCGCTTCTCCTTCGCCGGACACAAATGCTGTACCAAGTAGCTGAAAGCCTGTACCAACAGCCAGAAATACGCCGCCATCCTCTATATACGCCCGAAGGGCTTCCTTTTTCTCCCCTCGCATGTCCTCCAGGACAATGTGCATTTCAAAATCCTGTCCGGCACCAAGCATAACAATATCGGCATCCACAGGAAAAGGCTGTCCGGCGGAAAGAGTACAAAGTTCCGTCTCAATGCCTCTTTTTTCTGCACGTCTTTTCAAAATCTTTACGTTTCCGATGTCTCCGTACATATTCAGAAGGTCCGGATACATAGACAAGATTTTCAGCTTCATTTTACACTACACCATGCTTTCCGATGTCTGTTCTGTAATGCATGTCCGTAAAGGAAATCTTTTTCACGTTTTCATAGGCCTTGTCCACCGCTTCCCGGAGGGTGGGACCCATGGCCGTTACGCCCAGTACACGGCCGCCGTTTGTTTTGAATGTGCCATCCTCTTTTGCCGTTCCGCTATGGAAAACAATAGCACCTTCCACGTTTTCCAGACCGGAAATCGGATATCCCTTTTTGTAGTCTTTAGGATACCCGCCGGAAGCTGCAATAATACATGCCGCCGCGTCTGTTTTAAAAGAAAGCTTTGTCTCTGCAAGCCGTTCGTCAATAATAGCGTCCATGATTTCCAGGAGGTCATTTTCAAGCCGGGGAAGTACCGCCTGGGTTTCCGGATCGCCGAAACGGGCATTGTATTCAATAACCTTCACGCCGTCCTTTGTTGCCATCAGGCCAAAATACAACACGCCTTTGAAGGGACAGCCCTCTTTTCGCATGGCTTCCACAGTGGGCAGGAAAATATTTTCCATACATTCCCTTTCCATGGCCGCGTCATAAATTGGTGACGGCGAATAGGCACCCATACCGCCGGTGTTCAGGCCCTCGTCATTATCCAGAGCACGCTTATGGTCCTGGGCACTACACATGGGCAGAAGCGTTTTCCCGTCCGTAAAGGCCAGAACAGAAATTTCACGGCCGGTCAAAAATTCTTCGATAACAATACGGTTGCCTGCATCGCCAAACTGCTTATCTTCCATGATATCCTGCACAGCCTGCTTGGCTTCCTCAAAGCTTTGGGGAATGATAACACCTTTCCCGAGAGCTAATCCCTCGGCCTTGATAACCGTGGGGTAACTGCTTTTTTCAAGATACGCAATGGCCGCACCGGGATCGGAAAAGGTTTCGTACTTCGCCGTAGGAATGCCGTACTTTTTCATCAATTCCTTGGAAAAAACCTTGCTTCCTTCAATACGGGCGGCGGCGGCACTCGGTCCGAAAGCGCGGATGCCTTTTGCTTCCAGTGCATCCACCATCCCCGCCACCAGCGGGTCATCCGGTGCCACAACAACAAGGTCAATTTTATTTTCTACGGCAAAGGTGCATACGCCGTCAATATCCGTAGCCTTTATCGCTACAAGCTTTGCAATTTCACCGATGCCGCCGTTTCCCGGTGCACAGTACAGTTCCGGCTGGGCCGGGCTTTGCGAAAGCTTCCAGGCGATGGCGTGCTCACGGCCGCCGCCGCCGACAATCAGTATTTTCATATCAATTCTTCCTTTCTCCCGGTCTTAGTGATGGAACAAACGGATGCCGGTGAAGGCCATAGCAATGCCGTACCGGTTACACGTTTCAATCACATGGTCATCACGGATAGAGCCGCCGGGCTGGGCCACGAAGGACACACCGCTCTTGCGTACACGCTCAATGTTGTCTCCGAAGGGGAAGAACGCATCGGACCCCACCGAAACGCCGGTGACAGTCTTTAAAAACTCTGCTTTTTCTTCTCTGGTTAAGGGAGCCGGCTTTTCTGTGAAATACTGTTCCCAGGCACCGTCACGCAGAACATCATCACATTCCTCGCCAATATATACGTCAATCGTGTTATCTCTCTCCGCACGGCTCAAGGTGTCCTTAAAAGGCAGGGAAAGCACTTTATCGTGGGCACGGAGATGCCAGATATCTGCCTTGTTGCCCGCCAGACGGGTACAATGAATCCGGGACTGCTGGCCGGCTCCGATGCCGATCGCCATTTTGTCCTTCACATAGCAGACAGAATTTGACTGGGTATATTTTAAGGTAATTAAGGCAATCAGAAGGTCGATTTTTGCATCTTCCGTCAGAGTTTTATTGTCTGTTACGATATTTTCAAGGCAGGCTTTGTCGATTTTCAGTGCATTTCTCCCCTGCTCAAACGTGATACCGTACACATTTTTACGTTCAACAGGAGCCGGAATATACGCCGGGTCCATTTTCAGAACGGTATAACCGCCTTTGCGCTTTTTTTGCAGAATAGCCAGTGCTTCGGGTGTATAATCCGGGGCAATTACACCATCGGAAACCTCGCGCGACAATATTCTTGCTGTAGCTTCGTCGCAGGTGTCGGACAGTGCCGCGAAATCCCCATAGGAGGACATGCGGTCTGCACCGCGGGCAGCCGCATAGGCACTGGCAATAGGTGTCAGCTCCAGGTCATCCACGAAAAACACTTTTTTCAGCGTATCAGAAAGCTCCGAAGCCACCGCCGCGCCGGCGGGACTGACATGCTTAAAGGATGCCGCTGCCGGAAGTCCTGTAGCTTCCTTCAGCTCCTTCACAAGCTGATACGCATTGAGAGCATCCAGAAAATTAATATACCCCGGACGGCCGTTTAATACCTCTACGGGCAAATCGCTACCATCCTCCATGAAAATTTTGGCCGGAACCTGATTCGGGTTACAGCCGTATTTTAATAACAACTCGTTCATGCTGCGCCTCCGTTTTTATTTATAATTTTTGTTTCCACCGTACCGTCTGCCGCAATGGTTTTTACAAGCAGGGAAACTTTATTTTCTTCATTCAGGCTTGCCCAGATTTCCGCGGCAATTTCTTCTGCCGTGCCGGAGATAGCAAAGAGACGCGGCTCCCCTTCAAAAGAAGGCAACGGCTCCCTATTCTCCTGATATGTATGAATAATACGGCATTGACCTTCCTGCAATTCATACTCAAAGAAGCTACGATTCGTTCCCTCTCCGTCTTTCTTTAAAATAGATAAAATTGCCCTGTCACCTTCAATTATACCGGAAATGCGGGGCGTAAAGTTCGGTCCGTCCGGCTCATAGGTCCGCGTGCGGAGCGCTTCTGTCATGCCCTTTCCATCTTTTAAATAGGTATAAATTGTATCGGTCTGGTCACCGTTCGTGATGATATGCGTATCACCCACCCGGCGATAAGGATAGTAAATAATCAGAGACGGGTCCTGCATCTTGCTCTCGTCAAATGCTTTTGTACGGACTCCCTCTGCATCCTCTACGAAAACACGATTCCGGCTGTTTTCACTTCTCCCCATAATAAAGTAGGCAATCACTGCCTTTCCACCGGCCTTACCGAGAACGATACCGCGACCCGGATAGGGGTTTTTGCTTAAATACTCTTTCATCTTTTCCATTCCTTTCTTCTATTCTGTAATGACAGCCATACGGCCCTGTATCTGCACCCGACCGGAAGCAACCAGCTCCACGGCACGGGGAAGGATTACCCACTCTGCTTCTTCCATAACACGCTTTTGCAGTACGTCAGGTGTGTCATCATGCCGCACCTCCACGGCCTTCTGTGCGATAATCACACCGCCGTCCACTTCCTCGGAAACGAAATGAACTGTGGCACCCGTCAGCTTCACACCGTATTCCAGAACCTTTTCGTGGACATGAAGCCCATAATAGCCTTTACCGCAGAAGGACGGAATGAGCGAAGGATGAATGTTAATAATTCTGTTCTTATAGGCAGAAAGAATTCCCTTTCCGATAATGGACAAAAAGCCAGCAAGTACCACAAGCTCTGCGCCGCATTCCTGCATGAAAGCAAGTGCCCCGGCCTCAAAATCCGCAGTAATAGCCTTTGCAGGAATGCCAGCTTTTCTGGCTCTTTCCAGGGCATAGGCGTTTTCCTTATTGGCAATGACACATACAATTTCTGCGGACTGCACGTCGCCGCGGTCAATGCTGTCAATTAGTGCCTGCAGGTTGGTGCCGCCGCCGGAAACAAGAACGGCCGTTTTCATTTTGTTTGACATATTTTTCCTCCTCTGTCATTGTTCATCTGTCAATGAAAAAGGGACGTTAATAAGCTGGATGTCGTTAAAGAAGAATTGCCTTAAAACAGGCAATTTCAGTGCCAAATTGCGTTAAAACACTTGAAATCCGCCAGGATATCTGCGTGTTTTTGCCTTATTATCCATCTGAAATTTCTGTTTCTAAGGTGCTGCGCAGTTTTAAAAATCAGATTTCAGCTTAGACAAAGAACAAAATTTTCGGAATACTTTCGTATTTCGGAGATTTTTGATGCAGTATAAGGTGAAATCTGACTTCAAAACCTAATCTTCCTTACCGACATCCAGCTTACAAAACGCCCTTTTTGCGTTTCTTTATCGCAGTTCAAATCCGTCATTCGTACTTTCCTGACTCAAAATAGACGCCGCAGTAGGTGACGGTGCGGGAGACGGTGATGGCTCTATCGGTGTTGAAGCCGGCTTCTTCCACGGTCTTGCAAGCAGCAACGCCGCCAGCACAGCCAGGAGAACCGCCAAAAACGCACCCTTGACAAGTCCCTTATTCACCACAGAGGGCTTGCCGCTCTTTCCGCTGCGTACCACAATAACACTCAGATTATCATCTGCACCGCGGGCAATGGCCTCGCTGACAAGACGCTGCGCCAGCCGCTCATTACTCATGTGCAGTGAAAGAATATAGGATATGCGGTCATCCGAAAGATAATCCGTAAGACCGTTGGAGCAAAGCAAATAAATATCACCGCTTTCCACCGGTGTAGGGCTGGACATATGCAGACGCTGCCCCTGTGCCGGATTCAGCATTCCCAGTGCGCTGGTAAGCGTGCGGCGGCTCGGGTGGTCCATTGCTTCTTCCCTGCGAATGGCTCCGATATTGAGAAGATGCTGGGTCTCCGTATCGTCTACGCTAAGACGGTTAAGACGCCCGAATTTAAAGGAATACACCCTTGCACTGCCCGTATTTATAGCCGTAGCCACGCCATGATTTATCACAAGCATAGCAATGGAAGCACCTGCCCCGTCTCCGAGAGAGTGCATAAAGGAGTTTGCCTCCTCTGCGTAAGATTCCACCACGGAACCAACAGCTTCAACCGTTACGGCACTCATTTTTTCGTGGTATTTTTTCAAAACCGATAACGCCTTATGGGCAGCATCAGCCGCTTCCCCGCCATTTCCTAACCCGTCGCTTACAGCAAAAATACCAAGTCGGGAACGCAGGTCTTTAGAAAACGGTTTATTATTCGGAACAGCACCACTCGGGGGAAGGGAGCTGTTTATATAGAAATTATCTGTCATATATTCCGTTCTGCGGGAGCATAGAGCTGTAGCAGTAAGGAAAAGTTTATTAAACAAATGTATCTACCGCCTTTTATCTTTCTTCTTATATATTATACATGGGAAACGACAGCTTGTCAACAGATTTACCCATAAATATTACATTAATGTTAAAAAAGTTCATTTCTTTTCTTTTTTTATTGACAGAAACAGGAAATCCCTGTATAATTAGTCTGAATATTTTTTACATTATATTTTAGGAGTGGTTTTTTTGAAAAGAATTGGGTCTCTGCTTCTGGTGCTTCTGCTGCTTTTTTCCGCAGTGCCCGCTTCCGCCGCGTCTGTAATTCGTGAGAATGGCTGGTCAGTTATCCTCCACGCCGATTCTCCCTGGTACATCCTGGACGGCGAATGGCTTGAAGCTTCGCACAGCTTTGAAAAGGACGAAAATGGAAATCTGTTCATTTCCGTCAATGATTTCAGGGCAATTTTTAAGTGCAATCTTACCTACACGTACGAGGACTGTTCCATTTATCTTAACGAAAACGGCCGGGAAATCTGGCAGGGTCTGCATACGCCGGTCTTGTTTGTAGACAAGGTGGCTTATCCCCATCCTGCGGCGTATATATCTTCTGTCGGCGGCGACGTTATGATTCCTGCCGAGCCTTACGCTTCCGTCCTTGGGTATGTCGGCTCTTTTTCCACCTCGCCCGACTATGCGCCCGGAAAACTCTCACTGGTACGTCCCTCACAGGAATATAAAATCAGTGGTCTGGAAGTAAACAAGGCTATGCAGATGGTTACTGTTTACGGCACGAATGTTGCCGGGGAAACCAAAGCACTGAAGTACATGGTATGCAGCACCGGTAACCCCGTTTCTCTTACACCGAACGGCACCTATTATGCCCGTCCGCTCACCTACAGCAAGGCCGGTGACCCCTGGTATTTCTTCTCCCTGCATAATTGCTGGATTCTCTACTGCACCCAGATTACAGGAAACGTTTGTTTCCACAGTGTCACCTTCAATCAACGCGGTGTAAACACCCTGAGCCAAAGTGCATATGCCAATCTCGGAAACGCCGCTTCTCACGGATGCATCCGCCTGACGGTAGAGGATGCCCGATTTATCTGGGAAAACTGTAAGGGCGTTCCCGTTTATATTACGGACGGTGCCTATAACGAAACGATGCAGGATGTAAAAGCTCAATTTCTCGACACACGTCCCACATATTCGGAGTATGTAGCCTCCCTGCAGGGCAATTATTAACCACACAGTCAAAAAGCCGCATCCTACCGATGCGGCTTTTTAAATTCGGGTTATCTTTTCTATAAAAGCTTTGCCAACCGATAAAACCGTGCTCCCTCTAATAGGATATACACCTGTATCATATCGAATTTCTCTGGCGTTTCTATTTCATTCACCCGAATTATACTTTCTTTATCTTTTGTATACATACGGATATCACACAGTTCCCTTACGCTGCTGTCTGAATAAAACGCAACTGCAAATTGCAGGCGGTTCTCTGCAACGGGTATGCTGCCGGTGTCGATAATCAGATCTATTGTTTCCCCTCCCGAAACCTCTGAAATATAGGCCCCGGTTTCGGTATCTATTGCATAGCAGACAGCATTATCGTACTTCAGTACTATTGTAGCAGCAGACGCCGCTGGCAGTGTCACGCGTAATACAGACTGTTTCAAATCCACCACCGCTTCGGAGGCATCCCCATATAATATGGATGCTTCATATATGCCAGATTTTAACGTTCCGAGTACGACTTCCACAGTCTGTGCACACATGGTCCTGTTTAAAACCTGCACATATTGTCCATCCGGACCATTCCACTGTCGTGCAATAAATTCTGTATCCTCTATCGTTGTGAAGCTTTTCGTTTCAATCAACAGGCGGTATTCTGTACCTGTACATACGTTGGAAATCAGATTCCATACAGGCATATTGCAAAGGTCCTTTCCCTCCGATGCTTTTTCAATTTTGAAAAATCCGACCGCATCTGCCCCTGCCAGCATTGCCTGGTAAATTTGTCCGCGTAGCTCCGTTGCTGTGGGAAAATAATTTAGATAATCAAACGTTTGCAAAAGCACCCACAAAGGTTTTTGTCCTGCCGCCGCTTTTGCAAGAACAGATCTTTGTGTCACATGTTCAGAGACAGGTGTGTTCTCGTCTGCCGTTCCTGCATAGATGTCAGCCCCTAAAATATCTGCATATTTTGCAGATACACCGTATTTCTCAGGATAATTTTCCATTACCAGCACAGGATGCACATCGTCATATTCCCGGATAGTCACATATGCTCGCTCCAGATACTCTTCCGGATGCTCCATATTGAGAAATGGTTCATCCATTACAATATACCCAAACAAGGCGGGGTGGTTGCGTATTGCTTCGCTTTGCACCAATTCCCTTGTCAGAGACAGATTCGCCGGATGCCCTGCCGGAACCATGCCGTTATACAGCGGCAAAAGCATATAGACAATCGGTTTTCCGTTTTCGTCCAGTGCCCCGTTCAGCATATCCAAATACCCCTGCACAGTGGTGTGCATGGCATTTTGCACAACGTTGATACCTGCCCCGGCACATGCTTTGTAGTGCCTCTCCCGCACATGATATGCAAAAACGGGATTGAATGTTTTCCCTTGCACCTTACATGTCCCATCCTCCAGTATCATTTCCGGTCTTTTATACCGGTAAACGGATTGTGTTTGGCTTTCAAGCATAATGCCGTCCGCATCCTGTAGGGTTGCACGCAAAGTATACGGTTTTTTCTCCGTACCAAGCACAGAAAGCGGAAATTTTGTTTTTGCCGCTCCTGCCGTAAGCGATACGGTTTGCTGCCAAAGAATATTTCCGCTATCCTCTATTGCAAACAATACCTTGTTACCGTTTACAGTTTCTGAAAAATACGGATTCAGCAATACCGTTGCGGTACCTTCTTTCATATCCGTATAATAGAAAACCGAATCTGCATCAAACTCCGATATATATTTTCTCAGACATATCAGCTGCACATCTGCCCACAGAATCTCCCCGCCGCCCACAAGCCGCAACAAAACAGAAGCTGTTGTAACGTTTTCAGGCACCGCAAAGCGAATCATTTGCTTTTCCCAAACACCGGGTGCACTGTAATATGCTGTAATATCCGATTCCTTACCTCCGACAGATACCTTGATAACACCGCCCTGGCTCGTTCCTTTTGTTATCATCCTGGAATATCCGGTGACAGCATATTCCGCGCCCGGAATCAGATTTTTAACTGTTTGCATGATTGTCATGTGCTTATAATGTGCCGTCCCGGTATTGTTCGGATCATAAAGCCGCAGTGCGTTTTTTCCGTTATACTGATTTTCCAGCACCTGAATGTTTTCTCCGGGTACTGCGGAAGATCCGTATCCCACACTCCAGCCCACAGGCATGTGCCCGTCTGTCTGGGCAAAATCGCCGTTTACAAAGCCTTCCGTCACCCCTTTCACCGATATGACAGGCAAAAGCAGTAGGCAAACAAGCAGTATACTTAATTTTTTCACTTTCTTTCCCTTCCCGATTTAAAAACAGAAGCATCGCCGTTTCTCCATCCTTCCTCTTTCCAACGGCAATGCTTTTGCTTCAAAATCTATTATACATTCCAAAAACGTCACTAAAAATTAAAGAGCATAATGGATAAAGCACCGATGCCTACACCAAAAAGCTGTCTCCGCGTGAGTCTTTCTTTGAAGAAATTATGGGCGACAACACAGATCATTACTGTTCCAAACAAAAGTAATGCTCCCATTTTCTGTCGCGTTCTCCTCTTTACCAGACCTCAAACGCCGCAAAGCTGTATGGGATAAGTGTATCGGAAAGCTGCACTGTATCTCCTGAAAGTGTTCCGCTACAGTTTAAAAAACGGATGTGAGTATATGCTTTGTTCAGTTTAACCGTCGGTGCAAAAACTGCATCCTCAAAGAAGTTCCACAGACCGACCGCCACCTTATTCTCCTTTTCCTTGCAAAGCATATATAACCAGGGATTTCCTGTACAAGACGCCACCACCCGTTTTCCGCACAGCCATTCGATTCCGGAAAACAGCCGTTTCTGACGGCTGTAGCCCGAAAACATTCCTCCACATCCCCTATCCAGCGTCCGGCAGGAATATGCATCAAAGGTATATACCAGGAAACGCTGTCCTGCATCATTTTCATACCGATACATTGCAGGCATGCCACCTTTTTCTCCTTCGTAACGGCTTTGCGATTCTGCTCCGTCTTTGAGTTCCGCCCGGTATACAAGCTGCGAAATTACCGTTCTTTCCCTTTCTCCATCCTTTTCATCCACTTCATAGTATACACCGCTTTCCGGAAGCAGACTGTCAGCACCGACGTCAATTCCCCTGTCTTTCAATATGCACGCCGCCCGTCCGTCCAAAATAAGATACGGTGCATCCAGAGGAACATGGTATGCATTTTCACCGAATACGATTGTCGGTACACTTAAATTCCCGTACAGTACAGGCAACGAATTTTCGCAGGCAAACACCTGCGAAGCCGCCGGCATCACTCTGTACTTATCGTTATCTGCCGGAAACGTATTGGCCGGAAACTCTTCCGGTTTTTCCGGGAAGGTTCTGTCCCGCAATAAAAACATGTTCTCAAAAATATTAACTCCAACCGCTTTCTTTTCCGAAAACATATCTTCTATACCATCATATAGCGGCTGATTCCGGAGATGTCTGTCGATATAGCCTGTTTCATAGGTAGGACTCGCCGTATAATCCAGCATATACTTCAGACACCCGTCCGTGCTGCCATCAGCCCTGAGTGCCATATCAAAACCTTCAAGGAAGGCGGCAGGGACTGCAAAGCGTGGTCTGGGGTTCGTATCTCCTTCAGCAAAAAATTCTACATCTGTGCCGGCGCACCAGTGTGCCTGGAGTCTTGCCGCTTCGATAATGCCTTGCAGGCCGCCCGGCCATGCAAGGGAGCCTTTTACCCAGTACGGCGCACCGGCAAGTCTCATAATCGGTTTTGTTTTCCCCGCCAGTGCGCGAGCAAGCTGAATCGCACTCACTCCTTCCACATCCCAGTGGGTTCGACCGGCACAAAAACCAAAACGAATATCCGGATTCACGCTGTCCGCTGCCTTGCGGAGGCATCGGGCAAACTGCAGCATTGTGTCTCCCTGCAGCTCCATCCAGGCATCCCGATATTTGTTTCTGCCTCCGCAAAAGGCTCTGTCCCGCAGCTCTTCCCTGGTGATGCTTTCGCCTATACGGGCACAATATTCCTCCATGTGTTTTTCGCAGCAACAACCGATTCCGCCGTCTCCCCGGCCGCTGAGGCAAAACTCATCATCCAGTATAATACCCTTTACGCCCGTTTGAGAGAGTGCAACTATTAAATTTTCCGCAGCCTTTGCAAACCCTTCATCCATCGGGCAAAAAACGCCCTTATACGGCTTACCGTCATGTAATTTATGTACTCTTGTAAATCCTTCGCAACCTTCTTCAGAGTCACCGGAAAATCCAAGCAGCGGAATCCAGGCAAATGTTTCTATACCGTTTTCTTCAAAAAAAAGGATTTTTTCAGAAAATGCTCTGAGTCTTTCTTGCCTTTCGCAGTCATCCCCCAGCATGTGCGGAAACGCCACGAACAGCCTTTCTGCTCCCGCGCGTCTGAGCTCGGAGAGGGTGGCACCCTCTCCAAACTCCAAAATAGACACCAGACTTGCCGGTATTGTTATTTTATACATTTTTTACTCCTTTGATGTTCACTGTTGTCTCTCGCAAAGTCTCTGCATCACCACTGCCGCTTCTGCCCGGGTCGTGTTGCCAAGAGGATTGATTGTACCATCAGCATTTCCTTTTACAAGGCCGGATGCAATCATGGCCCCTACATGCTCTACGGCATAGTCCGCTATGAGATTTGCATCAGGATAGCCGGAAAGGTCTGTTCCTTCGTCGGACAGCTTCAATGCTCTTGAGATAATCGTCATCATTTCCTGCCGTGTGATTTGTGCTTCCGGATTATAACGGTTTTCACCGATACCGTTTAATACGCCGAGTGCACGTCCTACCGCAAGCTCCCCGGCATATTCCGCCGTGGGAGATACATCCGCAAAATTATCGACCGCATCGGCCGTAAGACCTAAGGTACGAACGAGGAACATGGCAAAATCACCACGGGTAATGTTTTTACCGGGTGCATAGGAAACGGGAGATTGACTGTTTACGATGCCTTCTTTATAGAGACTGTCAATCGCCTCTCTCGCCCAGCCGTAATCATTGTTCAAAAGCACAATGTCACGGGACCATTTTGTTCCCATGCCGTTTGTCAGCTCTGTCCACCGGATTCCACTTGACGTAAAGTCAACAAAGGGGCTTGTAATCAACGCACTGAAATCTGTCGTTTCCGAAGGTGTTACCTCAATCGTAAGTGCCGCCGCCGGAGCAAGTTTTACGAAAAATTCACCACTACCACTAAAGGTTTCCGTACCGCCAAAGAGGGTTTTTGCCGTAAAGGCACCGACGGACAGTTCCCCATTTTGTGCCGTAAGGGTAACTGTGGCATTTGTCTCTGCCGTTGCCCTTCTGTTTATCAGTGCCACATATATTATTCCGTCTTTTATGTAGCTTCTGTACCAATAGTCGTCCGTTTTCTTTTCTGCAAAGGACGGGTACTTCCACTCCGCAAAGTAAGGTGCCAGTGCATCCACCTCGCCGTCGCCGAAGGCTTCTACCCCTTCCCAAAGCGGTGTTTCCATAAGGTCAAGCTTGCCGTCTGCATCCCGGAGGCAGTAATAGCCTACTGCTTTTGCACCGCAGAAATAAGATTGATAAATACCGCTGCGCAGTTCATCGCTTGTGGGGAAATAATCATAGTACGGTACATGACGGAAGGTCTGCAACAGCACCCATACAGGCTTGCGGTATTCCGTGGAATGCATAATACTCCGCGTCATTTCCGCAATATACGTCGTAGATTTTTCCTTGTCATTGGGATAAATGTCCACGCCCAGAATATCGCAGTATTTCACACTGCCGATAAAATTCTGGTTTTCCATAATATACGTGGGGTGTACCTTATCAATTTCACGGATGATTTTATAAGAATTTTCCAAGTGTTCTTCCGGCTCTTCCAGATTAAAGAAGGGTTCGTCAATGACCATATAACCGAACAGTGCCGGATGGTCCTTAATCGCCGCCACAACTTCTTTTGTGTTTGCTGCATTGTCGGGATGTCCTGCCGGCTTTATGCTCCTATACAGCGGTACCAGCATGGTAATACCTGCCGCATGTGCTTTATCCAGAAGATCTATATACCCGGCAGGGCCCGTAAAGTTTTCGCCCTGGACTACATTGATCCCTGCCGCCGCACAGTCATCATACATATCCATATTGACATGATAGGCAAATACGGGACGGAAAATTTCACCGTCAACATAGAAGTTTCCTTCTTTATCCATCATGGTCGGTCTGTCATAGCGGTACACGGATATATCCTGCTTTTGCTGCAGCACACCGTCGACCATAACGGAAAGGGACACGGTGTATTCCTTTTCCTTCTCCTGCATCAGCGGCAGTGCGAAAGAAAAGCTTGCCGCGCCGTTTTTAATCCCGGCCTCGGCACTGTCCAGCACTGTTTCGCCGTCTTTCAGTGCAAAATGTGCCGTGCCCACCTCGGAAAGCTCGGGATATTCCTCCGTGTTTGCATAAACGCTTGCCCTTCCGAAGCCGTCGTCATCCGTATAATAGAATACATCATTCGTTTCCATGGTGTACTTTTTGGCATTGCCGACTTTATAAACGGAAACATCATCGCAAATCATAGTTCCTTTGGAGGCAAAAAGACGCGCATATATAACCATGGAAACTGTTTCTTTGGGTACATAGAAGGTATGACCCAAAAGCCGCCAGTTATCTCCTGTGTATCCGTATTTTTCAGAATTTGTTGAGCCATTGGCGTTTTCTGTTGTAACAGAACCGTCACCTTTATAATACTCCACCTTAAAGCCTACGGCATTGTTGTCTTTGGCTTTAATGTATGCACTGATCTGATACTGCGCCCCCGGTTCTACGTCCGTTATCATCTGTCGTGCCCAAGGATTTTTCCCGTCCTTCGTGGAAATTTTCAATGCTCTCGTTCCGCTTACGGCATCGGTATCCGTAATGGAGCAGTATGCAGGATTATAAAACGTCCACTCTGCATCCTCTTCCTCGAAGCTGCCGTTCTTCACAAGTTCACCGCCTGCCGCCGGAAGCATCGCATACGGCGGGTCGGGAATGATCACGGGATAGTCTGAGCTTGGCACCTTGGAGGCATCAAATTCCGACACAAAAGATGTATCATCCCAGATGATATCGCCGCCGCCTACAAGACGAAACAGCACCGATACATAGAAGGAGTCCTCAGGCACCGTGCCGCTTACGCCGAATTTCTGCCATACGCCCTCCGCCGGTTTTTTAATCTCCGTCGTCGCATCTCCCGTCAGTCTCTTCATGCCCGAAGGGTCGGAATAAAACTCCAGCTTTATCATGCCGCCGGGCTGTCCGCTTTTATAGCTTTTCATCCAGCCGCTAAGTGAATATCGTGCACCGGGTACAAGGCCGTAAAGGGTCTGGGATACAAACATGTTTGTTTTATCGCTTGTAAACCGCACTGCCTTTTTCCCGGTTCTGGCCTCGTTTGTCCACGATGCTTCCGCATCCCAGGTTGTGCCGCTCAGCCCCCAGCCCTTTATACCATCTTTATCTTCATTTTCCTCTTCAAAGCTTCCGTTTTGTATTAAATCCTGCTTCGGTGCTTTTGATTTTGCAAGCTCTGCCTCGTCAAAAACGCCCGTCAGAGAAGCCTTGTCATAGCATACATCTCCGCCACCCACTACTCGCAAAAGGATTGACGCGGAATACGCCTTTTCCGGTGCCGTGAAGGTGAAGCTTTGTTCCTTCCACGCGCCCTTCCCCGATACGTTCTGCGTTTTATCGCCGACAAATTCCCGTTTTCCTTCTGCAGGATCGGAATACATTTCCAGCTTAATCATGGCACCCGGCTCGCCTGCGCGGTTTACTTTCACAAATGCGGAAAATGTATATTCATTTCCGGGAATCAGACCGTACACCGTCTGGGAAAGATGCATATTCCCATCGCCGAAAAGCCGGATTGCACGCTCGCCGCTGTACGGATTTTTTTCAAATTCCGCATTTTCTCCGAACACAATCCCGGAATATCCCCAGTCTGCAGGTACACCGTCTGCACCGAGTTCTTCAAAATCACCGTTTAAAAATCCGTCGGCCTTTTCTGCCTGTGCCGCATAAATCCCCATGGGACAGAGCATACAAAGCACAAACAATACAGAAATGATGCGTTTCGTTATATGTTTCATGTCATTTCTCCTTACTGTGTCAACACCTTTGCTGTGCTTATAGGTTGCATTCCGTTTAGTACGAAGCTTCGCATTTCCAAAGTGCCGCCATTTTGCGTGGCCGGTACTGCCACATTCTCCACTTTGCATTCCGCAGGAGTCTGTGCCGCCACACCATCCTGTGACTTCATCGTCACGCTCAGAAGGGTCTTTGTACCATTTTTCACTTCATAGAATGCAACAATAACTTTAGCATCTATAGCTGCATCCGTGCGGTTTGCAACGATTGCGCTTACAGTCAGCTTGCCATTAGTCAGTGTGACGAGATCCTTGAATTCGCTACTGTTGTAATTGTAGACCCAATAGTCCGCAGGCACAAGCTCCACATCATCATAATACACTGCATAGTCTGCCGATTGTCCGCGAAGCATTACACCAATTTTTGAAGCTGCCGTAGTGCTTACTGTCGAAAAATAAACATATCTTTTCCAGCCGTCATCACAATCTTCTGTATACATTATCCGCATTTGATTCGGTGTCAGTTCCTTTTCAGTGTTGTCTGCATGCCCTTCGTAGATCTTAATGAATGGCACCGCTGCTTCGTTATCTGCCTTAAACTTTAAGGACAGACGGAACCGTGTAAGCGGGAGCCCATACGGCATATCAGAGGTTGCTACAGAGGTGGACTGCCCCACATAAGCATTACTGGCCGCACCCGTTATTTTTACATATCCGTTTTCAAACGTTACATCGCCGCCATTCTTTTCCGTGGGCGTCCAGTCTGCATCTGCATCATCAAAGCCGCCATCCCGAATCAAATCATCATACGGAGAAAACGATACGGCATCTATGCCCACATTCTCAACCACAGTTCCCAGTGCCTTTGAGATATTACGGAACATAATTGACACAGAATCGGCTACTGCATAATATATGCCGTCGGCAGTTTCCAACTGGCTTTCCACCGGTGCAAAAACCAAAGTATATTTTTTCCATTCGCCCTCCGTGGAAAGAAGCTCTACTTTTTGCGAATCAATCGCTGTGCCAACCGGTGCAGCACTGTCATAAAAAGTAAGATTCAGCGTAAGTGCAGCTTTCACTGTGGACTTATAGAAAAACGACAAAAGCACTGTCTGTCCTTTTTCTATTTTCACATTCTGCTTTACACCAAAATTCTTTGAGGTATCTGCGGCCGAAAGGAGAATATAGTTACCTCCTTTTCCGGAAGCACCGTCTGTTTTCAGAATTTCCTCCCAGGTGGTATCCACCAGCTCCCATCCCGCTGCAGCACCGTTCTCCACAGTCTCAAAGCTGCCATTGACAACACCGGTTGTCGCCTCCGTTGCCGTTGCCGGTACGATGTGTGCAAAGAAGAGTAAACCCATCATCAACATCGCACTAATACGATACTTTCTTTTCATCCAAACCATTCCTTTCTTAGGCCGCTTATATGATTTTGACTATATTTTCCATAGCCTTGCGGCATTTGTTTGTTTTAATCATAGCAAAACATCTATCCATTGTAAATATACCATCTTGACAACTTTATACTATTTTGATATAATATATAAGGGGGTGTTTTTATGAGGTATTATAAAATTGAAATGGAAGGTATTCCAAGAGTGCTTCTTTCCGCTTTTACCAAGGTTTGGCGCGATACCAAAGACATTTTTATCTTTGAAGGGAATAAGCCCGAAATTGAGGTTACATTTATGCAGGAAGGCGATATGCATATGTATTTTGCCGACAGAGAAAAAATAATCCGTCCAGGGGAAATGAATGTCCGTATGCCCTGGGAAAAATTCAAACGGATTTATGATAAAGGACCACTTCGGTCAAGCACAATGATTTTTACCGGCTATCAAACCATCCAGGAAATCGACGCCGAAGAGGTTATACAAATTTATCAGAAGGGTCTCCCGTCTAAAAGCACAGTGCCCACTGTCTTTACTTTGCCGGAAATCGTTTTGCAAACGCCCATGAAAGCCGAAGGTATTATGCGCAAGATGAGCACTCTGTTTATCTTTGGAAACGGAGGGAAAGACCTTCGTATGTTCAGCTGTCTTTTTCAGCTTTTGGCTGAACTTACGGAAACAGCCATTATGCAGGCCTTCCAGGAGAGCAACACCGGCGGTATGTACTCGAATGCTTTGTATTCCCGCCGTGCAACGGAATACATCGCACAGCATTTAAAAGAGAAAATTACTGTTTCGGATATCGCCGCCTTCATTGGTATCAGTAACGAGTATCTGTGCCGCCTATTTAAAAACGAGACGGGACAGACACTGATTTCCTATATCAACCGGGTGAAAATTGAAACCGTTAAAGAACTGATATCTACGCACTATATTTCTCTTCGTGAGGCCGGAATGCAGGTCGGGATTGAAAATGAAGTTCACTTAAACCGTCTTTTCAAGAAATATGTTGGAATGACATCCACAGAATACAGACAGATGCTTCTCGGTCTTTAGCCGCAGATACAAAAACCTCCGGAAGTCTGAATTTATTTCAGATTTCCGGAGGTTAATTTTTAGTATTCAGGTTTTATTACTTCGTCATGCTGGCAACTTCAGCCGCAAAATCGTCAACCTTCTTTTCAAGGCCTTCGCCCTTTTCAAAGCGTGCATACTTTGTCAGCTTCACGCCCTTGGATTCCAGGTACTTGCTTACGCTCATGCTGTCATCC
Organism: Clostridia bacterium; assembly: GCA_017442155.1. Classification (GTDB taxonomy): domain Bacteria; phylum Bacillota; class Clostridia; order UMGS1883; family UMGS1540; genus SIG447. Next base: position 15,456 of record JAFSAU010000008.1, on the reverse strand, counting down.
TTAACGAATGCCTGCTGGTTTAAGCAGTTCTGTTCAAAGAACTTATTGATTTTACCGCCAACCATCTTTTCGATGATGTTGTCCGGCTTATTCGCATTCTTCGGATCTTCCTTAATCTGGGCAATGATGATGGCCTTTTCCTTTTCAATATCCTCCGCAGGAACAACGTCCTTATCGAGGTAGAGCGGATTGATTGCAGCAATCTGCATTGCAGCATCACGTGCAGCTTCATGACCGGCATCATCCAGTGCACCTTCGGCCAGAACCATAACGCCGATACGGCCGCCGCCGTGAACATAGCCCACAACGTTACCTTCAAAGCGTTCAAAACGTCTTACATTCATGTTTTCGCCGATAGTTGCAATCTTTTCTGTGAGCATTTCACGAATTGTATTGTCACCGTCAACAAACTTGGAATCCAGAAGTGCTTCCACATCTGCAGGATTCGTTGCAATAACCTGCTTTGCAACATCCTTTACAAACTGCTGGAATTCTGCATTCTTAGCAACAAAGTCGGTTTCGGAATTCACTTCCACCATGGCACCCACATTGCCGTCTACCAGAATGTCTACAAGACCTTCAGAAGCAATACGGCCAGCCTTTTTAACAGCAGCGGCAAGGCCCTTTTCACGCAGAAACTCAATGGCTTTATCCATATCGCCATTTGTTTCGGTCAGTGCCTTTTTGCAGTCCATCATACCGCAGCCTGTTCTTTCTCTTAACTCTTTTACAGTACTTGCACTAATCATAATTCTATTTCTATCCTTTCTGCCTATTCCTCGTCAGCGGCTTCTTCTTCAGCCACAGCGGGAGCCATCTGTTCGCCCTGCTTGCCTTCCAGCACAGCGTTGGAAATTACGGAAGCAATCAGTTTAACTGCACGGATTGCATCATCGTTGCCGGGAATTGCATAATCAACTTCTTCCGGGTCACAGTTTGTGTCAACAATTGCAACAACGGGAATGTTCAGCTTCTTTGCTTCTGCAATAGCAATCTTTTCCTTCTTGGGGTCAACTACGAAAAGAGCACCGGGCAGCTTCTTCATTTCTTTAATACCGCCCAGGTATTTTTCCAGCTTCTCCATTTCGCCTCTCAGCTTCATAACTTCCTTCTTGGTAAGGAGATCAAATGTGCCGTCCTCTTCCATCTTCTGCAGCTGATAAAGACGTTCAATTCTCTTCTTGATGGTCTTGAAGTTTGTCATCATACCGCCGAGCCATCTTGCATTTACATAATGCATACCGACGCGCTCAGCTTCTTCCTTGATGGATTCCTGTGCCTGCTTCTTTGTTCCTACGAACAGAATTTCGCCGCCGTCGGCTGCGATTTCACGAACGAAGGCATAGGCTTCTTCAATCTTCTTGACGGTCTTCTGCAGGTCGATGATATAGATACCGTTTCTTTCGGTAAAAATATACTCGGCCATCTTGGGGTTCCATCTTCTTGTCTGGTGACCGAAGTGAACACCCGCTTCCAATAATTGTTTCATTGCGACTACTGACATAATCAGCACCTCCAAAAAATGTTTTATACCTCCGCCAGCCTCTAAGAGCGCTGCACCTTGCGGAACTGCACCGTCTCAGCATGGCGTGCGTATTTTATCTGAAACATTATACTACATATTTTTGTGAATTGCAAGAATTTTTTTAAATTTTTTTATTTTTATAGATTTAATGGTATAAATTTCAACAAATACACCTAAAAACTATAGAAAAAAGGACACGCAGCAGGTGTCCTTTTCTTTGACTTTTATTGTACATTCTGTACTGCCGAGGCGGCATTCAAAACCGCAAGCTTTCCGCTTTCATAGGTCAGCCCGCCCTGCATATAAGCCACATATGGCGGGCGGATCGGGCCATCAGCACTAATCTCAATGGAAGAACCCTGCGTAAATGCTCCGGCTGCCATAATCACCTCATTCTGGTAGCCGGGCATGGCCCATGGCTCCGGACTGACAAAAGAATCAATCGGCGAAGCAGCCTGCAAACCACGACAGAATGCTATCACGCGCTCCGGCGTTCCAAAGCGTATAGCCTGGATAATGTCGTTTCGTGCATCTGCCGGGCGGGGACACACTTCGTACCCCAGCTTTTCCATAAGTGCGCCGCAGAACACCGCGCATTTTATTGCCTGCGCCACCACATGAGGTGCCATGAAAAACCCAAGATACAGGTCCTTCATTACACCAAAGTTCGCGCCGCCTTCAAGACCCAAGCCAGGAGCAGTCAGGCGGTCTGCCGCAAGCCGGACATATTCAGATTTTCCTGCAATATAGCCGCCGGATGGCGCAATGCCGCCGCCGGGATTTTTAATAAGCGAACCTGCAAAAAGGTCAGCAAACGCCGGCTCTGCAGTCCCCACAAACTCACCGTAGCAGTTATCCACCAGAATCAGTACATCCTTTCGTTTTTCCCGGACAAAGGCGGCCAGCTTTTCCATTTCCGGAACAGAAAGACTTTCGCGCCAAGCATATCCTTTGGAACGGGTGACAAAAACTGCACGGACACTTCTGTTTTCCAGTGCTTTCGCAATGGCCGGAAAATCAAAGGTATCATCCTTCAAATCCACTTTATCATAGCCAATCCCAAACTCTTTCAGAGAGCCTCCCCCGTCTCCGCAGATAACGTCCGTGAGCGTATCATAGGGGTCACCGGTAACAGACAAGAGCACATCTCCGGGACGCAGAACCGCGAATAGCATTACCGTAAGCGTATGTGTACCGGAAATAAAATGCGGACGGACCAGGGCCGCTTCCGTTCCGAACACATCTGCATAGACTTTATCCAGCGTATCCCTCCCGAGGTCATCATAGCCGTATCCGGTAGTCGGATTAAAATGGGCACTGCTGATTTTATGCCTGCGAAAGGCCGAAAGCACCTTCATCTGGTTTTCGGCCTCCGTTTTTTCAATTTTTTTGAAAAGCGGGCTGATTTCTGCCTCCGCTTCCCTTCCCGCCGCTAAAACGCAGGAATCAATTCCAAATTCGATTTCGTTCAATTTCTACACCTTTTTAAAGACTTTCATCTATTTTGCCAAAGTATTATGCAGTGGTTTTAGCCCCGAATCCGAGAGCAAACGCTTTTTTATTGATTTCCAGAAATTTCGGAGGAACAGTTCGTTCAATTGCAGAAAGCCACTCGGCCTCCGCTATGTCTGTATGGGCCGCCAGCACGCCGATAAGCACCACATTAACCGCCTTTTCACTGCCAGCTTCCCGGGCAAGCCGGAGGGCATCTACCGCCGTCATGTCCACACCCATAGCTTCAATTCTTCCGGTAATATCGGCAGGATAAGCCATTTTCCCGGTAATAACGGGCATGGGGTCCATGCACTGGGTGTTCAGAAGCAGCTTCCCGCCCTTTCTGAGATAGGGCAAATACCGGTATGCCTCCAGTTCCTCAAAGGCCAGTACAATATCGGCCTCTCCCTCTTCAATAATCGGAGAATAAATCTTCTCTCCGTATTTCACATATGTGACTACACTGCCTCCCCGCTGGGCCATTCCGTGGACCTCAGACACCTTCACATCATATCCACCGTCCATAGCTACTCGGCCGAGGATTCTGCTTGCAAGGAGCGTTCCCTGTCCGCCGACACCGGCTATCAGTATATTCATTTCGTTTCCTCCTTCACAAGTGCACCGAACTTACACACATTCATGCAGAGGCCGCAGCCGTTGCAAAGCGTGGAATCAATCACAATTCCATCCTTGAAGCTGATTGCCGGGCATCCTATCTTCATGCACATTTTACAATTTTTGCACTTTTCTCTGTCAACTGCCGCTCTGCCTGTAAATTTTACGGATTTCAGCAGGGCACAGGGACGCTGGGCGATGATGACGGAGGGCTCTTCTGCCGCCACTTCCTCCTTCACAACCTTTTCAAAGCCGTCCACATCAAAGGGGTCGGCAATCCTTACGCGTTCAATGCCGATGGCATGACAAAGTGCTTCCAGATCCACCTGTTTTGTAGGCTCACCCTGAAGCGTCAGGCCGGTGGTTGGGTTTTGCTGGTGTCCGGTCATACCGGTAATGGAATTATCAAGTATAATCGTTGTGGACGTTCCCTTGTTATATACAACGTTAATCAGTCCCGTAATACCGGAGTGCATAAACGTGCTATCTCCGATAATCGCCACGGTTTTAGGATCACGGCCCGTTGCCATTTCCATACCGTGGGCCATACCAATGCCCGCACCCATGCACACGCAAGTGTCAATGCTCTCCAGAGGAGCAAGGGCACCGAGCGTATAGCAACCGATGTCGCCGGTCACTCTGAGTCCCAGCTTTTTCAGCACATAATGCATTCCACGGTGCGGACATCCCGGACAAAGCACCGGAGGACGGACGGGAATCGGCTCATCAGCCTTTACCGTTTCGGGCGCGGCAGTACCAAGAATTTTCTCCCGGATCATGGCTGCCGTAATTTCTCCTTTTATGGGCATTACGTTCTTGCCTTCAACTGCAATCCCCAGTTTCTTTACATGGTTTTCAATAAAGGGGTCCAGCTCCTCAATGACGTACAGCTTTTCCACATTTGCGGCAAAATCACGAATCAGCTTCTCCGGCAACGGGAACACCATTCCCAGCTTCAAGAAGCTGGCATCCGGCAAAGCCTCTTTTGCGTAGAAATATCCTGTACCAGCGGTAATAATACCAATTTTTTTATCGCCGTATTCCACGGTGTTGAGCTCTGTGGTTTCGGCAAAGGCAGCGGCCTTTTCCAGCCTGTCCTCTACCGCCACATGTCTGCCCCTGGCCATAGCCGGCATCATGACGTACTTCATAGCATCCTTGGCATAAGCCTTATCCGGTACATTTTCCCGTTCTTCCAGTTCCACAAGGCTCTGGGAATGGGCGATCCTGGTAGAAAGCCGGAGAAGTACAGGGGAATCAAATTCTTCACTCAAAGCGAAAGCTTTCTTCATGAAATCTTTACATTCTGCGCTGTCAGACGGCTCCAGCATCAATACCTTTGCGGCTTCTGCATAATGCCGGCTATCCTGCTCATTCTGCGAACTGTGCATACCGGGGTCATCTGCCACGCAGACCACAAGTCCACCGCCGACCCCTGTGTATCCAACCGTAAAAAGCGGGTCTGCCGCCACATTCAGCCCCACATGCTTCATGCACGCACAGCTACGCACTCCGGCCACGGAGGCCCCGATAGCCACCTCCAGTGCCACCTTCTCATTGGGTGCCCACTCTGCATAGATTTCTTCATACTTCGCGGCATTTTCAGTAATTTCCGTACTCGGTGTCCCCGGGTAAGAGGAAAACACCTTGGCTCCCGCTTCATATGCACCACGGGCAATTGCCGCATTTCCGAGCAATAACTCTTTCATGCTCATTCACTCCTTATCTATTATGCTTTCTTTTTAGTAAGTAAGCTTACCAGCGGTGTAATCACAATGGAAACCGCCATAGCAGATACGCCATAGATAGCTGCATTACCGATTGCCGCCGTAAAGCTGTTTGTAAGTGTAGTATAGAGCGTCAGTGCACCAACAACAACCGTACCGGAAAGAAGTCCGCACCATGCGCCCGCCTTTGTGATCCACTTCGCACAGAGACCCCAGATGAAGGGCCCGATAAAGCAGCCTGCAACAACACCCCAGGAAAACGACATGATGTTTACAATGATGGAGATGTTGCCGATTGCGAACAGGAACGAAAGAAGGATGAACAAAAGGCAGAGTGCTCTTGTCAGTACCATCTGCTTTTTCTTATCGTAATCCGGTTTAATAACCGGGAGAAGGTCTACGCTGATTGCGGAGGAACTGCTGAGAACAATTGCCGACAAAGTAGACATAGATGCCGATAAAAGGAGCAGCAGCATAACCGCAAGAATGATTGTTGTAAAAAGATTTGTATCACCAAGGGCTGTCAAAAGGGTGTTCGGTACAACATAGTCATATCCGCCTTCGGGCAGCTGATTGTTCAGGAAGATTCTGCCGAGGGAACCGGTAAAGTACGCACCGACACCGATTAAAAGACAAAACGCCGTTGCCACCACGGTGGCAGTCTTAATGGAGCGTTCGTCCTTAATGGCATAGTATTTGCTGACCATCTGGGGAAGGCCCAGTGTGCCAAAGCTTGTCAGAAGAATATTGAAAAGAAGTCCTTTCCAGCGACTGCCGCCGAAGGGATCCAGAAGGTCCAGGCCTTCCTGCTGTCCGAATTCACGAAGCTTTGCGGCCGCACCGGAAATACCGCCGACCATATCATGGTTTATGAGAATCACAATCATGCAAACAACGCCGAAAATCATAATGAGACCCTGTACAAAGTCGGTGCGTGAAGAAGCCACATAGCCGCCCAGTACCAAATAAATACTGGATAAAACTGCAATCACAAGCATGATTACCCAGACGTCTGCACCGGGGAAAATTACGTTGAACATTGAGCCGAGGCCCTTATATACCGCCGCCGAATAAGGTACCAGAAATACGAAGATTACTAATGCCGCATAAATTTTCATCGCCGTACTGCCGAATCTTTTTTCAAAAAACTCAGGCATTGTTTTTGCCCCCAGCTCATGGGTCATGTTTCTCGTACGCTTCGCTAAAAGCAACCAGGAGAGAAGACAGCCGATAAGTGCATTGAATACGCCGATCCACATGCCAGAAAAGCCTACATTCCATCCGTTTTGTCCGGCGTAACCGATAAAAATTACCGCCGAAAAATAGCTTGTGCCGTAAGAAAACGCCGTAAGAAACGGGCCGATTTTACGCCCGCCAAGCAGAAAGCCCTCCATGGAGGTTGCCCGCTTTGTACTGTAGATACCGATTGCCACCATCAAAGCCGCAAACAGTACCAGTGCCACACCTGTGACAAGTTGAACGTGTCCTAAATCTGTCATTTTTTCTACCGTCCTTCCATACTACAAAAAAATCTATATACACCTCTTCTTTTGCATACATCAAGCTGCCATTCTGCGGCGTATTGCGGAAAAAAACTCATTTTCTCCACTCAGAATCACAGCCGGTGTCATCCGCTTTATGAGGGTATATGCTACATTTCTTCGCCCTTCAGTTTTTCGCTCTGGGCACTCGTAATCAACGCATCAATTACTTCATCCATATCACCGTTCAAAAATGCATCAATCTTATAAATGGTAAGACCAATGCGATGGTCACTGATTCTTCCCTGTGGGAAGTTATAGGTACGGATTCTTTCACTTCTGTCCCCCGTTCCTACCTGGCTTTTCCGTTCTTGTGCAATGGAATCGTGCTGTTGTTGCTGCATCAGGTCATAAATTCGGGAACGCAGGATTTTCATACCCTTGTCCTTATTTTTATGCTGGCTCTTTTCATCCTGGCAGGAGACTACAATACCCGTTGGAATGTGGGTGATACGCACAGCAGAGTCAGTGGTATTTACACACTGTCCACCGGGGCCGCCAGCACGGAACACGTCAATTTTCAGGTCGTTGGGGTTGATTTCCACCTCAACCTCTTCCACCTCAGGGAGCACTGCCACTGTAACCGTAGAGGTATGAATTCTGCCACCGGATTCTGTGGCCGGTACGCGCTGGACCCTATGCACGCCGCTTTCAAATTTCAAGCGGCTATAGGCTCCCTGTCCCTCAATCATAAAGGAAATTTCCTTTATACCGCCGATATCTGTGATGTTGGAGCTTAAAACTTCAATTTTCCATCGTCTGGCCTCGGCGTACATCGTATACATGCGGTACAAATCTGCCGCAAACAAAGCCGCCTCGTCCCCACCCGCTCCACCGCGGATTTCAACGATAACGTTTTTTTCATCATTGGGGTCCTTGGGAAGAAGAAGGATTTTCAGCTCCTCCGAGAGCGTTTCAATTTCCGCCTTGGAATCTTCGATTTCCGACTGCAGCATCTCCTTAAAGTCCTTATCGTTTTCTGTCTCCATAAGCATTTCGGCTTCTTCTATTGTTTCTTTTGCTTTTTTGTAAGCCCGGTATTTTTCTACAATGGGCGTGATATCCGAATGTTCCTTACAAAGCTTACGCCAGGTTTCCTGGTCTGCAATCACAGCCGGGTCACTGATTTTTTCACTTAACTCTTCGTGCCTTGTCTCAATAAAGGATAACTTGTCAAACATCGAATTCTCCAATCTTCCATTTTGGTTTTCCTATTTTTTATATTCGTATTATTATACCACATCCCGCTGACGCTTGTCAAGACACATCCATGCGGATTTTGTCTTTTTTTCTTGCTATCCCGTTATGTAGCAGATTGGTTTGAATCCTGTGACGGATTCATGCGTATTTTAACGTAATATAAGTGGAAATCTATCACTATAAAATCAGGTGTATACTAAAAAAGTGGACAGCAAATTGGAAATGATGTAAAATTGTAGACACGAAAGGAGAATTACAATGTCCACAAAAAACAAGTACACATCAGAATTTAAAAAAACTGTCGTCAATCTTTATCATTCCGGTAAAAATTATGCACAAATTCACAATGAATACGGAGTGTCTTTAAGTGTCTTATCTAAATGGGTAAAGCTTTATTCCGAGGTTAAAATTGACGATGATACTGTTATCACTGCACATTTTTCTCTTTTCGAGAATACGCTCTATACAGCTCTGTGTAATCTAACTCCTCCAATACATTGCTTAGCAAGCGCACCGAATCATCTGCCGGAATATTCATTTCAAAATTAATTGGTAAAAACAGTTGAAAATATTTTGTTGAATAATCTACTTGTATTTTTTGTTGTTTTGGCATACTTCAATTATACCACAAAAGCTGCGAAGTTTCCATACTTCTGCGGCTTTTTGCGTGCAAAAATTTAGGACTGCCTCACTTTAGTGAGACAGCCCCTTCGGTGTAGTACATGAAATATTTTATGAAGCGTATATCGCTTGGATATACATATTTTTTTGTTATGCTAAATGATCACCGATTTTCATATTTATCTATAAATGACTCACATTCCTCTAAAGGAAGTGCTTTGGAATAATACCATCCCTGAACGAAGTCGCAAGCAGATGAAGATACAAGTGTGTTTTGAACTTCTGTTTCTACGCCCTCGCAAATAACCTTAATATTTAAGCTGTGCGCAAGAGCGATAATGCCTGTAAACAGGTCTTTGCCTTTTTCATTTTCGGTTTTGAGTAAAATATCACGGTCAATTTTTACAACATCAATGGGATAATCGCACAAATTCGCAAGGGATGTGTACCCGCTTCCCAAGTCGTCAAGATACACTCTGAACCCAATTTCCTTACACAACTTTACATTATTCGTTGCAGTTTCTCTGTCTTTTTCCATAGCATCTTCGGTAATTTCAATAGCAATCTTTGATTTATCAAAAGAATAACTATTTGAAATCATCTTGAGTTTATCAATAAAATTTTCTTCCGAAAGGGTTATTCTTGTAAAGTTACAGGAAAGAGCGATATTTTCAAAGGCCGTACCCTTCCATTTTTCAAGCTGACGACAGGCAAGCTCAAACATATAAAAGTCGTGCCTACTTATAAGCCCCGCCATTTCCATGTTCCCGATATATTTACCGGGACCGACAAGTCCTTTCTCGGGACTATCCCACCTGGAAAGAGCTTCTGCTGAAACAATTTTCTTGGTTTTGTTATCAACAATAAACTGTAGATACATCTTAAATTCGTTTTTTTCGAACCCCTTTAAGATGCTTTCGGTGATTTTCTTTTCTTCTTGAATCATATTCATAGAATGAATATCGCAGAAAACAATTTGCTTTTCCGTACCAAAAATTCTGTTACAGTTCTTTCTGAGATTAAATAGAAGAATTTCACAATTTCTGTCAGAACTTCCAAGATGATAGACGGCAGAGTGAAACACAAGCTTGTTGTTTTTCTCCTTCACAGCTTCAAAACTGTTGAGCTTATTCATAACTTCGGTGAGTCTTTTTTTTGCGTCATCATCATTTGTGGATTGTAACGCAAAGGCAAAGCCGTTTTCGGTAATTCGTGCAGAGATTTCTCTGTCGCCCGTATGCTCTGAAAGAACGAATGCTGTGTATTTGAGTACATCGTCAAAAGAACTGTCGCCGTGATAAGAACGAAGATAGCTGCTGTCTAAAATAATATATGCAATATAATAAAGGCTTCTTGAGATATCGCTTATCGTGTATCTGAAATGATATTTGAAAAATTGCAGATTTCCCATTCCGGTCTCAGCGTCTGTCATCTTATCCGCCTCATTTTCTTTGCGGATGCGTTTGATGCGAAAAATCAGCAGAATTACAGTTGCAAGCAAGCTCAAGCAAAAAACAAGTGCTATTACAACCCAAATGTAATTTATCTTTGCATTTTCGGTTGCATAAGATAGATATATTCCGCTTTTGACATCTTCCGGAATCTCACTTGCTGCAGCTTTGGTTTTTGAAATCAGTACATCATCTATAAGGCTTGTGAAAACAAGACCCGATTTCACTGTTTTACCGTTTTTTTCAAAGGATACGAGTTCTAAATAATCCTTATAATAAGGCAGGGTGTTGATATTTTCGGAAGAAGAAACCATCTCTACCTGCAAATTTTCTCCCATTGTATTTTTATCAGCTTTATTGCCATTGATATAAACAAAATCCACCCCTGAGCGTTCAGAGATAATCCCCAGCATATCAGGAATAATACCACAGTATGCGTTACTTTCCTCATCATAAAATTCAACCGGATAATGATCAGGGCTTCCCGCTACATAGATACAATCTCCCAACCCCTCGGTTTTTTCGGTAGTATAAACCTCAGCAAAAACCGGCTGAGCACAGAAAATAATCAGCAGGAGCATTGCAATCATACATTTTCTCATTTATCAAATCACCTCGCCTCTTTTAAATATTCATCTTCATTCGTTCAATACGTCCCCAATCAAGTTTTTTCTTTTTATAGCCACGAAACGCCGTAAGTCTTACAAATGCCATGATAAACCTTAACGTTGTAACCTCAAAAAAGCAAAGCATGATGGCTTTCATACAGTCTTTGAAAGTAACTGTCAAATCAATGGTCTGTATTCTTGAAAAGAACGCCGTCAGTGTCAGAATTGAATTATATGCGGCATAAATCAGCATAAAAAGGAGCATAAACGGCAAATTCAGTAAATCAATGCAATATGCCACAATCATAGTAAACACACCGAATACTTCTATAAACGGCGAAAGCAGTTCATAGAGCAAGAAGTACATATACGAAATAAATCCAACTGCACCGAATTTAGGATTTCCCATCATCTTTTTATGCTTCCACATAGTCTGGAAAAGTCCAAGATGCCAACGTTTACGCTGTTTTTTCAAGTCTCCTAATTTTTCAGGCACCTGCGTCCAACATACTGCATCGGTTGCATATTTGATGGAGTATGGAATCTGATTTGTAAGGCAGTAGGAATGAAGTTTTACCACAAGTTCCATATCTTCGCCCATTGTGCCGTGGTCATAGCCGCCTGCTGCGATAACCGTTTCTTTTTTGAACATTCCAAACGCTCCCGATATAATCAGTGAGCCGTTAAAATGGTCAAATAAAATTCTTGATGCCAAGAAAGAACGGTCATATTCCAAGAGCTGCATACAAGCTAAAATATTCTTAGGCAGTCTGTATTTTATAACTCTGCCCTCTTTAAGTGTTACATCATTACAAGGTCTTACCGTTCCGCCTACTGCAACCACATTTTCTTCTTCCAAAACGGGAATTACAATCTTTTTTAGGGAATCATACTGCAGAACGGAGTCTGCATCCATACAGATAAAGTACGGATACTGCGCAGCGTTGATACCCATATTCAGCGCATCTGCTTTACCGCCGTTTTTCTTGCGAATGAGAGTAAGAGGAACTTTCTGCTCATAAGATTCATAAATAAATTCCTCCGGCTGACATGCTATACTTCTGTGGAGCGGTCGTCTTACAGGATGCATATTATATGCATCAATTAAAACGCGTGATGTTTCATCCTTTGAACCGTCATCCACAACGATAATCTCATAAAGTTTATAATCCAGCGAAAGTAAGGATTTGACCGTCTGCACAACCGTTACTTCCTCGTTATATGCGGGAACCACTATTGTTATTGGCACAAAATAATTATCTGTAAACTTATTCATCAGTCTGTCCTGCATCTTTTTTCTGTAAAGAGTTGATGCACCTATGGCCACCGATAAAAACAAAAATGTAGAGTAGCCGATGAGATATACAACAAAGCAAACGCTAATAATGTCAAAAATATTTTTTATTGTTTCCATTTCCATTATGCTTTCACCGCCTCCTCTGCATTTCTCTTATCAAGACGGTAGCGCATAATTTCTCTTGCGTATCTGTCATTTCCGTCAAAAACATTTATCAAATCGTGATATGTATATCCAAGTTTTTCAAGGCTTATTGCGCTATTCTGCCTTATGTGCCAATTAGAGTTTGAAAGGTTTTCGACCAATATTCTGAAAGTAACATCGCCGGGATATGATTTCAGTGCAGATGAAGCAATCGCCTGATATTCCCATGTGCGTCCTTCCAAATTTTCCGCTATCGCCCAAATACTGCTTTCAGCTTCCTTAATCGGGAATTTTTCAAAGTATCTGATAGCTGCAAAACGAAGCTCATTATCCGCCTTTTCGTTTGATAAAATTTCTAACATTTCTTTATCACAGCGGATATTGCCAAAACGGAAGTAATTCAAAATATTAAGCTGCATTCCGGTGGAATATGCATTAAAGCTTTCAAAAAGCATATCTTTTAATCTTTCTTTATCCCCATTGTAATTCAAAAGTCCATCGCAAATAAGCTTTGCGTGGTGAAAGGATAAGTTTTTGTCTATGATTTTCAAAGACGCCACAACAACATCAGGTCTTTGCATACTGTAAAGTGCTTTCAAGGTATTTTCTCTGCAATATACATTTACAGACCTCAAAAGATCCAAAAGAGCATCAAGCACCTTTCCACTATCATAATGCTTTAGTATGTTGTATTTGTGAAGTATGTAAGGAAAATATGCAATTTTTATGGTATCCTTGCTTATGTAACGATGCGTAAGATATTCAAACACATAAAATGTTTCAATAAGATATTTCTGTGCCATATCAGGCTCTTTTCGGGAAACACTTTCAAGTGCTCTGTCAAATGCCGTAATTCCGGCGGTTCTGTCAAGCTTTTTACAAAGATATTTTATATGTTTTTCTGAGATTTCTTTGCCGGTTTTGATAACTTCTATCTGTTCGCAAATGATTTTATTGAGTTTTTGAGAATTATTGCTGAGTGCTTTTTCACGGTGACGCAAAACAAAAACATAGACTATGTTAAATGCTATCATGCTGATACATATTGCGATATAAACATAAATCATAATCTCTATTTTCATTTTCACTCACACCCTTTCCATAACCCTTGCATTATAAAATATGATTGTTTGAGTCTTTCGTGATATGTTACCTTGTTGCCCCAACCTTGAAGCTTAATCTCGTCAAGTTCAATTCTTTTGTCTCCCATACCAATTCCTGCATACATTTTGTCAATGTCTATATATTCAATTCCATAGTTCCCGTCATAGTAGTCATCGTGAATTTCCATCTTTGACGGATCTGCAAAATTCATAAGCTGCCACGGAAGCTTGATTTCAATATAATCTCCGCTCGAACAAAAGTCTGCTAAAGAATTAAATTCCTGGCTTTCAGGATTTGCATTACCATATAAAAGCTTGCCTGTTTCGTAGCCTTCGGCAACCGTTTCTTTTGTTTCAGGAGAAAGTGCTATCGCGGTACGAAGTATCAGTTCAATCGTTACAAACTTTGGCGAATTTTTTTCTGGGATATTATTTTTAATGTAAGTGTCAAACTTATAAATATCCTTTGAATATGTGGAGCGAAGTGCATCATAACGCTCTTGCACCATAATACGGCTGTTATCTTTTCCGTCAAGTATAATCACAAAATCCGCATCTCTATCGAATTTTACATCAAAGTTTTTGCAGTAATTACTGCCTGTTTTCGGGGTAACATCAAGAGGAATATATAAAACCTCGTTTTCAAAATCAAGTCCGTCCTTCTTTACGAGAAAATACATAAACTTCTCGTCATATTTCACCGAAAGCTCTGTATTTCCATCTTGAACCATATCTTTTTCTGTCCATTCACTCACATCGCCATCCACATAACATACAGATTTTTCTTTTCCCGGGTCAAAGGATAAAAGTCCGAAATATTGTTCATTTGTCTGGTAGTCTGACCAATATGCTGTACGAGTTAAGTTTACTGCGTGCATAGTGTTCCAGGTTCTCTTGAACCATTCATCCTGCCAGGTAAATACACAACCGCCGTTGCAACCGGATGTTTTAATATCTTCCCAACAATCAACAAGAGCCTGTCCTTGTGCCTGCTCCGAAGTGTTTCCCTGATTTCTGCCGGTGTCTTTATCAACCTGAGCCATACCTCTGCCGGTAGACACACCAAACTCAGATATTACTACAGGCATTGTGTGATGGTTATTAAGCATTGTCAGATAAGCTTTGTATGCATTTACTCTGCCTTGTTCGTCACGGAACGAGTCTTTTGATTCAATTCCAAACACAGACCAATCCTCGGCAAAACTCAAGTAATACGGATAGTAGGGGTAAACGTGATAGGACACAAACTGACCGGATAAAAATGCATCCGTAGTCTTTATATGCTCCACATCAACCTGTGCACATTTCATAAAGAAATTGGTGATGATTTCGGGATAACGAAAAGGGTCAGTTGTAGGCCAGTTGGAAAACGCCAAAAGTCTTTGCTCGCCATATCGCTTAGTTTCATATTCAATGGTTTTATCGCCCACCATAGTAAGCATTGTTTCAAAAGGAGTAGCCTCAGGGGAAGTATACATATACTTCCCACTATAAGATGAAAGGCCCTCTTTGTCTTTATATAAATCGTCGGTATAGCTGGCCGTTGAGTCGTCCCACTCAACGCCTAAAATATATCCGATTACCCAATCTGATATATCTTTTTTATATGTTCCATGACCTGCACTTGCAACTCTGCCTAAATTGAGTTTTCTGTTTCCGTGAATAACATCAACCATTATTTTACTGTGTTCTAAAAATGTATCATAAAAGTCCTTGCTGTATGCATCTCTGTGAGAGTTTAGAACATAGTCATTCACCCACACTCCATGAATCATATAAAGCGGATTTTTATTGTCCTTATTATATTTATAAAATGCATTATAGAAGGTGTCATTCTGAATTGTATAAATTCGGATAGTGTTTGCACCCATATCCTGGATATATTTAAACCATCTTAAATAAGTCTCTTCGTCAATGGCAAAAGAAGTTGCCCACTCACTCGGAAGTCCCGAACCCAGGTTGACACCGCGAATTTCAAAGGGTTCAAAACTGTCGCCCTTTTTCATATATATTTCTTCTCCGTCTACCTTCATAAAATATTCTATGGGCTTTTCTTTACCTAAATCAAGATACACACCTTCATAAAAATAAAGCCAATCTAATGCAAGGAGTACAAGTATAATAATAGAT
>JAFSAU010000007.1 GCA_017442155.1 Clostridia bacterium | reverse complement strand
TTATTTTCTTCATAGATAAATCCTCCAATGTGTTTTTATTTTGACTGGCAGGTCATTTTTATTATAACACATTGGAGGATTTTTGTTCACCGGTTAACCTTGATTGAACCACGCGACTATCGCGTGGTTTTCGTTATACAATATATGCCGACACCGTAATGGTGTCGGCATACTTTAATTATGCTGTTCTACAGTTTTCTTTTTACGCTGCAAGCATCTCCATATACCGCATGAAGATAGTTGCAACCTGCGCGCGGGTGGCTGTTCCCTGCGGTGCCGCTGTGCCGTCGCCCATGCCGGTAATAATACCGCCGGACACTGCCCAGTTCATAGCTTCCACCGCATATGCACTGATACTGTCTGCATCTGTAAAGCCTGCAAGCACGCTTTCATCCGCTGCTTTAGCACCGGCATATCTATAGAGCATGGTAACAAGCTGCTCTCTCGTAATGGAAGCTTCAACACTGCTTCCGTCGGAAATACCGTTTTCTATCGCCCACGCTACAGCCTTTGCATACCATTCGTCCCCTTCAGCTTCCGCTTCAGGTTCTCCTGCCAGGCGATACAGCATCGTGATAACCATAGCACGGGTCAGCGTTGTTTCCGGCTCAAAGGTGGTTTCTGACATGCCGTTCATAATGCCGTTTTCATAGCAGTATGCAATTCCTTCATAGCCCCAGAAATCGTCTGCCACATCCGCAAAGGAAAGGCGAACCTCCGTGCTTTCGCCCGGCTCTTCCTTTTCTCCCGGTGTTTCCGGATCTTCTGTATCCTCTGTCGGGTCTTTTTCTGTCGTACCTGCCGCAGGTGTGGTTATAGAAGTGCTCTTATAATTTGCTTTTTTCGCTACGGCAAATTCCGCAGAAGCCACTTCACTGTCCATCATATTTTCAGCGATAGCAATTGCTTTTACAGTATGGTCTCCCTCGCCAAGTACAAAAGTACCCGTATAAAGTGTGGATTCTGCTGTGGGAGCTGTGCCGTTTGTGGTATAGTAAATGCTTGCACCTTCGGTCTCACTTGTAATGGTAACCAGAACCTTGCCCTTGTAAGAACCGCCGTCCGGAGAGATAACCGGTGTCACAACAATACCATTCAGTACAGCACCGCCAACCTGTGCGCCTTCTTCTTCGTCCGTATCGGGTGCAACCAGATTTACTGTATCATCTATAATGAGTTCTCCGCCTATTGTAAGGTCGGCCGTAGCAGAGTCCGTAACGATAACCACGCTGTTCCCCGTTACAGACAGGCTGGAGCCCGCCGCGATGGCAAGACCGGTATCTGCACCTGTTATCGTTGCATTTACGTTCTCCCATACAGCTGTTTCCTCTGCGCCAAGGCTGAAAATGTTACCGCCTTCGGTGGCTGTCAGTGTCATATCCGTAAGGCTGATTCCGCCAAGTGCCGCAGTTTCTTCCGTGCGTGCACCCACCTCAATCGTCCCGTTACTTACAGTTGTTGCACCGGAAAGACTGCCGCCGTCACTGATCGTAATGGTGTTTTCGTTTGCATCCACATCCGCATCCCAGTTCGTTGCTTCTGTAATCTCAAGGTCAGTAAGCAGTGTAACGGTATCCTCCGCACCTGCCGCAAGCATTGCATCTTCTACTGTTACATAATATACGTTTCCGATTGCCGCTTCAAAGCCGGGATTTTCTATCGGATTGCCCTCTTCGTCCAGCCAGGTGTTACCATCGCCCAGTGTAATACCACCCGAAATGTTAGAGAAAATTTTCTGTTCTGCGCCGCTCTTAGTTACCGTATTTTCTGCAAAGGTTTTTGTTCCCGCAAAGTTGTACAGATTAAAGATGGAGGAACCGATTCCGTTCACGGTATTGCCGCTCACTGTCAGAGTAGCCGTTTCGTCTGCACCCTTCAGCTGCAGTGCATTGGTCGCCACATTGGAAAATGTGTTCCCGGTAATCACTACCGTACCGGCCATAGCAGACGTGTTGATACCGGAGTTTGACGAACCACTCACGCCATCAATCACGTTATTCGTGAATGTAAAGTTCGTCATAGCTTCCGCCCCGGAGCTGTTATTGAAATGCAGGGCTGACAGATTGCCGTCTCTCACAATGTTTCTGAACTCACAGTTTGTAATTGTCCAGTCTCTGTATACCTCATCGCCATTCCGCTTGCCGGTGAATACGATGTTGGAATTATCAAACACAATACCGTCAAAGGTAATGCCGGAGTAAGTGACTGCGTTCCCGTCTGCAGAGCGAAGTGTGGAATCCTTTATAATGGTTGTTTTATTTTCCGCGCCTTTAATGGTTACATCTGTCAGTGAAGCCGGGAATTTCACATCTCCCAGAGTAAACGTTCCGGCCGTAAGCTGAACCGTACCGTTTTCCAGAGCGTCTGCCACAACCAGAGCCTCGCTCAGCGTTTCATAATATTTATCACCCACCTTGGCTTCAGCTGTGATAACAAGATTTTCCAAGGCCGCATCCGCATAATGCGAAGTAATGTACGTATCGCCTTTGGCACCCTCATCATTCCGCAGGTGGATACCGTCTTCAAAGTTTTCATTGAAAACAGCATCCGCTACATCTGTTCCTATACCAAAGAAGTTTTCCGACAAATCAACCTTCGTAGAGACATGCGTAAAATAATATACGCTCTCGCTGGGTGCAATGAAAACATTCTTTTTCACAGTACTTTCGCCTAATATGTAGTACATATTCACCAACTGTTTGTTAGAATTCAGAACATTCTCTGTAATCGTAACTGTGGCTGTGTCAGGCGCATTCTGAATCTGAATGCTGTTAAAATCAACATTCTTAATTGTATTTTTGGAAATCGTTATATTACCCGCAACTGCGTTGATTCCAAAGCCCGATTTATCCGTCGTAAGAACACCGTCAATAACGTTATTCGTAAACGTTACATTTTCCATTGCTTCTGTTGTTCCAAGATTGAAGTATACAGCAGCTTCATTTTCAACATTTTTAAATTCACAGTTTGTAATGGTCCAATCCTTATAGCTCACACTTTGGTTGAGTGCATTATTAGCCCAGCCCGTAAACTTAATGAACGAATTATCAAAAACAATGCCGTCTATAGTAATATTATGATACTTGCTTGCATATGCAGGGTCAGACCATGTACCCGGGAGGGTATCATTCTGCAAAGAAGAATTTTTCAGAATCGTTGCCTTGTTTTCCGCACCTTTAATGGTTACATCTGTTACGGAAGCCGGGAATTCTTCTTCTCCCAGGATAAAAGTTCCCGGGAAAAGCTGTACTGTGCTGTTCTCCACAAGGTCAGCCGCTTCCAGTGCCGCACGGAGTGTCGTAAACCCTGTATCATTAACCTTGGCTACATACACCAATGAAGAATCGAGATAGTCTGTTCCATACGTGTTATTCTCTGTGTCCAAAATTGCATCAATAGCGGAAACGGGTACTGTGGGATTCAACTGACGCAGCATTGTCTGCCCCTCTGCCTTATTTCCGGTAATATTGAAAACAGTCGCGCTGTAATCCCCGCCGTTATCGTTTGCGAGTGTAACCACACAGGATGTTGTTCCGGTAAAGGTATTGTTTGTAATATTAACTTCGTCAAGCGTTGCTCCGCTGATATGAATACCGCTGTTACAGCTTATAAAATCAGATTCCGTAACCGTCAGCTCTGCCGCTCTGGACTGGTGAATTGCA
Organism: Clostridia bacterium; assembly: GCA_017442155.1. Classification (GTDB taxonomy): domain Bacteria; phylum Bacillota; class Clostridia; order UMGS1883; family UMGS1540; genus SIG447. The sequence continues at coordinate 39,468 of JAFSAU010000007.1, read as the reverse complement.
GACCGGCTGCCGATATTTTTGAACTCGCAATGATCAAAGATGGCTGTGCCGCATTCCTTCGTCCCATTGTCTCCCCACGGATTTACACTTACGTTATCAAACGTACAGCCCTTGAAGGAGAGCGACTTGGTCGTATACACCTGAAGCTCTGCCATCGTCTGGGTGTCTTCCGTATTGGTGTCTGTAAACACAAAATCAATATTTTCAAAAGCAAGGGCTTCCGTGGATACATACCAACCACCGGCTATCATATACTGGTATGCTGCACCATTCTGATAGCTTTTTTCAGCGGATGTAAGCTTTAACGAAACATCCCCCTGCCCCAGAAGCTTTATCTTGTCAGCATACGGATACGGATTTATGCCGGTTGCCATCACAAGCGGTGCTGCGCTGTATTCGCCTGCCAGAAGGGTAATAGTGTCTTCCTCTTCCGCACCGGCCAACGCTGAAGCCAGGGAAGCAAATTTCTTCTGTTCATCCCCTTCGCCGATGGTGGCCACTGTCGTGTCTATAGCAACAGGCGTCCCGCCGGTGGAAGAAGCGGCGATTTTCTGCGAAGCATTGTTTGCTTCCGCCGTGCGGTCACCGGGGACCTGCACCTGAATTTCCGCATCTGTACCGGTTACCGAGGCCTGGACCGGATAGGAGTCCTTCCCTTCCCGGCCGTCGCCCAGCAGAATGTCGCCGTTGCACGATTCGTTCCCTTCACTATATGTAAAGGTACATTCATCCACAGAAACGCTGGTTTTTCCTTCCGCATTGGAACAAAGCACACGGACAGGGGCCGCATAGGTCACATCATTGCTGGTACCGAGGCCACAGTCTGTGAAGGTTGTTCCGGTAACTGCAACTTCCTGCGTGCCGGCGGACTTGTTGTTCAGGTTAATCGGCTCCGAAATGTTTGTAAACGAACAGCCTTCTACTGTTACAGAACCGGCATGATTGGAATAAACCACACACGGTCCGGCAGTGGGGCTTGCAAAATCGCAATCCTTAACTTTAATAAAGTTTTTGCCTTTGTCTGCTCCACCTGTTATGTATATTCTCTGGCTGGAATTTGCAATTCGGGTATCGGAATCACAATCATTCAGTGTAACGTGCAAATCATAGGTCGTTGTCCGCGTTCCCCAAACAGCCGCATTTTTCAATTTGTTAATAACAATCGTTGTGTCACCGACGAGATTGCCGTTCATATCAATTGCAAAATCAGCTTCTCCGTCGCCCGTAGCTGTGCACACCAGAGTAGCTCCATTGCCGTTAATAGTAACACTTCTCTGGATTGTAGTATGATTTCCTCCGTTGGGAATCATCTTTCCTGCTTCGCATTCAAGCGTCGCTCCGTCATACTCTGCGCTTGCATTGATTACGGCAAAGGCAGCCGCAAACGTGGAAAAAGTTTTTCCTGCCTCACCTGCCGGAGCATTTGCCTTCTTTACGGTAATTGTACCGATTTCCGCTCCTGTCGGAAGTGCCGCCGCAGTTACGGCAAGGTTTGCCATCCCCAGCACCATCAAAACGGTCACGAGTACAGCAAGCAATTTTTTTGTTTTCATGGTTTGTCCCTCTTTCTTTGTTTTTTGCGAAAATTCCGCTTCCAAACCAACTGAAGCAATACTTCGCACTATTATACATTATTATACCTTTTTCAAAGGTTTTTGTCAATATCAAGCAGGGATAAAGTTGTCTTTTGTCGTTTTTACTAAATTATCGGATTTTTCCCCTTCTTTTGTATGGTATCTTTTCGGGTGCTGCACACAAATTCAAGCAAAAAAGAGGAGCTGTAAAATCAATTTACAACTCCTACTTGCTTTCTGCCGATTCTTTATCCTTTTATTCAGATTTAAAAATCGATATTTGACTTACGCATAAACTCGGGCAGCTGCAAATCCTCAGAACCAAAGTTAGTGGGCTCTGCCGGAGTTTGCGGTGTAACGCCCCGTGTCTTATTAAAATCTGTCACCTGCAGGCTTTCCAGGTCCTGCTTCTTGGAGGACTGGCAACCCGTTGCAATAACCGTAATGGCAATCTCGTCGCCCATAGACTCGTCAATCGCCATACCGAAGATAACCTCTGCATTGGCATCCGCACAGCTATGTATGAGATTTGCCGCGGTATTAACCTCCAGAAGTGTCAGCTCTTCGCCGCCGGTTACGTTAATAAGAATACCGGTTGCACCGTCAATCGAGGTTTCCAGCAGCGGGCTGGCGATAGCCATACGTGCCGCTTCCTCTGCACGGTTATCACCGCTGGCACTGCCGATACCCATGTGTGCAAAGCCTGCATCCTTCATAATTCTCGTTACGTCTGCAAAATCAGCATTCATATCGCCTGCAGTATTGATAAGCTCGGAAATACCCTGTACGCCCTGACGCAGTGTTTCATCTGCCATCTTAAAGGCTTCCTTTACAGTGGTTTTGGCACTGCAAAGCTGCAGCAGCTTGTCATTCGGAATTACAATGATGGTATCCACCGCCTCGCGCAGTGCGGCAATCCCTTCTTCTGCCTGGGCCATACGCCGCTTGAGTTCAAAGGAAAACGGCTTTGTTACGATACCCACCGTAAGAATTCCCTTTTCTTTCGCTATAGAAGCAACTACCGGGGCCGCGCCCGTACCCGTGCCGCCGCCCATACCGGCAGTAACGAATACCATGTCGGCATCCTCTAAAATTTTCTCAATTTCGCCGCGGCTTTCTTCCGCTGCTTTACGGCCGATATCAGGATTGGCACCGGCTCCCTGTCCCTTTGTAATTTTTTCACCAATCTGGATGGTCTTGTCCGCCTTTGAACAAGCAAGGGCCTGCTTGTCCGTATTGATTGCAACGAATTCCACCCCGCGGATTCCGTTTTCAATCATACGGTTGACAGCATTACCGCCGCCACCGCCTACCCCGACAACTTTAATAACCTGTGCCAAATTCATATCTTCTACGCCCATTATTAGTCCTCCTTAGTCTTTATCTATTCTATTGTATCGCTTTTTGCACAATTATGCAAGAGAATTTTGAAATTTTTTCTCTTTTTTTTGATTTTTTTAGTTTTCGTCCTGCCGATAGGAAAACTGCCCCTCGCTTGTCCACCGCAAAACACCGCTGGACTCCCGGTTAATCCCCCCATATCCGCCGCCCAGAACATTCCTGCACAGCTGCAGCTTATAGGGTAGCTCGTCCATCCCGCCGAGGTGGATTTCCAGGCCGTGTTCTGTAATCAGTACCGTGTCCAGTGTGGAATCCAGCTGGATCCGCCGCAGTCTCACCTGCAAATCTGTTTTTTCCAGTTCTTCCAAAATCGTGGTAAGGTTCGTAATAAAATGCTCGTCCTGGATCACAATATTCCTGCCCGGTACAGCCTCCTCTGCTGTGCCGCCCGTAACAGTCATCAGGTCTTCCGTGTCTGCCGCAATCCGCAACACACGTCCTGCTTTGTCTATCACCGCATATCCACCCGTGCATTTTATCGCCGCGGCTTCTTCCCGCTCCGTCACCTCTATGGAAACCCTGGCCGGAAACCGACGCTTTACCTCTGCCGTCAGAATATACGGCTGTCCTTCCAGCCGCTCCCGCGCATTCTTCATGGAAACGCGGTAAATGTTTTCACCCGCAGGGATAGCCGCCACCGTCAGAATTTCCTCCTCGGAAAGCCGGGCATTGCCCGTGACGGTGACTGACGTGATGTTAAACACCGGTATTGTCAGTACCACCGTCACCGCAATGGCGAAAAGCAGTAAAAGTATTAAAATGCCACTTCCTGTTCTCCGTCTTCTCTTTGCCATAAAAATCTCCAAAATTAATGTTTTGTAATCTGTGCACCCAGTGCCTGCATATCCTCTATAAATGTATCGTATCCCCGGTCAATGTGGGAAGTCCCCCGCACCTCGGTCACGCCTTCAGCCGCAAGACCGGCAATCACCAGTGCCGCACCGCCGCGGAGCTCCATCGCTTCCACCCTTGCACCCGTGAGACGGGGCACACCGCGGATAACAGCAATCCGTCCGCGCGTTGTGATGTCCGCCCCCATGCGGCAAAGCTCGCCGCAATGCTTGAAGCGGTTTTCAAAGATCGTTTCCTCCACCATGCTCGTGCCGTCGCCAAGGGTCAGCATAGCTGTCACCAGGGCCTGTGCATCTGTAGGGAAACCGGGATACGGCATAGTACGGAGAAGCTTGACAGGCCGGATGCGCTCCGGTGCCGCCAGAAAAATCCGGTCACCCTTCGCTTCCACTTTTGCTCCGGCGTCTCTCAGCACGGACAGCACGGCTCCCACATGCTCCGGCTCGGCACCCCGAAGCTCCAGTCTGCCGCCGGTCATAGCACCGGCGCAGAGATACGTTGCCGCCACAATTCTGTCGGGAATCACCCGGTGCTCCGTTCCTTTGAGCCGCGGTACGCCTTCAATCCGGATTTCGTCTGTCCCCGCGCCCTGCACACGGGCACCCATTTTATTTAAAAAATTCTGTAAATCACAAATTTCCGGCTCCTTTGCCGCATTTGTCAGTACCGTTTCTCCCTTTGAGAGCACGGCCGCCATCATCAGATTTTCCGTCGCACCAACGCTGGGAAAATCCAGATGTACCCTGCCGCCGGAAAAATCGCCCAGTTCTGCCCGGACACAGCCGCCCCTTTCCGAAACCCGGATACCGATTTCCTTTAGTGCCTTGATATGTAAGTCAATCGGTCTCGGTCCCAGTTCACAGCCACCGGGGAAGCTCATTTCTGCCCTGCCGCATCTTGCCGTCATCGCCCCAAGGAATGTGATGGACGACCGCATTTTATGCATGAGCGCAAATGGAATCCGACTTTCCCGGAGTACAGAAGCATCCACCGTGACCGTGTTACCCTCTCTTCTGCAGCGGCAACCCGCATATTCCAGAATTTCCAGAGCACACGTCACATCCTCAAGGTGCGGACACCCCTGAATAACGCTCGTACCCTCACAGAGCACCGTAGCCGCCAGAATCGGCAGCACGGAATTTTTCGCGCCCTGCACCAGCGTGCTGCCACAGAGCGGATGTCCGCCCGTGATTTCTATCGTATACATCCTACACCTCCATAGTATGAAAAAACTTTTGCAGTACATACTATGCAGGAGAAGGCTTACTGGTTACTTTCCTCTATCCACGCATAAATCCTTGCACAGGCGTCCGTAATTGCACATTCCCGCGCCGCCTTTGCCATGCTTTCCAGATGGCTCCGGTTTGACAGAAGCGTTTTAATCTGGCCTGCCAGCACCTCGGCAGTCAGCTCCGATTCCGGCATAAGCACCGCCGCACCGCATTTTTCCATGGTGCGGGCGTTGTAGGTCTGATGGTCATTGGTTACGTTCGGACTCGGAATCAGAATCGCGGGCTTTCCCAGTGCACACAGCTCGCTTACTGTAATGGCCCCGGCCCTTGTAACGGCCAGGTCCGCACTCTGCAGCACCGCATCCATATTGTGAATATACGGCAGAATTTTTTTATTATCGCAAATCCGTATCTTTTCATCCCTGATTTTCTGCATAACCGCCTCATAGTTCCGTTCGCCGGTGGAGGCGATGATGCCGTAATAATCCTGCCCACCCATTTTAAGAAGCTCGATGAGTGCATCGTTAATTTTCTGTGCACCCAGACTGCCGCCGCTGATAACCACCAGCGGTTCTCCCGTGGCTTTCGTTTCTGCCGCCGGGCGAAGAAGCTCCGGCCTTATGGGGTTGCCGGTAAGAAGCAGACGCTTCGGCGGTTTTTTGAAATATTTTTCCGTTTCGGGGAAGCTAATAGCTGTATCGGCCCGTCCGGCACAAAGACGAACGGCGAGACCGGGAAATACATTCTGTTCATGGACCAGTGCGCGGATTTTGAGTGATGTAGCCGCCAGCATCACCGGCAGACACACATATCCGCCCGTACCAATAACAACGTCGGGCTTAAACTCCCGCAGAATTTTCTTTGCTGCCCCGAAGGACGTGACCAGCCGCGCGGCAGTTTTCAGATTTTGCAGACTGATGCGGCGCCGGAGGCCCTGCACCCGGATGTACCGGATGGGGTACCCTGCCCGGGGCACCAGCTTCGATTCCATACCGCCTTCATTTCCTATAAACAAGATATCGGCCGCCTGGTTTTGCTCTTTAATATAATTTGCAATGGCGATAGCGGGATAGATATGCCCGCCGGTACCGCCGCCGGAAAGAACAATTTTCATTTTTTGCCTCCCTCCCGCGACATGGTGCCGCGTGGCTTTATACTCCGCGACACATTCAGTACCACGCCCATGGCCGCCATAATCACCACTAAAGACGTACCGCCGGCACTGAAAAAGGGGAGCTGCATACCCGTGTTCGGGATGCTGGCCGTTACGACGCCCACGTTAATGAGATACTGCAGACCCATAATTGCTATAATACCAAATACTGTAAGCGAAGAAAATGTGTCGGGCGCGTGCATGGCAATGTAAACGCCGCGGGTAATCAACAGTACAAAGAGCACCGCCACAAGAATTGCCCCCACAAACCCCAGCTCCTCGCAGATGATGGCGTAAATATAGTCGTTATGTGCCTCGGGAATATACAAAAACTTCTGCCTGCTTTGCCCCAGCCCAAGACCAAACAGACCGCCGGAGGCAATCGCATACAGGCCCTGTACAATCTGATAGCCTGTATCCGTCGGGTCCGCGAAAGGGTCTAAGAAGGCCGTCAGTCTTTTAAGTCGGTATTCTTCCAGAAATGCTGCTGGTATGATAACTGCAAGTCCGGCAAGGGCAATCAGTCCCAGATGGGAAATTTTCGCGCCTCCTGCCACCAACATAATTATACCGGTTGCAAAAATAATGATGGCCCCGCTCAGATGGTCCTGCAGAATCAGAATGCCTACCACAAGACCGAGTATAAACAGATACGGTAAAAGTCCCTTTACAAACTTCCGGATCTGATGCCTCGGTTTTTCTGACATATGCTTAGCAAAAAAGAATACGAGTGCAAATTTGGCAAGCTCGGAAGGCTGAAACCGGATCGGCCCGATTTCCAGCCACCGCTGAGCACCGCCGCCCGTACTGCCTATGGCAAGCACCAGGACAAGAAGTGCCAGTGCGGCGATGAACAAAATGGAAGCATATTTTTTTATGAGCTTATAGCTGACACACATGGTAACGCCCATACAGCCGATGCCAAGCACGGTCCAGATAAGCTGTCTTTTAATGTAATAAAGCTTATCTCCTTCTTTGTAAAATGCCGAAGGCGCGCTCGCACTGAACACCATAATAAGCCCGAAGGCCAGCATAACAAACACAATCGTCAGAAACGGAATATCAATTCCGGCCTTCCGCACTCGTTTTTTTTCCGCACCCCGGGCTTTTCTTTCCACTGCTTTAACGTATTGCATAGTAACCAATCACACATCCAATCACCGTTACAGCCGTAAAGACCGAAACAATTTTTGTTTCCCCCCAGCCGCACATCTCAAAATGATGATGCAGGGGACTCATTTTAAAAATCCGCTTTCCTGTCAGTTTAAAAGAAGAAACCTGCAGCACCACGGACAATGTTTCTGCCACATAAATAATACCGCAAAGCACGAGAAGCAGTTCCTGCCGCAGCAGTATCGCCACTGCCGCCACAAATCCTCCTAAAAACAGCGAGCCTGTATCTCCCATGAACACCTTTGCCGGGTGAATATTAAACAGCAGAAAGCCCAGAATCCCGCCGGCCACCGTCAGGCAGGCAAGACAAAGAGAGAGATTGCCGTCCCGATAGGCCACAACGGACAGAAAGAGTGTCACTGCCAGCGTTACAAATCCTGCCAGACCGTCGATGCCGTCTGTGAGGTTGACGCCGTTTACGAACGCCAGCAATACAAAAGCGGCAAAAGGAAGAAAGAAAACACCTAAATTCAGCGGACGGTTTATAAAGGGAATCAGAATCTGTGTTGACAAATGGCCTTTGTATAAAAGGAACAGAAGAAAGGCCGCCGTCACCAGAAGCTGTGCCAGGAATTTCTGGGATGCCGTGAGCCCCAGATTCCGTTTTTTCACAACCTTTATATAATCATCACAAAAGCCGATGATGCCGAACAGTACCGCACATACCGCCACTGACACCGTACCCGTATTCCGTATTACAAAGGGTGTCACCATAACAAAGGCGGCAATAAACATCAGACCTCCCATTGTGGGAGTACCGCTTTTTTTCCTGTGCCAGTCCGGGCCGATTTCCCGTATGCTCTGTCCGAACTTCAGACGCCGCAAAAGAGGTAAAAGAAAGATACCCAAAATGGCCGACGCGCCGAAGGACGCCACAAATGTAAGTGCTTTCTCCATACGAATCACCTGATTCCTTCCAATATTTCTTCCATTTTCATCCCGCGGGAGCCTTTCAGCAGCACCCTGTCGCCGGGTATCAACTGTTCCCGGAGATAACGCGCCAGTGCCGCATTGTCAGCGAAGTGGCAGGCACATACGCCGCTTTTTTTCGCTTCCTCTGCCGCAAACCGTGAAAGGGGGCCTACCGCAAGCAATATGTCTATGCCATTCTCTGCTGCCTTTCTTCCCACTTCCCGGTGACATTTCTCGCCCATTTCACCAAGCTCCAGCATATCTCCAAGTGCGGCAATCCGCCGCCGGGCTTCCCCTTTTGCCAGCATTTCAAGTGCCGCCGCCATAGAAGCGGGGCTGGCATTATAATAATCGCACAGCACGGTGATGCCGGGTCGGATTTCCATTTCGCTCTGCCGGATGCCATCGGTTTCGTAGGCACAAAGCCCTTCCCTCGCTTCCTCCGGTGAAACGCCGCATTCCACCCCTGCCGCAACCGCCGCCAGGGCATTATACAGGTTATGCCGGCCGCCCACGGGTACAGTAAATTCCGACCCGAAAGCCACGAAGCTGTCCTCACCCAGAATTTCTCCCACGATTTCACAATCCGGATTTTCAAAACCAAATCGCTTTACACTCCGGTCCGGAAGTTTTACATTCTTCAGAAACGGGTCATCACCACAAACGAGCAACACACCGCCCTCCGGTAGTCCTTCCGCAATTTCCAGCTTTGCATCCCGGATGTTCTCCTGGGTTTTCAGTGTTTCAATATGACTCAGGCCCACGTTGGTAATCACTGCCAGACCGGGCCTTGCAATTTTCGTTAGATAAGAAATTTCTCCCCGGGCACTCATGCCCATTTCAATGACGGCCGCACCGTGAGAATCGGAAAGACCGAGCACTGTCAGCGGCAGACCGATATGATTATTGAAATTCCCGGCAGTTTTTAAGGTAGTATACCGGGCAGAAAGCACCGCCGCAATCATTTCCTTTGTGGTGGTTTTTCCCACTGAGCCGGTGACACCCACCACGGGAATATCAAACTTCTGCCGATGATACGCCGCCAGCCGCCCCAGGGCTTCCACACTGTCCTCCGTCCGGATATAGGCGCACCCCACCGGCGGCGAAACTGTTTCATTCCCCAGTACCACTGTCGCTCCGGCTTCATATGCCGCATTCGCGAACGTATTCCCGTCAAAACGTTCACCGCGAATCGCCACAAAAAGTGTTCCTGCCTCTATTTTCCGGCTATCGGTGGAAATTGTCCTGACTTCTGCATTTTCATTGCCTGCAAGAATCCCGCCGGCACCGTTTGCAATCTCAATGGCCCGCATTTCTGAAAATCTCCTTTACAATGGCCCGCTCGTCGAAATCAATGGTTCCGTCTTTCAGAATCTGATATGTTTCGTGTCCCTTGCCTGCCAGAATCACCACGTCACCCTTTTTCGCCATAGCCATCGCCGCAGCAATGGCCTCCCTGCGATTTTCCACCACTGTATATTTTTCTTTATATTCTTCCATGCCCGTCTCAATATCCCGGATAATGGCCGCCGGGTCCTCGGTACGGGGGTTGTCGCTTGTCACCACTGCAAAATCAGAAAGTGACGCCGCAATCTGTCCCATAATCGGTCGTTTTGTTTTATCTCTGTCACCGCCGCAGCCAAAGAGGGTAATCACCCGTCCTTCGGCAAAGCCGCGTACTGTGTCAATAATATTTTCAAGACCGTCCGGCGTATGGGCATAGTCAATCAGCACTGTATACGGTGCCGCAATCGGCACCACCTCGGCCCTTCCCTTCACGCCTTTTGCAAGCACAAGGCCCTTCAGAATATCCTCCATCGGAATTCCCATACCGAGGCAGGCCGCCGTAGCCGCCAGAGCATTGTAAACAGAAAACATTCCCGGAATTCCGAGGCGGATTTCATAGGTCGCTCCGCCCACTCCGGCACTGCAGATAACACCCCGTTCGCTGAGACGGATGTTATAGCCTTTCAGGTCACTGTCATTTTCCACACTGAAGGTCTGCACCGGACAATCAGCCGCCTTTTTCATAGCTGCGCCATATGCATCGTCTGCGTTGATAACGCCGTGGCGAGCCTGGGAAAAGAGCTTTGCCTTGCACCGCATGTATTCCTCCATCGTACCATGAAAATCCAGGTGGTCGCGGGTCAGATTTGTGAACACCGCCTCGTAAAACTGAATGCCGTGGGTACGGCCAAGTGCCAGAGAATGGGAGGAAACCTCCATAATCACATGCGTCACACCTGCGTCCACCATCTCTGCCAGCATTTTCTGTAAATCCAGCGATTCCGGCGTAGTCCGGGAAGCGGATACAGCCACGTCCCCGATGATGTTCTGATTGGTTCCAATCAGTCCCGTTTTGTACCCCAGAAGATCCAGCACCTGCTTTATGAGATACGTTGTCGTTGTTTTTCCATTGGTCCCTGTCACGCCGATGATATGCAATTTCTTGGCCGGATAGCCGTAAAACGCAGCCCCCGCCTCAGCAAGGCCGCGTCTTGTGTCGGGACATACAGCCACCGGCACACCCCAGTCCCCATTTTCCTCTGCAAGAATTGCCGCCGCGCCGTTTTCTACCGCTTTTTCTATGTATTCATGTCCATCTGTCTGAAAGCCGCGCACAGCCACAAACAGGCTGCCCGGTCCCGCTTTTCTTGAATCGTATGTAACAGCCGAGATGTCTGCATCTCCGCCAAAGAGCGTATGCTCTGTATTTTTCAGCAGTTCACTCAGTCGCACGTTTTGCTCCTCCATTTATCAAAAAACTATTCGTTGCCCGTATACCGGAATTCCACCTGGACCACTGTGCCCTTTGCCACCTCTGTTCCGGCCGCCGGCTCCTGGCTGACTGACCGGAGAATCCCCTCCGCATGCAACCGTCCCGTGCCGCGCAGCATAATGTTGAGGTCACTATTGGCAAGTGCCGTGTTGGCATCGGCAACACTAAAGCCCAGTACATCCGGCACTATAACCTTTTCTTCCTCTACCTCGCCGGTATACAGAATGCATACCGAATCCTTCCGCACTGCAGTGCCCGCCCGGGGCATCTGGCTTTTCACTGCGGCTCCTTCTTCGCCGACCACATGGTAACGAAGACCTGCCCCAATCAGCACTTCAGCCGCTTCTGCTGTCGTCTTGCCGGTAATGTCCGGCATATTCACATCAATTTCCGCTTCCTCCGCCTCACTGTACTGGCGTTCTATACCCAGATACCGTAATGTATCTTCCATAATTCTTCCTACTACGGGTGCCGCAATCATACTGCCGTAGTAGTCACCCACCGGCTCATCCAGAATGACAATGCAGGCCACCTGGGGGTCATCTGCCGGGGCGAATCCCAAAAAGGATGCCACATACTTCTGATTGCCGCGGGGCTGTTTCTCACTGGTACCCGTTTTACCCGCTACACGATATCCCTTTACATAGGCGTTTTTACCGCCGCCTTCCGACACAACACCTTCAAGGATGGTACGCATGTTCCGGCTTGTTTCTTCAGAAATCACCTGCCGCACCACTTCCGGCTCCGTCACCTCTACTACATTGCCCTCTTCATCATTTATCTGCTTCACGATGTAGGGCTTCATCAGATATCCACCGTTTGCGATGGCACTCATAGCCGTAATCATCTGCAGGGGCGTTACAGTAAAGCCCTGACCGAAAGAGCTTGTGGCAAGCTCCAGGTCATGCATATTTTCTTCTGTAAAGAAAATACCCTCCGCCTCACCGGGCAACTCAAAGCCTGTTGTTTCCCCGAAGCCAAAACTCTTATAATATTTCAGGAAGTTTTTCCATCCGAGCCGCGCCCCGATTTCCATAAAGACCGGGTTGCAGGAGTTCTGCACTCCCTGTACAAAGGACTGATGCCCATGTCCGTCCCGGTCATGACAATTGATGACAGTTCCTGAAACCGTTCTGCTACCGCCGCAGTTAAACCCTTCATCCAAACTGACGAGGTTTTCCTCCAGCGCGGCCGCCGCCACAATTGACTTGAACGTAGACCCCGGCTCATAGGTATCCACCACCGCTTTGTTTCTCCACAGGCTGTTCAGTTTTTCTGTATACTTTTGCGTATATTCTTCGCCTTCCAATGCCTCCAGCTCTGCCAGAACTGTTTCGTCCGTCAGCGTCATCGGTGCATTGAGGTCATAGTCCGGTTTCGCGGCCATAGCCAGTATTTCCCCGGTTTTCGGATTCATTACAATAGCCGCCGCACCCTGCTGTACGCTGGTTTCTGCCACAGCTGTTTCCAGATGCTTTTCCACAAAATGCTGTATTGTTTCGTCAATGGTCAGTACCAGGTCTGCGCCCTGCACCGGGTCCATGTACTGCTCGTATTCGTACGGCATATCCGACCCGTTGGCACTTTTAGCCGTGATAATACGGCCGTTTGTGCCCTTCAGCACAGTATCGTATACGCTTTCCAGCCCCCACAGTCCCTGGTTATCATCCCCCGTAAAGCCGATGACATGGGACGCCAGCGTACCGTTAGGATAATACCGCTTTGTATCGGCATCCAGCCGGATACCAGCCAGCTTCAGTGCGCGGATTTGTTCCACCTGTTCCGATTCCACACGCCGTTTTACGATTTCGTAGTAACTGTTTTTCTGGGTTTTTGCGTATACAGTATCATAAGAAAGGTCCAGAATTTCAGAGAGCGCACGGGCCACGTCCTCCGCATTTCCTTCTTCCCGGATGGTAACCGGCACAACGCAGACCATGTTTGTGCTTGCACTTTGTGCCAGCACCTTCATATTACGGTCGTAAATTGTACCCCGCTCCGATGAAACAATGCTGTCCCGGGTCTGCTGCTCCACCGCCGCCTGCTTTAACCCCGGGCCGCGGATAATCTGCAGATATCCTGTACGAAGCAAGAGAACGGCCACACCCGCAAGCAGGCAGCCGTATAATACCATCATTCTTTTTTTAATATTGGCTTTCCCCTTCTTCGCCAAAACTGTCACTCCTTACTGCATCGCGAAACTGTCTGCAGGATTAAAAGCGGGAGCGGGTCCCGTGGGCGCGCTCCCTCGCTTGTATATCATATGGGTCTTTAGCCAAAATATTCCAAAACATTGTCGGCCAGGGCAGAAAAAATGTTCTTTGTTTCTGTTTTTTCCGCCGTCTCCGCATAATCGCAGTTCCCCATATCCACGTACACTGTCTGCGCCTTGGTAGGACGCTGCATTCCCAGCCGGGTTGTTGCCTCTTCCTCAATCTTTCGGAGGTCCATGTTGCGTTCAATCTCAAACTGTCCGGCAACTGTCTGGGCATTCACGGTTTCCAGCTGGCCTTTCAGTTCTTCTATTTTTGCATTTTTCTCAAGCCGCGCGGAATTATTCAGCAGAAGAGCAAAGGCCATGCATACTGCCACTCCCGGCAAAATCACGCTTTTAAGCCCTGTTTTTTTTCTTTTCCGGACCCGACGGATGACCTTCTTTTTTTTCTTCGGCATCTCCCGGTATTCCTGTTCGTACTTGTAGGCACTTGAGCCGTACACGGGCACCTGCATGATTTCACCTCTTTTCTGCAATTCTAAGTTTCGCGCTCCGCGCTCTTGGGTTTTCTGTCAGTTCTTCCTCGCCCGGCAAAACGGGCTTTCTCGTTATTATCCGTACTGTCGGGCGTTTACCGCAGACACATACGGGATATTCCTTCGGGCAAATGCAGCCTGCCGCTGCCGTCTGGAATGTATTTTTCACAATCCGGTCCTCCAGGGAATGGAAGGTTATTATCGAAATCCGGCCGCCCTTTCCGACCACCTCAATGGCGTCTGTCAGTGCTGTTTTGAGTACGTCCAGCTCACTGTTTACCGCTATCCGGATTGCCTGAAAGGTCCGTTTGGCCGGATGCGGTCCGTCACGTCTTGCGCCCTTGGGCACCGCGGCTTTTATAATCTGCACCAGTTCTCCCGTCGTTGCAATCGGCTTTTCCCGCCGCGCCCGTGCGATAAATTCCGCAATCCGCTTCGCCCAACGCTCTTCGCCGTACTCCCGGATAACATCGGCTAACTCGTCTTCCGGGAATTCGTTAACCAATTCCCGGGCGGAAAATGCATTTTCCCGGTCCATCCGCATATCCAGCGGCGCATCCTGCATATAGGAGAAGCCACGTTCCGCCTCATCCAGCTGCGGAGACGATACGCCCAAATCCATGAGCACCCCATCCACCTCTGTAATTCCTAACTCAGAAAGTACGTTTTTGATTTCCCGGAAGTTCCGTTTTACAGCCCGGAATCTGTCTCCGAATGGGCGAAGCCGTTCTCCGGCCGCAGCGATTGCCTCGCTGTCCTGGTCTATGCCGATAACGTTGCCGCCTCGGCGCAGAATTTCTTCGCTGTGTCCACCCCCGCCAAGGGTCATGTCCACATACAGACCGCCTTCGCGCACCAAAAGGCCGTCAACCGTTTCCTTCTTCAGTACCGTGGTATGCTGAAATGTCATCATACGCCCGTCAGCCCCGACAGCCTTGCCGTAGCTTCTTCCAGGCTCATCGCATCTTCATCATTGTTGTATTTTTCCCATGCCGCACTGTCCCAAATTTCCACACGGGTAATTGCACCGATAATCATAACTTCTTTTTCAATATTGGCTTTTTCCCGCAGATGGCCCGGCAACAGGATTCTCCCCTGCTTGTCCGTTTCACAGTTTACGGCACCGGAAGCAAGACGGCGGATGACGCGACGCGTATCCGCACTATGGGTAGGCAAACTCAGAAGCTGTTCCACATATTTTTCCCACTCTGCTTCCGAGTAAACAGAAAGACAGCCCTCGTAGCCTTCCGTAACCACGAAGTTCTCGCCAAGCTGTTCTCTGAACCGGGAGGGCATAATGACACGGCCCTTCGTATCCAGGTTATGACAATATTGACCGATGTACATGCACTCACCTCCCACTTTCTTGCACAAAGTTGCACTTTTTACCACTTAATGAAATTTTACACGATTTTTTCAAGAATTTCAATACTTTTTTTAAATTTTTTTATTTTTTTCTTTACTTTTTTTTCGGCAAAAATACGCCTCCACAATTATTTGTTGTTACAAAATTGTAACAACAATATATAGTGCTTTGTAAAATTTGCCGTTTTTATTTTTTTTCGGAAAGAGCATAAAAATTCTCTCATCCGATATACTAAACCGAAAGAAAGGGTGAATTTATCTTGAAAAAAGTACTTAGCTTCCTTTTGACTGTGCTGCTTGCCGGCGGTGTTTCCTTTTTCGTTTCCGTGGTGATGCTGGACCGAGCCACACCCATGGAAGAAAACGGGCTGACCCTCACTGCCGAGGCGGATGACCCGGCCATGTCTGATGTTGCCGCCCGCGTCACGCCATCTGTGGTGGGCGTTTCCTCGGTAAACCGCGCCCAAAGCTTCTCTGCTCCCACCAGTACCCAGAGTATGGGCAGCGGCGTCATTGTCAGTAAAGACGGGTACATTCTCACAAACCATCACGTCATTGGTGAGAAAACCGATATTTATGTTACACTCTCTGACGGACGTACTGTGCGGGGGCGGAAAATCTGGAGTGATGCCGCACTGGATATTGCCATTATAAAAATTGAGGAAGCCGGACTTACACCTGCCGTACTTGGCAATTCCTCCACTCTCGCCGCCGGAGAGCCGGTGCTGGCTATCGGCAATCCGCTGAGTCTGCAGTTTCAGCGCACAGTCACGGCCGGTATTATCAGTGCTACGGGCAGAATATTGTATATGTCCGATAACAACACCCTAATGGAGGACCTGATTCAGACTGACGCTTCCATCAATCCCGGCAACAGCGGCGGCCCGCTCGTCAACATGCTCGGAGAGGTCGTCGGCATCAACACTGTCAAAGCGCAGGATGCCGAAGGGATGGGCTTTGCCATTGCCATAAATCTTTGCCGCCCCATCGTTGAGCGTGCCGCAAGGGAAGGGAGCTACGAAATGCCCTATCTCGGGCTATACGCCCACGACAAAGAAACCGCCCGCTATATGCAGGAGGAAGCACCGGAAACGGGTCTTTATGTCAGCGAGGTGGCCGGCGGCAGCCCTGCACGCGTTGCCGGGCTTACGAAAGGGGATATTATCCTCGCCGCAAACGGACAGCCGCTCACCCGCATGGCACAGCTACGCGAAGTATTGCTTTATTGCCGTGTCGGGGATACCATACACCTTGATATAAACCGGGACGGTACACTCTTTACTGCCACCGCCACATTGAAAGCAGAACCTTAAAATTTTCTCATATAAAAGACAAAAAGGCTTCCCCCTGCGTAAGCACTGCGAAAGTAGTGTTTACATAGGGAGAAGCCTTTGACTTTTCCGCATTTCCCGGGCTTGACAAGTCCCCGATTTACATAGTACAGGCAGTCATCTGCCGGGATGCCGTTTCTTCAATTATTTTTCTGTCACGGCCCGCGGCAGAGAGTACATATTGCATGGCTACTGTGACAAAAATCAGCATCCCGCCAAACACATAAAATGAAAGAGTATAGTTTCCAAAAAGGTCGTAGCAAACATTCCCGAAGGGCGAGCCGATGGCGAAGCCGGCAGTGCTGGCTGAAGCAAAAATGCCTACAAATTTTTCATATTCCCTATTACCGAACAGCTCCATCGCAAAAAGGGGAAGCATAACGGTTTCAAGCGGCAGGGCGAAAGAACCGAATATACCCCTGACAAATGCAATGACATGGCCGGCCGGCGTATTGGTAATCAAAATCAGCCCGGTTATAGAAATAAACGCACAGAAGAAACAGATGTTCATAGAAATCCGCATTCCTAATCTGTCATATATTAAGCCGGAAGAAAATTTAGACACTGTCAGCAAAATACTGCTTATACTGGAAATCGTAGCCACAAAGCCTACGTCAATCCCAATATCGTACATATGTGGAAAGCTGATACCGCCAAGGCCCTGCAGTGCCATGCCCGTAAAAAACATGCACAGAATTGCCAGGTAAAAATACGGCTTCCGAACGGCCGTGGCATAAGGCATTCCCACCCAGCCTTCACCTCTTGCCTTACGTTTTTTGGTTGTAATACCTTCGTTTCCACCTCCATCCTCCGGCTTTTCCCGGTACAGAAAAACGATAAGCAAAAGCATAACAACTAAAACAATTGAAACCATGTGGTAGGAGGTGCGGTACCCGAAGGGATTTCCCTCCTGAAAAATAATTGGTGAAATAATCTGTACAGCAATGGCACCGCCGATACCGTTAGCCGCCAGAATGGCCCCGGTTACAGTCCCTTTATTGCTCTTGCACCATTTATGTACAATGGCACTTGTCATCGTGGTGCCTGTCCAGGAGAGACCCGTTCCCAGAAAAAGACTGCCCAGATAAAAAACAAACAGATTGGTTGCGAAGGAATTTATCAATGCAAAACAAATCAGGCAGACAAAGCCTGCGCAAATGAGCTTTTTAGTCCCAAAACGACAGACAAGCTTACCAAAAAACAAATTGACCACCGTGGTTGTAAAAAACCGCAGGGTATTGGTGAGGGAAAAAGCACCCCGGGGAATGTGCAAAGCATCGGTGATGGCAGTTAAATATAAATTCCGGCCGCTGCTGCAGAGGCCGAGGCTCGTCGCAACCATCAGAAAGCAGAGCCCCACAATCACCCAAACATAGTTGATTTTAAAACCCTTCCTGTTTTGCTCTTCCATCTCAAATTCCTTCTTTCCACATTTTTTCTAATATAATATAGCAGAATAAATGCGATTGTAAATAGAAATAATGAAACGATATGGAGTTTTTGCAATAAAATTTACCCGGTTTTATTGTAATTTATTCCGCAATATGGTAGAATAAGCATAAAGATAAGTGTAGAGCGGTGAATATATATGTTTGAAAACATAGAAAATTTAAAAGTTTTATCGACCCTGCATAAAATAAGCAAACCCTACGGCAAAATTGAATCGAGGAAAGCGCATAGCTTCAGCTTTCGGGTTTTTGGTTCTATGCAATATTTTTTCGAGGATAGGAGCATATTGGTAAACGAAGGCGAAATGATTTTTTTACCCAAGGGGAGCCGGTACACATACAAAAAAGTATCTGAAGAAGATACCGTTGGCACAATTATCAATATGGACGGTGATTTCGGAGCGGTGCATCCGTCCCGGTATTCTATCAAAGAGTTTTATGATGCCGACTATATTATGCATCATTTTGCGGATTTGTGGAATTTCGGCAGTCCGAGTCAAAAATACCAGTGCCTTTCTCTGGTGTACAGTTTGTTTTCCTATGTTTCTAATCTGGAGAGCTTGCAATATGAAGATAAAAAGAAATTTAATATGATAGAACCGGCAGTTTCGTACCTACAGCATCACATCTATGACTGTGACCTGAAAATGAATACACTTCATCGGTTGTGTGGTATTTCCAATACCTATTTCAGAAAAATATTTATTGCACGGTTTGGGACGAGCCCCAAAAACTATATCGTTGGCAAACGATTTTCTTATGCCAAATCCATTATTGACAGCGGAAGTTTTAATACAGTCAAGGAGCTCGCACTAATGGTTGGATATAAAGATCCCCTGTATTTCGGAAAGGTGTTCAAACAGCATTTTGGTACTTCTCCCTCTGCTATGAACCGATAAAATGGATGCAATATAATTATCCGAAAAAATAAACATAAAGGAGACACACTATGAATATCGCACTCTTAACCGCCATCGGTGTCGGCGGTGCAACACTTGTTGGTGCCATTATTGGCTTTCTGTTCAAAAAAATAACCCACGCATTCCATGACATTGTACTTTCTTTTGCTGCCGGCGTCATGCTGGCCGCTGCGGTCCTTGGCCTGATTCTTCCGGCGGCGGAGCAAAGCGGCGTAGCGGGACTGCCGGTTGTCTTGCTGGGTATTTTCGTCGGTGCGGCCTGTCTGAACCTCATGGATAAGCTGGTCCCCCACCTTCACCGTCCGACCGGCACGGAGGACGAAACGCACCCCGATATCCAAAGTCGCAGCCGTGTTTTGCTGTTCGTGATGGCCATTGCCATACATAATCTTCCTGAAGGGATTGCCGCAGGTGTAGGGGCCGGCAGCGGCAGTACGGCGGAGGCACTCTTTATTGCCGGCGGTATCGCCCTGCAGAACATTCCGGAGGGCATGGTCATTATCAGTCCTATGCTGGCCGCCGGAATCTCGCCCCAAAAAACACTTTTATGTGCCTTTGCCACCGGACTTGTGGAAGTGGTCGGTACACTGATTGGCTATTTTGCCGCCAGTGTCTCTGCCGCCATTCTTCCCTTTGCCCTGGCTTTTGCAGGCGGGACCATGCTCTACGTCATCAGCGATGAAATGATTCCCGAAACGCATGCCCACGGCAGTCAGCGGGGTGCTACATACGCCCTTCTTGCCGGCTTTTGCCTGATGCTCGTCAGCGATATTTTGCTGGGATAGGCAAAAAATATTTCGCATTTTTTTAAAAAACTGTTGACGAATTCACTCAAATATGGTATTATTTATAGATGTTGAAGCAAAGGAGCAAGCGTGTAATGAACGTGTTTATGCAGGCCGCACTGGAAGCCGCGAAAGAGGCTGTCGGTTCTTCTGAAATCCCGGTTGGTGCAGTCATTGTCCGCGGCGGCGAAATTATCGCCCGGGCGCATAACCGTAAGGAGGCGTCCCATGACCCGACAGCACACGCAGAGATTCTGGCCATCCGCCACGCCGCAGAGGCTTTAGGTGATTGGCGGCTTTCGGACTGTGACCTCTATGTTACGCTGGAACCGTGTCCCATGTGTACGGCCGCAATTCGCGAAGCCCGTATCCGACGCTTGTATTTCGGTGCTTTCAAACCCCAGGATGCACCGTCTCCCCAATCCCCGGAAACGTATTGTGGCATCGAAGAAGATGCTTGTACACAGCTTTTGCAGGACTTCTTTCAAAAACGTCGTAGCCTATAGCCTATTCCTGAAAAATTATATATGGAGAAGTATCGAAGTGGTCATAACGGACATGACTCGAAAGCTTCTACATCTAACGGAACTCCCGTAGCCTGAAACCCTTGATTTTATGCGGTTTTTGTAATTTTATTTTTAACTAACTTTTGCTTGTTTTGCCCTGATATTTGCCTTAAATATCATTTTGCCAAATTTGTCAGGGCTGACATATAAAACAATTTCATATCTGGAGTGGTATCGAAGTGGTCATAACGGGACTGACTCGAAATCAGTTGACGGGCAACCGTCCGTGGGTTCGAATCCCACCCACTCCGCCAGTGTTTATGCGGGTTTGCAGGTTTGCAAACCCGCATTTACTTTGTCTAATCCAGGCTTCGTTTTGCCCAAATCTGCCTTGATTTGCCCTAAACTTATACATTAACTCTCTCCAAAAATTATATTTGTCATCGTTTCCGTAGCTGATAATTTATCAGTATAATCAAGGTGAGAATAAATGTTTGCAGTTGTTGCATAATCACTATGTCCCAGCATCAGCTGTATCTGCTTCATGTTTATACCATTCTTAAGCATTAAGCTTGCTGCAGTATGCCGGCAATCGTAAAGTCTTAATTTTCTTATTTTGTTCTGTCCGGTAATTCTTTTAAAATTATCAGACAGAGTTCTCGGCTTAATTAAATTTCCGAGTTCATTAACGCATACATAATCTGAGTCGCCGTAATGATAGCCTTTTCTGAAAAGCTTTTTGAATTCCTTAATGCTTTCCTGCTTTTTCAAAAGCAACACTTTAATTGGTTCAACAAGAGGCAAGGAACGATAACTGCTATCGGTTTTTACCTTATCCCGTTTACTTAATTTTTTATGACCATCTTTTCTTGCTTCTGTAACTGTATGCGCAATCAAAATAATATCATTTTCGAAGTCAACATTAGACCATTTCAGTCCAAGTGCTTCTTCACGTCGAAGTCCATAGAACAACATCAAGGTTATAGGGATTTCGTAAATCGTATCATGTATTGCTGCCAGTATTTTTTGCGTTTCCTCAACGGTATAGGTTTTCCCATGATATGGTTCCTTTTTTGGAGGATCTACACATTCCATAGGATTTGTATCAATTAACTGTAGTTTTCTTGCATCCCTAAAGGCTTTGTGAATATTTGCATGATAGCTTTTTACAGTTGAGCCCTTAACTCTCTTTCGCTGTTCAGTATAGAAATCCTGAATATGCTTAGGTGTAACCTCCCGAAGTTTTAATTTCATAGGTTCAAAGTATGGAATAATTATTCCGTTGACATTATCCTCATAACCATCAATTGTGGTAGGTTGAATATGTAGCTTGGTCTTTTCCAGCCATTGTTTCATATAATCGGTGAAAAGTATGTCCTTTGCGCTGTTTCCCATAGCTACAAGCTTCGCCTCTTGTTCACGTTGAAAATCAATCAGCATATCTTGAGCTTTTTTCTTGTTTCCCCTTGCCGGGAGATCTGTGCTTTTTGATTTTCGTTGTCTTTTTCCTTCCGCAGACACCCAGGAGAGTTTCATATGATAAATACCCTTGATAACCTCCAGGTGTCCGGAAACTTTAATTTCCTTTTTCATAAAAATCCTCCTTACGATACTAACATTTCTACAAGTTTTGACTTCACTATCCTGTATTCTCGTCCAATCTTCACGGCGTGCAGTTCCTTTTTCTTAATTGCCATATAAAGCGTTTTCTTGCTGACATTAAGAATTTCAGCTGCCTGATCCGACGTGAGCACATCAGGATAATGCTTTAACTTCTGTGTGTAATTCAATACGTTCATACTATTACCTCCTTCCTTCAGTATTTTTACACCGATTATATTAGACGATTATTTTATTTGCGTTTCTCTATCGTCGTTTATAGTATATCACCATGGTTTTTATTTGTCAAGCATATTTTAAAAATATTTTTCTATAATCGTTTTATGCTTTTATATTGACTTTTCAAAAACGACGTGATATAATACTTATAAGAATTATTTATATTCGTTTATTGAAGGGGTGTATTATGAAAGAAAACACTAAAATCCTTGGCTTTGCTAATGGCAACCAAACCTCATACAAATTAAAATTTAATAATATAGAAGAAACAGTTGTCAGCACTGTTTCCGGTAAAGCTCTTTTTGACTTTCTCTGGATTGATGGAGATATGCTGAGAACAATTTTTACAGATATAGTGATAGCCTACGGCGGAGGTGGCACAGAGCATGCAATTAAAAAGTCCGTTGCTTATGTTGATAAGAATAGCTACTTAACCGTATATATTGCTTCTTTTATTGATTATCTCTGCAATGGCAGCAACGAGTTTACGACTTTCCTCGGAAGCGATTTTACTGCACCGAAAAAAGGTTCTGAAAAATACTTTGATAAATTCCTTAATACAATGCTTGATAGCATAGAGCAGAAAAAGACAGAAATCAAATTCTATTTAGATAAGGTTATTAAAGATAAAAAAGGCTCCCTACCTCAGCGCTTTACGAAGCACTGTGAAGAGAGCAAGCTGTTTAATTTCAATTTTGAATCCTACTTTGATGCGAATGAAGATGTAGTTGTATATCCTTTAGAAACGATAGACGATGTAATTCGCTTTGATATAATGCTTATGCTTGTAAATAAGATTAAGTTTAAGCCATGTAAATGCTGTGGTGAATACTTTATCCCCCGTGGTCGTATCAACAGCGAATACTGTGAAAGAATTATGCCCGGTGAAACAAAGCCTTGTAGCGAAATCGGTGCACTTAAAACCTTTGACATTGTCCATAAAGACGATGCTATCCATAAGGCATATATCACGGCTTACCGTCGTATGGATTCCCGTCAGAGAGCAAAACTTATCACCAAGGAAGAGTTTAAAGAGTTCGGTAAAACCGCCCGTGCAGAACGAAAGAAATGCTATAACGGTGAAATCACCCTCGAACAGTTCCAAACCTGGCTTGATGATTTTAGATAATAGCTTTCAAATGGTGGTGTAATTTTGATTACTTATATGCAAAACGGAACAAAATTAGATGTTCCTTTCATTAACACAGATACCGTTGATTTTTGGATTCAGGAAATCGATGCCGCATCAGACAGGTATGTTTATCCTGGAGATGAGATTCAGTTCGAAATAAACTCTGCCTTGCGCTCCTTACGTGATAAATTTCGAAATTTGTTGTTTACTGACACGAATAAATATTATACTGCAGCTACAATACTACCCGAATTCCTGTTATATGGAGGTTATGAATCAAGTATTGACATTACTTCCGAGCAGTATGCACATCTAATCAGCGTTCTTGACGACAATAAAATGCCTGATATATTCAGACACATATATTTGATTGATTGTGAATTTTTAATCGACTCACTTCAAAATCATATAATCGGAATAGAGAGCCTTTTTATAAACTATTATATACAATTACCCAAAATTGATTTAATCAAATCAACGGATGGATATGCAAATTCAATTTATATGGTTACATCGAACACCGTAAGATATCTTTCTTCAACATTAGAAAGCTTTTTCACAAAAGCCTATTCAGCTTTAGATATATTATGCAAAATCTCTTATGAACTTTTTAATCACCACACAACATTTAATGCATATAAAAAATTAAAAAGTACCAACAAATTATGGGGCGATAGAAATTCTCTGTCGTTACCAGATGTTGCCGGAACAATATTTGAAGATTGTGAATTAACAACTACAATTGAATCATTGAGAAACGAAGTTGTTCACAACGGGACATGGGAATTGAATCCACGTGCTTTTGCAAAAGTTGAGAACAATACAATTACAGAAAGATATATGCTATTTCCCGATATATCTCAAGGAAGATTAGCTACCGTGAAAAACAGAAAGCATTTTTTTGGTTCAACTAACAAGGTAAACGATCGTCTAAAAGATATTTACACAGAATTATTACAACGTATTTTATCAACTATAAACATATTAAATTCACTCGAAATAGATTAAAATAGCAAAAACCAGCAGATTTTCTCTGCTGGTTTTTGCTTTATGCCAAATTCAATTTATTTACAGTGTTTGCTTCGAGCACATCCATGGTTTCGTTATCCTGAAATATTTTAAAACACAGATATCGCAATAAGAGCGATGCTTCTTCCGGTTTTGTTATCTTAAACCCTCCGTCATTATCAAGAGGGAGTTTTAGCATTTCTGCGACGCTCTTCCTGCTTTGTTCATCTTTAATTCTGTTTACACGTTCTTCCTTAAGAGTAATAAAGGTACGCGATGATTTGTATTGTCCTGCTAATGATTTAAATTCTTCAGGATCAGAAAAAGCATTTGTATTTAATATCTCTACAATAGCATCATTTTTTACCTTGTCCATTGTTTTTTCAAGATTAAAGATTGTTTCAAATGTATGATTAAATGTATACATAATTCCATCAAAAACAATAAAGTCCGTTGTAAGATAAAGTCTACAAACATCATCAGACATTAATTCCAACTCATCACTTGCAGTAGTCGTGAAAACTACACTTTTTTTATTTGTAAGTTTTGTTATTGGATTTGCCACCTTAACAAATGTAATCGGCTTGTTTTCTGCTTTTAAAGGTTGTCCGTACAATATATAACCATTGATTCTTCCGTCAGTTTTGCTATCAGTAGCCTTCGCGACAGCTTCAGTAAATAATGTCCACTGTTCACTAATTAGTTGATTAGACAATTCGATTTTATCACATGATACTTTTGAATTCTCACCATCGTAATCCTGGACATCACTTATTGGCTCAATTTGAAACTTACCAACGGTCTGAATTAAAGTTGTTGCATATGTAGTAAGATACTTAGCGTTTTTAAAACGAACCTTAAACACTTTATAAGGCTGCTTATTTCTTTTGTCTGTTTTGAAGAAAAACAAACTCCAGGAATATTGACCATCTTTCCCACATTCGCATATTGTCTTTAGTACGGCTTTACTCACTATCTTTCCCCCTCGTTTATTGCTATATAAATATATTTATCAAAATCCCAATATGGTATCTCGTTTTCTTCCATCTGGGTTAAATCATCTTCGCTTATTATCAAACTGTCATGGTAAATCTTTTTCTGTTCAAGAACTGAACATTCAATATCACAGTTATACATTTTATATCCCTTGAACTCTAAAAGAATATTTGTATAAATATTATTGTTTCTTATGCACAAATAGGCCAACACAGAAAAATATATAATAAACAAAACTATATCCTTTATATCTCCAAAGTCAAATGCTATCATAGGAAGTATATATGCCAGCAAAAACTCAGAAGAAAGTTTGTTGGCTTTAGTCGCTCGTAATATTTTCCCTTTCGGATTATTCTTAGTGGATTTACGATCCTTTATAAAAGAATTAATACCACTGATACTAGTCCAAACAAGCAGAATAACCACAAAAATAACGCTAAGTTCAACTTTGCTTTTTTCGATGCTCTTTACAACATTGTAGATATATTTACTTTTCTTATCCCAAACATCAATTGAATTTTCTACTATTTTCCATATACTGAAAACAATAATAGAAAACCATAATGGAATAAAAGATGTAACAAACATATCCCAACGGAATTTCCTCCACATTGATATCACTCCTTATAACCTTTCTTTCCATTCAGCCTCTTTAAAACCTACTAAAACAAAATCCCGCCCAATTACAAGAGGGCGTTTGACAAGCATCCCATTCGTTGCAAGTAAATTTAATTGTTCTTCTTCAGACATATTAGGAAGCTTGTCCTTTAATTCCATAGACTTATATAAAAGCCCGGAGGTGTTAAAGAATTTCTTCAAAGGAAGTCCGCTTACTTTATGCCAATTACACAGCTCATCAATACTAGGATTTTCTATCTTTATATCACGAAGGTTGTATTCTACCTTGTTATCATCAAGCCATTTCTTTGCTTTTTGACAAGTAGTACATTTGGGGTAACAAATAAACTCAATCACGTTTTTCTCCTTATTAACTAATAATAAATTCTTAACAAATCACATAGTTTATTTTGTTTTTGGGTACTGTTTGTATTGTTTTCCTTGCAATAAACTACCAGTTTTCTTCTTATTTGTTCCGCCCCATTGCTTGAAGAAAAAAGGAATATTATTTTGCGAAGCCAAATCCTTTAGCTCAACAACCCAACTTTCTTCCATTTTTCTGCTTTGTGGACCTGATTCTCCTCCAACAATAAGCCAATCTATTCCTTTTAAGTTGATTTCTGAAATTGATTCAAGCAGTGGTTCTGCAGAAACAAATTTTACCTTCGCTCCTGTTTTTTTTAATTCTTCGCATCTATATATTGTTGCTTTGTTTTCAACAGAAACTCCCATCCAAATATTATCAGTCCATTTAATTTGAGGTGACAATTGCACTAATCGCTTAGCTCTTTTTGTTAAAATCTGAAAAGTATGGTTTGTAGCCTTATTCATTATATCAAAAATTGCAAGAATATCCGCTTCAGGAACTTCTTCATGGAAAAGATCTGACATAGAATTGACAAATATCATCTTCGATTTTTTCCATTCAAGTGGTTTTGTAAATAAATCTCGATGAACCGTTACATCAAAACCGTTTATATATCTTTTATTCCCCATTGCCTTTAGGCGACGTGCAAAAGTAGCTGCATAGCAGTGTTCGCAACCTGCAGAATACTTGGTACATCCGGTAACAGGATTCCAAGTTTCTTCTGTCCATTCAATTTTTGTAGCCATTTTTTGATACACCTCACTTTAAAGGAAAAATAACTTTTCCATCTCTTTGAAAAGAGACTTCATAAGTATTTCTCAATTCAGTTTTAATATCATTCTTATATCCATCACTTGGGAAAATTGGATGTTGATCCAAATCATTATAAATTTCCTCAAGCGACACCGTACCCCGTTCATTATACTTAGCATAAATATATTTAGCAACATCTTTTATATAATAACAACTGTCGTCAGTTGTTGTCTGTGCAACACCACTTCCATCGAAATCAATAACCAATTGCATGCTTGGACCATGTGTATTTTTGGTTGACGACTTATCTCCAAAAGTTTTCCAAGCAACTTTTTTATACAATTTAATGCCTTCGATACTTGCGCAACAATGTATTAAATTATATACTAAACCATTCGTTCGATTAAAAAACGGAAAGGAGGCAATATACTTTTTGGCAGTGCTTCTCTTTGTTTTCCTATTTATTATAGATAGTATGATATTTTCAAGTCGTTCCTTATCATTACCTATTTCAATTATTGACGCTATGTCATTTTGATATGTTTCTTCATATCGTTCAATTACTTGCTGTTTTTTTGCTTGTGAAGCACCTCTTGCTGTGTCAGAAACCATATGATTAATAATGACTTCTCCCCATCTATTTAAGAATGGAGTTATGGCCTCCCAGTCAATCGAAGCATTATACGGATCATATAGTAACAAGGTGTTGTATTGTTGCTGATAGGTTGTTAAATCCAACCCCTTCAAAAAAGTATTACAATCTCCAGAGTTATAAGAAACCACAATGTTTTCTAAATCAGCGTTATCTATTAAACTTTGCAAGTGTTCAACTCTATCACTTGATATATCATTAAAAATCAGCACAGCTTCCTTACCAGGATAATTCAAAATAATCTCATTAAGTTTTTTTGCAACACGCAAAGCTGTTCCTTCTACATAATTTCCGTCAATATCACGATACTCTCCACTATTACACATGCAATCTATAAAAATTACACCTTTTGAACCATCTTGACCTGTTTTGCCATTATACCCAAGAATTTTACGCGCCCACTCGTCCACATAGCGTTCTATCAGTTCAAACTTTTTAATTGTATGCGGTTTTGCCTCAGTTATAATTTCAACCTTTTTCGTTCTCGCCAACTATCTCACCTCCAACGAGAAAAATCACATAAAGAATCCATCAGTATCAAAGATATGATCAAGCTCGTCATTGTTGATCGCTCTTGAAACCTTATCTCTTACTGCACTCATGGACATATCAAGTCTTTTAAATCTGTTCTTACCCGAGATGTCTTTGGCCATACGGATAAGCTGTATACGACCAACACCAGGATTCTGGCGCGCGTATTCAGCGAATCCTTTCGCCTTCCCGAGATTATCAATATACTCAGGGTTATGAGGCTCAAGAATATCAATAACATAACCAGAGACCATATCCTTGCGAACAATAATAAAGTCAGGAAATGCCGGTTTCGTTTCATTATCCATCTCATAAGGTATACAAAGCGACCATGATTTTCTAGAAGGGTTGCGTAACCAACAAACAAAATCTGGATTCTTTTCTTCCTCCGCGATAACGCCTTCTTCCCATCCATTCAATTTCATAACTGCTGTTCCGGTATCGGCGTTAACAAATAAATGATTATTATATTCTTTGCCACCATCCTCGTGAGCGACTTGAATAGTTTCAGGCAAACGAAAGTTATGCTTACTTACAACATCGCCGTCTGAAACAATACTGTCGTACTGTCTGCGATAACGATCGGAATCAATTCGTGCAATATATCTACGATAAGTATCGTTAAGACTGTGGAATTTTGCTTCTGCATAATTGTGCAAGTTTTTAATGCATTCATCGTCAGCAGCAAAGATAATAACGTCGATTTTGTAAGCGTTCGGTTCATTCACATCAAAATATTGACGACCATATTCATTTGCTACGCCTTCGTTTCCAAGTTTAGTTTCCGCAAGACGAAATTGACGATCAATATCGGTATCGGTGGTTGTAAATAAATCATGTATCGAATAATTATCAACTGTTTCACCAAATACGTCAAATATCTGTGTTGAGAGTTTAAACTGCTGAACCATCTCTGCAAGAACGTCATATTTTCCGGTCGACTTT
This sequence comes from Clostridia bacterium, assembly GCA_017442155.1. Taxonomy (GTDB): domain Bacteria; phylum Bacillota; class Clostridia; order UMGS1883; family UMGS1540; genus SIG447. Next base: position 10,445 of record JAFSAU010000007.1, on the reverse strand, counting down.
AATTCCTCGGTATAGTCATGGATCATACAAACAATTTCGGCAACAACTTCCTTAGATGCTGTTTTGCAAAGCTCGGTTTGTACAAGTAATCGCGCCATTTTATAGAGCGACGTAAGATAATTTGAGATTCTTACACTTCTTACATCGTAAGTCAACAAACCATAATCGTTAATAAATTTCATCACAGCTTCGCGATCAAAAGCATCCGTAAATTCTTCAACCTCTACAACGGAAGGTTGTTCATTGATATCAGTAACTTGATTTGTATTGACAACATCCGCAGGTGTATTATCAACCCTTGTAGGAGATGAAGTTGTTGTAGGAGCATTTGTAAACGATACTACAGGTGTTGTTGCAGTGTCAACACTCACAGATGTTGTAGGTGTATCACTTACGGTTATCAACGCTTCCTCGGGGGTAGTGTTGTCAAACAACGTCATCTGTCCCGGAGCAACATAATTCGTTGGGGTTCGATGCCTTGTTGGTCGAATAGTTAACGTTTCATATACTTTTTCATCAAGAGATTCGCCAACAATATCTGTAGGAATATTGCCGCCTTCGGCACTTTGTAGTTCTTCGACTACTTTTTGAACAGTATCTGCATCGAAATAAGGTAAATACAGATGCACATCGTTAAGCACCTCATCTACTAATATTCTTGTTTGCATGGGAGTACGTACCATACGACCAAGCAACTGTGCAATATAAGTTGCGTCCTTTGCATGACGGAAGGACATCATTGTTTCGGCTCTGGGGCAGTCCCATCCCGTAGAAAGATTTTCTTTGAAGAAAACAACTTTAATGTTTCTATCCTCAGCAATGCGAGAGGGCTCCTCGTAACGTACGTTCAAACCGTTTACTGTAATGGCTGTAGAGGTTTGACCAAATGTGTGAACGACCTCTCCCTCAGAGAAATGAAATCCTGTTCTTTCCTCAATCTTACGAAGGCAATCATCAATATCTGTGTCGGAGACGCGATCGCTAGTACCGTTCAATACTTGAACAACGAAAACAGGGTTAACGTAAGCATAGTGTTGCTCACGGCAATACTGCGTCCAGTGATCCCATTTTTGTTTCCAATCATCTGCCGCAGCTTGAAGAACGGCCATATCTTTATTGAGAGAACTTTCTTCAGGATATGTAATAACGATTCTATCTTTCAAAAGTCCTGAAGCACGAACTTCATCTGCTGTTACTACAACCTTATGTATCGTAGAAGAAGTTCCCTCGACAAGACGATTAAAGCGATCAGATGTTGCCGACATACCAATAACAACCGGCATAGGATCAAGGTTATCTTCTGAACTACCTTTAAGGAATTTTTGCATAATTGTAGTAGCACGACTTGCTTCACGACCCTGCATTCCTCTGTGTGCTTCATCAATGATAAGATACAATCTGTCACTTTTTTCTCGTGCTGTATTGGCAAGTGTTTCCCAAATTGTGTATTGTCTTGTGTCGCTGTGCTTAGTTAAATTGGAACTTTTACCAAGCTTCTGAGTGTTAAGAAAATAGATATGTCCGTCCTCTAACACTTCACGGTCGAAAGTTTCCTCCGTAATGGTAACGCACTGATCAAGACGGATTTTATCTGCTTTTAGGTCAATTTTTTGTTTAGACTGCTCATTAAGCTGTGGAGAATCTGAAAGCCAAACAAAGATGGCATTTTGCTGATCGGGATAAATATCATCACCGAAATAGATGGATTCCATTAATGAAGCCATAATGATTGTCTTCCCCGCGCCCGTAGGAGCAGTAAACGACACAACCTGCGGAGAATGCGTGCGACGAAAACTGCCAAGAGCCTCTGCACTTTGCATCCTTAGTCCCGCAAGAGCCTTTTTTTGAAAAGAAAATAATTCAACTTTCATTTGGTTACCTCCCTGTATTGATACGGAAATTATCGAGGTAATCTCTGTATAACTGATATGTATTTTTGTCCTCAAACGACGCAATCATTTCACGATATCCGGGCTCTGAATCTGTTACGATATAGATTGTTTCAATCTCGGGATGTTCAGCAATGTGTTTTTCAAATGTCATATAGGACATTTCATCAATCAATACTGCGAACTTGTTTTCGGGAAGGATCAGCATATCGGGAATATCCTCGCTGATAGTAGGACATTTGCCGATTGCACCCGCTTTCATCCACAAAGTCGGAAGCATTTCCTTGAACTGTCTGCCAAGAGCAACCGATGTTTTATCAAGAAATCCGAGCTTGAAGAACGCGGAATTGGCTTTGAAGCCATCAGCCATCGGCTTATCACTTCCGAGATAATTGCCTTTTAGGGGATTACCTTTTACGTCGTGTCCTTCGATGCTGCAAACAGTACGCGGCCACGTAACGTAACGGGCAATGCCGAGTTTTTCCCATTCTTCATCACCGGGATGGTAGCCGCTATCCAAAAGTGCTTTTGCCTCATCAGCAGACACCTCATTGTTTGTGACCATAATACAACGACGATTGCCACCGTCCTCTGCGTTGAGCAGATTTACTGCATGAAGCGTAGTACCGGAACCGGCAAAGAAGTCAATAATCAAAGCATTGGGTTTGTTTTTTGTAAAAAACTTGATTGCATCATATTCTGTATATACAGATTTGGGATATGAAAATTTTTTACCAACTATAGATGTCAGAAGTACAGAACCATATAAACTTGCATCGTGGGATTTTCTATTCCATACCGACTTTGCAGAAAACAATTTGTCGGCTTTGCGTTCAAGAATAACAGCACCACGTTCGTCTTTTCCTGTTATAACAATGCTTCCGTCCGCAATCTCATTAAGTAATCCTTGATTAAGATAATTAATAGACCATTGTCCCAACTTGTTTTTGCGTCCAAGTTTAGCTGTTCCATTTTGTAGAGCTTGCACAAACTTGGCTCTACTTAGTTGCCAACACCCCTCCACATCATTATCGTGCATAGGCCATATTGCAACACATCCCGTGGGAGTCTGAATATTTTGTCTACTATTTCCTTTTCCAGGTGGAAAACCTACTGAATCAATAATCTCCTTTTCCTCGTTTACAAATATCGGATAAAAACAATTTTCTGAATGCTCACGATGCGAATTGCTACCTCTACGCAACATACGAGACCAAGGAATTACATCTCCAACATTTTGCTTATAATTTCCTGTGATTTCAAAATCTAACATACTATCACTCGTAAGCGCAGGAGCTGATTTCCCAAAACCGACAAAGAACACATATTCTTCTACTCTTGAAAACTGATTAAGCCTTGCCACACCTTTGGCGTTAATTATGTCGGTGACCATTTGTATGTTTGCTTCAGGGAACATTTCCTCAAGTAAACAACCGAGATGCAAATACTCCTTTTCATCTATTGTAATAATTAGAACAGAGTCTTTAGGATTAAGTAATTTCTTAGCAATTTTCAGACGCTTCTGCATAAACGACAACCATTTACTATGACGATATGTATCCGCACCATCAACGTAATCGTTGTTGTATTTCCAATCTCGCGCTCCCGTATTGTAAGGCGGATCGATGTAGATGCAATCTACCTTTCCGGCATAAAGATATTCAAGAAGTTGAAGAGCATGATAGTTGTCGGCTTCAATAAGAGTGTGCCAAAGATCGCTATCGGGAGCATTGCAAACGCTGTCCATTGGCTTGAGATAGGGATAGATTGCATCACCAAACTCTGCCACGGTCACAAGCTCGTTCACCTTAAAGGTTGCAACCTCATCCGCATCCTTTTTCTTGCACTCTGCCTCATCGCCTTTGATTTTCAATACTCTGTAAACCTCGCTCACCTTGCCGGTTTTGAGCGCAACAAGAGCACCTCTCTTAATGGGAATGTCATAAAGAGGCGCACATTCAGGCAGATGTTCCTCGAACACAAGGCCAAACCTTTTCTGCTTATTCATTCGGTCAACTTCGGCTTGTATTCTTTTCCGAAGTTCCGGATTTTCTATTTGAGATATTAAATCATTTATCGCCGCCATATTTTTCTCCTTCTGTTGTTTTCTAAAGGACCCTTAATGTAAAATCATATCCGCAAACTCAACCAAACTTACATTGCCCATCTCATTTGCCTTATCAATACAGCCTTTTGTAAAGCCTGTTTTTGAAAACAGATAGTAATGCATTGTTTTATATGAGAACAAATTACTGCGTTTTATAAGTGTTTCTAAAACTCCAAGATCAACTTTTTCGTTAGTCCATTTACATTCTGCAAAGAGAGCTGTATTTTTATCCTGTTCACCCATAATATCAATTTCGGTCTGGCACTTTTCTTTAGGATCATTGCCCCACCAACGACCAAGTGAGTTAAACTCTACCGGGCAGTTGCCGGAAAGAAGCTGTTTCCAAAGGTATTGTTTGCAGATTTCTTCAAAAACCTTACCCATATAGTCTGAAAGCTGAGGTTCAATTCTCTTGTAAACCAAATCCGCAGCACCACGGGCAATGATTGAGTTATTGTCAAGCACAAAACGATACCAAAAGCGGAACATATTATCCTCGATAGAGTAAACCGACTTACGAGAAGCTTTTTCACCGTAGGGTGTTTCCTTTTGTACGATACCGAGATTCATAAGGTTCTTGATGTAGTTAGTACACACATTTGTATCTTCGCCAACCTTGCTTGAAATCTCTGACATTCTTGAGGAACCTGTTGCAATCGCTGTAATGATAGCTGTATAAATTGCAGGCTCACGGACTTCCTGTTTTAAAAGATTAGTCGGTTCTTCATAAAGGAAGGAAATCGGATTCAGATACGTGTTTTTGATATTATCTTCAACGCTCAACTTATCATCCATCTGTAAGAGGTATTGGGGCGTACCACCTGCAACACCGTAAATAAGTGCTTTATCCTCATTAGACAGATTTTTAAAGTATCTGCAGGTTTCTTCAAAGTCAAACGGCAAAAGCTTCATTTGGGCCGTTCTACGTCCATATAAAGGTGCTTTATATGCAAGCACATGGTCCTCCATATACGACATAGAAGAACCACAGAGAATAAGCATCAATTTTGATGTGTCTTTATATTTATCAATCAAAAGCTGTAAAGTAGATGCAAGGCTTTTTGATGAACGAGCCACGTATGGATATTCGTCAATAGCAAGAATAATTCTTTCGTTCTCTGCAAGCTTGAATACATATTCAAGTGCAGCCTGGAATGAAAGGAAAGAGGACTCCGTTTCAATACCGCTTGCAAACTCCATAATGCTTTTTGAAAAGTTTTCAAGATTTTGCTTTGCGTTACTTTCAACACCCATAAAATAAATGGCTTTTTTATCTCCAATAAACTCGTTTATGAGTGCAGTTTTTCCAACACGGCGTCTACCATAGATAACCGCAAATTCAAATTTATTTGATTTATAAAGCTTGTTCAGAGCATCAAGCTCACGTTTTCTGCCTATAAACATATATACGACCTCCATTTTAGGTTATCTAAATTATAGCACACAAAAACAAATTAGTCAAGTATAAATGAGTAATTTGTACTTGACTAATTAAATATTTTTTATTTGCTTTCTAAAACCAACTTTCTTGCTATTGCAAATAAGCTGTTATCAACAGGTGGAATATCTCGGTAAATAGGATCTTTTGCAAATTCCACATCGGGGTTAAATGACGGATTGATGGATTGATAGATTTTTACTTTTGCATTAAATTCTGCTTCTGCGTATGTTATTTTTCCAGCTTTATAATCTTCAATCACCGGTGCAACAATGCTTCTTAATCTCTCAACATTTTCAGCATAGAAGTTCGGTCTAAGATAAGTATTTCTATAATGAAAAATTGCACCGTTGGCAATATCAACAAGCTCACCATAGCTGAAGCCGTTTGTTTGACCATTCAGAAATGCTTCAAAAATTATTCTGTTCGACTTGGCTCTTGCATCGGCATATCCCAAACCATTCTGCACTTCCGTTAGAATATCGCTTATAAGTCCTTCTGCCGTGATAATAGCTTCTTCTGTTGCGTTGCAGGGTGCCGATTCTCTCGGCACCTCTGCGGCGTATGTAGTAGTTGTAAAAACGCTAACCAAAATCAATATTACAATAGCTTTTAAAGTTTTCATAATGACCTCCTTAAATATCTTTAAATATTGTGGTTGCATCATACTTAAAGCAATCTGCCATAAGCTGCACACCGAGAATGAAACCCATTTTAAAATTCTCAGTTCCGGTGCATGCTGAAAGCTCATCGCTCGCATCCACAAGCTTATTGAAGCGCTTTAATGCATCACCCTTTAACATTTCCGACAAGATTTTTTCGTTCTTACAAAATGTTTCCAAGGCTTTTGCATACTGCGAATCTCTGTCGTATCGTTTTTCGCTGGGATTTAAGTTTCCGTAATACAGTTCTTCTATAAAATTCATAATCGTTCCTCCTAATCGTAGCTAAGTACACATTCCCATACTTCATTCATGAGCTGCGCTGCTTCGTTTATTTTATCCTCTGACACATGTCTTTCATAATTTGCTATATGAGCAATTTGATTTATGTTACACCCTATGTGATTCAACTCTTTGTATATTCTCAAAAGCTCTTCGGTTTTAAGCGGATGTATCTCGTAACCCATAATAAGTTTTGATATAATTGCCGTCATTGTTAAGCCTGAATCCTTTTTTAATTTTTGGAGTTTTTCCCACACCTTATCAGAAACATAAAAATTTAATTGTTTTTGCTTGTATCTCATAATTTCACCTCCGATAACAAAAGGGTACTAGGGGATTCTCCCTAACAAGTGGCTTTTGTCTATACAAATGCCGTGCTTGCTAATACAAAAAACTATCGTTTTATTTGCGGAGCTATCCTCCGTACAAGTCGTGATTTACTTCTGCTGTGTAGTAGTGTGAAATGGTCTGCGGAGCACTGTAAATGCACCTGAGCATATAGGCTTTTATGTTTCTGACCTTGGTGGTATTTTTCTTGATGCAGTCGATTACATACTCTACATGTTCGCTGTTGATTTTAAGCATCTGAGATTTTACGACCTCTCTCGGAAATTCATTATCGCCGATGCGAACAGTCGGTGCAGTTCCGCAAACTGCTTCTACCATTACGCTGACAATTTCTTCAAGCATACCATCTTTGTATCGCTCACTTAAAATCTCATAATCGATATTTTCTTCGATTCGATTTTCCATCGCATCCATCTCGTGCGCGGTGATTGATTGATGGTTATTATTAAAATAATTATTAATATTATTATCTAGATATTGTTGGGGTGCACGTCGTTCACCACGTGGTGCAGGATATTCACCACCCGGTGGTGCACCACATTCACCAGGTAGTGCAGGAGATTCACCAGGTAGTGCAAAATCTGCACCACCTATCAGAACCACATAATCATTTGCGGTATTATCGCCCTTGGTGCTTTTCTGCTCAATCTTTTTAATACAACCAAGCTTTTCTAAATCGCCTATAATTTCAATGGCTTTTCGTCTGCTGATGCCGCTGTCATTTGCAATAGTCTGATATGACGGGAAGGCAAGGTTTTCATCATTGGCATAGCTGCATAAAACTGCAAGTACAACCTTTTGCAAAGGCTTTAACACCTTGCTGCGAAGTACTTTATTGGGGATTTGTGTAAACCCATTGGGATATAATATTTTCATCGTTCTCGTTCCACCTCTCTGATTTTCTCATCCTCGAAAAGAAATTCTCTATACACGATTTCCTCGGCACTGTTGCGGAGGTTATTCATAAAGCCAACCCATTCCATTTGATTTTCTCTTGGCGGTGCATCGCCGATTCTATCACGGATAATATCGTCATACATCTGTCGGGCAAGCGTATCTACATGTGCAACATGCTTTAAAAGCTTTCCGGTAATCATCATCTGCGAATACAAGCTTCTCTTGTTTTGCTTCAGATGTCTTAAGTAAGCGTGACCAAATCTGCACAAGTCGTAATGCTCCTTTGGTGCTTCTAGCGCGGGTAAATAAATATCGCCGTATTTGATATAATCAACATTCATAAATCAATCCATCCTTTCAAACTTGCTTAGTTTTTCTTTCAGCTTTCTTGATTTCACATGCATATTGCGAAAATAATCACTTGCCATAAACTTTAAAAGCGACGACTTCGGTATCTTATTTGACCGCCTCGTCTGATAAGCAGTAATAAGACCTCTGTCAATCCATCCTTGCACTGAGCTTTTGCAATAACCTGTAATTCTTTTTATTTCAAGCACGGTTAAAACATCAGGCTCATCAGCAAGCCAGCTTTCGCAAAACTCCTTCCATTTTGATTCCATAACTCAACCTTTCATACGTTTATTATCGGTTTTTAAGTGCATTTTTGTTTTGCCCTCGTTTTGCCCAAAATGAATTATTTATGCAAAAAGCATAGTTTTTGTAAAGTGCAGAAATCAAGCCAAAAAGGGGCAAAAAAAGAGCCGAAAACCCTGATTTTATCAAGGTTTTCAGCTCTATCGTCTGAGAAATATTAGAATGTAGAAAGAGTCAATAATGTCACAATGTACATCACTCGAAATCATGATACCCCTCGAGGGCCGTGGGTTCGAATCCCACCCTGTCCGCCACCATTTGGCAACCCCTCATCAAAAAAAGAAGGGGTTGTCTTTTTTTCTGCTCCTGTGTTGATATTTTTAAGGTATTCCAAAGAATATTTTGGTGCATAACCATCAAGTTTAAGGTGAATTGCTATTGCTAATATAACCCTTTCATCATCTTCAATCTCTATTTCTTTAATGTCTATATGGTCTATCATATAATTAAAAAATACTTTTAATTGCTCTCTTGAAAGTTCTTGGAAATCTCTGTATGTAATATCTTGGTGTGATAAATCAAATTGCTTTCTCAACTCTTTTTCTTCTTGTGAAATATCAATGCTTTCATACAATTCAAGTTGATTATTTTGAAGTGTTATTTGACTTAAAACACTTTGTAATTTTTCTTTATATACTTTTATAATTTCTATATCTTCTTCATTGATAATGAGGTTCAATAATTTTTCTTTTTGATTTATCAATTTCCCCAAATCTCTTTTAAGTTTTGAAATATCTTTTTTCTTTGTCTCTAAAATTGTTAGTTCTCTTGTAATTTGTTGTTCAAATTGTGTTTTATACATATCAGATGTCAATATTTCTCTCATTCTGTATAATATAAACTTTTCAAGCAATTCTGCGGGTATCATATGACTATCACAAACAGAAACGCCATGCCTTTTTCTGCTTCCACAAGCATAGTAATAGGTTCTGCCTTGCTTTGTTTTCTTTGTACTGCTTAAATACAGTTGGTGGCAATTTTCACAGAATATCAAACCTGCAAGCGGAGCAAGTGAGGTCATAGTTCTATCGATGTTATTTTTGCCATTTTGCTTTCTTTTCTTTTTTCTCATTTCTTGAACTTTGTTAAAGTCTGCCTTATCTATAATAGGTGTGTGAGTGTTTTCAACTATTATCCATTCCGATTTATCATTATATCTTTGACCTTTTCTTGGTCTTTTGTTATATGCTGTTGTTCCTATATATGCCATATTTTCAAGCATACCATAGATAGAGGTTTTGCTCCAATGTTTTCCCTTTGGTGCTTTATAGTTATTTTCATTTAAAAAATTACATATTCTTTCCCCACCTTGTCCATTAAGGTACATTGAAAAAATCAACTTGACAATTTTTGCCTCTTCTTCATTAATTTCTAAATGAGAATTAACCAAATTATAACCAAAAGGATTAAGACCATTCCAACCTCCTCTTTTTGCTTTGTCAATCTGTGTGTCTTTTGCTTTAATGCTATTTTGTATTGAATAAAGTTGGTTCATAATAGCACTGACATTTTTTAACAAAAAACCAGAATAACGATCCAAATCATTATAGTGTTGTTGTCTTGTATATAGCAACTTAACACCATTTTCTTCTGCAAAGGTATTTACTGCATAACTATCTCCTGCATTTCTAAACATTCTGTCATCACTAATAGCAATAACACAATCAATGTCCTTTTCTGCAATATGCTTTATTACAAACTTTCCTTGTGGTCTTTTTTGCAATGTGTTATGATATGCGCTAACTCCTGCATCTATATAGACTTGTAATAATTGAATATCTTTGTTTTTACAATATTCTTCTATTTCTCTTTTCTGTGTATCTAATGAAAAACCATCTATGATTTGCTCATCTGAACTAACTCTGCAATACCCAACTGCTTTCATAGTGAAAACTCCTTTACTACCTTTGTATGAATATATTATATCATATATTGTAATAATTTGGAATAGGCATTCTCAACGAAGATGATGTTTTATTTTTTACTTGCCCCCTTTGTATTCTGTTTCCTTGTTGGTATGTTGTGATATAAGTGTTAATCATTTTAGGAAACAGAATACTCCCCCCTTGTTCAAGAAAAAATCATAGATTTCTCCTTGAACAAAGGGTTAAAAAAGAAACATTTTGAGGTTTCCATTTATAGGTTATCAACCACTTTCAAACTTGTTC
>JAFSAU010000006.1 GCA_017442155.1 Clostridia bacterium | reverse complement strand
TATGAACTGTCCAATGGCAACAATATGGCAACAAAAAATCGGATAGTCCATAGGTTGTGGATAATACAGATAACTACAATACCTCGTGATAAAATCTCTAAACAGAATTGTTTAAGATTTCTTTATCAGGAGCGAGTGGGAGTAATACCATATGGCTTTCAAGTGCCCGAAAACCCCAGAGTTTTCGGGCACTTTTTGCGAACATCAGATCATTGATACCACAAGTGATACCAAATTGATACCGTTGCCTTTTAGAAGTCTTAAAAATACAAAAGTTTTTTCATGAAATGAACCTTTCGATACCGGCACCCGTCTATATAAGTGAAACCGGTTTTAATCACTCATAGACCAAAGGCGGTGAGGATATGGATGAATTTGAAAAGTTGTTGGAAGCAGAACGAGTATCTGTGGAACGTTTTATGAGATTTCGTTTGCACTCAAAAGCGGATGCAGACGATGTTTTACAAGAGGTTTTCCTTGCCGCTTGTCAAAAGTTCCCTCAATTAAAAAACAAGGACTCTTTTAAGGCGTGGATTATTAGCATTGCAAGAAATAAATGTAATGACTACTTTCGTAAGAAAGCAACGCAGTATGAAATTCCGATTGATGAAATAACAGAAAGCGAATTGTCAGACGGCAGACATGGCGTTTCCATAGTTGCCACAGTAAGAGAAACTTTGAATTTACTTGGTGATAAAGACAAGCAAATCTTGTATCTTTATTTTTGGAAAGAGCTTCCGCAAGCCGAAATCGCCAAACAACTTAACATTCCTGTTGGAACAGTAAAAAGCAGACTTCATACGGCAAAACAAAATTTCAAAACCAAATATCCATATAACACCGAAGTATCGAAAGGAGCAAGCACTATGAAAAAGTTGCCCGAATTTATTCCCGAATACAAAATTGAAGCAAGTACCAAAGCCCCCTTCTCTGTAAAGTGGGAAGAACTTATGGGATGGTTTTTGATTCCCAAGCTAGGCGAGAAACTGTCTTGGGGTATGTACGATATTCCCTTCCGCAAATGCAGCCATGTTTATGATATGCAAGTTACAAGCAAAGCCAAGGTTCACGGTATTGAGGGCGTAGAGCTTACCGCAAGAGAAGCATCTTATTCAGATAAGAACGAGGTAATCAACCGTACTTTTGTCGCACAGCTTACAGATACACATTGTCGTTACCTTGCAACGCTCCGAAATGATGGAGACGTTCGCAATTACATCACGTTCCTTGATGGCGATGAATTTATGCTGAACTGGGGATTTGGAGAAGACAATTGCGGAAACGAAACGAACCTTTCCGTTAAAGGTGATATTCAGAGAGTCGGAAACTCTGTTACGAGCGCAAACAAAGATTTCCTCCTTGATATTGTTGGCAGATATACCGTTACCATCGGAGGTAAAAGTTATGACACCGTTTGCGTAATGGATATTGAAACCTATAACTGTGGTGTTGTTTCCGAGCAGTTCTTGGACAAAGATGGAAAGACGATTCTGTGGCGCAGATACAATCGTGATGATTGGGCTATTGACCGGTATAAGAAGCCTTGGAGCGAACAGTTACCCGAAAATGACAGGCTTATCGTAAATGGCACAACCTACGTTCATTGGTACGATTGCATCACCGATCATATTCTTTGATTTTCGAGTTTTTAAGCATCGTTGAATTGTTCACATTTTTCTGCTATAATATAAATGCTCATCAAGGAGCACGACCTTTACATCCAGCTTTGTATTCAAACATCAAAGCCAGTTGAACTGTAGGACAGAGCCAAGTATCACTTACTGAAAAAGAATAACAGATTTTTTCTCCGCCGATTTTTTGAAAAATTGATACCAAACTTTGATACCAAAACAGTACCAAGCGGGCTGAGAACACAGAGAATACAGAGAAAAACGAAGCAAAACGAGAGAAAACTCACGGAAATTAGCCCAAAATAAGGCGAAAAGTAACTGTGGGAAAGAACTCGTAAGCGAGTGGGAATGACGAATTGCGGAGCGAACACCGCATAACCACGCCACTTTCGGGCATTTTCAAATGGAAATGGCAACGATTTGGCAATAGTAAATACTAAAACTTAAGAGCTAACTGATTTTGAAGTCAGTCAGCTCTTTTTGTAATTCCGGGATATGTATTTGCGACCTGATTTTTATGCAAATAATCTTGAAAAAGTCAAAGTTATCATTGCCCCAGTAATTGAAGATTATAAATCCGGCAAAATCACTTATGCAGAAGCAGAGTTCAACGCTCGAAATAGGATTTATCAAGCTGTAAAGCCTGATTTCAATCCTGATATTGAGGATATGGAAGATCCTTTGTCAAGAGATATTCCACCGGTGGATAATAGTTTGTTTATTCTTGCGAGAAAACTGTTGTTAGATAGCGAATTTTAGGACAGAAAAAGTCGACTTGTCAACTAAATATATCCTAAAAGAAAATAAGCATCAAGATTTAGTCGATTATATCTATACAAAAGTTGAAAATAAGTTGACAAATCGCAAGATATTTGATATAATCTCTATATAAAAGTTGAAAGTGGGGAATTGATATGAATTCACTTGACATATTAAGAGAAATATCAAATGAAAATAACGGGCTGATACTTACGAGATTGGCTATGGAAAAAGGAATAAGCCGTTCAAATCTTTCAAAATTATGCGAAAGTGGCAAAATAACACGAATTGCAAATGGTCAATATGTTTTGTCTGATGACTTGAATGACGAGCTGCTGTCTTTGCAAATACGTTCAAAATACATTATATTTTCTCATGAAACTGCATTGTTTCTTAACGGAATATCTGAAAGAACGCCATTTGAACATACAGTTACTATACCGACATCGAAGACGTTATCGCCATCTATGAGTGAGGAATGTAAGATATATTACATCAAGGATGAATTGCATGACTTAGGCAAAGTGCAACTTACTACACCGATGGGTAACAAGGTTTGGGCGTATGACATTGACAGAACAATTTGCGATATTGTAAGAAGTAGAAGCAGAATGGCTGATGAAACATTTATCACGTCCATAAAGAATTACGCTGCAAGTTCCAATAAGAATCTTACTAACCTTAGTTTGTATGCAAGCAAAATGAAAATCTTATCTCAGGTAAGACAATATTTGGAGGTGTTATTATGAGTAATGCAAAGGCTATGAGTCTGAAAGCAAAAATAAGGAATATAGCAAAAACAAAGAATATTCCGGCACAGGTAATACTGCAGAACTATATGTTTGAAAGATTTCTAAACAGACTGTCTGCTTCAGAATATAAAGAAAGGTTTGTATTAAAGGGCGGTATGCTTGTTGCAGCACTTGTCGGACTTGATAACCGGGCAACAATGGATTTGGATACTACACTCAAGAATTTACCGCTTACTCCTGAAACTATTGAAAAGGCATTAAATGACATTTTTACAATAGACTTAAATGACGAAGTAACATTCTCACTAAAAGGAATATCTCCAATCCGGGAAGATGATATTTACGGCGGATACAGAGTTGCATTAGATGCTGTGTATGAGACTATCGTTACGCCTATGACAATAGATGTTTCAACCGGGGATGTTATTACACCGAACGCTGTGAAGTATGATTTTACGGGAATTTTTGATGATGAACTTACGTTTGAAGTATGGGCATACAACATAGAAACAGTATTGGCTGAAAAGGTTGAAACTATTCTCAGACGAAGCGTATTTAACACAAGACCAAGAGATTTTTATGATGCGTACATACTTATCACAACACAAAGTTTTGACAAAGCTGTATTTGCTGAAGCTTTGGAGAAAACTATTGAACATAGGGGAACGAGAAATCAGATAAACGATTTAGATTCTACAATGGAGGTCATTTCAGAAAGCGCAGACCTTCAGAGAATGTGGAGTAACTATCAATCTCAGTTCTCATATGCAAAGGGTATAAGCTTTGAAGATACCTGCAACACAATTAAGGTGCTGCTCTCGAAAATTAAATAATTTTGACTTTTATGCCTATTTCAAACGATGGAATAGGCATATTTGTTGCTTAAAACAAGTTTATACTTGTCATAAAGGATTATAACATAAATAAATTTTAAAAAAGTACTTGACAACCCACAAACTTTATGGTACAATTCTTTATGACGAAATGAAAAAGGCTGTTCTCGTAATGCGACCGCCATCGCATGAGAACAACCTCTCTCGTTACATTTCTGTATGCTTACATATTATATCATATATGTTGGGATTTGTCAATGAGAGCGTTTCAAACTTTTAGAAAGGAGGATGCTCTCATGTTTTACTATGTAAATACAAATGCTCAGGCAGACGGAACTCACGAAGTTCATCGTCAGGACTGCTTATGGTTGCCTGATGCAGAAAATCGTCTTTACCTTGGCTCATTTGACAATGGTAAAGAAGCTGTGAAAGCAGCTAAAAAGTATTACAGCGATGTGGATGGTTGTTTCTACTGCTGTAGAGAAGCCCACAAGGACTAAACAAACATTTTGCCGGGCTCGCCTCGTGCGAGCTCGGTACTAATGGAGGATTAAGATGAGGAGTTATAAAATATCTGAAATAGCAGATATACAAAGCGGATTGGTTTTGAGCAGAAAAGCCGCAAAAGAAAACATGAATATATATCCATATCAAAGACTGACTTTAAGATCGGTTACAGAAGATTGCTTGCTTGATATTTCATCTTTTGAAACATATGAGGCGTGTGCACCTATTGATGAGCAATTTCTCACAAAGGAAAATGATATTATAGTGAGGCTCTTTGCTCCGGTATGTGCAACACTTATAACAAAAGACTATGAAGGATTGGTTGTGCCATCACAGTTGGCGATTATAAGACTTAAGGACAGTTGCCCATATTTGCCGGGATATTTAAGTGTTTACCTGACGAATGAGCGAAGCTTGGAAAATTTGATTGAAGGCGCAGGTATGGCAGCTCAGAAAATTATAAAAGTCGGAAATGTTGCAGAGTTGGAAATACCTTGCTTGCCAATAGAAAAGCAGAAAATGATTTCAGACATTGCAAACGAACAACTGAATATAGTTGCTTTGTATAAAAAAATTATAGAACAAGAGGCTTTGAGAACAAAAACTGTTATTAAGGATATAATTGGAGGAAAAAGATAATGAGTACAACAAAAAAAGATATAACAAATGCTTTAATGAGAGGTGCAGATTCACTCCGCGATACGATAGATGCAGCGAATTATAAAGACTACGTTCTTCCTATCATGTTTGTTAAGTATCTTAGTGACTGTTATAACGAAGAGGTTGAAAAACTTGAAAAGGAATACAGCGGCGCAAGACTTGAAAGACAAAAACAGTACTTGCCTTTTAAAGTTGCGGAATCTTGCAATTTTAAAACATTATTTGACCAAAGATACGCAGAAAACATTGGCGAACTTATCAATATGGCTATGCGTCAGATTGAAGCAGATAATAATCAGCAGTTAGCAGGCGTATTGAATACAGTTGATTACAACAGTGAAAATGCCCTTGGTACAAAAGATCATAAAAACGCAATACTTCGCACATTGCTTGAAGATTTTGAACCGCTTGATTTAAGACCGTCACAGATTGAAGTTAAAGACGGACAAGTTCCTGCTGATGTAATTGGCGATGCATATGAATATATGATTGGCGAATTTGCAAGTATGGCAGGTAAAAAAGCAGGATCATTCTATACACCTGCTGCTGTTTCTGAAATTATGGCACGCATTGTAAATGTTCAGCCGGGAGACCGTGTTTATGATCCGACCTGCGGTTCGGGTTCGCTTTTGATAAAAGCTGCAAAGAAGCAGAATACAAGTCAGGTAACTATTTACGGCCAGGAAGTAAACGGTTCCTCTGTTGCTATGGCAAAAATGAATATGTATATTCACGAAATCCGTGATGCGAAGATTGCATGGGGTGATACTCTTGCAAATCCGGCTTTTAAAGATGATGATGGTAATTTGCTTTTGTTTGATGCGATAGTTGCCAATATGCCATTCAGTAAAGATAAGTGGGCAGCAGGTTTTAATCCCGGTGGCGAAGCTGTTGGAAAAGGTGTAAAAGAATTTAAGATGGAGGCATCTCTTGATAGATACCGCAGATTTGATTGGGGCGTTCCTCCGTCAAGCAAGGGCGATTGGGCTTTCTTACTTCATATGATAAAGAGCCTTGCTGTCGGTGGTACGATTGCTGCTGTTGCTCCTCATGGCGTTTTGTTCAGGGGGGCTGCAGAAGGAAAAATCAGACAGAGGGTAATTGAAGAAAATATATTGGATGCAGTTATTGGCTTGCCTGAAAATCTGTTCTACGGAACTTCAATTCCGGCGTGTATTCTTGTATTCAAAAAAGGTCGCAAAACTGATGATATTCTCTTCATTGATGCAAGCAAAAAGGACCAAAACGGCGATTTAAGATACATCAAGGCTACAAATCAGAATGAGCTTGGAGAAAAGCATATTAACGATATTATCACAGCTTACAAAAATAGAGTCGATGTAGATAAATTTGCTCATGTGGCAACACTTGACGAGATTAAAGAAAATGACTTTAATCTTAATATCCCTCGTTATGTTGATACATTTGAGGAAGAAGAACTTATTGATATTGAAGCTGTGCAGAAAAACATTGCTGATCTGAAAGTCGAAATAGCTGAAGCTGAAGCAAAAATGGATGCTTATCTTAAGGAGTTAGGATTATGACCGATGAAATTAAAAGAAAAATTAAGCAAATAAATAGTGGTACAACTCCTGAAGGATACAGCAAACGCCGTTGGATTTTATATCCGAATGATTGGAATTATGTTAAACTTAATACTTGCTTGTCCGAAAACAAAGAACGGAATAAAGATGGTGTATATACAAAAGATGATGTGTTATCTGTTTCGGGTGAAAGAGGTGTTGTTAACCAAATAGAGTTTATGGGAAGATCATATGCAGGAGAATCCGTTCTTCCTTACCATGTGGTTGAAACGGGTGATATTGTATATACAAAAAGTCCGCTGAAACAGAATCCGTATGGTATCATCAAGCTTAATAAGGGGAATCCCGGAATAGTTTCAACATTATATGCAGTGTATCATTGTTGCAATCCTATTACAGCTGAATATTTAAACTATTTTTTTGAGATAGATGAGTATCTGAATAGCTATCTATTCCCTCTTGTAAAAAAGGGGGCAAAAAATGACATGAAGGTTAATAACGAAGATGTTATAAAAGGCGAAATGGCACTACCACCTATAGATGAGCAAGTGAAAATAGTTAAAATTTTGCAACAGTGCGACAAAGTGATTGAACTTCATGAAAAAGAGTTAGTTGAATTACAGAAATTTAAAAAAGCAAGTCTACGTATGTTATTCCCTAAAAAAGGATGTAAATTCCCGGAAACTAGATTTGGAGGATTTGATTCAGAATGGAAATGGCGAAAGGTAACTGAAATAGGAGAAATATTTATTGGGTTAGTTACAACAATGACTTCGCATTATACAGATAATGGAGTGCTACTGATAAGAAATTCGGATGTTAAAGATGGTTTTTTTGCGTTTGGGGACAATCCGATATACCTTGATGATGAGTTTGCAAAAAAGAATTCTTCAAGAAAACATAAGGTTGGCGATGTGATTACAGTTCATACTGGAGATATTGGAACTTCGGCTGTAATTACCGAAAACGAAGATGGGTCGATAGGATTTGCTACAATTGTGACAAGGCCGAATAAAGATTTAATTGTTCCAGAATATTTGTGTTCATATTTAAATTCAGAAGCACACAAAAATTTCGCTATGAATATTTCCACAGGGGATGGTAGAAATAATTATAATTTGAAAGATTACTACAAATGTATGATACCGCTCCCTACACTAGACGAACAGCAAAAAATATGCGACTACATAGAAAATTTAAATAAAATAATTGCATTTCGTCAGCGTGAAATACAAGAATGGCAACAGAAGAAAAAATCTTTAATGCAATTGTTATTAACCGGAATTGCGAGGGCCGATGTATGACAGATCAAGAAAAACAAATATTTTTGGAATGGGATATACTGCTTAAGAATTTTTCTGATTATGGACAAATTGGTAAAATTAATGGAATCAAGTTTGAAATTAGAACCAATGAGCAAGGACACAATAGACCACATTTACATGTTTCAACATCAAGTGCATCAATGTCGGTTGCAATAGATAATGGTGAGGTATTAGCACAGAGCGGGAAAATATCCCCTGCGCAAACAAAGAAAGCGACAGAATGGATAAAAAATAATAAAGAATTAGTTATTTCAAAATGGAATGAACTATCTAACGGATTTAAAATCGAAGTAGCATAAGGAGCAATAATTATGCCGGATCACAGAATATTTAATGAGCGTCCTGAATCGCAGGACAGGGCTCTCAAGGTTATAGAAAAATTAGGATATACATTTATTTCAAGGAGCGAGGCTGAGAAAAAGCGTGGCTTTTTAAACCATGTCTTGTTTAATGATGAGCTTGAGAAATATTTGAGCACACAGACATACAAATACGGAGAGGATGAAAGATTCTTTTCGGGAGGCTCAATATCTTCTGCTATTCGTGCGTTAGAGGTCAAGAATATTCCTGACCTTTATACTGCCAATAAAACCGTTCATGAGCTTATGTGTGGCGGCAAAAGTATGGAAGAAGATTTGCCGAACGGAACAAGACAATCCTTTGACATTGGATTTATAGACTTTGAGCACCCTGAAAACAACATTTTTCAGGTTACGGACGAATTTGAAGTTGAAAGGACGAACGGAAAATTTGCTCGCCCTGATATTCTTGTACTCATTAATGGTATTCCTGTTGTAGTTATTGAGTGTAAAAAATCAAGTGTAGATGTTATGGAGGGTGTAACTCAGAATATCAGAAATTGGGGACCTGACTACATACCTCAGTTATTCCAATATTCACAGCTTGTCATAGCAATGAATCCTGATAAAGTTTTATACGGAACCTGCGGAACTCCGGCTAAATATTTTGTATCCTGGCATGAAACTGATAATAATTGGCACGATGAATGGTGCAGAAAGTGTTCTCCTGATGGTGAAATCAGAGAACAGGACCGTGCACTTGTGTCATTATTACACCCCGAAAGATTGCTTGACCTTATTCAGAACTTTATTATCTACGACAACAATGTAAAAAAAGTAGCACGATATAAACAGTATTTTGCAGTTAAAAAGTGTTTGAATCGTATATTGCTTCGTGATGATGCCGGAACAAGAAATGGTGTTGTTTGGCATACACAAGGCAGCGGAAAAACCATTACAATGATTATGCTTACAAAAATGCTGTTAAAAGAAAGTCTTAAGTTTGACAGTAAAATTAAAAGACCAAGATTTATTATGGTAACTGACCGTGTTAATCTTGATAAGCAGATAAGGGATAACTTTATAAATGCTCAGATGAGTCCTAACAGAGCAAAAACGGGTAAAGGCTTAGTGGAGCTTTTGAAAAAAGAAGAAAACACTGTTATTACTTCAATTGTAAATAAATTTGAAGCGGCGATTAAATTAGAGTACTGTAATGACAGCGAAAATCTATTTGTGTTCATTGATGAAGGACATAGAACACAATACGGAAAACTTAATCTGTATATGGATAAGGTTCTTCCTAATGCAGTTAAAATCGCCTTTACGGGAACTCCATTGATAGAGAAACCGAAGAAAAATGATAAGAGAGACATAAAATCTCAGCGAGATACATTTAAAAAATTCGGTGATTTGATTGATAGTTATACCTTTAAGGATGCTATTGATGACAAAGTTACTGTGCCTATTATCTATGAGGGTAGGGTTATTCCACAGCACGTTACAAGTCAGCAAATCAATGAGCATTTGAAGCATATAACGGTAGGTCTGAATGAAAATGCAAGACGAGATTTGGAGCAAAAATATAGTCGTTATGTTGCGCTTGCCCAAACAGACCAAAGATTGAGGATGGTAGCATTTGACTTATACGAACATTTTATAAGCTATGTTAAACCAAAGGGATTTAAAGCTATGCTTACCTGCTCTTCTCGAGTAGCAGCAGTTGAAATGTTTTATCTTCTTAATAGCCTTGATGGAATTACGCCTGCAGTTGTAATCACTCCTAATTCAGCTAAAGAGGGCGAGGATGAAGTAAATACAAGTGAAACTAAAAAGCGCATAGGAGACTTTTTTGCAAAAGAAATTGATCCGTTATACAAGAATAATTATGAAGCATATGAAGACTGGGTTACAAATGAGTTTGTTGATCCTGAAGGAGATATAAATCTGTTAATTGTAAAAGATAAATTGTTAACAGGTTTTGATGCTCCTCCTGCAGCGGTTTTGTATGTGGATAAAAAACTGCAAGATCATACACTGCTTCAGGCTATTGCTCGTGTTAACCGAGTGTTTGATAATAAGGATTTTGGCTTAATTGTTGACTATATAGGCATATTTAAGAAGCTTAATTCTGCATTGGATTTATATGCAGACTCTGCTTCCGGTATGGATGGATTTAATGCGAAAGATATTGAAGATGCTATCGCTTCGGTATCTGAGCAAAAGTCGAAGCTTGAAGAACTTCATAAGAACTTATGGGGTATATTTGAAGGTATAGACAGAAACGAAACCAAGCCGAATGTATGGCAAGAAAGATTGAGAGAATATGATATAAGAACCAAGTTCTATGAAACTCTTTCTGCTTATGCAAAACTTGTTGACCTGATGTATTCAAGTTTCGATTTTTTTGAGGCTGTAGGATTTGAACAGGCAGAAGCATACAAAAAAGATTATATCTTCTTCAAAAAATTGAAAGATAGTGTAACTCTGAGATTTAATGACAGAGTGGATTTTTCAAAATACGAGGACGGTGTAAGACAACTTCTTAACACATATGTTACTGCTGAAGATGCTAAAATTCTCATAGAACCTCTTGATATTCTTAATAAAGATAAAATGGAAGAGCAAATGGCTATTCTCGGAACAAAAGAAGCAAAAGCTGAAGCAATCCAATCAAGACAGGTTGAGGTTTTAGAAAGTGAACGTTATGATGATCCTATAAAATACCTTTCTTTTATGGAGAGAATCAATAAAACACTTGAAGAATACATGAAGGAAAGAGATAGCGAAAAATATCTGTCATCTATGGAAGAAATTGCTGAAGATTACAGAAAAGGTCGCAGCAATGCAACATATCCTCAAAACATTGTTCATGATAGTGAAGCTAAGTCGTTCTATGGAAGTATATGCAGTGGATTGAAAAAAGCTATTGGTAATGCAGATGGATATGAAACAGAAGCTACGGGTTTCTTGGCATTACAAATCAAAGACATTGTTGCACAACATGCAAAGAGAGATTGGCGTGACAATGTTATTGTACATCGAAATATTAAAAAATTATTAGATGATGCATTATTTGATTTTATGGAAGATAATAATTTAGATTGGTCTTTGGATACCATTGATATTATTATTGATGAAATAATGCTGACAGCGAAAAAGGTATATTAAGATGCAAACAAGTATATTAGAATTAAACTGTAAAAATCAAACAATACCTATTGCGGTTGAACGAAAAAAAATAAAGACTATCCGGTTAAAAGTCTATCCTGAATCTGTAGTGAAGATTTCAGCTCCGTATTCTATAAATGATGAATTTCTAATGGAGTTTGTTTCTAAACGTCAAAAATGGATAGAAGATAAATTGGAGAAATTTTCTCAAACAAAAGGCTATGCCGCTACGACAGTAATAAAAAATGGTATGTCTATAAAAATGCTAGGAGAAGATTTGATTTTTGCGGTAAGACCGTGTGAAAAGAATTTAATATACCGTGAAGGAAAGATATTGCATATATGTACTACTTATGCAGAAAACCAAGAAAAACTGATGCAACAGTTTGATAAGTGGTGGAGGAAGGAATCGCTTGAAATTTTAAAACAGCAAGTAGATGCACTTTATCCAATTATAAAAAAATATGATATTCCATATCCAAGTATATACCTGAAGAAAATGAAAACTCTTTGGGGAAGCTGTAGTGTTAATAGGAACAAAGTTACATTCAATCAGTATTTAACCAAGGCGAAGCCTGCTTGTATTGAATATGTTGTTTTGCATGAGTTAGTTCATTTCTTGTATCCTAACCATAGCAAAAAGTTTTACGATTTTCTTAGTAGTTATATGCCTGATTGGAAGGACAGAAAAAAAGTATTAGATACAGAAGTAGTACATGGATTATAAGGAGGTATAAATTATGGCAATTATACATGATGCAAAAGACCAATTCTATTCATATGCAAAAGAGTTTTTAGGAGCAGAATTGGAGCAATTGTTAGATAGTGATGATAAAAAAGATGAGTTTTATAGTTTGTGTAAGAAGTTTTCGGAAATTCCGTTAAATGCACCTAAATTCAAGGATCCTAAAACCGGTAGAGTGGAAGGTTGCTTTCAATACAAGGATATGGATTCTGCAAAAGAAGCGACTGTGGAATTTGTGAAAAAATATAATATTCATAATCTCGATGCTTTTATGGAAAGCATACATAGATTGCACGGACATGCAGTTGAATGGGATGATGCTCGAGTGAAAAGTGGTTTCGTACAAGCAGAATCGTATAATTATAATGGAGGTTTTTTCGGAACATATTATAATTTTCAATGTTTGCCGGATGATGTATGGGAAGATATATGCAAAGAAATTATTGAGGCAATCAATAAAAAATGATGTGATAACAAATTGATAACAGATAACAATTAAGACCAAGTAATTAAAAGATTTTAAGTGGAGGAAGCGAAAAAATCAGCTTAAAATCAGGTGAAACAACGTAAATCACGTTATAACGCACCGAGTGGGAATAAGTAAAACCGATTAGTCAGGGCTTGCCGTAAGGCAAGCCCTCGGCGTTCATTGGCTTACGGATATTTCCGGCGGTGCACCCTTTGGCGCAGGGGTTGTTATGCTGTATGACTGTGTTGTCAAAAGCGAACGGATAGTGGATTGAATTTTTGGGAAAAAACAAATAAATTTACTTTGGGAGGTGGCGGGAAAATGTATTAGTACTGCAATACACGCGGTTTATTTGAATATCAGGTGAAATCGCGCTGAAAGCTTTGTATGAGCTTGTTTTCAATAAAGAAATCAGGGCTTTTTCAGCATCTGACGTAGCTTTCTTCTGGTTCGGTTTATGTGTCTTTCAAAATCGCCGTTTGCAATAAACTCTGCAAGAACATATTGTTCAAAGATGGGGACGGTGCAGGAGTAAAATCCCATTTTGTCAAAGAACTCACTGACAAGTTCTTCGGGTAAAACCATATATCCGATTCTCATAGAGGGAGCAATTGTCTTGGTGAAGGTATTTACATATATCACACTGTGCGCGGGTTCAAGCGAAAAAACTGTGTCTTCGTTTTTGGTGGATACGGTAAATTCTGAATTAAAATCATCCTCAATGATTATGGCGTTTCGGTCTTTGGCCCATTTAATGTACTCATTTCGTTTTGAAGCACTTGCAGTGATACCGCTTGGGAAGCTTCTGAAAGGGGTTATATGAAGGACCGATGCTTTGGTCTTTGTAAGCTGTGATGTGAGAATTCCGTCCTTGCCTAATTTGAGTAAATCACATGAAGCCCCGTTTGCTCTGTATACAGAGTGTATCTTTTCGTAGGATGGATTTTCAAGTGCATAAATTTTATCCCGGCCTAAAAACTGCACGATAAGTCCATAGAGATATTCAGCACCGGAACCGATTACAATCTGATTATACGAAACACAAATGCCCTTTCCTCTTGCAAGATAATCAGAGATTGCTTTCCTGAGCGCAACGCAACCTGCATTCGGAGATTTTATCAAAAGAGTTTCGCCGTATTTTGTAATTACATTCCGCATGGTTTTTGCAAGTACAGAAAAGGGGAACGCATCCGTATGATAGCGGTGACTGCCGGGGAAAACATCATGAATTTCGCGCTCGGCAATTGGCACAAAATCATTTTTCTGATATGCAACAAAGTACCCGATGCGCTCCCTGGACTCTATGTAGCCTTCATCACACAGTATCCCGTATGCGTGTTCGACAGTAATAACACTTGTCAATGTTTCTTCTGCGAGAATACGCTTGGAAGGAAGCTTTTCGCCGAATTTATAAACTGAATTTATTATATCGGCCCTGAGCTGTTCATAGAGCTGCATATAAGCCTTTTGTTTTGAACTGGAATCAATTGCGTATTTCATCTGGTTATATTAAAAACTCCTTAATTGGTAATTGTTATATGTTCAGATTTATTATACAATAAATAAAAGAATTTGTAAAGGGGTTTTTATAATGCAAACAAATACAAGAAAAATTGTAGTAGCTGCAATGCTCGCGGCACTTTGCTGTGTAGCGACAATGATCATCAAAATTCCGTCTCCGCTGAAAGGATACTTAAATCTCGGTGACTGCGTTGTACTCCTTTCGGGATGGATTTTGTCACCTGTGTACGGATTTTTGGCTGCAGGTATTGGCTCTGCTCTTGCCGATGTATTCTCAGGCTATTATGTTATATATGCGCCTGCAACCTTTGTAATTAAAGGCGTTATGGCCATCATTGCCCATTTCTGCTTTAGGGGAATGCAGAATAAGCTCGGGAACACCCCTTCAAGAATTATCGGCGGAATACTTGCTGAATTTGAAATGATTCTTGGATACTTTGTGTTTGAGGGTTTTATGTACGGCTTTGTACCGTCTATGGTGAATATTCCGGCAAACGGTGTGCAGGGAACGGCGGGTCTTATCATCGGAATAATACTTATAAAAATATTTGAAAAATCAAAAATTTTTTAAGCGGAATTTTAATTAGGTGGCTTGAAATGTTAATTTCAGGCCACTTTTAAAATATAAAGAATTTTTAACTTTTTTTATTTCCGAATCGTCTAATAGGTGTAAAAGCTTTTACGCAAAGAAGAAAGGAGGCTAAAAATTGTACGAGCTGTTCGAGCAGAAGTATAAGGAGTGCGAAAAAGCATTGTTTTTGGTTGCAATCGGATATCTGCATAATACAGAAGACGCGAAAGACTGCGTGCAAGAAGCTGTTTTATCGGCTTGGAAAGCATTTGATACCTTAAAAAACAAGGCGTATTTTAAAACCTGGATTACCCGTATTGTCATTAACAAAAGTAAGGACTATTTAAAAAAGCAAAAATTCACGGAAACACTTACCGACGCATCAGACGCGTTTTGTGATATGCCGACGGAGGAAATCGGTATGATAGACTGCATTTGTAAATTGCCGCAAAAACAAGCTGTTTACATAACACTCCGCTTCTATAATGACATGACGTTCGAGGAGGTTGCAAAGGCACTCAAACAACCTGTTTCAACCGTGAAGTACAGAACGAAAAAGGCATTGTCAGAGCTGAAAACGATTTTGAAAGGAGAGAGGTAATAAAATGAAACGTTCTGAGCTTGAAAGCAGACTGAAGGAACATGCACAAATAGCCAAAAAAAATATAGAGGTGCCGTTTGATTTGAAAACTGAAATCAGGAATATGGAGGGGGAAACTATGTGCAGACAAATAAAGAAAATCCGGAGGAAAAAAGCAATTATAATTGCAGTTGCCACGGTGTTGTGCATTGTTACAGTAACCGTAACGCCAATGGCAAATTCAATACGGGGATTTTTCAGAGACATCACCCGGATTGACGGGGCAATTACGGGCACGGAATATGCCAATGCAACAAACGATATTTTGATTACGGTTTTGGATATAACATCAGAAAACGGTAATGCCGTTCTTCCATTAGATGTTACATTTCAAAACAAAACAGAAGCCCCATTCTCATTCATTCAGGAGATTGCGGTTTCAGAATATAAAATTCTTGACAGTAAAAACGAGGTGATTATGAAATCCGAAATCGAAGCTGAGAAAGCGATTAAGGGAGCTGTAAATAATGGGAAAGTGGTAGTGGCTATTCCTTTGCCTGAAGCCTTACGCGAAAACGAAACATATTTTATTCAAATTGAAAAAATGTACGGACTTTCAAAAGCCGATGCACCCCTGCATATAACGGGTAACTGGAGGTGTGTGTTTAAAAGGTAGATGAAACGAATACAGAAAACAATATATGTATACAAAAAACCGAGGCAAACCCTCGGTTTTTCCGTAATTACGTTCTTGCAGTTCAGGAACGTCGGAACGCCTCCCGTATCACATGTGTGGCACTCTGGAAAAAATCTACCACCTTAAAGCGGACCTGCACATCGGCTGTGGCGTCCGGGGTGAGCAGTGCCGCATCTTCACCCACAGCTTGCGTAATCTGTGCCGCACTGTCCGACGATACACTGCCGTCTACAAAGCACAGCGGCGGGAACATTACACACCACCAGTTTTGCCCTGCGGCCTCTCCGATTTCCACACGTACGGCCTCATACTCTCCGGCGGGAAAGGCGACACCGTCATAATATTTTGTAGGAAAATATGTTTTCTCCAGAGAAACCGAAACGGGGTAACAATATCCCTGCCTGGCGATTTCATCTGCCGCCGCAGCCGTCAGCTTACTCTTTTCTTGCAGAAATACCGCCTTGGACTGTGCCGGTGTTTCACAATCTGTAAAAAGAGTGCGGCTCTCCTGGAGAAGCCGGTCCCGGACAGCAAGCTTTAAGTTCTGGTCCTCCTCGGCGTCGCTGTTGGCAAGCACATGGAGCCGCAGGACATTCCGGGCAACTTCGCTTTGCATCGCATCAGAATATATTGTCAGCCCTGCCGTAACCAGGAGCCCTGTAAGCAGTGCAATTATGCATTTTTTCATGTTATTCACCTCAGTAGTGAGTATTGCCATAAGTGAGGTGTATTATACAATTTGTGTAAAAACTTAAAAAATGGAAGGAACAGGTGCTGTAAGACATGGACGGAGCCCCATGGCAGAAAATCGCTCCTTTGCCGAAGCTGCTTTTTCAAAAGAAGAAAAAATGCCATACACCACAGAGCCGCTTCCTGTCATCAATGCAGCTTTAGCACCCTCGTCCAGCAGTAGCTGCTTATATTCCCGGATTTCCAGACGCGGGGCAAAAGCCTCCAGACAGTTGAACATCCGCACAGTCACACCTTCAGCATCCCGGTTGTTGAGGGCATTGATGAGACCGCGGGTGTCCGGATGGTGTTTAATTTTTTTTACGTCCACAAGGCCGAACATCTTTTTCGTGCTTAGTGAAAAGCGGGGACGCAGCAAGAGAATATGACAGTGGGGCATGGAGGGGAGCGGCATCAGTCTTTCGCCAAGACCTTCCGCAAGGCAGGTGCCGCCGGTCATACAAAAAGGTACATCTGCGCCGCAGGCAAGACCCAGCTGCAAAAGCCGGTCGAAGGTGACAGGAAAGCCGTACATGCGGTTTAGTCCCATCAGCACTGCCGCCGCATCTGCACTGCCGCCGCCGAGACCGCCGCCCACAGGAATGTGTTTTTTTATCTGAATTCCAATGCCGTCATCCGTTTGGAGTTCATCCATAAAAAGACGGGCCGCTTTCCAGGCAATGTTCCGGTTATCGCAGGGGAGAAAGCGTAAATCACACCGGACGGTAATTTCTTTTTGAGAACGAAGCGTAACCTCGTCATGCAGACGGATGGACTGCATGACAGATGAAAGGTCGTGGTATCCGTCCGGCCGCTTACCGATAATATCCAGTGACAGGTTGATTTTGGCGTGCGCCCGGATGCTTAACATTTTGTGTCTCCAATCACTGTTTTCAGGTATTCCTTAAACTGGGCACCGATATCCTCCCGCCGTAAGGCGTATTCCACTGTGGCCTGAAGGAATCCGATTTTACTGCCCACATCGTACCGCTTGCCATCAAAAATAGAGCTGTATACAGGCTGCATCCCGGCCAGGGCGCAAAGCGCATCGGTAAGCTGGATTTCGCCGCCGGCACCGGGCTTTGTGTTTTCTAAAAGTGTGAAAATTTCCGGGGTGATGATATAACGGCCCAGTACGGCAATGTTACTGGGAGCGTTTTCGGGGTTCGGTTTTTCCACCATACCCTGCACCCGGTGAATATTCTTTTCTACCGGTACGGCATCGACAATGCCGTATTTGGAAATATCCTCCCGTGCCACCTCCTGCACACCCAGCACGGAGGAGCCGTATTTATCGTACACATCAATCATCTGCTTGAGGCACGGCGTTTCAGAATGTACAATATCATCCCCGAGCAGTACGGCAAAGGGGGCGTTTCCTACAAAGGATTTTGCACAAAGGATGGCGTGACCAAGTCCCAGGGCCTGCTTCTGGCGTACATAATGAATGTTTGCAAGAGAGGAAATGTGCTCAAGTCCCTCGATATAATCGTGTTTTCCGGCCCGTGCCAGCTCCGTTTCCAGCTCATAGGATTTGTCAAAATGGTCCTCAATGGCCCGCTTGCCGCGGCCGGTAATAATCAGAATGTCTTCGATACCGCTTTTCGCCGCTTCCTCAATAATATACTGAAGCGTGGGGGTGTCTACAATGGGGAGCATTTCTTTCGGCACTGCTTTGGTGGCAGGCAGGAATCTTGTGCCAAGTCCTGCCGCAGGAATAACTGCTTTTGTAATTTTCATTTCATTTCATCCTTTCGATAATTTTCAAGCCCATTTGTCATGGCCGTAAAAATTCGTTCTTTCAGACCCCGGTTTTCACGGGAAAGCTCTGCCAGAAGCTCTTTGGCATACTGACGTTTTGTGTACCCGTTCGCCGGGCAGGGATTATGTACTACCGGAGCCCCGCTCCGTTTAATAAATCCAACGACATCTGCCTCCTGCATATACAGCATGGGCCGGATGAGGTGGATGTCCTTCCGGTCCAGATATGTGACGGGGCTGAACGAATGAAGTCTTCCCTCGTAAAAAAGGCAGAGAATAAACGTTTCCAGCGCGTCGTCATTATGATGCCCCAGTGCAACCTTGCGACAGCCCGCTTCAATGGCCGCATCATGCAAAGCACCGCGGCGAAGCTTGGCGCAGAGGGAGCAGGGATTGGGCTCTCTGCGGATGTCGAACAGAATTTCAGCGATGTTGGTTTCTTTAATAATCAGGGGCAGTCCCTGTGCTTCAAAATAGGCAGCAAGCGGTGCAAAATCCATAGTGTCAAAGCCCAGACTGAGCGTGATGGGCACCACCTCAAATTTTTTCGGATAAAAGCGGCTCAGGGCATGAAGGGCAAGAGCCAGCGTCACGCTGTCCTTGCCGCCGGAAACGCCGACGGCGATTTTGTCCCCTTCTTCAATCATATGATAATCGTCCACGGCACGCCGTACATAGCTTAATACCTTTTGCATATATTACCTCCCCAGCATTGCAAGAAACGCGGCCTCGTCTATGACGGGAATGCCTAAGGTCTGTGCTTTCTCCAGTTTTGACCCGGCTTCCTCACCAGCCAGGACATAGCTGGTCTTTTTTGAAACACTGCCGGAAACCCGGCCGCCCTCCTCTTCAATCAGTGCGGTGGCGGCGTTCCGGCTCAGAGAAGGCAGTGTACCGGTCAATACGAAGGTTTTGTCGGCAAAAAGCGTACCGCGCACCTTTTTTTCTTCTGTCATGTCTACGCCGGCACTGCGGAGCTTTTCTAAGTCTTCCTGCACATGTGCATCAGAGAAGTAGGCAAGAATGCTGTCGGCCATTTTGTCGCCGATTTCACGGATAGAGGCCAGTTCCTCCTTTGTGGCCGCAAGCAGAGCGTCCATAGAGCCAAAATGCCCGGCCAGAAGGCTTGCGGCACGCTTGCCCACATGGCGGATACCAAGACCGAACAAAAGTGCGGCAAGGCCTTTTTCTTTTGAAGCGGTAATGGAAGAAATCAGATTTTCCGCGCTTTTGTCTCCTAATCCTTCTAAAACGGCAATATCTTCTTTTGTTAAACTGTACAGGTCTGCAAAGCTGTGAATCCGGCCTTCCTGCAGAAGCTTGTCCGCCATGGCAGGACCAAAGCCCTCGATATCCATAGCATCCCGGCTGGCAAAATGAATTATGCCGCGGGCGCGCTGGGCATCGCATCTGTCGCCGACGCATCGATAGGCCGCTTCGTTTTCGTCCCGTAGGAGCGGCGCACCGCAGACGGGGCAGACCTGGGGCATAGAATATTCCGTTTCCGCGCCTGTCCGTTTTGCAGGGAGCGAGCATACAACGGCCGGAATAATATCCCCGGCCTTCTGCACCACTACCCGGTCGCCGATCCGGATATCCTTATCCCGTATAAAATCAATATTATGAAGTGTGGCCCGGCTCACGGTAGAGCCGGCTATGCGTACCGGTGTCAGCACTGCATTGGGGGTGGCGGCACCGGTGCGGCCAATCTGAATGATAATGTCCTCGAGAGTTGTTTCCTGTTGCTCCGGCGGGAATTTGTAAGCCGCCGCCCAGCGGGGATACTTTGAGGTACTGCCCAGGCGTTCCCGGTCGGAAATGCTGTCCAGCTTTACAACTGCCCCATCAATGTCGCAGGCAAGACGGTCCCGCATTTCTCCAATAGAAGAAATCAGACTCCAGATACCGTCTGTGTCCGAGACAGCAGGGTTTGTATCAATTACTTTAAAACCGAGAGAACGAAGGAGCGTAAGACTTTCACTGTGCGTAGCATACGAAAGTCCTTCGGCATTTTGTATGTTAAAAACATAAATATCCAGCTTCCGCGCTGCCGCCACAGCCGGGTCCAGCTGCCGGAGGGAGCCTGCTGCCGCATTCCGCGGATTGGCAAAGAGAGCTTCCCCGGCAATTTCCCGTTCCCGGTTTAAAGCCTCAAAGGCCTTTTTGGGCATAAATACCTCACCCCGTACCTCTAAGTAGGGCACAGCTTTAGAAAGACGGAGGGGGATAGAGCGGATGGTTTTTAAATTCTGGGTCACGTCCTCACCCACTAAGCCGTCGCCGCGGGTAGAGCCGCGCCAGAAAATACCGTCCCGGTATTCGAGAGAGACGGAAAGCCCGTCAATCTTAGGCTCCACCGTATATGCGGGCGCAGGTACAGCACCCCGTACGCGCACATCAAAAGCCTCCAGCTCCTCCCGGCTGAAAACGTCTGCCAGACTTTCCATAGGTACAGCGTGGGTTACCTGGGCAAAGCCTTCCGCCGGTGCACCGCCCACCCGCTGGGTGGGGGAGTCGGGCGTAATCAGAGACGGGTCGGCATTCTCCATGTCTTCTAAAGTGCGGAGTAGCTTATCATATTCAAAATCACTGATTTCCGGCGCGTCTTTTACATAATATAAATAATTGTGATGATGTAAAAGGTCGCGCAAAGTGTGTATATCCATAATTCACCCCTGTTCATTATATACATATATTTTACTAAAAAAAAGAAGATATGTAAAGAGATTTGGAGAAAAAAGTATATTAAGCTTATTTATATGATCGTTTCTCTTTTTCGATAAGCCATAAAAAACTGCAGAACTCTTGCGTTAAACTATTCTGCAGAAAAATGGAAGTGTTCATAATGTAAGCAAAGCCCGGTTTTTTTTTATAATAATCTTTGCATTGTCTGCCAGAGAATCTGTTCCGTCCAGCCTAAGGACCGGGCAGGGGAGGGACTGGGCCCACTTTGTATGCACGGCGAGGCTTGTGGAACCGCCGCCGTGGTCGTAGCTGGCGACATCGTCAAGAAAGTTCCGGTGAGCGGTATACATATCGCCGCCCTCCAGCACCCTGTCGCCGAATGCCTCATATTCCCGACGGTCCACCCGCGCAGTACGTACTTCGGCAGGAGCTGTCAGATGTACGGCGAGGGAGAAGAAAGGGTCGAAGTGCTCGTGAAAGCTGTCCATGCTGCCGGCCATAACAAATTGGGTCGTTTCAGCTATCGCTTCCATGAGTCTGCTGATTCTTTCATCTCGGGGATATAGGAGAGAAAATGGGATTTCCGTATCCTTTCGCCAGATATAATCATCGGTGTCCACAAAGGGAACTTCCAGCTGCTTCGCTACAATTTTGCCCAGTGTCGTTTTTCCGGACCCGGCCGGGCCGAAAATCATAATTCCTTTTTTCAAAATGGGGGACCTCCTTTTCTGGGAAGGCAGAACCATAAGGAAATTTAATTTTATAATAATTTGACAACTTCGTTGTCATGAATTGGATTTCATCCATGAATTGTTGCTTTGCAACATGAATTGAATTGCCTTTATATGCACGAAGAGCAATTCATGAGCCGTCAAGCTCAATTCATGAAATCTTTGATTTAAATTCATGCCGTAGGCAATTCATTGAAAAAGAGACAAATTTCGACACGGAGGAAATCTGTCTCTTTTTTTGGTGCCGATGGTGGGACTCGAACCCACACGGTATCGCTACCAACGGATTTTGAGTCCGTCACGTCTGCCAATTCCATCACATCGGCCAATTTTCTGTGATAGAAAATAGTATAGCATATTCTGTAAAAAAAAGCAAGCCTTTTTTACGAATTTTCATTTTTAATTTTTTTCGTCTCTAAAAGCTGCTCACAGAGTGCCGCGGCAAAGCGTACAAGCTCGGTGCAGTACGCTCTGTCCCGTTCTCCGAATTTCAGTTCCCGGCAGAGATAGCTTCCGAACTGTTCTTTGAATGTGTCGGCAGCCTCCCGTACATATGCTGCGTGCGGAGCCTTGGCGTTCGAGTCGGCAGGATAACCGTATCCACCGTCTGCGCCCAGAACCATAAGCATACCGGTAACGGCCCCGCAGACTTCTCCGAGACCACCCATGCCGGCCCCGAAGGAAGAGGACAGTCGGGCTAAAACATCCCTGTCCAAACCTGTTTCATGAGCAAAAGCCAATAAGACTGCCTGACAGCAGTTACATCCTTCCGAAAAATATTGTTCTGCAAGTGCGCTTTTTTTCATTTTAAGTTCTCCTTTCTTATCTAAGCTTTTCCAGAATGCTGAAAAGCAGGAAAAAGCCTAAATTCACAAGTACAATGGTGGCTCCCGTGGGGAGAGAAAACCAGAAAGATAAAAGAAGTCCGGTTCCGAAAGCAACGAGGGAAAGAACAGCGGCACAAAGCGTTACGCTCCGGAAGGAGCGGAACAGACGCATTGCCGTCAGAGCCGGAAAGATAATCAGACTGGAAATCAGCATTGACCCCATAATCCGCATTCCCACCACAATGGTAACGGCAGTGAGAAAGGCGATGAGCGATGTATAGACCCGTACATTTGTACCGGCAGTCCGGGCAAATCCTTCGTCAAAGGTAATGGCAAAAATTTTACGGTAAAAGAAAATGAATACAAAGAGTACGGCGGAGGAAAGAAGCAGACTCAAAATCAAATCATCGCTTCCCACGGCCAGAATACTGCCGAACATCAGGTCGTATACGTCCGTACTCATTCCGTTTGTCAGTGAAGTTACCACAACGCCGAAAGCAATGGCGGCAGAGGAAATCAGCGCAATGGCCGAATCTCCGTGCATTTTGCTGCTTTCACTAAGGTGCAGGAGCCAGAAAGCGGCCAGAATCACAATGGGAAGTGCTACCTGCAGTGGTGCGAGATTCAAAGCAAAAGCCAGCGAGAGCGCACCAAAGCCCACATGGGACAGTCCGTCGCCAATCATGGAATACCGACGGAGAACAAGTGAAACACCGAGCAGGGCCGCGCAGGGGGCCACGAGAAGACCGACGAGGAGTGCCCGCTGCATGAAGGAATAGGAAAAAAGCGTCAGAATATCATGCATTATTTCCACCTCCCATAAAACGCTTTCCGCATTCTGTACAAATGAAATCCCCCGGCGGACCAAAGAATTGCAGGGTTTTGTTAATATGCAGAATTTTTGTTGCAATTTTCACAGAGGAGGCCATATCGTGGGAAACCATCAATACGGTCAAGCCCTGCTTTCGGTTTAATTCTCTGAGAAGTGCATGGAGGTCCTTTAGGGCTACCGGGTCGAGGCCTGTGCCGGGTTCGTCCAGAAAAAGAAAAGTATCGGAAGCTGTCAGTGCCCGGGCAATCAGTACACGCTGCTGCTGGCCGCCGGAAAGAGACTGAAAGCTTTTCTTTCGCAGATTTTCAATACCAAGCAGCTCCATGTTCTTTCGCACCCGTGCTTTTTCTGCTCGGGAAAGAAAGGGGCGGGAGGAACGGACGCCCATGCGGACGATTTCTTCGGAGGAAGCAGGGAAGTCCCGCTTCACAGAAAGCTTCTGCGGTACATATCCGGTCTCAAGGCCCTCCTGCATGGTGACCTTCCCGCTTTTGACGGGCAAAAGCCCCAAAAGTGCTTTAATTAAAGTTGTTTTTCCGCTGCCGTTTTCTCCGACGATACAGATGAAATCTCCCTTTTCCACGGAGAAGGAAACATCCTGTACTACCACATCGTCGTAAGCAACACAAAGGTTTTCGCAGTTTAAAAGAATCAAGTTCAGTTCAGTCCTATCTTCAGATTTTCTAAATTTTTCCGCATCAGCGAAAGATATGTTTCGC
Source organism: Clostridia bacterium (assembly GCA_017442155.1). Classification (GTDB taxonomy): domain Bacteria; phylum Bacillota; class Clostridia; order UMGS1883; family UMGS1540; genus SIG447. The sequence goes on along the minus strand of JAFSAU010000006.1, from coordinate 23,583 downwards.
CTGCTTCCTCCGGAGCAAGGGTATGGCAGGAGTGGAGAAGAAGCATTTTAGCACCCGTTTCCTCAGCGATCAGCTTTGCGGTGCGTGGGGTGGAAAGCTCCTCATAATAAACGGCCGGGAGACCTTCTGCCTTCATTTCCGCAATGATGTGTGTCAGTACCGACGGAGACGGCTCTGCCTCGCCGCTGCAGGAATCATAGGCCGCATCATAGGACAGACCGTATCGTTCTGTAAAATACCGCATGGCAAAACGGCCGCCAAACACAATTTTTTTTCGCCTCCCGCTTTTCACAACTGCATCTATATCGGCATCAAGCTGTGTAAGCTCTTCGATGTAAGCATCCGCATTTTTACGGAAAAATTCTGCATTCTCAGGGGCAAGGCCACAGACAGCACTGCAGATGTTTTCCACCATGATGATAGCGTTCTGCGGATTCGTCCAGATATGCGGGTCGGTGTCGGCCGCGGCGTGGGAGTGTTCCACGTGTGCGTGAATGTCCTCGCCGGAAAGAAGACGGACACCCTCGGAAACATCCGTAATCTGACCGTTTACACTGTCGGCCAGTGTTGCCGCCCAGGGTTCCATAGTATCACCGGTATAAAGAAACAGGTCGGCTTGGCTCAGCGTAAGCATGTCTGCCGGAGTTGGCTCATAGGAATGACTGTCCATCCCCGGGGGGAGAAGAAGGGTGATTTCAGCTCTGTTCCCGCAGATTTCCCGTGCAAAGTCATACTGCGGAAACAGGGTGGCTGTAATCTGCAGTATATCGCTTTTTTGCTGCGGTGCACCACAGCTACACAGACAAAGCGTCAGGAAGGCTAAAAGGAAAGAGACTGTTCTTTTTTTCATTTTGACTCCTTTCCTGCACATGCAGCGCAGTGACCGCGAAACACGGTTTTCTCCAGATATACTTCAAAATCGTGGTTTTCCCGGATATGTGCATTTACACTTTTAAGCTGCGGACAATCTATATGGAAGCATTTTCCGCATTCATTGCAGACAAAGTGGTATAAATGACAGTCCGCGTCCCGCCACTGGTAACAGGCACCGCTCTCTAAAGAATCTGTGTTGAACTTACAAAGCTGACCGTCCTGTACCAGCTTGTCCAGATAGCGGTAAACTGTTGCTGTGCCGATGCCGTTTCTATGGGCGAAATCAAGGATTTCCCGCATGGAAAAGTGAGCCTCGCCTCTCGCACGTAAAAAACCGGAAAGTAGTGTACGCTGTTTGGTGATGTATGCCATACTGCACCTCGCTTTTGAATTTGAGAATCATTTTCATTTTATTCAGTATACCCAAAAAAGAAAAAAATGTCAAGCCGCATCATGCATATTTTTTATTTTTTTACAGAGTATAGAGAAAAAGAGGTGGATAAAATGGAGTATTTCAATGCGTTTTGGGTGGGCGGACTTATCTGTGCCATCGGTCAGATTTTAATTGACAAAACGAAGCTGACACCAGCCAGGATTCTTGTTTCGTTTGTATGTGCGGGCGTGCTTCTGACTTTGGTCGGCATATACAAACCGCTGGTAGAGTTTGCGGGAGCCGGGGCGACCGTTCCGATTACTGGCTTTGGGTACACCCTTTATAACGGCGTTGTAAAGGCAATCGGGGAGAAGGGGATACAGGGAATTCTCAGCGGAGGGCTAATGTCCGTGGCAGGCGGCGTATCCGCGGCGATTCTGTTTTCGTTTTTGGCGGCCGTTATTTTCAAGCCAAAAATGAAGTAAAAAAAGAATTAATGGAAATAAATAAAAATTTTTCAAAAAAGTATGGACAAAGGAACGTTTTGGGTGTATAATAATAGTAAATAAAAACTCCCGGGTTTTGAAATGACCCGTAACAAAGCTAGTTCCCGGGGGTACAGCCACGACGTGAGTCAGTGGCTGTACCCCCTCTCCATCCTACAATAATGAGCGTCCTGCAGGGACGCTCGTTTTTATGTTCTCTTTTTTCACGCCTGTGCATGTTTGCCGTCTGTCTTATTTTCTATAGTATGATATCCTTTTAATTTTTAAACAATACCGGGAAGATATTCCAGCGGATTCTGCGGGGCTCCATCCTTCCGAATTTCAAAATGCAGATGCGGCCCGGTGCTGTTGCCCGTGCTTCCCACCCCGGCAATTACCTCTCCCTTCTCCGGCATTGCCCCGACAGCGGCATACAGAATGCTGCAATGGGCATAATAGGTAGTATACCCGTTTTGGTGGTCGAGAATGATCAGATTTCCGTATCCTTCTGACGGTCCGCTGAAAATTACAGTTCCGCTATCGGCGGCAGAAATAGCAGTTCCTGCGTCTGCGGCAAAGTCAATGCCGTTATGCTGCCGGTCCCAACGATACCCGAAATTCGAGGAAACCGTAATTTCAGAAAGCGGAAAGGTGAAATCTCCTGTACCCACACCGGCAGGCCGCGGTTTTGTACCCACTGTTGTTATTTCCGCAACCGGCTCGGCACTTACGGAAACGGATAAAACCTTCTCCTGTAAAATAGAACCGTTCATTTTGGTAATCTGCTTTACCACTGTACGGGCACCGTCTACACCTTCTGTAGTTACTGCCTCGGTTCCCTGGTACATGCCGGCGTCCTCCACTGTTCCCGTTCCGAAGGGAATTGGCTCCGTAAGCGTAATGATTTCTGTTTCAATTCCCATGGCAGAGCGCGTGTTTTCCGACACCTCTGCGGCAGGGGTAAAGGTGTCCCGTACCAGAAGCCGTGGATACAGTGTGGTGGACAGTGCGCTGGCGTGGCTTTCTGCACAGATGATTTCTGTAATCGCGTCTGCTTCCGAGGGACTTCGTACCACGCCTACGAATTGTCCCTCCACGAACATTCCATACCCGATTGTATAACGGATGGAAAGCCCCAAGGCTAAAAATGCAAAGAAAATTAAAAACAGAAATATTTTTTTAACGTTTTTCAAAACTTACCACCTCTTCCAATATTTTACAGTAATGGAATTAAAATGTCAACATTTTTTTGAAAAAATAAAAAACACTTAATTTTTTGTGAAAAAAATATAGACAAACCGGAAAAAGTGATATATAATAGATAAAATGAGAAAAGAGATTTATAACGGAGGTACAAAAAATGGAAGCTGTAGAGCAGGCAGTTTGCTTTGCAAATGCGCTGTACGATAAAAAGGCAACTAACATTGAAGTTCTGGATATCCGCGGGCTGACGATTATCGCAGATTATTTTGTCATCGCGTCCGCATCTTCGGCACTGCAGGCACAGGCACTGGCAGATGCGCTAACGGAAAAGGCGGAAGAAGCCGGTGCGGAGCTGCTGCGCACAGAGGGTCTCAGAGAGGGCAGCTGGGTGCTTATGGATTTCGGTGCAGTGGTTGTACACATCTTTAAAAAGGATATCCGCGAGTTTTACGGCCTGGAACGTCTCTGGGCAGATGCGCCGCGGATTGCACTTCCGTTTACAGAATAGAAAGGAACAGATAGAATGCGATACACGTTTAATGAAATTGAGAAAAAATGGCAGAAGCACTGGTACGAAAACGAAACCTTCCGGGCCGAAAATAAGTCAGATAAGCCCAAGTTTTATGCCCTGGTAGAATTTCCGTACCCTTCCGGCCACGGCCTGCATGTGGGGCATCCCCGCAGTTATACGGCCATGGACATTGTGGCAAGAAAACGGCGTCTGGATGGCTATAATGTGCTGTATCCTATGGGGTGGGATGCTTTCGGACTTCCCACGGAAAACTTTGCCATTAAAAATAATATTCATCCGGCGAAGGTAACAGAGGAGAACATTGCCAACTTCCGCCGCCAGCTGAAAAGCATCGGATTTTCCTTTGACTGGGGACGGGAGGTAGATACCACCGACCCTGCCTACTATAAATGGACCCAGTGGATTTTCTTAAAACTTTTTGAAAAGGGCCTTGCCTATAAACAGGAAATGCCCATTAACTGGTGTACCTCCTGCAAGGTTGGTCTGGCAAATGAAGAGGTTGTTAACGGCAAATGTGAGCGGTGCGGCGGCGAGGTTGTGCAGAAGCGCAAGAGCCAGTGGATGCTCAGGATTACGGAGTATGCCCAGCGTCTGATTGACGATATTGAGGAGCTGGACTTTATTGATAAAGTTAAAATCCAGCAGATTAACTGGATTGGTCGCTCAGAGGGGGCTGAGGTGGACTTCCGTCTGACGAAGGGGGACAAGACCGTCCGTGTGTTTACCACGCGGCCTGACACTTTGTTTGGTGCCACGTATATGGTACTGTCGCCGGAGCACCCCTATATTGACGAGCTGAAGGAATATATTACAAACTTTGAAGCCATTGAAGCCTATCGCAGAGAAGCGGCGCATAAATCCGAACTGGAGCGCACGGAACTGAACAAAGATAAGAGCGGTGTGCCCCTTGAAGGGGTTATGGCGGTAAATCCTGTCAACGGAAAAGAAATTCCTGTCTGGATTTCCGACTATGTACTTATGACCTATGGTACAGGTGCTATTATGGCAGTGCCGGCACATGATACCCGCGACTGGGAATTTGCAAAGAAATTTGGACTTCCGATTATAGAGGTTGTATCCGGTGGTGAGGACGTGCAGAAGGAAGCGTATACCGATGTTGCCAGCGGTACGATGGTAAATTCCGGTATGCTGGACGGTCTGCAGGTCAAAGATGCCATGGAAAAAATTATGGATTATTTAACAGAGCAGGGCATAGGAGAGCGGCGCGTCAACTACAAGCTGCGTGACTGGCTGTTCTCCCGCCAGCGGTACTGGGGCGAGCCGATTCCGCTGGTTTGGTGCGACAAGTGCGGCTGGGTACCGGTTCCGGAGGACCAGTTACCCCTGACATTGCCTGAAATTGAAAACTTTGCTCCCGGTCCGGAAGGGGAGTCTCCCCTCTGCCAGGCTACGGACTGGATTGCTACCACCTGCCCAAAATGCGGCGGTGCGGCCAGCCGTGAGACAGATACCATGCCCCAGTGGGCCGGTTCCTCCTGGTATTTCCTCCGATATGCCGATCCGAAGAATACGGACGCACTTGCGTCTTCCGAAGCTCTGGACTACTGGTTGCCCGTAGACTGGTATAACGGCGGTATGGAGCATACCACACTGCATCTTTTATACTCCCGTTTCTGGCATAAATTCCTGTACGATATCGGCGTTGTAAAAACAAAGGAGCCTTATAATAAACGTACCTCCCATGGCATGATTCTCGGCGAAAACGGCGAGAAAATGTCCAAATCCCGTGGGAACGTGGTAAACCCGGACGAGGTGGTGGAGAACTTTGGTGCCGACACTTTGCGTACCTACGAAATGTTCATCGGGGCTTTCGACCAGACAACCCCCTGGAGCACGAACGGTGTGAAGGGCTGCCACAAGTTTCTGGAGCGCGTCTGGAATATGATGCCTATGCTGACGGATGGCGACGTTTATAGCACGGAACTGGAAGGTGCTATGCATAAAACCGTGAAGAAGGTCACGGACGATATTGAGAAAATGAAATTCAACACGGCGATTGCCGCGCTGATGTCGCTGATTAACGATATATATAAGGTGGGACGCATTAACCGCGCAGAGCTGCGTACCTTCCTGCTTCTCTTAAACCCCACAGCACCGCATATTACGGAAGAAATGTGGCAGCTGGCCGGCTTTGAAGGCTATCTGCATGACGCGTCCTGGCCCACCTTTGACGAAGCCAAGACAGTGGATGATACGGTGGAAATCGTGCTTCAGGAAAACGGAAAAATCCGCGGAAAAATGACAGTGCCTTCCGGTCTCGGAAAAGAAGAACTGGAAAAGCTGGCAATGGAAAGTGAAGCGGCAAAAGCCATTACCGACGGCAAACAGATTGTAAAGGTGATTGCTGTACCGAATAAGCTTTTGAATATTGTAGTGAGGTAAGCCATGATAAAAAGTATGACCGGGTACGGAAGCGGAGAGAAAATCGGCTGTGATAAAAAATTCACCGTTGAAATCCGTAGCGTAAATCACCGATACAGCGACATAAACGTAAAAACACCCCGAAGCTACGCTTTCGCGGAGGATGCGATGCGGAAGGCACTGACAAAATATGTCAGCCGGGGTAAGGTAGATGTATTCCTTTCTGTGGAGGGAATGAACGGCGAAAGCGGCGAGGTGTTCGTAAACATGGACATTGCCGGCGGGTACTATACGGCTTTGGAAAAGCTGCGGAGTACGTTTTCCATAGCGTCTCCCGTCACGCTGCAGGAGCTTTCTCGTTTTTCAGATATTTTCACACTGCAGCGTGCAGAGGAAGACACGGAAGCGATTACCGCGCTCATTTGTGAAGCGACTAAAGCGGCGGCCGAGGCGTTTACAGCGATGCGGGAAAGAGAGGGCGAACAGCTGTTTGCGGACCTTTCAGAGCAGACAGACAGTATGGAAGCCCTTGTGGACCAGCTGGAAGAGCGGACACCGAAAATTGTTTCCGAATATGCCGCCCGGCTCCAGGCCCGCATCCGGGAGATTCTGGATTCCGTAACAGTGGACGAAGGCAGGCTTTTAAATGAAGTGGCTATTTTTGCAGATAAAGTCAATGTGAATGAGGAGCTTATCCGTCTTCGCAGTCATATTCTGCAGATGCGCGAATTTTTGCAGGCGAAAGAGCCGATTGGCCGGAAAATGGATTTTCTGATTCAGGAAATGAACCGTGAAATCAATACGGTTGGCTCCAAGTCCAACGATTTAGAGGTCGCCCGTCTTGTTATTGATATTAAGGCAATTATTGAGAAGCTGCGAGAGCAGATTCAGAATGTAGAATGAGGTGGGCGGATGAAGCTGTTTAACATTGGTTTTGGTAACGTTGTTTCTTCTGCCCGTGTGGTTGCCATTGTCAGCCCGGAATCGGCCCCAATAAAGCGAATTGTACAGGAGGCCAAAGAAAAGGGCATGGCGATAGACGCGACATATGGAAGAAGGACCCGTGCAGTGCTCATTATGGACAGCGGTCATGTGGTGCTTTCCGCTATTTTGCCGGATACGGCGGCGGGAAGACTGGCGGACGAGGATGTGGAGGAAGCCGAAAATGCGTAAAGGAATTTTGTATGTGGTATCCGGCCCTTCCGGAGCCGGGAAAGGGACGGTAATCAAGGAGTTTTTGCCCCGCCATCCCGATTGGTTTTACTCTATTTCTGCCACTACCCGTGCACCGAGGCCCGGTGAGGAAAACGGCGTGCACTACTACTTTATGGAAAAAGAGGAATTTCTGCGGCTCAGAGAGAATGACGGTTTCCTGGAATCTGCAGAGTTTTGCGGCAACCATTACGGTACGCCCAAGGCGGCAGTAATGGAAAGACTGGAAGCGGGGAAGGACGTGCTTCTTGAAATCGAGGTACAGGGTGCCATGCAGGTCATGGAATCCTATCCGGAGGGAATTTTTATCTTTATTGTGCCCCCGACGATGGAGGAGCTTCGGCACCGCCTGGAGGGACGTAAGACGGAGGAACCATCGGTCGTTGAAAAACGTCTTGAGAGAGCAAAAGAGGAACTGCGTCTGGCAGACAAATATACATACATTGTGGTAAACGACTCGGCAGACCGTGCCGCGGAGGAGATAGAAGCAATCGCGCTGGCTGAAGAAGGCCGCAGTGCGCGGAAGTTTGATTTTGTAAAGGAGAATTTATTATGATGATTAAACCCGGAATCAGCGAACTCATGAAGGACATGGACAGCCGCTACACCCTTGCCATGGTTGTGGCAAAGCGGGCAAGAGAATTGTCTTTGGATACCACAACACCGCTCGTAAAGGTGAAATCCGATAAACCGGTTACCATTGCCGTAAACGAAGTGGCAGAGGGCATGATAGACGTGATTCGCTCGGATGAACCGGCGGTAGAAATTTTTACCGACACGGAGCAGGAAGAAAACCAGGATACCCTGGTAGTAAGTACGGAAGAATAGAAATTGAGAGCTGCAAGCGTTATTATTGACGGTAAAACCCGTCAGGTTGATAAGGACTTTACTTACCGCGTCCCGGAGGAGCTTTGGGATGCGGTGGTGGTTGGTGTGCGCGTACGTGTCCCCTTTGGCGGCGGTAACCGACACGAGGTGGCCTTTGTAATTAAGGTCTGGGAATGTACGGACGATGAAAAAGTCAAGGACATTGCCGAGGTGCTGGACCAGACGCCCCTTTTCGACAGGGAGAAGCTTCTGGAGGCATACTGGATAAAAAACCGGTACTTTTCCACCTTCGCTGACGCAGTGAAACTGTTCTTGCCGCCGGGGTCGGCGGCTAAGCTTACGGAGTGGGTGCGTCTTGTCAAAAAAGATGCTCCCATGTCTATGACAGAGAGAAAGATGGCGGATATTCTGACCGAAAACGGTGAGGTATGCGCTTTTGATGTTTTAAAGGAGACGATGGGGGAAAAGACCCGTGCTGTCGTAAATACACTATTGGAAAAGGGAGTTGTTTCCGTTTCCCATACCACGGAAAAGAAGGTTGGCGTCCGCAGAATGCGGGTGATTCGTTTTGCTGCGGAGCCTAAGAAAAAGCTTTCTGACGCAGCGGCAAGAGCTGTGCGAATTATGCAGGAATGTGCGTGTCTTTCCATGGCAGATTTGTGTCTGTTCGCTTCCTGCAGTACCTCAACAGTGCACACGCTTGTGAAAAACGGCGTTTTGGAAACGGACGATGTGGAAATCCTGCGCACGCCTGTAAACCGGGACATCAGAGAGAGTGCGCCTTCCATTTTAAATGCAGAACAACAGAACGTGGTTGACGCTATCAACACGCAGCCTGTAAAACCGCTGAAACCAATGCTACTGCACGGCATCACGGGCAGCGGAAAAACAGAGGTATATCTTGCGGCGATTGAAAGGATACTAAGGGAAGGCAGAAGTGCTATTGTGCTTGTGCCTGAAATTGCCCTGACCCACCAGATGGTCAGCCGGTTTTTAAGCCGCTTCGGCCGGACGACGGCAGTACTGCACAGTGGACTTTCCATAGGGGAACGCCATGATGAATGGCTTCGCATTGCACGGGGAGAGGCGAGAGTGGTTGTCGGTGCCCGCAGTGCCGTTTTTGCGCCTTGCCAGAAGCTTGGCCTCATTGTTATTGATGAGGAGCATGAGGACACATATAAGTCTGAAAACGGTGTGCGTTACCATGCCCGCGATGTGGCTATGTGCCGGGCACATACGGAAGGAGCCAAGGTCTTACTGGCCTCTGCCACGCCTTCTGTGGATAGCTTTTATCGGGCGCAAACCGGAAGCTATACACTAATGGAACTTACCCATCGGTATAACGATGCGGAGCTCCCGAAAACCTTTATCGTAGATATGCGTGAGGAAATGATGCGGGGGAACACCTCTTTGTTCAGCATAACGCTTCGGCAGGAGTTGGAGCAAAATATTAAAAACGGGGAACAGAGTATTCTGTTTCTGAACCGACGGGGGTATTCCACTTATGTTTCCTGCCGCAGCTGCGGCCATGTGGAAACCTGCCCCCACTGCAGTATTTCGCTGACCTATCATAGCTTTAGTGACACCTTGAACTGTCACTACTGCGGATACAGAAAAAAGAATGTAAAGGAATGTTCTGCGTGCCATAGCTCCCATCTTGTCGGCTCCGGCGCGGGGACGCAGAAGATAGAGGCGACGGTAGAGGAGGAGCTTCCGGATGCCAGTATAATCCGCATGGATGTGGATACCACGCGGAAGAAGGAAGCCCATGAAAAAATTCTTACCCGGTTCAGGGATGAAAATATTAACGTCCTGCTTGGAACACAGATGATAGCCAAAGGACTGGATTTTCCTAATGTTACGCTTGTCGGTGTTCTGAATGCAGACCAGATCCTGAACATGGGAGACTACCGCGCACAGGAACGCACCTTCAGCCTGATTACCCAGGTCTGCGGCCGGGCGGGCAGAGGGGAGAAAAAGGGACGGGCAATTATACAGACCCATTCGCCGGACCAGAGTGTGATTCTCCATGCCGCAAGACAGGATTACCGTGCGTTTTATGAGGAGGAAATAATTCTTAGAAAAGCTTTGAATTATCCGCCCTTTTGTGATATAATAGATATAATCGTGACAGGCGGGGAAGAAAAGGCGGTAAAGAAAGCGGCAGAGGCCCTGTTTTCCTTATGCGGAAAAACACTTGGAGATCAGGTGCAGCTCTTTCGTGCGGCCCCCTGCGGTATCAATAAAATAAAAAATACATATCGCTGGCACCTCTGGATGAAATGCCGTCTCACAAAGGAGCTGGCCGCCGGGATTCGTGCCGTTATAGAGACAGAAAAGAAACTGTCCGTCGTGGCAGATGTAAATCCCACCACCATGTAGACAGTACGGAAAGGAATCAAATATGAGAAATATACGTATTATAGGGGATGATATCCTCCGGAAGAAATCGCGGCCTGTAGAAGAAATCAATGCGCGTATTCTAACGCTTCTGGATGATATGAGAGAAACAATGTATGAAAGCGGTGGCGTAGGTCTTGCGGCACCGCAGGTTGGTATTTTGCGTCGGATTGCGGTCATTGACGTGGGAGAGGAGCTGGGTGACGGACTTCTTGAATTGATAAATCCGGAAATCATTGCTTCCTCCGGCGAGCAGACCGAGGCGGAGGGGTGTCTCAGTGTGCCGGAATATATCGGCACTGTCACCCGCCCCGAGACGGTCACTGTCCGTGCACAGAACCGGGAGGGCGAAGTCTTTGAAAAAACCGTGTCCGGCTTCTTTGCCAGAGCGGTTTGCCATGAGCTGGATCATCTTGATGGCGTGCTGTTTGTGGATAAAGCGGAGGAAATCCAGAAGCGGGACGAGGAATAGAAAGGACGATATATGCGCGTATTATATATGGGAACACCGGACTTTGCGGCCACTGTTTTAGAAGGGATTTTCCGTGCCGGACATGAGATTGCGGGGGTTATTTCCCAGCCCGATAAACCGAAAAACCGGGGTATGCATATGGAGCCTACGCCGGTGAAAAAGTGTGCAGAGGCTTTAGGACTTCCGGTGTATCAGCCGGAAACATTGCGGGACAAAGCAATCTTAAAGTATCTGGAGGAGGTACAGCCGGAAATTATTGTAGTTGTGGCTTACGGGAAACTGCTTCCTGAATATGTACTCTCATTTCCGAAGTATGGATGTGTGAACATGCATGCATCGCTCCTGCCAAAATACAGAGGAGCCGCACCCATTCAGTGGAGTATTCTGAATGGAGAAACGGAGACCGGTATCACAGCTATGTATATGGATAAGGGGCTTGATACCGGAGATATGATTTTAAAAACGCGGGTCCCAATCACAAAGGAAGATACCGCCCAGACGCTGCATGATAAGCTTGCGGCTTCTGCGGCAGAGCTTGCGGCAGAAACCCTTTCCCGTATAGCTGACGGTACAGCGACGCGTGAAAAGCAGAAGGATGAGGAATCCACATACGCACCGCTTCTGACAAAGGAGCTTGGGCGCATATCCTGGGATGCATCATCGCGCCAAATTCTGGATAAAATCCGGGGTTTATTTCCCTGGCCCGGCGCATATTCTTATAAAGACGGACAGGTGTTGAAGCTGATTTCAGCCAGGGAGGCAGAAGGAAGTGGTACACCGGGCACTGTACTTCGGAGTCGGGGATGTCTCGTGGTTGCCACCGGGGACGGGGCTGTGGAAATTCTTGAGCTGCAGCTGGCAGGCAAAAAGAAAATGACCGCTGCCGCGCTTCTTGCAGGTAATCCGATAGCAGAAGGAACAGTTTTAGGAGGTTAAATGTATGCCTTATTTTTACTATGACCCCACATATTTAATTGTACTGCCGGCAATTTTGCTGGCTTTCTATGCCCAGTTTAAGGTGCAGAGCACATATACAAAGTTTTCGCAGGTGCAAAACCGCCGTGGAATGACCGGGGCAGAAGTCGCACGGCGTATCTTAGACAGAAATGGTCTGCAGCATGTGCGTGTTGAACGCGTTTCGGGAAATCTTACAGACCATTATGACCCCCGTGCGGATGTGGTGCGCCTTTCAGACAGTGTATATAATTCCGCAACCATTGCGGCAGTCGGTATTGCGGCCCACGAGGTGGGGCATGCCGTACAGCACAGCAGCGGATATACGCCTATAAAACTACGAAACACGGTGTTGCCTGTAGCGCAGATCGGCTCCACCCTCGCCTTTCCGCTGGTGCTTCTCGGCTTTATTTTCTCCGGCTTTGAGGTGCTGATTCCTGTCGGAATTGTCCTATATGCCGCTGTTGTGGCCTTTCAGCTTGTCACGCTCCCTGTGGAATTGAATGCAAGCCGCCGGGCACTGAATACGGTGTATGAAATCGGCTTTCTGGACGGTGAGGAAACAAAGGGGGCAAAGAAGGTACTGTCCGCGGCGGCTCTGACCTATATTGCGGCGGCAACCAGTGCTATTTTACAGCTTCTGCGTCTTTTACTACTGGCAGGAAGAAGAGGGGACAGAGACTGATGCCCAGAGAATTAGCCCTTTCTATTTTACTTGATATAACTGAAAAAGGCGCGTTTGCGGACCTTGCTGTCAAAAACGGCCTGGCCGCTTCCCGTTTGGAAAAGCGGGACAAGTCGCTTGCCACAAGTCTTGTTTATGGCACAGTGCAGAATCTGCGTTTTATTGACTTTCAGATTGCTTCTGTTTCAGCCCGACCTATAGAGAGTTTAACGCCTGCGGTGCGGGAAATTCTACGGATGGCCGTGCATCAGCTACGGTTTATGGACCGGATTCCCGGCCATGCGGCAGTCAATGAAGCAGTAAATATGACAAAACGTCACGCCCGCAGTGCCGCATCCTATGTAAATGGCGTCCTGCGAAATATTCAGCGTCGCGGCTTTGCACTTCCGGATACTCTGCAGGCTCGTCTTGGCGTGGAATATTCTGTTCCCGACTATCTGGTGCAGCTCTGGATGAAGCAGTTCGGGGCAGAAGAGTGTGAAAAACTACTCGCGGCCAGCAATGCCGTACCGCCTCTTGCCGTACGGATAAATCCTTTGAAATCTTCTGCAGAGGAAGTCGCGGCTGTATGCAAAGCGCGGAAGACAAATCTGGAAAATGCGCTTTACATTGAGGAACCGAAAAATATTGCAGAGACGGCCATGTTCCGTGAGGGCTGGCTTTCCATTCAGGATATTGGTGCCCAGATGGCAAGCCTTGCACTGGACCCGGAGCCCGGCGAACGGGTGCTGGATATGTGTGCCGCACCGGGTGGGAAGACCACTCATATGGCCGAGCTTATGGAAAACAGCGGCGAAATTACGGCCTGGGATATTTATCCCCACAAGGTGGAGTTAATTCTGAAAAATGCCCGCCGTCTCGGTATTTCCATTATAAAAGCCGGTACGCACGATGCCCGTATCCCAGACGAACAGCTTTTTGGCTGTTTTGATAAGGTTATGGCAGACGTACCCTGCTCCGGTTTGGGAATTCTCCGTAAAAAGCCGGATATCAAGTGGCAGCGTACGGAGGAGGATTTGGCGTCTCTGACAGCGGTGCAGACGGAGATTCTGGAAAATGCCGCGCAATGTGTGCGAAGCGGTGGTGCCGTGTTGTACTGTACTTGCACGATAAACCGTGCCGAAAACGAAGATGTGGTGGAAGCGTTTTTGAAAAGCCACCCGGATTTTTCTCCTGACGGAGAAGCGAGAATGCTTCTGCCGCACCGGGATAATACAGACGGCTTCTTCTTTGCGAGGCTGAGAAAGAGATAACCTTGAATATTTATGATTTTACGCCTGAAACACTGCGTGAATACCTGGGGGATGTGCCTGCATTTCGCGCAGAACAGATTTATAAATGGCTTTATACCGGTGCCGGACCTGACGAGATGACCAACGTCCCGAAAGAGCTTCGGGAGCGTTTGAAAACAGAATTATATACACTTCTTCCAAAGATAGACACCCGCCTTGAATCTAAAATTGACGGAACACGGAAGTACCTTTTTCGCATGGAGGACGGAGCCGGGATTGAAAGTGTGGTTATGCCGTACAGCTATGGAAGCAGTATCTGCGTTTCCTCCCAGGCAGGCTGCAGAATGGGCTGTGCCTTCTGTGCCTCTACAATAGACGGTCTTGACCGGAATCTGACGGCGGGAGAAATGATGGGGCAGGTACTGGCCGCCCGGAAGGATTCGGGACAGAATATCTCCCACATTGTAATTATGGGCAGCGGAGAACCGCTGGATAACTATGAAAACGTACTCACCTTTATACGAAACGCTGTAAATCCCAAGGGGCTTGGGATTAGTGCCCGGCACATTACACTTTCGACCTGTGGTCTTATTATGGGGATGCGGCGGCTTGCGGAAGAGGGGCTTCCAATAAATTTAGCCATTTCACTTCACGCACCAAACGATGAAGTGCGCAGAAAACTGATGCCGATTGCTAAAAGCGTCAGCATAGAGACACTTCTTTCCGAAGCGGAGCAGTATTTTGAAAAAACTCATCGCAGAATCACTTTGGAATATGCACTGATTCGCGGTGTAAACGACAGCGAAGATTGCGCACGGGAGCTTGCGGCGAGATGCACCGGGAAAATGGGATTTCATGTTAATTTAATTCCGGTAAACAGCATTGAGGAACGGGATTTCCGACGAAGCAGCCGGGAAGTAGTGGAAACCTTCCAGAGCACACTTACAAAGGCCGGTGTGCAGGCAACGGTGCGCCGGAAAATGGGTGCCGACATTGACGCGGCCTGCGGCCAGCTGCGGCGGGCGAAAAAGGGGAAAACCATATGATAGTATTTGCGGCAAGAACCGACATAGGAAAAGAAAGAAAAGTGAATCAGGATTTTTGCATTGCGTCTGATGACCGTCCTCACCTGTTCATTCTTTGTGATGGCATGGGTGGACATCAGAGCGGGGATGTGGCCAGCCGCACGGCGGCCGAAAGTATTGAAACCTACATCCGGACCCAGAGTGCACTGGATTATGATGCGGAAAAGGCAGAGCGCGTTTTAAAGGGTGCTGTTTCATATGCAAATAATATTGTTTTTACGCGCGCTATGGGGCAGGAAGCACTTTATGGTATGGGTACAACAGCCGATGTGTGCATGGTGGATTTTGATATGCTTTACATAGCGCATGTGGGAGACAGTCGCGTTTATCTACTACGGGAAGGTCTTCTCCGTCAGTTGACTACTGACCATTCTTATGTGGAGGAGCTTGTACAAAATGGTATAATTACTGAAAATGAAGCAAAATGCCATCCGAACAAAAACGTAATCACCCGTGCGGTGGGAACAAACCGTAAGCTGGAATGTGACTTTATGTCACTTCAGCTACAGCAAGGGGACCAGATTCTGATGTGCTCTGACGGTCTTTCCAACATGCTGACAGAAAGTGAAATTAAAAATATGCTGATTTCCGGCGAGGATCCGGCAGTTGTAACAGAAAACCTGATTCGGCGCGCAAATGAAAACGGCGGGAAAGATAATATAACAGCAATTGTGATTAAAAAGATGCTGAAGGAGGAAGCGTAAATGGTAGGTTCAGTTCTAAGTAACCGCTATGAGCTTTTGGAAAATATCGGGGCTGGTGGGATGGCCATTGTATATAAGGCCAGATGCCGTCTCTTAAACCGACATGTGGCCGTTAAAATTCTGCGGCCCGAATTTCAGGAGGACGAAGAATTTCTGAAACGGTTTACGATAGAGGCCCAGGCGGCGGCCAGTCTGTCCCATCCGAACGTGGTTTCGGTGTATGATGTCGGTCGGCATGGTAAGCTTAATTATATCGTTATGGAATGTATCGAGGGAATTACTCTTAAAGAATACATGACACGAAAAGGGGTACTTTCCGTTAATGAGGCCGTGGATTTTACCGGTCAGATTGCCTCTGCTCTCGAACATGCCCACGCTAAGGGAATTATTCACCGAGACATTAAACCGCATAATATTATTATCACAAATGAAGGTACGTTGAAAGTAACGGATTTCGGTCTCGCACGGGCAGTGAGTGCCTCCACCAATGTGGCAGGAAGCAGCTCGGCAATCGGCTCCGTACACTATGCATCGCCCGAACAGGCACGCGGCGGCTTTACGGATGAGCGGAGTGATATTTATTCTCTGGGCGTTGTGATGTATGAAATGTTCACAGGTATGCTTCCCTTTGACGGAGAAACCCCGGTAGCTGTTGCCATGAAGCATCTGCAGGAGCAGCCCGTCCCGCCCCGGAGCCGGAATCCCCAGATTCCTTCAGAGGTAGAAGCCATCATTCTGCGGGCTATGGCGAAGGATTTAAAGGAACGGTATGCTTCTATATCGGCCCTTTCAGAGGAACTGCGAAAGCTTTTTGCAGGAGAAACAGTGGTGGTACATACTGATAAATTTTCCACGCGTAAGCTGCCGAAAATAGAAGAAGTGGTGGAGGAGAAAAAAGAGGAAAAAAAGCCGAAAAAGAAGCGGAAGAAGGAAGATACGGTAGCAATTGTTGCAGCCGTGGCGGCAGCCATAGTTATTATTTCCGTGCTGGGCTTCTTTACGGCCCGAAGTCTCTTTCCCCATAGTGCGGAGGGAACAAAGATTTCTGTTCCTTCGCTTCTTAATATGTCAGTGGAAGAAGCAAAGGCCAGATATACGGACATTACGATTGAAGAAATCGGGGCGGAATATAACAGCACCATTCCGGAAGGATATATTATGCGGCAGGATAAGGCTGAAGGCACCCGGATGGAGGCTGGCGGCAAGATTACGGTTACGGTAAGCCGCGGAGCGGAGCGGATAGAACTGGAGGATTATACAGGCAAGGACTATCGTACTGTGGAGCGGGCACTGCAGGAAAAGGGGCTGATACCCCAGATTTCCGAAGAGCATTCTGATGAGGTGGACGAGGGAGAGGTTATCCGTACAAATCCTAATGCAGGATATCCCATCCGTACGGGTGAAACGGTGATGCTGTATGTAAGCCGCGGCAAAAGCGAGGTAAAGGTGGCCGTGCCCGATTTACATGGCAAGAGTGAATCGGAAGCCCGGGAAACCCTGAAGCTTTATGATTTGACCGTCGGCGAAGTACGGGAAGAAGCCAGCAGCCGAAAGGCGGGGGTGGTAATTTCCCAGTCTGCAGAGGCAGGCACTATGATTTCTTCCGGCGCAGCAATAGATTTCGTGATCAGTAGCGGCGGAGGCGAAACGCCGGCACCGAAGGGAACCTACACGTTGCGGCTGGAGCTTCCTTCCGATAAGGAACGGGTTTCGGTCCGGATTGCTTCCTCTGCGAAGACCTTTCTGGAAGCAGAATATGAAACTGCCCTTTCACCCATAACCGTAAATCTCTCAGACACGGTGGGAAACGATACGGTGAATATTTATATTGATAACGAACTGTATAAAGAAAACGTGCCTGTAACCTTTGAATAATTTTTACAGACCATAAGAATGGAGAGATGTTTACGCAGGGCATTATAACAAAAGGAATCGGCGGTTTCTATTATGTGAAAACCGAGGACGGAACAACCTACGAAACCCGTGCCTGCGGTCGGTTTCGCAAAGAGAAAATCATTCCCCGCGTGGGAGACCGGGTAGAGCTTTCGCCGGAAATGGATGCTGTGGTGGAAATTCTGCCCCGTAAATCGGAGCTGGTTCGTCCGCCGGTTGCAAATGTGGACCAGATTGTTGTGGTAGCGTCCCTCACATCCCCGGCAGTGGATATGTATATGATAGATGCTTTTTTGCTGTCTGCGGCGTCTGCCGGGATTGACGCGTTACTGTGTATCAATAAAAGTGATTTGTGCACCGGGGAAGCGTGTGAAGCCTTCTGCGAGGTGTATAAAAAGGCGGGCTATGAAACTGTCATTACCAGTGCCGCAGAGGTGGAGGGAATCGAATCTCTCCGGCCGTATCTGAAAGATAAGGTCACAGCCTTTGCGGGGAACTCAGGCGTTGGAAAATCCAGCCTTTTGAACAGAATTGCCGGTTTGTGCCTGGAAACGGGCGTTGTAAGCGAAAAGCTGGCCCGCGGAAAGCACACCACTCGGCATGTGGAGCTGTTTCCCTTATCCGGCGGGGGATTTATTCTGGATACGCCCGGCTTCAGCCGCGTAGAACTGCCGGGTATTACGGCCGATGCTCTTTCCGGTTTGTATCGGGAGTTTGCGGCAATAGATAAGGAATGTAAGTTCACCGGCTGCATGCATCTGGCAGAGCCGGGCTGCGCCATAAAGGCGGCGGTGGCAGACGGACGCATTCATGAAAAACGGTACGAGAGCTATCAGTATTTTTACGGAAAGCTTAAGGAAAATAAATTTTGGAAAGTAGGAAAGGAAGAAACAACATGATCAAAATTGCACCCTCGATTCTGGCCGCTGATTTTGGTGCGCTCAGAGAACAGACAAAAATGGTGGAGGAGGCCGGCGCGGATTATCTGCACGTGGACGTGATGGATGGTCACTATGTGCCGAACCTCTCCTTCGGTGCGGGCATGGTTTCCGCACTGCGTCCTCACACAGGGCTTGTGATGGACTGCCATCTGATGGTAGAAAACCCTGAAAAGTACATTTATCACTTTGAAAAAGCAGGAGCGGATATTGTAACAGTTCATATTGAAGCTACCAATCACATTCACCGTATTCTGCAGCAGATTCACGACCACGGAATGAAAGCAGGCCTTGCACTGAATCCCGGAACGCCCGCTTCTGCAATTAAAGAGGTTGTGGACCTGGCAGATATGATTCTTGTTATGAGCGTAAATCCCGGCTTCACCGGCCAGAAATTCATTCCGAGTGTTCTTGGCAAGGTGCGCGAAATCCGCGCAATGGCTCCGGAAAAGGACATCCAGATTGACGGCGGTATCGGCCTTGGGAACCTCTACGATGTAACGGAAGCCGGTGCCAATGTAATTGTGGCCGGTGCTGCCATTTATTATGCAGAAAATCCTGCGGCAGAAATCCGTAAGTTCAGAGAAACGGCCTACCAGGGCTGATGAACGGAGAAAAAAGCCGTGCTGTCATTATGGCCGGTGCGGATATTTCGGACTATTCATTTTTTACGCCCTTGTCCGGAGATTATGTAATCTGTGCGGACAGGGGCTATCTCCATGCGAAAACGCTGGGCATTTCTCCCGATATTTTGCTGGGGGATTTTGACAGCCTGGATATTCCCTTGCCGGAAAATACGGAAAAAATAATATTCCCTGCTGAAAAGGATGAAACGGATTTACAGATTGCCATCAGCCATGCTATGTCGCAGGGCTTTGAAGAGGTGTACGTAATCGGTGCCACGGGCGGCCGCACAGATCACTTTCTCGGAAATATTGCACTATTGCACTGGGCAAAAAAAAGAGGATGTCGTGTTATTCTGGAGGATGCCGACACGCACATTCAGCTTCTTTCAGGTGCACTAACCCTTCAGCGGCGCACTGATTTCTATTTGTCGCTGATTCCCTTTGCGGGGGACGCTGTGGTGTCTGTTTCCGGTGTAAAATACCCTCTTGCGCATGCAGTGCTTCCTCTGGGCGACACGTTGGGCATCAGCAATGAAATCACGGCTGACGAAGCGAGTATTACCGTGCACCACGGGGAGGTGCTTGTGCTTCAGTGCCGCACGGATAAACATCTGTAAAAATACGGCTCTCCCGCTTACTGAAATGGGAGAGCCTTTTTTTTACATGTTCCAGATGTGTTCGCTGTATTCCCGTATTGCCCGGTCTGCTGAGAAAACACCTGCCTTCGCAATGTTAACAAGGGACATATTTGTAAATGTTCGCGGATTTTTCCAGGTGTCTGCAATCCGGACCTGGGCGGCGGCATAGCTGTCAAAATCCGCCAGTGCCATATAAGCATCTGCCGCACCGTAGCGGTTTGTGAGAAGGGAGGCGGCGATATCGTCAAACCGTGCCCCGAGGACGCCGCTGGTCAGCATATCAAGGACAGATGAAAGTGCCGGGCTTTTCTGTATGAATTCTCTGGGTGCATACCCCCGCCGCCACAGTGTTTCCACCTCCTCCGTGGTCATGCCGAACAGAAACATATTTTCTTTTCCCACGGCCTCGCAGATTTCCACATTTGCACCGTCCAGTGTCCCTAAGGTCACTGCACCGTTTATCATCAGCTTCATGTTGCCTGTGCCCGAGGCCTCTTTTCCGGCCACGGAAATTTGCTCCGAAATGTCGGCCGCCGGAATAATAATTTCCGCAAGACTGACCTTATAATCCTCCACAAAGACCACTTTAAGCCGGTCGCGCACCGCAGGGTCCGCGTTTACCATATTGGAAATCGCTACAATCAGCCGGATAATCTACTTTGCCATAAAATAGCCGGAGGACGCCTTGGCCGCAAAAATAAAAGTGCGGGGCGGGAAATCCAAGGAGGGAGAGTCCTTCATCTGTCGGTAAAGATGCAGAATATGCAGGGCATTCAGAAGCTGTCTTTTATATTCGTGAAGTCGCTTAATCTGCACGTCAAAAATAGAATTTTCGTCAATATTGATGCCGTTTGCACCTGAAATGTAATTCCGGAGTGCAATTTTTTTCGTCCTTTTTATTGTACGTAGGTTTTCCAGTACCGTGGCATCGTCATAATAATCCAAAAGCTTTGAGAGCCGCCCTGCATCCTCCAGAAAGCCGTCGCCCACCAAAGAGCGCAGAAGCGCGCATAGCTCCGGGTTTGCCTGCCCCAGCCATCTTCTGTGCGCGATGCCGTTTGTAACGTTGCAGAATTTTCCGGGCATAATAGAATAGTAGTCCCGGAAAACCCCTTTTTTCAGGATTTCGGAGTGCAGGGTCGATACGCCGTTGACCTTCCGGCAGGCTGCGAGACATAGATTTGCCATCCGCACTTCGCCTGCGGCAATAACGGACATATAGTCAATTTTCGCCTGGTCACCGGGGAATACAGAGTGAAGCGTCTGCAGAAGCCGGCGGTTGATTTCTGCGACAATCTGGTAAATGCGGGGCAACTGTTCCCGGAACATAGCTTCGTTCCACCGCTCCAGTGCTTCGCTCATAATCGTGTGATTGGTGTACGAGAGCGCGCGGGTTGTGATGTCCCAGGCCGCGTCCCAGCTGTAGCGGTAGTCATCCAGCAGAATCCGCATCAGCTCCGGCACAGCAAGAGACGGATGGGTGTCGTTAATGTGAATGGCGTGCTTTTCCGGAAACGTATCCATAGTACCGTGCTGCTTCATGTGTTTTTTTGTGATACTCTGTAGTGACGCGCTGACGAAAAAGTACTGCTGTCGGATGCGGAGAATTTTTCCGTCCATATGATCGTCGGCAGGATAGAGGACCTTGGAAATGACTTCTGCCCTCGTATTTTCCTCCAGTGCCTTAATATATTCGCCCCGTGAGAACGCGCGCATGTCAATGCTATGGGGGGACTTGGCACTCCAGAGCACCAGCCGGTTTGCGGCATCGGCACCATACCCGGAAATCAGCATGTCATAAGGAACGGCCAGTACCGTTTCCGCATCCCGGAGCTCGGCATGATACCCGTTTTCGTCGGACCATTCCTCCACATGCCCCCCAAAGGGGACCTCCACCGTGTCGTCGGGCCGTGCCTGCAGCCACACCTCCCCCTTATTGAGCCAGTCATCCGGAAACTCCATCTGCCAGCCGTCTGCTATTTTCTGCCGGAAAATACCGAACTCATATCGGATGGAATACCCCGTAAACGGCAGACCCTGTGTTGTGGCGGCATCCATGTAACAGGAGGCCAGCCTTCCCAGTCCCCCGTTGCCAAGTCCGGCATCCGGCTCCTGGGCGTACAGGTCATAGAGGTTTATCCCGGCGGCAGACAGCGCATCCTCAAAAACACGCTCCAGGCCCAGGTTAAAAAGGTTATTCCGAAGGGACGTGCCTACCAGAAATTCCATAGACAGGTAGTGCACCTGTTTTCTGCTGTTTTCTGTATTGCTTTTGGAAAAACGCAGGTGCTTCTCCGTCAGAATATCCCGCACAGCAAGACAAGCCGCCCGGTAGGCCTCAAAAATGGTGGCACTGGCAAGTGCACAACCGAAATGCTGTCTGCATTTTTCTTCTATTCGTTTCGTTGCCTCTGTCTGATTCATAAATAACTCCTTCCACTCATAAAGAATTATATACCTCCATATATTTTTCTGCACTTTTCTTCCAGTCCGTCCCAAGCCGCATATTGGATTTCTGTATTGCTTCAAAGAGCGGCCGATTCCGGTATATTTCTGCCGCGCGTTCCACGGCCGAGAGCATATCGTGTGCATTGAAAAGCTTGAAGGTGATACCCCGGCCTTCGCCGGTTTCGGGATTTATGGGCGGCACGGTATCTACCAGACCGCCCGTTTCCCTGACGATGGGGATAGTGCCGTAGCGCATGGCAATCAGCTGGGAAAGGCCGCAGGGCTCGGATTTTGAGGGCATCAGCAGGAAATCTGCCGCACCGTAAAGAAGACGGGAGAGCGTCTCGTCAAAGCAGATGTGCGCAGAAACTCTGCCCGGATACCGATAGGCCAGAGTGCGGAATACATCCTCATATTTCCGGTACCCTGTTCCAAGCACTGCAAGCTGTATGCCGCACTGCGCCAGCGCATCTCCCACGGCCTCCACCAGGTCCAGTCCCTTGTGGGGGACAAGACGGGAAATCATGATAACCAGCGGCATTTCGTCTGTGACCCAGAGTCCCGTCTGCTCCTGCAAAATACGCTTGTTTTCTTTTTTGCCATGCAAATCTTCCGCATGAAAGGGAAGAGGAAGACAAGGGTCCGTGGCCGGGTCATAGCTTGCGGTGTCAATGCCGTTTACAATGCCGGTCATTTTATATGCATTTTCTTTTATAATACCGGCAAGACCGTGGGCAAAATAGTCGTGATGCAGCTCGTAGGCGTAGGTTTCGGAAACGGTAGTCAACCGGTCCGAGAGCACAATGCCGCATTTCAGCGCGTTCACAAGCCCGTCGTGCGTGGCGGCACCGCGCCAGTATGCATCCACGCCCAGCACCTCCGGGAGAAAAGAAGGGTCCGCCTTGCCCTGATATTCCACATTGTGAATTGTCAGTACGGTTTTAAGGTGGGAATACCGTCTGTTCTGCAGGAAGAAAGCCTTTAAAAAGAGAGGGAGAAAGGCTGTTTGCCAATCGTTGCAGTGAATGATATCCGGCATAAAATCAATATATTGCAGACTCTCCAGTACAGCCTTGGAAAAAAAGGCAAACCGTTCACCGTCATCCTCGTAGCCGTATCCATCTCGGCCAAAATAATATTCATTGTCCACAAAGTAATAGGTAAGGTCACGCTGCTGTTTTTTCCCCGTGCCCGGGACTACGGCTTTGAAAATGCCGACATATTGGTTGCGCCAGGCAAGGGGCATAGAAAAGTGACAGACGTATTCCGCGGGAAACGCGGGATTATATTTTATGCTGTGATAAAAAGGGAGAATGACACAGACCTCATTTCCCCGGATTTTTGAAAGCGCATGGGGCAGTGCACCCATCACGTCCCCCAGACCGCCCGTTTTTGCAAAAGGGGAGGCCTCCGAACAGGCAAATAGAAGCTTCATTATTTTTCCTCCGATTTGTAAACATAGGATAACTTCTGTCACCCTAGGGTGACAGAAGACATCCGAACCACGCCTTAAACGGCGGAATTCCGGTGTATTTCGGCTTGTCATCTTTGCAAGGCGTTAGCCTTGCTGCATCTTCCGCACCAAAATTCTCTCGGAATTTCATCCGTTTCAGGTTTGTA
>JAFSAU010000005.1 GCA_017442155.1 Clostridia bacterium | reverse complement strand
GCTACCGTCCCGTTATGCTGGACCACACTGTCAATGTTCCGGAAGCTGCGGACGGTGTAACCTATTCTGTTAAGGCAATGTTCTGGGATGGTGCCTCTACCATGCATCCGGCGGCGGCGAAGGCAACACTTCCGGCTGTTACACAATAGTTTATTATTCTGATTTATACTGTGAACACTTCTCCGAAGTGTTCACAGTTATAAATGGTTAAAAAACTGTAATTATACCAAAAATGGAGTATTTTTCTGTTGCCAATACACTTTTTTTGTTGTATACTTGTAGAGAAAAGCAATATGGAAGGGAGCGATTCTTTTGCAGACAACAAAAAAATTACTGTCCATTATTCTGCTGATGGCAATGGTTCTGATGACATGTGCCATGCCCGCCTTGGCGGAAAAAGGAAACATTCTGAAAAACGGTGGTTTTGAGGAAGTGACGGAGGGAAAGCCGAACGGATGGGGACTTTCCGGTGCCACGGTGGGGAACGGTTTTGAAATTGCCACCGAGGGTGCCAAAGAGGGAAAAAATGCCGTCCATTTCACCCACACGGGAACGAATATGTATGTTTCCAACGTGGGGAACGTTGTGGGCGG
Source organism: Clostridia bacterium (assembly GCA_017442155.1). Classification (GTDB taxonomy): domain Bacteria; phylum Bacillota; class Clostridia; order UMGS1883; family UMGS1540; genus SIG447. The sequence continues at coordinate 45,325 of JAFSAU010000005.1, read as the reverse complement.
AACGGAATATGAATTTACGGCAAGTCTGAAAGGAAAAGGTTCTTTTCAGAGTGGTCCCTCCATTAAACTGACCTGGCAGAAGCCGGACGGAAAAGGCTCTTTTGAAACACTGGACAATCACAGTGCTGCTTTTAAGCCGTCCCGCTCGGGCGTATGGGAAACCGTTTCCTATAAAGCCACTGCCCCCGCCGCCGCCACACGTGTCATTCTTCTTGTTCGCCTGCATGAGTCCGGGGAATGCTGGTGGGACGATGTGAAAATTCTGGGCCAGGCCGGAGCTGGTTCGGTATCGTCATCTGCTGAATCTGAAGAAAAGTTAACGGCACCGGCAGATGATGCCTATCCGCAGGCACCGGTGAGTGCGACCCAGGACATCCAAATCAAAAGCCTTGGAAACGGAACGTTTAATCTTCTGAAAAACGGAAGCTTTGAAACGGTTGCTTCCAAGGGATTACCAACCGGCTGGAATCTTTTTGGCGGTGCTGCCTATTCAGAAGCGATGACTGCGGCCTCCGATGCGGCAGAGGGCAATAATTTTCTGCGGTTTTTCGGAGAAACCTCTTCTGTTTATGTGGCCCAGACAGTAACCGGCGTTATAGCCGGTGAAACCTACACCTTTTCGGCAGATGTCCGAAAAATGCCGGAAACGGCAGGGTATGCTTCGCTGAACATTCAATGTCAGAAGCCGTCCGGCTCTTCCCATGAAACCATTGAAACGGTGAAGGTTCAGCTGGAAACAGAGGAAGGAAAATGGAAGCATGTAACCCATGCATTCACAGTTCCGCCAGAAACCACCCGTCTGATTTTCATGCTTCGTTTAATCGGTGGCGGGGAAATGCATTGGGATAATGTGCAGTGCACTGGCTCTGTGGATGCAGACATGGCTTTCGGCATAGAATTCCGTGCAAAGCTTGCAGCGGAAAAAGCGGCAAGCCGGCGGGTAGAAAAGACCTTTGGTGAAAAGTACGTAAAGGATGCGCCTGCCTCCGGTCAGCCCGAAAACATTCTAAAAAACGGCAGCTTTGAAGCGAATAATGGCACTGTGCCGGAAGATTGGTCGCTTTTAGACAAGTTTTCCGCATTTGGAAGCCTTGCAAAAGGCGAAGGGCACGGCGGCAGTGATGCACTTCGCTTCTCCATAGGAAAAGAGGATGGACTTAAAAATCCCTATTATTCGCAGGATGTAAAAATCACGGGCGGTGCAGAATATCAGGTTTCTTATCGCTATAAAATCACTGCGGGAAGCAGTGCGGTGCCGGTTGTAAAGCTGGAATACTGGTCCGACAGAAGCCTCCCCGGTGCAGGCTCTACCGGTAGTCTTCATGCCCGTGCCGAAAATTATATTTATGACGGACAGTGGCACGAAGCAAGTATCAAGTTTTATCCCGCAGAAAATGCAGCGGAAATGACAGTACTGGCGCGTCTCTTGCAAAGCGGGGAAGAAGATGCCTTAGTTTATCTGGACGATATTGCAGTTTGCATGACGATGCCACCCTCTGCCATGAAGCTGGACACAAACCAGATTTTCTACTATGAAGATATGCAAAGCGGCACCTTTACTGCGAACTTGAATCTGCCCTTCTTCCCGGAGCTTTCTCATGCGAATGTGGATTTTTGCCTTTATGACATGGATGCAAAAATCTGGGAAAGCGGCACTGTGCAGGCGGTGGAAGGAAAGGCTTCTGTTTCCTTTGACCTTGCAAACCTTACGAAAACAGAACACCCCTATTGCCTGGAAGCAACCGTATATTATCCTGACGGACGTGTTGCCGATGTACAGACCCAGAATATATTTAAGTATCCGCGTCCGGCCTGGCTTGGTGCTGACGGTGTATATATGAAAAATGGGACAGAGCCTTTTTATCCGGTCTATGCCTATCATGTCCGGCCCGAGCATTTTAAAAAGGCCGCCACTGCCGGAATCAATCTCGTGCAGATGGGTTCCTTCTCTAACGCTGACCAGGCGGTGGAAAGACTGGATGCTGCGCAGGAAGCCGGCATTATGGGCTTTATCGCTTTGTATTATGGCATGAAACCGGCCGGAGATGAAACGAATATCGATCGTACAATTGATATTCTGCGTGACCCCAGGGTACAGAATCACCCGGCTCTTTTCGGCTACGGCGTTATGGATGAGGTTTTCCTGCAGCTTTCTAATCCTTATGAGGTGATGGAAAATTCCTACCGTCTGATTCGCTCTCTGGATAAAAACAGACCCATTATGACCATGGAAGCCATGGAAAATTATTATAGCTGGGCCGCAAAATATGTGGATATTCTCTGTATTGACCCTTATAGCTCTGCAGAAGTGGGAAGTGCATCCGTACGTAGTGATGCGGCAAGGGCAGCAGTGAATTACGAAAAACCTGTCTACGCACTTCTGGAAGTCTATTATACAACCCATGGCCGTTGGCCCCTTCCCGATGACGGACGAAATAATAATTATCAGGCATTGATTTCCGGGGCTACCGCTGTGGGATATTATTCCATTTCGGATTCGGATGTGGGTGCAAACGGGGAGGACGTTGCAATCTGGGATGCCCGGGACGGCGGCGCACTCTGGAATGAGCTTTATACCTTTGGCACGGTGGAAAAAGATTTGGTTTATGGACATTTTGTGCAGAATCTGACACCTGATTTCGCAGAGTATCGCGGAAGTGACTACTGGTATTCTTCCTGGGTGCAGGATGGCAGTGTTTATATGGTTGTTCTCGGAAGAAAAGAGGGACAAAGTCTGCCGGTATCCATTCCGCTTCAGAGCTTTGCAGGTGACATTAAAATCGGTGCATATACAGCTGAGATAATTGCCGGTCGGGCAGATAAAACGCCCATTGTCGGCAATGGAACGCTGGATATGACGGTAAACGGTGTAGAAGCTGTTTTATTCAAAATATTGCCTTCGGAAACCGTTGATTTTTCAAAACTTAGTGCAACTGCATTTGAGGATTTAGAAAATCATTCCTGGGCACGGCAACAGATTGCGCGGCTTGATAGTCTCGATATTGTGGACGGCAGAAGCGAGTGGGAATATGCCCCCGGCGAGAATGTAACCCGTGCCGAGCTTGCGGCCTTCCTCGTCCGTACTTTGGGTCTTACGAATGCGGCCGGCGAAAACTTTGCAGATGTGCCCGCCACCCATCCTTACGCCAGGGAACTGGCGCAGGGCAAGGCGGCAGGGATTATTAACGGCATCGGTGACAATATGTATAACCCGGATGCCAATATCACCCGTCAGGATCTGATGACTATGATTTCCCGGGGAATGCAGCTTTCCGGTATGGCCGACCTTTCGTCCTTCAGTGATAGCGGTCTGATTGCCAGTTATGCCGCAGCTCATGTGAGCGCAATGGTGGCTTCCGGATTGATTCGGGGAAACGCAGACGGAACGATCAACCCCCTCGGGAATACAACGCGCGCGGAAGCGGCTGTCATTATGGACAGAATCTTAGGGTAGAGAAAATGAAAATGCCGGGCAGGTGGTGACACTCTGCTCCGGGCGATAAAATCGTGTGCGTTTCCGTCCGTGCGGCTTCAGAAATGGAGGAATTAAGAATGAAACGAAAAATAGCACTTGTGCTGTGCGCTCTTCTGCTCAGTATGCTTTTTCCGGCCCTTGTGCAGGCCGCGTATACGGAGGCATTGCCCACCGAAAACCGGGAGGCTTACCCGTCGAAATTGGGGGACGGCGTATATAACCTTCTTTTGAACGGGGACATGGAGCTTGTGGATGAGTCCGGCGTGCCTGTCGGATGGGAACCCTCTCATCAAATCAAAAAGGAAGGTGCTTTTTTTCTGACGGCAAGCGGGGATGCGAAGGATGGAGAGAATTTTGCCGTCATTTCCGGAAAAGAGGGTGGAAGAATTTATTTAACGCAGAGATTTTCCACCCTCGTACCCGGGGAAACCTATACCTTCTCAGCTTTTATGCGTAAAGTGTCCGGCACGGCAAATCCAATGCTATATGTGGATTGTCAGAAGCCGTCCGGCACAACCCATATCACAGTAAAAAACTATTATTATCAGTCCATTGTACTCGACACGGAGTGGACAAAAGTGGAATACAGCTTTAAAGTAGTAGCGGAAACCACGCGGGTGCTGTTTATCATTCGCCTGGACGGGGAGGCTGAATTTCATGTGGACAGCGCGTGCCTTGCAGGAAAAGCACCGCAAACCATACAGACTGCCGTAGAGTTCCGGGATACGCTGAAGCAGGAGGCCGCCCTGCGCGAAAGCCTTGCGGTCAGCTACTCCGGATCCGGCGATGGATCCACCGTGGCAGGGCAGCCGGATAATATTCTGACAAATGGTGCTCTGGAATCGACAAACGGCACAAGCTTTTCCGGCTGGGGACGGTCTGCCGCCCACGCGCCGTATGCTTCCGTAGCAGAAAATGCTTCGCATGACGGCAGCGACTGCATCCGGATTTCTGTACCCGCCGGAAATGGCTTGAAGCACCCGTTTTATTCCCAGATGCAGAACCTCGTAGGCGGCGCGGAATATGAGCTTAGCTTCTGGTATAAGGCCACCGGCGGTGATGCCTGCATTAAGCTGGAATACTATACGGACCGTTCGCTTCCCGGCGCAGTCAGCTGTGGAGGGAAGCATTTCAGCGGCGGGAAATCAGATGGGAAATGGCATTTTTATTCGGAAAAAATTTATCCCCCGGCCAATGCACGGGAAGCCAGTGTGCTTGCAAGGCTTCTGCAAAGCTCGGAAACCGTGAATGCCGAGGGATACATAGATAATGTTAAAATTCGCATGACAAATCCGCCTTCTCCGCTGGAATTTGACACCGGCTCCGTTTTCTTTTACACGGATGAAACCGAGGGCAAGCTTTCCTCCTCTGTAAATCTTCAATATTTCCCGGATCTTTCTTCGGCTAAGGTTGATTTTTCTATTCTTGACGGGAATACCGTAAAATGGGAGAAAAAGGGAATTGTGAGCGAGGCAGGAAAGGCTTCGGCTACGTTTCCGCTGTCGCATCTGGAGGTAAAAGAAAAAACCTATGTCGCAGTGGCTACGCTGTATAATACAGATGGTACGGTGATGGAGAAAAAAGTACAGCAGATTTTTAAATACAACCGGCCGACGTATCTCGGCAAGGACGGTGTGTACCGGAAAAACGGGACGGAGCCGCTTTTCCCGGTGTATGCTTATCATGTAAATACGGGACATTACGCCAAAACCGCTGAAAGCGGTGTAAACGTTGTACAGATGGGGGCCTTTAATACGGCGGAGCAGGCTCTTGCCGCGCTCGATAAGGCGCAGGAGGCCGGCATTATGGGATTTATCGCTCTATATTATGGTATGACCCCGGCCGGAAGCCATGAAAACATCGAAAGAACCATCGGAATTGTAGGGGATGAACGCGTCAGAAACCATCCTGCGTTGTTTGGGTACGGGGTAATGGACGAGGTGTTTCTGGGACTGAATAGCCCCCAGCAGGATTTGGAAAATTCCTTCCGTCTCCTGCGTATGCTGGATGAAAAGCATCCGGTTATGGCAATGGAAGCGGTAAGTAATTATTACGCAGAAACAGGAAAATATGTGGATATTCTCTGCATCGACCCCTACAGCTCTGCCGAAGGACAAAATGCCTCGAAATCCACGGAGCTTGCCAGAAAAGCAGTGGGATATAAAAAGCCGGTGTATTCGCTTCTGGAAACCTACTATACAACCCACGGAAGATGGCCCCTTGCAGATGACGGACGAAACAATAACTGGCAGGCTCTTCTTTCCGGTGCTGCAGCGGTGGGGTACTATACTATAAGCGACTCGGATGTAAACCCGGCTACAGGGAAAAGTGAGGTCCCAATCTGGAACGCCCGCGACGGCGGTGCACTCTGGAATGCGCTCTGCACCTTTGGCGAAAAGGAGCTGGAGCTTGCATATGACCATTTTGTTTTCGATAAGTCTCCGGCATTTTGCGAGGCGAAATATTCGGACTATTGGTATGCCGGATGGGTGTCCAGCGGCAGTGTGTATATGATTGTTCTGGGTCTGAAGGAGGGACAGAGCAAGACGGTTTCCATTCCCCTGGAAAGCTTTGCAGGCGATATATGCATAGGAGAATATTCAGCCGAAGTGATAGCGGGGAGGACAGCGCAGACCCTGAAGGGTAGTGAAAGCTTGAACCTGACCGTAAACGGTGTCGAAGCAGTGCTTTTCAAAATCACACCAAAGCAAACGATGAATTTCTCATCGCTTTATCGTTCATCCTTTGAGGATTTACGGGAGTATGGCTGGGCGAGACAGCAGATAGCACGTCTTGCCGGGCTCGGCCTGATAGAAGGAAAAAGCCGGTGGGAATTTGCGCCGGAGGATTTCTTCACAAAGGCAGAAATGGCGGAGCTTCTTTCTGCGGTTACAGAAACGGAAATGCAGAACGTGACAGACGGACCGCTCACGCTTGCAGCTGCAATCGCCCTTTGCACGGATGCGCTTTCCTCTCAGTTTACGGGAGAAACGCTGCAGGAGGCACTTGCAGATATAGAGGCTTCATTTGCGGCGGCTCAGAGCCGCGGCGGCATCTCTGCCGGGGAAACGTTAAGTCGCGCCGATGCGGCAGTGCTGGCAGACCGGGTGCTGAGCTGGTCGGAAAGCTCTTCGGCAGGGTTGTATCTTGGGGATAAGCGTGTGTTTGTGCCCCAGCCCGGAATGACGTATACAGTGCGCGGAGGTGTGGCCGGAAAATATGTTTTTTACGGAGACACACCGGAGCTCATCACTTTTTATCCGGAGAACAGCGCGGTGGTGCTGTCCGGCAATGAAACCGTTCGTGTATTCGGGTGGGATGAAATGCTTCGCCCGCGATAAAGACATGACTACCGCCGCAAATGCGGCAGCCATCTTCAGCCTCCCTTTAGGCAAGGGAGCCAATAAAACGCCGTATTTTAAGCCTCCCTTGTGTAAAGGGAGGTGGCACGGCTTGCCGTGACGGAGGGATTGTTTTTCGACGAATACAACCCCTCAGTCAGCTTCGCTGACAGCTCCCCTTACACAGAGGAGCCTACCGATAGGTGCGTAGATAATAAAAAGACTGTATCAAAAAAATGCTTGATACAGTCTTTTTTTGTGCCCGGTTAATTTTGGTTGGTCCTGTTCTTCGGATTTGCCAGCTTCAGTGTTCGCCCTGAATGCAGGGATGATTTCACCCTTTGCTTTGCATATTCACTGGGAGAAAATCCCGTATGTGTTTTAAAGAATTTCGAAAAATACTGAATGTTCGAAAAGCCCGTTTGCTTTGCAATTTCGGTCAGATTCTGGTCCGTATATAAGATGAGATTTTTAATACGGTTGAGGCGCAGAACATTCAGGTATTCAATGATACTGTAGCCCGTATCTTTCTTGAAGTTCTTTTCTAAACCGGAGAGCGACATGCACATGTGCCTCGTCACGTCTGTAAGCGAAATTTTCTTATCTATATTTTCAAGAAGAAATTGTTTTATGCGTGCAGTAAGGTCCGTGTCAACCGGTGTATCCTGAGAGGTAGCACTGACATTCAGAAGCGGAGAGGCGGAAAGAAGATTATACCTATCAAGATAAAGAGTTGTGAGTAAAAGCTCCATGTACTGTACCGAAAGAGACAGAACATCCGGCGAGACATCCTCGCTAAGTCTAAAGCCGTAAAGATTAGGTACATCCCGTATGTGAATAATCCTGGGAATAATACTGAAAATGGCGTTCAGGAACAGTGAACGCTCTTTATTGTTCAGCGAGAAAACCCTGTTCTTCAGTTTGTTTAACTTCGGTGATTTTGAAGTAAAGGTATAGAAACAAAAATCGTTAGAAATAAAGTTGTCGCTCTGTAGAATTTGATGGGGTGTATGTGGGGCAATCAGCATCATGTCACCGTCAAAAAGATGATAATGAACCCCATTAACACAAATATAGCGTTCGCCGCGTGCAACGAAAAAGACGGAGTAGAAATCATAGGAACGAATACGGTCACTTGTATAAGATTCATTCGGCAGAAATTCAAAATAATATGCCGAAACGAATTTGCTTATTGAAAACAGTCGCTTAGGTTGTAACAGATTGCGTTCAGCCATCTTTTCAAATATTCCTCCTTCGTAATTTAGGGTGCAATACGTTTTATTTTTACCTATCTATTGATACCAGTATATCATTTTTATCCCGTAAAGTAAAGACGTTTTTTGAAAAAAAATTGAAAAAGCTTATCAAGTTGTAATTTGTTACATTCTACTTATAAAAAACGCTAAATCCAAGACAAAGACGGATTGTGGATGCTATAATGCAAATGTAATAAAGGCAAGGGAGTGAAGAAATGGTGAAAACAAAGTGCATAGTCTTTTTCATTTGCTTCTGTTTCGTTTTCAGCATTGGTGTTCTACCGGCAACTGCAGACGCGGAAGAGAAGTTACCCGTGTCGGGAACGGGTGAGCTCGTCACAAACGGCGGCTTTGAAGAAAACGATGGTACGATGCCAACCGCCGGCTGGATTACGCCCGGCATCTGGGGCGGTAAGGCTATCATTGATTCGCCCGCGGGAGCCACATATGAAAACGCCGGCACGGCCTGTGTGAAAATTTCAGAAACCGGAGATAGTGCGCCTTCCGTATCCTTTTGGGCATACAACGTGGTGCCCGGTGCAGAATATCAGCTTTCCACATGGATGAAGGTCTCAACCGGAACCTCCAAAAAGGGCGCGGGCTACAAGGTGGAATTCAGAACCGCTGAAAACGAAGCCAGCCAGGAAGGAACCGTAAATGATGAGTTTGTAACGGATACCGACGGTGCATGGATAAAAAAGGTGTGGCACTTCATAGTACCGTATGACACGGTGAATATGAAAGTGTATATGCGGCTGTATGCACCGGGAACAGTTTGGTTTGACAATGTTTCTCTTATGCGTACGTCCGATTCGCTTTACCCGCCCTTTAACTTTACTACCGACAGTGCATTTTATTATACGGATGATGACTACTGCAATGCAAGCGTAACGCTCAATGAGCGGATGATGACCCTCGGCGGCATCACCTTCTCAGACACGGTAAAGGTACGGTTTACGCTTACAGCGCCGGACGGCACCGTGGTAAAAACCTACGGCACGGGCTTTACGGACGGCAAGGTGTCCTACCGCTTCCGCGTCTCTCTGATGGAAGAAGGGAAGGACTATACCTTCTCTGCCACCATGATAGATACCGACGGAAAAAGCCATACGGCACAGCATATCCTGCGCGTCTGGCCGAGGCCTACCGCCCTCGATGCAGACGGTAACTATCATAAGCTTACGATTACGGAGCAGGAAGACGGAACGTATTCCTTTGCACAGCAGGCGGAAACGTTTCATCCCGTCATTGCCTATCATGTGGGGAGTATCACCCAGTCCAATCTGACAGAGGTGAAAAAGCTTGGCATCAATGTGGTGCAGCTTGGGCTTACAACGAATCCGAGCACGCTGTTTAATCGCCTGAAGGAAGTAGAGAAAGCAGGGCTTATGGCCATTGTAAACCTCTATAATAAGATAGATGGGGAAATGAAGCCGGCGGCGTATCCGGATAATGTGGAAACAACAAAGGCACTGATAGAGAAGGTGAAAAACCATCCTGCCGTGTTTGCCTATGGCGTGATGGATGAGCCTTCCTCGAATCTCCTGCATGATGAGCGCGACGGGTTGCTTCGCGATTCGTATAACCTCATCCGGAGCATTGACCCGCACCGCCCCGTGTATATATGCGACTTTCTTTCTCTCGCGGATGTACAGCGGTATGCCGATGTATTCTGTATGGATAGGTATCATGTGTATGACTACGGCAAGAATGTTTCTATCGTGAAGGAAGCATCCCATGGGAAACGCCCGGTGTATACGCTGATGCGCTGTCATAAAGTGGATGGTACCATCCCTGTAACCACTGACATGCTTCGCTATATGTTCTATGATGGACTCATGGCAGGTGCGGACGGTGTAGGCTTTTACCCGTATTATGAAGCGGATGGAAATTCCATCACAGGGAATTCGGCACTGCTTTCCGGTCTTCTGAATATGACGGCAAGCGGTGAGCAGGCGGCGGCATTCGCACATTTCCTTGAGGGGCAGGCCCCTTCGGGCGGTGTGACAGAATCCGGCATAAAGTGGAGCCTTTCGGCAGATAAAACGCACCTGGTGCTTCTTAATACGAACACCACCTCGAAAGAGATTTCCGTTCCGGAGGTGCTCGGGGAAGAATGGTCGTACTATGCGCTTTCCGAGCCGTACGGAGAAAACCCGGAAGCGGTGGGATATTGGTATGATGACCGCGTTACCCTCTCCGCACAAACTGCCCACGTGTTTTCCGTAGAGGTTTTGGAAGATGGCTTTGCACCTGTATTTTTGGATGAGGACGGTGCTGTGCTTTCTGCCCTGCCGGAAGAAGGCACGGTGACTCTGAAATGCAAAAAGCTGAACGAATCCGGCACCCTTTATGCGGCACTTTATGAAAAGACCGGTAGTCGGTACGAGCTTGTCGGATTGTACAGCGCATCGGAAGAAGGAGACATGCTTTCCTGCGAAATCACTCTTCCGGCGGATAGAACAAATTGTAAGCTGTCCGGCTTCTACTGGGATAAGAACGTCCTGCACCCGATGATGGGTGTGCGGCAAATCTACTGTTCGTAAAACCGTAAAACGGTTTTAGATAAAATTAATAAAGAAAGGTAGATTCATTATGAAAAAAGTATCGGTAATCCTGGCAGTGCTTCTGGCACTTACAATGCTCCCGGTGGCGGGCGTAAGCGCAAATGGTGTGAACTTAGTTGCAAATCCAAGTTTTACGGATGGATTTGATGGTTGGAGCTATACAGGTACGGCGAAAGCGGCCATCAGCGAAAGTTTCTCGCATGATGAAGGAGGAAAAGCACTTTCATTTATAGGTGGCACGGCACTTGATAAGTGGGTTACGCAGGACATTGCTATTGAAGGAAATTCAGATTACAATTTTTCACTTTGGTATTGGACTGACGCATCGTCACATGCTGGAAAAATGCAATTTTATTTTTATGATACTGCTGGTGAAATGCTCGGTGATAAATCGTACACGGAGAACATGACCAAGACAAATACATGGACGGAGTTCAAGGTCCGCTTAAATTCTTCGAGTTCTTCTGTGGTTGACGATTACGTTGTTACAATACCCCAAGGCACAGTAAGAGTTAAAATATTGCTTAATGCCACAAAAAAAGGCTCTGCAGGTAAGACATTGTATTTTGATGATATATATCTTAGCAAAGTTATTTCCGAAGTTACCTACAACGTCGAAGAAACAGGTGCAATCACCGTAGGGTATAATGCATATTGTCCGTCTTCGTATGAAGGGGATGCACCGAGTATTGTCGGAGTTGCAGCACTCTACAAAACAGATGGCGTTTCCAATACGCTTGCAAAAGTAATTGTTTCTCCGGCGACACAGCTTATAAAAGCGGATTTCGCAGAAGTCACTTTAGGTAGCTTTGAAAAGCCTGCGGATAACGCGACGTATATACTGAAAGTATTTTCGCTTGATTTTGAAAATGCGTATGCCCCGTATGAGGAATTCCCGGTTCGCGAAGTATTTCGGTAAATTCCTTTGATGCGTATGGGAGTTGGAATTTGATTTAAACTGCTTTCGCTAAGAATGATTCAAGCAGGCAAAGCAGGGCATAGACTGCAGGATGTGCTACTATCTGCAATGCTTTCGAGGAATATTTTTCGCGAAGCAGGATTAAATAAATAAAAAAAGAAAGGTAGAAGACGTATGAAAAAATTATCGGCAATCTTAGCAGTGCTTTTGGCACTCACAATGCTTCCGGCAGTGGGCGCATCCGCTGCGGGACAGAATCTGATTCAAAACGGCGATTTTGAATTGGTTGGTGAAGATGGGTTTGCAACAGGATGGGAGCGTAGCAATTCTGCAATTGTTTTAGTTAAAACCGTAAAGGATGCAAGCGGAAATGCCGACAACAAGGTTGTTGCATTTGTAAAACCGGCAGACTCGGAAAATATTAAATTCAGGACAGATTTGGAATCTTCTCCGGTTGACCCTGCAAAGGCGTATGTCCTTTCGTTTGATGCTTACAGAACGGCCGGTGCATCCAGATTCAATATCAACATTTTCTATAGGGATGATGAAGGCGATAAGATAAAGGATGAATTAAACGCAGACCTGTATTTTGCGGAACAATCAGTGCAGCCTACCAACAAGGATGCCTGGCAGCATTTTGAATTCAATGTTACCGACCTACCGGAAACAACACGAATTTTTGAAATCGTATTTCAGACATACCAGAATGTTTCCGCTTCGGAGAGTGCAGCTGAATTATATCTTGACAATATTACGATAGATGAGAAAGAAGACGACAGTAACGAAGAAGACGTAACAGAAACCAAAAAGGATTTAATTCAGAACGGTGACTTTGAAATGGTTGGTGCAGACGGATTTGCAACCGGATGGGAACGAAATGCCGACACCTATATTTCCATTCAGAAATTTGCCGGAGCCGACGGTGTGGAGAGCAATGTTGTTGCCTTTGTAAACCCTGCAAATAGACAAAACATTACATTTACTACTTCGCCGGACGTTTCTCCCTTAGCTTCCGGTACGGATTATCTTTTAACCTTTGATGGGTTTAAAACCGGTGGTAATACCAAATTTAATGTTGTAATTTATTTTAGAGATGAGGATGGGACAAAGATTTATAACGGGAGTGATGAATGGATAAAATCCTTCACATCTCAGGATGCAAAACCGAAAAATACATGGAAGCATTTTTCTCTCCTTATACCGAGCACGGAGATGCCGCAGAATGCCGCGATCATGGACATCCGCTTCCAGAATTCCCAGGATGCTACGGCTGCCGACAAAAATGGTACATTATATCTTGACAATGTTTCATTACTGCCCGCAGAATCCAAAGTAACGTACACGAACGGCGAGGGCGATGCCGCAGGCACAATTGCAGTTTCTTACGATGCATATCTGCAATCCTCTTATACAGGGGATGCCCCGGGCGTTGTTACTATTGCAGCACTTTACAAAGCTGAAGGCACAGCCAAGAGCTTTGTGGACTTAATTATTTCTGCACCTGCAACCTTGACAAAGGGGGCATACACAACGATTAACGTGGGAAGCTTTGATATACCGGAGACAGATGCGGATAAATACAGCATCCGCGTGTTCTCTTACAAATCGCTTGCATCCTTAGAAAAATTTGATGCATTTCCTGCGGAAATGCTTGTCGCGCCGGTCGCATAAAAAACACGATAGCATTTTTTAAAGAGATGGGGATTTCATAGGAGGACCATTAAAGCCCCTTTGAAATCCCCTTTTGCAAAACAAAAAAAGGAGAAACAACATGTACAAAAAACTTTTAACACTATCCTTATGTCTGCTCCTGTTTGTCTCATGTTTAGTACCCGTGCAGGCGGCAGAAAACCTCCTTTTAAACGGGAGCTTTGAAAACATGACCCGTACCGAGGTGGGACTGTACAAATGGACCACAAGCGGTGCAAATGTAAGTATTATCACGGACAAAGTGTCCGAAGGCGAAAAAGCTATTTTCATTGCCGGAACCGGCTATATCACCCAGACGGTGAACGGACTCGTCGGTGGAACGGAGTATGTTCTCTCCGCAGATGTCCGCACAGAACGCTCTGCCGAACCGTTTTTCTACGTAATCTGGAAAAACGAAGGCGGGAATATTAAAAATGAAAAAATCGATATTACCGCAGAAAAGAGTAGGTGGAAAAGATGTGAGCATACCTTCACGGCACCGGAAGATGCCACAACCGTGGCGGTATATCTCAGAAGCCGTAAAAACAGCGGCGATGTGGCCTACGATAATGCTCTGCTCACCGGCCAGATGACCGAAGAGCGCGGGGTGGATGCACCCGAGCCGGTTGTATACGATACGAAGGTAGCAACCGGAAAAACCGGAGAAATCACCATGAACGGTGGATTTGAAAAACTGGGCGAGGATGGTCTGCCCTCAGGCTGGAAAAACAGCACAGCACAGCACTGCAGCATCACAAACGATGCCCACAGCGGCAATAATGCCGTCATTCTCGATTCCACGGGCGGCAAAGAAAGAGATTACATTTCACTCTTAAATCAGAGAGTAAACTTCGTGGCCGGTGCAAGATATAAGTTCAGCATTTTTACAAAGGATGCTTCCGAGGGCATGAAGATTTGCTTCAAGGTGGAATTTACGGGTGAAGACGCAGTTTATATTTTCGTGGATGATTTGGGCACGAAAGAATGGAAGGAAACCACCCTCGAATTTACCGCACCTATGAGCGGCTCTTACGTGACCTTTGTTCGTACGCAAAAGGTGGAAGGCAAGGTAACGGTGGATGATTATTCCATCACCGGTGAAATCTACGAGCTTCCTATTGAATTTAAAGAGCCGTACGACGAAACCTGTACAGAGCTTCTCGGGAACACAAGCTTTGAAACCCCGAATGCCGCCGGAAACGGTGCCGCAGGCTGGACGCCGTACGGACTGGGGGAAGAGGCAGACTGGTCTGCATCCTCTGAATATGTTACCTGGACAAACGAAAGAGCACATACCGGTGAATATTCCGTAAAAATTGATAACACGGCAGGGAAGAAGGACTGGATTCGCTTCCAGGTAAATGACGGTATGTTACCGGGTGCGTACTATCAGCTTTCCTTCTGGGCATACTGCGAATCCGAAATTTCGGATGGTGTTGGCTTTAAATTCGAATGGATTGTAAATGATGCATTGGACGGCGAAGAACCGGCAGGCAACAGCTTCGGTAACGGTCTCGGCAACACAAACGGCGAGTGGAGACGTTTTTCTACTACGTCCCTGTCACCGGATACCGTTGCAGGTGTTGTAACCTATATCCGTCTCTACATTCCGGGTGTTGCCTATATTGACGATGCATCCCTTTACCGCGTCAGTGCTTCCAGTGCAAAGCCTGCAACCAGTATGACAAACAACATCTTCTTTGAAACAGGCTATGAGGGCGATGTGGAAATTTCCATCAAAAAAGCACCCCTGATTATTGAAACGAATAATATTCCGATGGATGGTGCAACCGTTACCTATTCTTTCCGTGACGGTGATGCTGTTCTGGCACAAAGCGAACCCATCCCCTTTGTAGAAGACAAAATGTCCTACGGCTTCCCCATTACGCTCATGGCGGAAAAGGAAAAGGAATACCGCATTGTGGCAACCTTGACGGACGGCGCAGGAAAAACATATGAATTTTCGCAGCGCGTTTATAAGTTTGACAGACCTACCGCAATCCGGGAGGATGGTCTTTATATCGACGAAAACGGGGAGGTGTTTGACCCCGCATTTGCTTACCACGTAGGTGAGCTTCGTAACGTCCCGAACCGTGTAAATTATCTGGATGATGCTATTGCCATGGGCATGAATGTTATGCAGATTACAGCCGTAAAAAACACGGGCAAGGTACTCGAGCAGCTCGATACTCTGCAGGAAAAAGGCGTTAAAGCACTTGTTTCCCTGTACCCCAGCATGACATCCGCAGGTAATCCGGCAAACATTGAGTATGTTAAAGAAACCGTCAAAGCAGTTATGGATCATCCGGCCGTCTTTGCATGGGCTGTCATGGACGAGCCGAATCAGCAGCTGCTTGCACCGGAAGGCATGAATCAGGCGGAAAATCGTGATAATGAGCTGATTGATGCATATCTGACCATTCGGGCAATTGATAAGGTTAAACCGGTTTATATCTGTGAATGTAAGGGACTTGAAGATTCTTCCCGTTACTGTGACGTATTTCTCATTGACGCGTATAAAAAGAGCTACGGACAGAATACGAAGATGATTAACGAACAATTTAACTTCACAAGACCGGTTTACACGCTTTTGCCCGCCTATTCACAACGGGATAATATTGACACCTATCGCTTTGATATGTATGATGGCTTCTTTGAAGGCGCACTCAGCACAGGTGTTTACGCTATGGAGTACTTCTACGATGAGAACTTCTCCTACCTCTTCCCGATGAAGGATGCACTTATCGAAATGAATCAGTCGGGCGAGCTTGCAGATGCGTATGCATATTTTGTGCACAATAAGTATCAGACGCTCTCCGAAAAGGTTGCAGCCGATGAGGCTTATGCAGTATACGTAAAAGAAGGCAAGGTATATGCCGTTGTGGCAAACCGCAACACGGAAGCGAAGGAAATTACAGTACCGCTCGTAAGTGCCGATGGGAAAACTGTGATTAGTGATGCGACGGTAAAAGGACTTTACGGTGCTTCTGAATCGTACCGCGCCGCAAATGGCGCCGTTTCTATAAAGCTTGAAGCAGAACGCGCGGCAGTCTATGAAATAACACCCGATGCCGCGGTAGACTTTAGCGCACTTCGCCTCCGTAGCCGCTTCCGCGACCTGAATGAAATCACCTGGGCGAAGGATTCTATTGAAAAGCTGGATTCTCTGGGTATTGTAAATGATGGCGGAAACCCGCGCATCTTCTCGCCCCAGACCAAAATATCAAGAGGCGAATTTGCCATGTTCCTGGTGCGTACGCTGGGGCTTACCGGTGATGCGACCGAAAACTTCAGCGATGTAGCTCCCGATGCAGAGTATGCAAAGGAAATTGCCATAGGACGTGCGGCGGGCATCTTAAACGGTGTCGGAGAGAATCTCTATAATCCGGAAGCCGAAATCACTCGTCAGGATATGATGACCATTATTTCTCGTGGCATGAATCTTGCCGGTGAAGCGGATATGACCGTATTTTCTGACAGCGGCCTTGTTGCCGACTATGCGCTGGCTCATGTAAAGGCCATGATTTCCTCCGGTCTTATCAAGGGTAACGCAGACGGCACGCTGAATCCCACGGGGAACACAACCCGTGCCGAAGCCGCGGTTATTATGGATAGAATCTATAGCCAGACGGTCTGAAAAAAGAGGGAAAATGAAGGAGAGGCTGTCGCGGACAACATATGCTGCGGCAGCCTTTTTCTAAACTAAATCAAATATTGCAAAGCAGACGTCTTTTTGTAAAAACCGAAGGGCACAAAAAAGCCTCCCTTGTGCATGCGGAGGGGCCGCGAAGCGACGGAGGGATTGTCTGCTTTCATCAAAAAGGAGAAAAACAATGACCAAAAAAATTATTACTGTGCTACTAAGTCTTTTCATGCTCGTTCCGTGCTTTTCCGCACAGGCAGAGCCGCAAGGCTTGGGGGTGGAGCTTCTGGGAAATACAAGCTTTGAAACCCCCAATGCCGCCGGAAACGGCGCGGCAGGATGGACACCGTATGGGCAGGGAACCGAAGAGGACTGGAGCCAGAGTGCAGATTTTATCACATGGTCCACAGAACAAGCACACACAGGTAGCTATTCCATAAAGGTGGATAACACCGCCGGGAAAAAGGACTGGGTACGCTTTTATATTCCCGATGGCATGATTCCCGGTGCTTATTATCGTCTTTCCTACTGGGTGTGGTGCGATTCTGACGTTAAGGAAGGTGCAGGCTTTAAGTTTGAATGGCAGACCGATACGCTTTTTGCCGGCGAAAACCCCGGCGGCAATAAGTCCGGTAACGGACTTGGAAATACCGGTGGAGAATGGAAGCAGTATACGGTTGACACCATTGCACCCGATCTTGCCGTAGGTGTTGTTGTATATGTCCGCATGTATAAGAAGGGCATAGCTTATTTTGACGATGTATCCCTCACGCAAATCAGCGAATCCATCGCAAAGCCCGCAACCTTCTTTACCAATAATATTTTCTATGAAACAGGGCACACGGGGGACATCGAGGGAACGCTTACCCGCTCTAACCTTGTAATCAGCACAAACCACGTCAATATGGAAAATGCCACAGTCGTATTTTCTATTGTGGACGGCGAAACTGTTTTGCAAAAGACAGAAGCACTTCCGTTTACAGGGGAAACCGTAAGTGCAAGCTTTGATTTCTCCTTACTCGCAGAGAAAGAAAAAGAATATAAATTCTGTGCAGCCTTGACCGATGGTGACGGAAAAACCTACGAATTTGTACAGCGAATTTATAAATTTGACCCGCCCACTACGCTAAATGAAGAAGGGCTTTATGTTCTGGACAGCGGCGAGATTTTGGACCCTGTGTTTGCGTATCATGCAGGCATGTCTGCGGCATCCAAGGGCGGGAAGCATTATCTGGAAGAGGCAAAAAGCGTGGGCGCAAATGTCGTGCAGATGGCGGCAGGGACAGACCCTGCAAAGGTTGGTGTTCAGCTTGACCTTCTGCAGCAATACGGACTTATGGGTCTTGTATGTCTGTATCCCGATATGACCTCTGCGGGAAATCCTGAAATTATTCCGCTTACGCGGGAAATCGTCACCACTTATAAAGACCATCCGGCAGTATTTGCATGGGCAGTCATGGATGAGCCGTTCCAGCAGATTTATGCCACCGACGACCCGACGCAAAACCGGGATAATGAGCTTATAGCCGCATATCTGAACATTCGCGAACTGGATAAGCATCATCCTGTGTACATCTGTGAATGTCAGAATCTTGAAGGCATTTCTCGCTACAGTGATGTATTTTTGATTGATGCCTATAAGAAAAGCTACGGACAGAATACAAAAGCAATACAGGAGCTGCATAACTTTGATAGACCTGTCTATACGCTGTTGCCGACCTTCACCGAAGGACGCGATACGATTGATACTTACCGCTTCCAATTCTACGATGCCTTTTTTGAAGGGGCAGTAGGAACGGGTATGTACGGTATTGAATATTTCTTCAAGGTAGAATTAGGCACGCTACTTTCAGACCTTGTGGCAATGAACGAAAGTGGTGAGCTTACGCAAGCATTTTCCCACTTTGTGCATAATGAATATCCGTCCCTTTGCGAAAAGGTGACAGAGGATGAGGCATATACGGTTTATGTCAAAGACGGCATTTTGTATGCTGTTATTGTAAACCGAACAGATGCGGCGAAAGAGGTTACAGTTCCGCTTGTCTCGACAGACGGGAAAATCGCGCTGGGCAATGCCGCGGTAAACGGTCTTTGGGGCGCGCAGGAAACGTACAGAGGTGAAAACAATGCGGTCACAGTATCTCTCGGTGCAAAGCAGGCCGCTGTATATACCATCACGCCTGATGAGAGTGTAGACCTTTCGGGTCTTCGTCTCCGCAGTCGCTTTCGTGACCTGAACGAAATCATCTGGGCCAAGGATTCCATCGAAAAACTGGATTCTCTGGGGATTGTAAATGATGGCGGAAACCCGCGTATCTTCTCGCCCCAGACCAAAATAACAAGAGGCGAATTTGCCATGTTCCTGGTGCGCACGCTGGGGCTTACCGGTGATGCGACCGAAAACTTCAGCGATGTAGACCCGAACGCCGAATATGCGAAGGAAATCGCTATCGGACGTGCGGCGGGAATCTTAAACGGTATTGGAGAGAATCTCTATAATCCGGAAGCCGAAATCACACGTCAGGATTTGATGACAATTATTTCCCGTGGCATGAATCTTGCCGGTGAAGCGGATATGACCGTATTTTCTGACAGCGGCCTTGTTGCCGACTATGCACTTGCGCATGTAAAGGCCATGATTTCCTCCGGCCTTATCAAGGGTAACGCAGACGGCACGTTGAATCCTACGGGGAACACAACCCGTGCCGAAGCCGCGGTTATTATGGACAGAATTCTGTCCATGAACTAAGGATTTCGCACATAAATTCTTCTGGAGCAATATGATTTTGAATAACAAAAAAGTGTCCAAGCGGACACTTTTTTGTTATTTATTAAATACCTTTCGATTTGCATTTTTAATTTTGTCCTGCAGCATTTTGTAATAGAGGTCACCGTCTACCGGTAGACTGATTTCTGAGCCGGTCCAGGCCGAGAGGTGCATGGCATTGGAAATCTGAAGTGATTTCATACCTTCTTCACCGGGAATCAAAAGCGGCTTGTCAAATAGAACAGCTTCTGAAAAGTTTCTTGTAACAGCCTTATGGGCAAGATTTTCACCGGTAATCGGGATTTCGCATTTCCAGCACTCCGGTTTTGCCATGGAAGAGGTATTCGTGCGATTATATTCCCGTTCGGAAATGATGTTCCGGTAAAATTCAAGTTTTGAGTTGTCGGTCAGTACAAGCTTACCCATATCACCTGCAATTTCCAGGCGGTTTGTGCCGGGAGCTTCTCCGGTTGAGGCGATAAACGTTCCTGTAAAACCGGGGTGAGACAGGAAAGCTGTCACTTCATCTTCAACGTCAATATCATAATATTTTCCAAAAGCAATTTTGGCGTATACGGAATCCGGCATTCCAAAAAACCATTGCCATAAATCCAGGTCATGCGGGCACTGATTTATCAGAAGGCCTCCGCCTTCTCCGTCCCAGGTGCCACGCCAGGGAGAGGAATTGTGATAGGCCTGGGGGCGATACCAGTCGGTAACGACCCAGCTGACGCGTTTGATAGCACCAAGCTCGCCATCCTCTAAAAGCTTTTTGACTTTCGCAAAGGCAGGGTAGAGACGCATCAGAAACATGATTCCGAATTTCTTATCTGACTTCGCCGCCGCATCGTTCATTTCCTGGACCTGGGCAGTATATACGCCGGCGGGCTTTTCTGACAGGACGTGCAGTCCGGCCTTAAAACCTTCAACCGTCATTTCTGAATGGGAATAATGGGGCGTTGCAATAAGCACGGCATCAATCAGACCCGATGCATACATTTCCTTATAATCTGCAAAGCCGGGAACACCAAAGGTTTTTTCTGCTTTTTCCAAAGCGGATGGGCTGTTGTCGCATACTGCGGCCAGCACGGCATTCGGGTCCTCTCCGGCAGAGAGATATTTTGCGTGCCCGGTCCCCATAACGCCAAGACCTATAATACCGTAACGAACTTTATTCATGTTCTCGAATCCTTTCAAAAAATGTTTTCCTTAGTATAACAGAAAAAGTGCAGCTTGTAAATTACAAAAACATATGAAAACATTGCATTTTTATGGATTTAAACAGTGATGATGTGGAGCCCGGCTGCTTGAATTGTCTCCAGGTCATCCCGGTGTGCAGTTTTGTTCGTAACCAGGATTTCAGCGGTATTTATAGGGGCAATGGCCGTAAGTGCTGTTCGTCCGATTTTCGTATAGTCAGCGGCAATAACCGCGCTTTCCGAAAGCCGGAGCATCCGACGGCAAATTTCAGCCTCCTGATTGTAATAGGTTGAGAACCCTGTTTCAGCATGGATACCGTCCACGGATAAAATGAGTTTGTCGGCATGATAATGGCTTAGCTGATGCAGAGCATCATCGCCATAGGTGAACTGGTATTTTGTATTGACAAGTCCACCCAGAAGCACCACGTTGAAATTCGAGTTGCCGGAGGCCTCCAGCGCAATGGCAATAGAATTTGTGACTATACTGATATTTTGCCGGGAATTCAAGGCACGAAGAGTAAATAATGTGGTAGTTCCCGCATTCATCATAACAGTATCATTATCACGCACCGTTGTTGCCACATATTCAGCAATCGCACGTTTTTCCGACTCGTTTGTGCCGGAACGCTGGATAAAATTCATATTATAATAGTTTTTATAGGAACTCACGGCACCTCCATGAACACGCGAGAGAAGCCCATGGGATTCCAAATCCGCTAAATCAATGCGGATTGTCACCTCTGAAATATGAAACATACGGGAAAGGTCAGACACGCGGACCTTTCCCGATTCGTTCAGAAGCTCCAGAATTTTTTCTTTCCTTTGTTCTGCATTATACTCCAAAAAAACTGCCCCCTTATTTACCACTTTCCAGAACGTCGATGTGCAGAATTTCACAGAGATATTTCAGCTTTTCTACCTGGTCGCCATAGGCAATGATGTAGTGCTGGCACATCACATTCTCAGCGAAGTGTGATACATCGGACATTTCAATCTGCAGACCCGGTAATTGCGGCGCGGGCTGGGTCCATCCGGCTTCTTCCCATTGCATTGGCGTCTTGCCGTTTCCTTTTACAATGTGCAGTGCATATTTTCCGTTTTCACAGAAAAGACGGCACATAGTAAGTTCACCGGTTTTTACTTTGGAAACATTCAGGATGCCCTCAGAAAGCTCCCCGAAAGCAGCGGGCATCACGGTAATTTCGCCGTCGGTAATTTCGGCAGGGATATAATCCGGCACACCGGCCAGCACACTGTCCTCAAAAAATTCATAAAATTCCAGATATGCGGCAATCTGTCCGGTGAGGGCCTTCACCATCATTTGGGTGATGCATCCGAGAGCATCATTTTCGGGCACCGTGGGAATCCCCAGCTCGTTTGCCAGGAGCATGAAAATCGGTGCAGGGGGGAAGCCCAGAAGCTGCTTCATGCCGTCCACGTCTTTAAGAGAAATAGCCTTATAGTTCCGCTCGGCAATAATGTCGCGCAGTGCGAGATAATATCCGGCTGCCCGCATCATCCCTTCCTTCTGTGCCGGTTTTAAAAAGTGCCAGTTTTTCATGGCATTTTCAATCACAGCTTCCTTCTCAGCATCTGTAATTTTTTCGTAGCGTTGCTGTACTTCCAGCATCTCAAAGGTCTCAATCTCGGGACCGATTTCTCTCTTTAAAGAGGCACCGTCAAAAAGTGTGCCGTAAAGCTGCATATCCCGGTAGCCCATCATGCCGGCCTTTTCGTGCCGGATAGTGGCCGCGGCACCGGCGGCGCGCATATAATCTGCCACAGCACCTGCGCGGGAAGGTTTTCCGATAATATCATAGAAATAATGGAAGGTATACCCCATGTCGGCAAAGGTTTTGCGAAGGGCAGTGGTGCCCGCCTGGTCCGCAGTTGTTACAAGACGAGAGCCCTCCATCCAGCCGCAAAGCCCCCAGAGAGCCATGGGCAGATGACGGAAATGTTCCGTCACTTTTATCACCGCATGTGTAGGAATCCATCCGGCAATGCAGACAACAAGTGCATCAAGCTTTTCATTTGAAAGCGTCGAGACAGCCTTCTCTATATCCTTCTCTTCCCGGTCATCTGTTACGGGAAATACGGAAACCAGGTCCAGTCCTTCACTTTGAAGGGCCGCTTTCGCGTCAGTACATTTTCTGATGATGATGTCGATGGGGGTGTTAACTTCCCCAAAACCAATAAATCCAATTTTCATTTCGTGTCCTCCCTTATTTTACAGTGTTCAAAAGTCCGTCTAAGTTCAGATAGCGGTTATAAACCTCTGTGTAATCCGTACCGGACGGTGTAAAACTCTTATCAATTTTAACAATATTTTCTGCCGCAGTATCCACATCCTGAAAAATACCGGCACCAACTCCGGCTAAAATCGCAGAGCCAAGGCAGGCTGTTTCCTTGTTTTGCAGTGTTACAAGCCTTTTGCCGGTCATATCCGCTTTTATCTGATTCCATAAGGGACTGGCTGCGCCGCCGCCCATACAGCGGATTTCTTCCACATATGTACCGAGGTATTCCAGATTTTCCTTTAGCATACAGGCCACGGCTTCCAGTACACTGCGCACAAAGTGTCCGCGGGTATGTTCTAAACTGAAACCGTAAAAGCCACCCCGTGCCGACGGATTATATTTTGGCATCATCGATCCGCAGAGATGGGGGAGCATGGTAAGGCCGTCACAGCCCGGTGCAATCTTTTCTGCAAGCTTGTCAAGGTCTGCGAAGCTTTCATTTTCGCAGAAAGCATTTTTAAACCATTTAAGGGTCATGCCTGCTGTGGGTGTCCATAGCATCAGGCAGTATTTATCGTCATAATTATAGTGACAGGGCACCTTGCTGTCAGGATTATAGGGTGGAATCGAATCACTTCCGGCAAAAATAACCATGGTTGTACCCGTCATTTCACTGATGGTTCCCTTGCGGGTAACACCGGCTCCGATTGCGCCGGCAATCTGGTCAATGGCTCCGGTAATTACGGCTGTACCCTGGTATTCACCAACCCGCTCTGCACTATGCAGAAGCTCCGGAAGCATGTCCTTTGAAATACCCACAAAATCAAGCATTTCGGTCCACCAATCACCGGAACGGATGTCAAAGTAAAGGGAAGAGGACTGAAGTGTGCGTTCTGTCACAAACCGACCGGTAAGCCGGTACAGAATAAAGTCCTCAAGAAGGAAGATTTTCCGCACCTTGCCCCAGATTTCCGGCTGGTTGCGACGGACCCACATCAGCTTTGCGGCGGGCCATGTGGCCGTAATTTCCGGCTGGCCGGTCACGGTATACACTTTTTCGGTGCCGAAGGTTTTTTCAATCCCTGCTGCCTCGGCTGTTGCACGGTTGTCGAGCCAGACAATCGCATCGCAGAGGGGCGCGCCCGTTTCGTCTGCCAGTATCAGAGTTTCGCACTGGGTGTCGATGGACAGTGCGTCAATGTGTATGCCCTCAGAAAGCGTGTTATATGCTTTCTGAAACATGTTCCAGTATTCCTCCGGGTCAAATTCCACAAAGTCGCCCCGGGAATTCAAGGTATATTCCAGATGCACACTTCCTTTTTCTACGCCTGTTTCGTCATAGACGGCGGCTTTCATGGAAGTGGTGCCGATGTCAACGCCAAGTAAATACATAATCTCCTCCTTTTTTATCAGCCGCCAAGTGCCGCCATGTCCAGAAGCTGGTAGTCCGCCGGAATTTCATGCATTCCGGCGCGGTGGCCTGCGGAAATTTCTTCAATAAAATATGTTGTAGTCAGGCTGTCAGCTACATTTTCTATGCCGACAAGAGCTGAATTTCTGAAATAGAACCGCATCGTGCCTCCGGCAGGGTTTTTATATTCCTCGTACGAACAGGATGCGCCGTTAAACGTAGCTGTTCCTTTTCCGGTGTAGGTGATTTCTTCGGTGGAAAGAGCATCGGCCGCCATGTTGCTGGCGGAGCCGGCCACGTCCGCACTGCTTGTAATAACCATTTTGCTTTCATGGTTTATCATGTAGGTAACACCGTCGCGGATAACAACAGTATATAAAACGCCGTCCGTTTCCGTTTCCATGGCGGTACTTTCCTGATTTACCGATACGGCAAATTCACTAACGCCAGACGCGGCCTGCACCTTTGCTTTCATAAAATAGTCACCGCTTTTAATGATATCCACATACATCTGTGAAAGCGGCGTATTATTTTCTGCCGCCGCAGGAGTGGCAGTGGGGCTGGCTGTCTGTCCGGCCGGCATCTCCGAAGGGGTGGCATCATCCTCTGCAGATTCGGCCGGAGCCATACTTTCAGCCGGCATTGTTTCAGCCGGTTCATTATTCGTTTTGGAAGAACAGCCGGAAAGAAGTAAGCAGAAAATGCTCAGAAGTAAAATTGTTTTTTTCATTAAAAAAATCCTTTCTGTATTATTTTTATACAGTATATCATTTTTTGAAGAAAATTACAATATTATTTTGACTTTTTCCAATCAATTTTTTTCATTTCGCTTTTTTTCTTTTTCGATTTTCTTTCGGATAATTAAATTTTTTAGAAAAAAGTCTTTTCCGGAGGCATAAAAATTATACTTATGAAACAATGAGCACCACAAAAGCATCTGGCTTTTGCGGTGCCGATGATGTGTATTGCATATATATATTCATATATAAGTACAGTGAGTATTTGTGGCCCCTGATGCAGAAAAGAAATTGACTATCTTTTTGCGGTTTTCAGATGGGACAAGGCTTCTTTAACAGTTCCGGCAGAGAGAAAACGCACGGAGGAATCGGGAGAACGAAGTGCTTTGGCATTCTCTTGCGGAAGTACAATGTCCCGAAATCCCATACGAATTGATTCTGCCACCCTTTTTTCTGCATGAGCGATAGAACGAAGCTCCCCTGTAAGACCGATTTCGCCGAGAAAAACCATGTGCGGCGGTATGGTTACAGCTTTGCAACTGGAAACAATGGCGGCGGCAATGGAAAGGTCTGCGGCCGGTTCATCAATCCGAAGACCTCCGATAACATTGACGTAAACATCCTGATTCTGCAAATTCAACCCCACCCGTTTTTCTAAAACGGCAATGAGAAGATTCATTCGTCCGAGGTCAATGCCGGAAGCCATGCGCCGTGGAATCCCAAAGCCGGTGGGAGCTACGAGGGCCTGTACCTCGGCAAGAAGCGGCCGTGAGCCTTCGAGAGAACACAGAACTGCTGACCCGGGAGCATCCTCCGGACGTTCGGAAAGGAGCATGGCCGAAGGATTCAGTACCTCCGTAAGCCCTTTTTCGCCCATGTCAAAAACGCCGATTTCATTTGTGGAACCAAAGCGGTTCTTTACGGCTCGTAAAATTCTGTAGGATTGATGACGGTCTCCTTCAAAGTACAGAACGCAGTCTACCATGTGCTCCAGCACCCTTGGGCCTGCAATGGACCCTTCCTTTGTTACGTGCCCTACCAGAAAAACGGCCGTACCGGTTTCCTTGGCAAAGCGCATTAGCCTGAGTGTGATTTCGCGCACCTGCGTCACGCTGCCGCTGGCACTGGACGCGGAGGGCGTGAACATGGTCTGCACAGAGTCTACAATGACTACGGCGGGGGAAAGGGACTTCATATGTATAAGTGCCGCGTCAATATTCGTTTCACTCAGAATATACAGATTGTCTGCATGAATAGACAACCGGTCTGCCCGAAGCTTCAGCTGACGTTCCGATTCCTCGCCAGAGATATAGAGAACATTTCCGTAGGAGGAAAGGGCAGAGCAGATTTGTAGTAAGAGCGTGGATTTGCCGATGCCCGGCTCACCGCCCACCAGCACCAGAGAGCCGGTGACAAGACCGCCTCCGAGAACCTGGTCCAGCTCTCCGACGCCTGTTCCAAGCCGTGTGCCCTCCCGGTCGGCGGTAATTGCCCGTATAGAAACCGGGTCTGCACCGGTAGTAAACAAAGGGTCTCCCTTTGCGGCGGGAACAACTGTTTCTTCCAGCATCGTATTCCAGTTTTCACAGCCCGGACACTTGCCGAGCCATTTTTGAGAGGTATATCCGCACTCCTGGCAGATAAAAGTCGTTTTACTTTTCATATTGTTTTACTCATTTGTAAACGATAATTTTATCGTTTTTTCAATAAATTCTTCGTTAGTTTTTGTGGAGACCAACCGTTGGATAATATTCTCCGTCACGTCCGGCATAGGGAGATTGCTGTAGGCTTTTCGTATGGCCCAGACGGCCTCCATTTCGCGCATCGAGAGAAGAAGCTCTTCACGGCGTGTGCCGGATTTGTTGATATCAATCGCCGGGAAAATCCGTTTTTCACTGAGTTTACGGTCCAAATGGATTTCCATATTGCCCGTGCCTTTGAATTCCTCAAAAATCATATCGTCCATCCGGCTTCCGGTATCAATCAGTGCCGTAGCCAGAATTGTAAGGCTACCGCCGTTTTCAATATTCCGGGCGGCACCGAAAAACCGCTTCGGTTTATGGAGTGCCCCGGGGTCGAGACCGCCGGATAAGGTTTTGCCCGTAGGAGGAATCGTCAGGTTATATGCACGGGAAAGGCGGGTGATGGAGTCCAGAAGAATTACCACATCCTTGCCGTGCTCCACAAGTCGTTGTGCCCGTTCCAATACCAGCTCTGCCACCTTGATATGATGCTCCGGCGGCTCGTCAAAGGTGGAATACACCACTTCGCCGTCGATGCTTCGCTGCATATCGGTTACTTCTTCCGGCCGTTCGTCAATCAGTAAAACGATGAGCTTCACATCTTTGTTTTGCGAAACACTTTTGGCAATACTTTTCAGAATGGTTGTTTTACCGGCTTTCGGCTGAGCCACAATCAGACCGCGCTGGCCATACCCAATAGGGGCAATTAAATCAATCAGCCGCATGGAAAAGTCTGTCTGGCCGGTGCTGAGCGGAATCCGGGTGTCCGGGAAAATGGGTACAAGGGTTTCAAAGGGACGGCGACGAATGGCCTTGTCCACGCCGTCACCATTGACGGTTTCTACAAAAATCAGGGCCTGAAACTTGTCTCCATCCTTATGAAACTTAGCCCTACCTGTCACATAGTCGCCGGTTTTTAAATTAAAGCGACGGATTTGTGAGGGGGAAACATAGACATCCCTGGTGCCGGTGAGAAGATTGGCACAGCGCAGAAAGCCAAATCCGTCCGGAAGAATTTCGAGAACACCGTCGGCTGGGTCGGATTCCACAGGGAAATCGCGTTTTTGTGGGGCTTCGTCTGTACCTGCCCCAGGTTTCTCCGGAGTGGATGCCTTTGCGGAAGATTCCGGGTTCTTTGCTTCTATAGTCGGTCTTTTTTGTCTGGGTGCCGATTTCCTCCGTACCGTCTTTTCTTCTGCTTCTGAACGGTCCATGGCATCACATAAAATTGCAAGAAGCTCCGGCTTCCGGTATTTTGTTACATTCTTAATACTGAATTCTTTGGCAATTTTCTGAAGTTCGGATAGAGTTTTTCCTTCTAATTCGGATTTCGTCATATAGTCCTCCAACATCTGATTCTGCCGCAAGGCGGCGAAAAAAGAATAAAAATAAATGAGATAGCTCTATAGCGTATAATATTATTATATCATAAAGAAAGAAAAAATCAACTGTTTTTGTAAAATTTACCGCACGAAAAGCAAAAACATTGAGACGATTTATTTTGCGCGGAGTTTTTTATGGCATATTTGCATAAAAAAAATCTGCCTTGAAAAACTAAGAGAGGTGATAGTATGCAAAGAAAGACACGGTGGTTTTTCGCTATTGTGCTCTTGCTGCTTGTGCTGGCAGTTTTCGTGGCCGTGAGAGCGCGCGGAGAGGAAGAAAAAGCAAATGCAGTTTTTATAAAGGAGGAAGTTTATGCAGAAAACAGAATATAAACAGTATGCGGAGAAACACACGCCAGATTCTCCGATGGGGAAAAATCTGACATGGGCGTTTCTGGTGGGAGGTGCCATCTGTACGGTAGGGCAATTGCTCGGCGATTTTTTCCGGTCCCGAGGAATGGAACAGGATGCGGTTTCTGCCGCTGTCAGCATTTCACTGATTTTTCTGAGTATTCTCTTTACAGGATTGGACCTGTATGACGGACTCGCGAAGCACGCCGGAGCGGGGACCCTGGTACCGATTACTGGATTTGCTAATGCTGTAGCATCTCCGGCTATGGAATTTAAGACAGAGGGGTATATCTTGGGGTTAGGCGCAAAAATGTTCGTAGTGGCAGGACCGGTCATTACCTACGGCGTCGTATCATCCATTTTGGCAGGTGTGATTTACTATTTGTTTTTGATGTAGGAGGAACGGCATGAATGAAACAAAAAGACTGGGCGGACAGACGGTGGAGTTTCTGAGCCGGCCCACAATTCTCGGCACCGGTGTGGTCGTCGGTCCCAAGGAAGCAGAGGGACCGCTTGGCCCGGATTTTGAGTGCGTGGAAAACGACCCGATGCTGGGGCAGGAAAGCTGGGAAAAAGCGGAGAGCATGTTGTTTACGAAGGCGGTGACAGAATGTCTGAAAAAGAGTGCGCTGTCTCCTTCGGATGTAAACTTTATAGTGGCGGGAGATTTACTGAATCAGTGCACGGCCTCCAGTTTCGGGCTGCGTGCGCTGGGCGTACCCTATCTCGGTATTTACGGTGCATGCTCCACGATGGCAGAGGGTCTTTCCATCGGTGCGATGCTGGTGGACGGCGGCTATGCGTCCCGCGTAATCTGTGCGGCAGGAAGTCATTTTTGTTCGGCAGAAAAGCAATACCGTTTTCCGCTTGAATACGGCGGACAAAGACCCCCTGGAGCACAATGGACCGTAACGGGATGCGGGGCGGCGGCCGTGGGCCAGGGCGGCAGTGTGAAAATTGCTTATGCCACGACAGGAAAAATTGAGGATATGGGTATTAAAGACGCCAACAATATGGGAGCGGCCATGGCACCGGCCTTTGTTTCCACAGTGAAAGCGCATTTTGAAGATACGGGACGCACCCCTAATGACTACGATTTAATTATTTCCGGAGACCTTGGTGCGGTGGGACGGGAAATTGCGGCAGAGCTTTTGGATAAGGAAGGATATTCCTTCGGTGAAAATTATAAAGACTGCGGCATGATGATTTTTGACAGTAAAAAACAGGATACACACGCCGGCGGCAGTGGTTGCGGATGCAGTGCGTCTGTGCTTTGCGGACACCTTTTACCGCAGATGGAGCAGAAAAAAATAAGCCGGCTGCTTTTTGTAGCAACCGGCGCACTTCTTTCGCCTACAACAACATTACAGGGCGAGAGCATCCCTGCTATCGCACATGCTGTTTCTTTGGAGATTTAATGGTGAAGGTGCTGTCATAACCCAGGAAAAAAACCAGAAATAAGAGTGACAGCGCAATAAAGAGAATACCAGAAAGTATCGTTTCCCCAAAAAACAGCATGGAAATACCCCGCAGTATGCAGACAACGATTAGAGCGCGATTTAAAAGGAGCCCGAACTTCGTGCGGTGCAGAAGCTGATGCCAGGCAAGGGCCACCGTCATGGTGTATAAAGCGGCGCAGAAAATATGTAAAAGAAGATAGGGAATATTCGGTACCGCTACAGCTGTTGCCACACTGGTCAGCAGAAAGATAAGTGCTTCTGCCGCCAAAAGCGGAACAGTAAAATAAGCGTAAAAGATATACAGAAATCGGGCCAGACGGCTTTCTGTTTTTAGAATAAACTCCTCTTCAAACTCTTCGGGAAATTCTTCGGCTACGTCTTCCGGTGCATCCGCAGCAGCTTCCGCAGTAGTGGTGGAAGTGTCCACTATGTTTTCCGTCGGTGTAAAGGGAACGGCAGAGGAGGCAACGTGGTCCGACGCGGGAGACGGCACCGGAGCTTCTGCCGGCGTTTCCTGTTTGGGAGCCGATGCTTCCTCAAAAACAGGAATGGTCATATCTTCTGTCGTCGCCACACTGTCCTCGGTTTCCGGAGAAACAGTGTCAGTGAAGGGAGCTTCACAACCGGTTGTTACCTCCGGGATATCGGGCACAGAGGGTGCCTCCGGGATTTCGTATGCCTGGTTTTCAACCGAGCAATCCTCTGTCGGCAAACAATCTGTACCGTCCGAGGAGGCGAGCTTTGCCATAAAAGCCGACCGAGCCTCGCGCAGCTGTTCACGTGTATATTCTTTACCGGGACGCATGGAAACAATGGGAGTCAGTTCCTCCAGTGTCATGCTTGAAAAATCAGTGGATTTAGACATTTGGCACCTCCGTTTTTCGGATTTTTCCGGATTTATCCGGGAATTCTGCAGTGAAGCGTGCACGGACCAAAGAGACCGGACGGGAGGGGGTTTTTACCCCAGCGGTTAGCCAGCGTATTTGTAACGCGTACCTCAATGCGGTTTTCACCTTTTTCCAGGTGCACAGTACAGGAATACGGTGCCCACATGCACACGGCACACTGCTTGCCGTTTACAGTAATTTCTGCAATGTTTTCCACACGACCGAGGGACAAAACGGCGTCCGTCTCCGTTGCCGCAGTATATATGGTTTCGTAGGTTATGCTGCCGGAAAAACTGCAGAGGCTTTCATCCTCCAGCCAGTCTGTCAGCGGCCGGCTCCAGGTATCCAGCACAACTTCTTCTGCTTCCTCTACAGCGCAAAGGAGGATACTCTGCCGCCGTTCAAGATAAAAGGCGTCGAGATTCACATCTGTAATGGTACCGTTCCAGGCATCCCAAGCCTCTGCACGCCAGACACCGTCGAGCTGCAGTCGTCCCGCAACCGGGACATCGCCCTCATTGACAAGCAGATAGAAGTGCGTACCGTCTTTAATGAAATGGGTTACGCGGAGCATGTCGGAATGGGGAAAGAGCTGTACCTGAGGCGAAGCAGAGCAGATTCCGTAGTCAACAATTCCGCCGCCCTTTTCAAATTCATCCAGGATTTTTTGAACCGGTGGGGTGACAAGTGCGCTGTCCTCCACAAAAATATGGGTATAAACCTGTTTTTTTATGCGGAGCGTTCCGTTTTCCACGGTGCACCGCAGTAGATTCTC
Organism: Clostridia bacterium; assembly: GCA_017442155.1. Lineage (GTDB taxonomy): Bacteria > Bacillota > Clostridia > UMGS1883 > UMGS1540 > SIG447. The sequence goes on along the minus strand of JAFSAU010000005.1, from coordinate 13,478 downwards.
ATCATCAAGATAATTAAATTCTATCTGCGAGGTGTAGAAGGGTTTTACGGATTCGTGGGGTAGTGCCCATGCGCCGCAGAGCACAGCTACGCGGGCCTGGTTCACGGCATCCGTCAGCATATAGGACATCCGCTTTGCGTACAGAGCAAACTTGTCGTAATAGGGCCACCAGAGATTGTTCGGGCCCACATCCGGCGGTCTCTCGTCCTTTCTGGCGTCCCGCATGGAATAGAAAAATGCATGAGGAACCAGCATGTTTACACCGCGGACGAACAGCCAGTCGGCCATCCACTTCATGTCCTCTGCCGTAAACGACCATTCACCAAACTGACCGCTGCAGGCAAAGCATTCATTCATGTTCCGTCGTCTGCCACTATGACGGGCAGCGTCCGAAGAGCATTTGGCCTGAACGCTTTCAATACCCTCTATGGCAGAGCCGTTTTCCGGTGCGACACGGCGGAAAATCAAGTCCTGCCCGGGAATGTGGAAATACTGCAGGAGCGTTATTTCATCGGAAGCACCGGGGTGCCCGGCCAGGGCGATAGCATGGTCCCGGCACCACTCACTGATGGTTTTAAAATAGACTTCGCCGAGAAGCGTGGTATATGTGCGACGGTATTTTTTTCGTTTTTCGGAAGAGGTTTCGTCAATATCGAGCCAGAAATGCGGTAAATCTTCATAGCTTCCACCGCTGTTTATATAATAATCAAGGAAGCCGTGCGTCCAGGGCTTCATACCCGGTTTGTGTTCACGACCCATGATGCTTGGCTCGTCGGTAAACATTGCAATAATCGTGTTACCGAAATATTCGCCCACAACTTCGTAGTAACGATCGTGGGTCAGACGTATATAGGTGGAAACTGCTTCCGGATTCAACAGGTCAGTGGAAGCGGGAGCACCCGGCTCACCGTCATCTTCGCCAAAATGAATCCCACGGATACGACCGTCAGTAAATCCCTCTAAAAATGTATATTTTTTATCTCCCAGTGTGACACTTGCAACAAGTTCTTCGCCGTCTGCAGGCGAAACGTCCCCCTCCTCCATGCGGAGACCTCGGGAGGCATAGGCGGGGTTTTCAGCTACCACCATACCGTGGCAGGAACCGGAGGGATACATGGCTTCATCGTACAAAATAACATGCATTCCCTCTTTTGCGGCCGTTTCTACTGCGTGACGGACAAATTCCATAAAGGTATCGGAAAGATACGGAATATTCTCCGGCACGCCAATACGTGGGTGAATAATAAACCCGTCAACCCCCTTGGATTTAAAATCCAGAATCTGCCGGTCAATCTCTTCAAAACTAAAGGCATCATTCCAGAACCAGAAAGGATAGAGTGTGTATTCTGCATCTGGTGTCAGGAAAGAATTTTTAAGCGTTGTGGTATACATGTTTACGTCTCCATTATAGTTACAATATAGATGTGATTTTCCTTATTTTAGCAAAAAAAAGAGGATTTGTCAAGAAAAAGTAAAGGAATGACGGAATTAAACGGCAGGCTCAGGCGGAAAAGTGGGGGATTTGCAGTTTTTCAGACCGGAGGTGGAGGCCGGCTCGCCACCGGCGTAAAGGTGGGAAATGTCGCCTACACCTACAAAGTGGGCCAGAGCCGTGGAGGTATCGCTGCAGTGACGCTCCATATATACGGTGGTTACAGAGGTGGGCGGGAGGAACATGGTGTGCCACCAAAGCGGAGTAGAAATGCCTGCAAGGTGCGAAAGAAGCACGTTTCCAAGCCCCATGTGACAGAATAGGGCAATGGTTTCGGTGCTGTCCTCGTATCCCGGCAAAATTTCAAACATTCTCCCTTTGTGCCGAAAACCATGGGATAAAAGCAGAGCATCCAGCGACTGCTCCACCTTTTGGACGGCTTCTTTGAGGGCGTTCCCCTCGTAGAGAGCATAATCGGCCCAATTTTCTTTTTCATGTACAGAGGGATTCTGTGTCCAGGTCTGCGGGTAAATATCCCAGGGGGAGACAACTTTATCCCCCATGTCGTAATGAAAACTCATCTCCCGGAGCCAGGGTAGTGTATGGATTTTCTTGCCGATTCTCTGTGCTGTAGGAGCAGCGGTCGCTTGTGCCCGGCCTAAAGGAGAACAGTAGATTGTATCAATGCTCTCCTTTTCTAATCTGTCTGCAAGCAGCATAACTTCACGCTTTCCTTTTTCGGTTACCGTGTCGTTCGCATAATCCGGATCGCCATGGCGTATAAGTAAAATGCGCATATTCAGGTCTCCTTTTCTGTCTTGTTTCTATATCGTGCCGGTGTGGTACCGGTTGCTTTTTTAAAGCATTGGTAAAAGAATTTCATATCACTGAAACCGGAGGTCATGGCAATATCCGTCACGGTCCTGTCTGTGGCCGTAAGCAGGCGACAGGCTTCCTCTATCCGCAGCTTCTGCAGAAAAGCAGAGACGGAAACGCCGGTGGCATCTTTGAATAAATGACCAAAATAGTCCTTGCTTAAAAAGGTGCGGGCGGCAAGGTCACCGAGGGAAACGCGGGAATCAAAATTTTCTTTTAAATAGTCCACTGCCTGCATTACAAGCTGACGCTGTTTTACGGAAATAGAGCGGCGGCGGTCCTGCTCGAGATGGCGGAACAGCTTGATAATAAGTTCAATTCCGTAGGCGCGGATGAGTTCAATATATCCTTTATCCTGTGCTCTGTACTCGGTGTAAATCTTATCAAAAAGTGCGGCAAACTCCACACCCGCAGATGAAGAAAGCTGTAAGTCCGAACCGAGTGGCGTTTCGTCCGGAAACAGGGAGTAGAACAGGAAGGAACTGGAGAGTGCGTCAAAACTGGCACTATCCAGAGCCGAGGCGTCAAAAAAGTCAGGTGTAAACATCAGGTCATAGGCAGAAAAACCTTCTTTTGCCCGGAACATATGGGGTGTGTCGTAATTAACAATAATTACGTCCCCTTTTTTTACGGAATAACGGTTTTCACCTACGACATGCTCTGCTTCTCCGCGGAGGACGTAGACAATTTCAATAAACCGATGCTTGTGCAGTACACCGATAAAACCCGGAAATTGTTCTGAACGGTGAATGTACACCGATTCTCCGGGCCTGAAAAATTCATTGCCGGTAAATATTTTAATATCCTGCGTCATACTAATACCTCGTTTCCGGGTATTATTGTACAGTTTTCGGACGGTAAAGTCAAGACTTTTTTACCTTTTCCGAAAGAAATGGAAAAAACTGGAAATAATCTTTGACAGAACAGAGACGCTGTGGTATACTGAGATAAAAAGAAGGGAGTAATTTATGGATATACTGCTAAAATCATTCCAGGAAGATATTTGTACGGAAGCGTACCGTCTTTTGGGGTGTCATCCTCAAGAAAACGGGTACGTTTTCCGGGTCTGGGCACCGCACGCTCATGCAGTTTTTCTTGTTGGTGACTTTACGGATTGGGATACATCGGCCATTCCTATGCAGAACATTGGCGGCGGAATCTGGGAGGGGCGGTCAGACATTGCAAAAGAATATGATAACTACAAATTCCGGATAGAGGGGATAAAAACGCTTTATAAAAGTGACCCGTATGCCTTTCATGCCGGTACCCGGCCTGAAACTGCCAGCAAGGTCTACGACATTTCACAGTTTTCCTGGAGCGATGAAGCGTTTCGACAAAAACAGAAGGGAAAAGACCCGTTTTCCGTGCCGATGCATATTTACGAAGTACATCTTGGCTCCTGGAAAAGGAAGGAAGACGGCAATTTTTACAGTTATCGGGAAAATGCGGATGCGCTGGCAGAGTATGTACAGAAAATGGGCTACACCCATGTAGAGCTCCTGCCTGTTTCCGAGCATCCCTTTGACCCTTCCTGGGGCTACCAGGTCACGGGATATTATGCGCCTACTTCCCGATACGGCACACCTTCGGATTTTGCATACCTTGTCGACACGCTGCATAAAAAGGGAATTGGTGTAATTCTTGACTGGGTGGGGGCACACTTTCCAAAGGATGCACACGGGCTATATGAGTTCGACGGCGGTTTTTGCTATGAATACGCAGATGCACTAAAGAATGAGCATCCGGAATGGAACACGCGAATTTTTGACTATGGCCGCCGAGAGGTCATGTCGTTTCTGATTTCAAACGTAATTTTCTGGATGGAAATGTACCATATTGACGGTTTCCGTGTGGATGCGGTGGCCTCCATGCTGTACCTGGATTATGGTAAGCAGGACAGGGCCTGGCGGCCGAATCAATACGGTGAAAATAAGAACCTGGAGGCGATTGCTTTCCTTCGCAGACTCTGCTCGGCGGCTTACAAAGCAAATCCGGCTGTTTTAATGATTGCTGAGGAATCCACGGCTTTTCCTATGATTACAAAACCCCCTTATGATGGTGGACTTGGCTTTGGGTTTAAGTGGAATATGGGCTGGATGAATGATATGCTCTCCTATATGTCTGCCGACCCGTTGTTTCGTCGGGGAATGCATAATCACCTGACCTTTTCGCTGACCTATGCTTTTTCGGAGAATTTTATTCTTCCGCTGTCTCATGATGAGGTGGTGCATGGAAAACGTTCACTGATTGAAAAGATGCCGGGCACATATGAAGAAAAGTTTCAGAATCTGCGGGCCTTTTACGCATATATGATGGCGCATCCGGGGAAAAAGCTGACCTTTATGGGCAGTGAGTTTGCCCAGTTTATAGAATGGGACTTCGCAAAGGGACTGGACTGGCATCTTCTCGACTATCCGATGCATAAAAAGATGCAGACCTTTGTCAGGGATTTAAATCACTTTTACCTGGAAAATAAGCCACTGTGGGAAAATGATGCAGACTGGACTGGTTTTCAATGGATTGCGAATGATGACGCGGGACAGAGTGTAATTGCTTTTCGGCGGATAGACCGGAGTGGCGGGGAACTTATCACTGTCTGCAATTTTTGCCCTGTTCTCAGGAAAAAGTATTGCATTGGCGTGCCGCAGGAAGGCGAATACAGCTGCGTTTTTTCCACAGATCGGAAAAAATACGGCGGCGAGGGTATACGAACTGCCCGTGCAAAAGCCATAAAAAAATCAATGCATGGTCTGCCGATGAGCATTTCGATCACCCTGCCACCCCTATCTGTATTATATCTGGAACGGAAAAACTGACAGCGTTACAAACTATTTACAATTTATTCACCAAGAAGCTAAAGCTTTAGTATATACTAAAGACTGTCAGAGTGAAAGGAGTTAGGATATGGAAAGAAATTTGAATTTTGAAGAGAAGCGGATCCGGGAGTTTTTTGGCCCGGAGCTTATACGTCGCTCACAGAATTTTGTGCAGAAATTCCATAAGCTGATGGCGTATTATCGCTGCGCAATGATGGAAATCGAAACGAAATTCAATGTGCTGAATGAAGAATTTTCCCTTCGGTATGACCGCAACCCTATAAACGGCATGAAAACGCGTCTGAAATCCATGGAAAGCATCCGAGCGAAGCTGGAAAAGAAGGGGTTGCCGCTTTCCGTGGATTCCGTCGAGAAAAACCTCTGTGATGTGGCCGGCGTGCGGGTTGTATGCTCCTTTCCGGAGGATGTATATATGCTGGCAGATGCTTTGCTTTCACAGGATGATATTACGCTTGTAACGAAAAAGGATTACATACAAAATCCAAAGTCCAACGGCTACAGGAGCCTGCATCTTATTGTCACTGTACCTATTTTTCTGGCGAAGGAAAAAAAGGTGATGAAGGTTGAAATACAGCTTCGTACCATAGCAATGGATTTTTGGGCGAGTCTGGAGCATCAGCTCCGGTATAAAAAGGATTTTGATTTTTCAGAGAGCATGATACAGGAACTGAAAACCTGCGCGGACCTCAGTGCGGAGCTCGACGTGCGAATGGACAGAATCCGGGCCTCGGTTCAGCCGGAGGACGAAAAGGCATCAGGAGATACTTGACAAACTGGAAAACATCATATATAATATACGGGAAAGAGAGGAAGAAAAATGGAAGAACAAAGAGAAAAGAAGGGCTTTTTTTCAAAACTGAAAGCTGGTCTTACGAAAACAAGAGAATCCTTTTCCCAGCATGTGGACAATGTGTTTAAGGCTTTTGTACGTGTGGATGAGGAACTGTTTGAAGAGCTGACAGATGCGCTGGTGCTTGCCGATATGGGCGCAGAAACGGCGATGGAGATTACGGATGCGTTACGGGACAGGGTCAAGGAAAAGCGTATTACGGACGGACAGGAGGTCAAGCGTGAACTGGCGGCTCTGCTTGCGGAGACGCTGGGTGATACAAAAGCTTCTCTGGACCTTTCTGGCAGCCCTGCGGTTATTTTTGTTATCGGCGTAAACGGTGTAGGGAAAACAACCACAATAGGAAAAATAGCAGCCCGACTGAAAAAGGAAGGGAAGGAAGTGCTTCTCGCCGCGGCTGATACCTTTCGTGCGGCAGCTATTTCCCAGCTGGAGGTCTGGGCAGAGCGAGTGGGCTGTTCTATCATAAAGGGCGGCGAAGGTGCCGACCCGGCTTCTGTTGTATATGATGCCTGCAATGCCGCAAAAAAAAGAAACGCAGATGTGTTGATTGTGGATACGGCCGGACGGCTTCATAATAAAAAGAATCTGATGGATGAACTGGCAAAGATGTACCGGGTGATAGACAGAGAACTGCCCGGTTCCTCCCGCGAAAGCCTCCTTGTGTTGGATGCTACGACGGGTCAGAATGCCGTGAGCCAGGCAGAGCTTTTTGATAAGGCGGTTCCGCTGACGGGTCTGGTACTTACGAAGCTGGACGGTACAGCGAAGGGTGGTATTGTGATTGCCATCTGTACCCGCCTCGGTGTACCGGTGAAATTCATTGGTGTAGGTGAGGAAGTAGAGGATCTGCAGCCTTTCTCAGCACCGGATTTTGCCGCCGCATTGTTTGATTTCAGCGAAGAAGAATAAATATTTCGGGTCCGCTGCAAAAAGTGCAGCGGTCCTTTGTGTACAGAGAAGGAGAGAAAAAATGACAGGAAAACAACGGGCATACCTGCGCGGCCTTGCTAATGGTATCGACGCAAAATTTCAGATTGGAAAAGGCGGTATCGACACGCCGACGGTGCGGATGATTGACCTGGCTCTGGAAGCGCGGGAGCTGATAAAAATCAAGGTGCTGGAGAATTCTATGATGGATGTAAGGGAGGCTTGCGGAGAAATTTGTGCGAGAACGGGCGCGGAGCCGGTACAGTGTATAGGAAGTAAATTCGTGATTTACCGGGAATCCAGGAATAATAAAACGATTGTGATTCCAAAAAGATAGGAGGCTCACCGTGCGCAAAACACTATTTTCCGATAAACAGTTCTGGCGGATGCTGCTGACACTGGCCGTGCCGATTGCAGTACAGAATCTGCTGACCAGTTCCTTTACGTTGGTGGATACGCTTATGGTAGGGCAGCTTGGTGATGTCAGCCTTGCCGCAGTGGGAATGGCGGGACAGTGGAGCTGGCTCCTGAACATGGTAGTTTTCGGTATATGCTCCGGAGCGTCCGTATTCTTCGCGCAGTTTTTTGGGGAGGGCAATAAAAAAGGGTTTATCCATGCTTACGGACTGGCCTCGGTTTCCGGCCTTTTTTTTGCAGTTTTGTTTATGGTGGTTGGTTTTTTTGCCCCCCGCGCAGTCATCAGTGTATTTAACCGCGATCCGGCGGTGCTTCACCAGGGCGTGCGGTATCTCAGGATTGCCGTGTTTTCATACCCGGCCATTATGATGAACATGCTGATAAATATGGTGCTTCGTTCCACAAAGCGTGTGCGGCTTCCCATGGTTGTTGCTATATTTACAACAGTACTGAATGCATTCCTGGATTACGGACTGATTTTCGGTGCCTTTGGTCTGCCGTGTCTCGGTATTCGCGGTGCAGCCTTTGCGACAGTGATTTCTGCATGGTCAGGTCCGGTTATTATTTTGTCGGTGATGGCCTTTACAAGGGACGATATTTTCTTTGCGCCCCTGAAAGCTCTTTTTGGCTTTGACCGGGATTTTGTAAGGAATTTTGCCCGCCGGGCTTTTCCGGTAATTATGAACGAAACACTATGGGGGCTTGGGACAGTTGCGTATAACGCTATTTTTGCAAACATGGGATATGAGTATTCTGCCGCGGTGTCTATTCTCAGAACGTTTGAAAACATAGCCTTTTCCTTCTTTGTGGGTATGACAAATGCAGCAGGCGTTATTGTCGGACAGGACATCGGGCGCGGTGGAATCCGCGATGGCATCCGAAATGCCGCAAGATTTATGATTATTGTGCCGGTAACAGGGCTTTTGATTGGAGCGGTCGTGCTTCTTGGCAGGGACAGCTTGATTGGCATTTTCAATTTGGGCGGAACAATTTCGGATAAAACATTGACTGCGGCCCGGGGCATTCTTCTCGTGTACGCAATTGAGCTTGCTGTCCGTAACATACCGTACGTGGCAATTGTCGGGGTGTTCCGTGCAGGCGGTGATACAAAAAAAGGGATGCTGTATGAGATGTTTAGCCTCTGGGGCATTTCTGTCCCCATGACGTTTATAGCGGCGTTTGTCCTGAAGCTTCCTTTTGTGGCAGTGTTTGCCTGCAGTTATCTTTGTGAGGATTATCTCAAGGCAATTCTCTGTATCCGGCATTTTAAATCCCGCCGGTGGATAAAGCCGGTAACTGAAACGGGGAGAGCGGCACTCAGTACGTATTTGGAGGAAGGAAAATAGCTTTGTTTCTGACAGCAACAGCGAGTTGCTTGTTTGTTTTGATTCTTTACAGTATAATATTTGTGAGGTGATAAATTTAATGAAAACAAAAGATATTATACTTGAACTCAGAAACAAAATGGGATTATCACAAGATGAACTTGCAGAAAAACTTTTTGTGACCCGACAGGCGGTATCCCGTTGGGAAAATGGTGAGACACTTCCAAATACAGAAAGCCTGAAACTGCTCTCTAAATTTTTTGATGTTTCTATCAATACGCTTTTGGGTTCTCCGCAAAAATTGATTTGTCAGTGTTGCGGTATGCCTCTTGAAGACACGAATATCAGTAGGGAGAGTGATGGTGTTTTTAACGAGGAGTATTGTAAATGGTGCTATTCCGACGGGGAATATACTTATAACAGTATGGATGATTTAATCGATTTCTGCGCAGAGCATATGGCAGATGAAACCCTTTCTTCCGAACAGATTCGGGCTCATATGAAGGAAAAACTACCAAAGCTTAATTACTGGAAGAACTATAAAAGTATTGGTGGTGAAGAAAGGTTTAATGCATTTAAAAGGCAGCTTATTGGCGAGATTAACAGCTTGCAAATTGAGGGAATGCCTGAGGTTGAAAGCCTTAACGCGCTTGTTGGGAGCTATGCTAACCTTCCGTACAGACTTCCAAATGGGAAAATAGTAAAGCTTCTGGATGATAATACAACGTATCTCGGCAATCAGCTTGCATGTGAATTTGGTGGGGACAGATGCTTCGGTATTGTTGCAAATATGGATTTTCTGCTTGTGTGCACATATGAAAAAGACGGTGCGAATCCGGAATTGGTTGTATATAAAAAGAGATAAACGAATCGTGTTTCGCAGGCATAATTACGGATTATGCCTTTTTTTCTTGACAAGGGCCTTTTTTTGGTATATAATATGTTAAATATGTAAGTTTTTATGGAGGTAGTTACAATGGCAAAAGAAAGAGTCTACAATTTTTCTGCAGGCCCGTCCATGCTTCCTGAAGAAGCACTCAGACAGGCGGCGGAGGAAATGCTGTCATACGGCGACGCCGGCATGAGCGTAATGGAGATGAGCCACCGCTCAAAGCCGTACGAAGCCATCATTGAAGGTGCGGAAGAACTTCTCAGAAAGCTGATGCACATTCCGGAAAATTACAAGGTGCTTTTCCTGCAGGGCGGTGCGTCCACCCAGTTTGCAATGGTGCCTATGAATCTTTTGAAAAAAAGCGGCAAGGCAGATTATATCATCACCGGTCAGTTTGCAAAAAAAGCGGCAGAGGAATGTGAAAAGTTCGGTACGGTAAACCGTGTGGCTTCCAGTGCTGACAAGACTTTCTCCTATATCCCGAAGCTGACCCGTGCGGACTTTGACCCGGAAGCTGATTTTGTACATATCACATATAACAATACGATTTTCGGCACACGCTATACCTATATTCCTGATACGGGCGATGTGCCGCTGGTGGCAGACGTTTCTTCCATCATTCTGTCGGAAGAAATCGACGTTACAAAGTTCGGACTTCTCTATGCAGGTGCGCAGAAGAACATGGGCCCGGCTGGTCTTACGGTGGTTATCATCCGCGAGGACCTTATCGGCGAGCCGATTGCCGGCACTCCCACAATGCTGACTTATAAAATCCATGCTGAAAACGGCTCTATGTATAACACTCCGCCCACATACAGCATTTACATGTGTAAGCTGGTTATGGAATGGGTAGAACGCATGGGCGGCGTTTCGGCCATGCAGAAAATCAATGAAGAAAAAGCGGCAATTTTGTACGACTTCCTTGATTCGAGTGCGCTTTTCAAAGCCGCTGTTGTACCGGAGGACCGTTCTCTCATGAACGCAACCTTCGTAACGGGGGATGCAGATCTCGATGCAGCTTTCGTAAAGGCTGCGGCGGCAGAAGGCCTCGTAAACCTGAAGGGCCACCGCTCTGTAGGCGGTATGCGTGCCAGCATCTATAACGCTATGCCTAAGGCCGGCGTAGAAAAACTGGTTGCTTTTATGAAGGAATTTGAAGCCAATAACAAATAAGAAGGGTGAAGAAAATGTATACAGTTAAACCTTTAAATAAAATTGCTGATTGTGGCCTGGGGCTTTTCGGTGCGGATAATTATACTGTTTCTGCCGAAACTGAAAACCCGGATGCCATTATTCTCCGTAGCTTTTCCATGCATGAAATGGAAATGCCGGAAAACCTGAAAGCTATCGGCCGTGCCGGTGCCGGCGTCAACAACATTCCGGTTGATAAGTGCACAGAAAAGGGTATTGTGGTATTTAATACGCCTGGTGCCAATGCAAATGCCGTAAAAGAGCTTGTTATTACCGGTATTCTTCTTGCTTCCCGTAAGGTTGTAGATGGTATTCAATGGGCCAGAACTCTCGAGGGAAACGGAGCCGAGGTTGCCAAAATGGTGGAAAAGGGGAAGTCGTCCTACGTTGGTCCCGAAATTGAAGGGAAGAAGCTTGCAGTTATTGGCCTTGGTGCAATCGGTGCCATGGTTGCAAATACTGCATATGCGCTCGGTATGGATGTTGTGGGATATGACCCGTATCTTTCCGTTAAGGCGGCACTTAGCCTGTCCAGACACGTTCACGTTGTAAATACCATTGAAGAGGCACTTTCTGTTGCCGATTATGTTACGCTTCATGTACCGCTTCTGGACAGCACAAAGAATATGATCAATGCTTCCATGATTGCCAATATGAAGGACGGAGCTCGACTCTTAAACTTTGCACGTGGCGGTCTTGTGGATAATGCAGCAGTGGGTGCAGCACTGGAAGACGGAAAAATTGCTGTCTATGTTACCGACTTCCCCAGCGATGAAGTGCTCAGTATGAAAAATGTAATTCCGATTCCGCATCTCGGTGCTTCTACACCCGAGTCCGAGGATAATTGCGCTGTGATGGCGGCCAAAGAGCTTATAGACTTTCTTGAAAACGGAAACATCCATAATTCTGTGAATTTCCCGAACTGTGAGTGTGCCCGCGCAGGTGTAATGCGTATTACGGTTGCGCATAAGAATGTGCCGAATATGCTGAGCCAGTTCCTGGGTCTTCTGCAGGATAAAAACGTAGAAAATATGGTGAATAAAAATAAGGGTGAATGGGCATATACAATTATAGACACTGCCGCAGAGGTGCAGGATGATATTGTCCGGAAGCTTGCGGAAATTGACGGCGTACTTCGTGTCCGTGTTATTTACTAAAGGGAGAAAAAGCCGCCCGGTGGGCGGCTTTTTGGATTTCATGGAGGAAAAATGGCAGAGCTTGAAAAAGTAAAAGATTATTTTGAAAACGATACGTTTGCAATGCAAATGGGTATCCGTATCGAAAAGGCAGATGCGGAGGAAAGCATCTGCACTTTAGAAATTACGCCGAACCACTTTAATGCCGGCGGTACGGTACAGGGCGGCGCAATCTTCACTCTTGCAGACCTGGCTTTTGCTGTTGCGGCGAACTGTGAGGGAAGGAAAACGGTTACGCAGTCCGCTTCCGTGTCCTTTTTAAAACCAGGCAAAGGAAAAAAACTGACTGCTTGTGCACAAAAACTTTCTGCCGGCGGCAGGACTTGCCACTATAGCGTTCGCGTCACAAACGAAGAGGACATTCTCGTTGCACACATGGTTGTCAATGGATTTGTGGTCGGTTAAAAATATACGTAGTAAAAATAAATCCCCAAAGGCAAAAATGCTTTTGGGGATTTGCTTTCTATCGATAAATATTAAAAATTCGTCGCTGCTGAAAATTTTCTTGGTGTGGTACCGGTAACGGACTTAAAGCTTCTATAAAAAGTGGTATAATCCTTGAAGCCTGCAGAGGCAGCCGCTTCTGTTGCAGAAACGCCTCCTGCAATCATGGACTGGACGTGCAGAATACGCTTCAGCCGTATATAATCGCTTAATGTGTAGCCTGTCTGTTCCCGGAAAATATGCTGCAAGTGATTGGCACTGATATAAAATGCATCACAAATCGTTTTATGCCGTAAGTCCTCTGAAATGTGGGAGTCAATATATTTCACAACCTCAGAGACAAGGGCGTGCGTATGAAAATCTGCAGCGGAGGCGGCACCGAAATTGTCTGCCACTTTTAAAAGAGCATTGGCAAAAACAAGACGAATTTGCATTCGTGAGGCCGGCGTATCTGTTTCGCAAAGTGAGCCGATTTGAATTAAATCCTCATGCACGCCGGCTTTTTTAATAATTTCTGCCGGAATCTTGTTGGATGTACCCAACTTCCGTCGTCCCAGAACGGAGAAGGGGTTATATTCTTCTGTGATAACAAAGGGAATAAACTGCGGCGTGAAGGAAACACAGATGCGTTCGGCCTGTGTACCGTCGTGATATTCAGGGAAATGGACTTCCAGATTATTGGTAAAAATCAGATCAAACGGCTCCAGGGCATACCGGTTTCCGTCCACCGTGTATGTAGCCGATCCGGACAAGAGCATAAAAAACTCATACCAATCGTGATAGTGCAACGGAATGGATATGGGTTTTTCGTGCAGTCTGCGGTTGTAAAGAAATAAAACGTCATCTTTTTTATCGGCTACGGAGTAGAGCATTACATTCCACCTCAAATTCAGTATATCATTTTTCCTGAGCACTGTCAAGTATCCGGGATGTTTTTCTGTATTTTCCGAAAAGCGGCGGGGGAGAGACCATAGGTAGATTTAAACTGTTTGATAAAATAGCTCAAATCCCCGAAACCGCAGCTGTATGCAATTTCTGTCACCGGATCATCTGTCATGCGGAGCTGGCTGCAAGCCTTATACACCCGG